>JBBDSS010000005.1:0-1367 GCA_040904805.1 Homoserinimonas sp. | reverse complement strand
CCTGGTGACTCATGTCAAGATGCGCGCGTAGCTGGGTTCGTTGACTCGTGGGCGGATGCGCGCGTGGGGACTGGCTTGATGACTGCTCTGGCCTTGCTCGTGGTCAGGGTCAGTAGCTGGGCTGTGAGGGCCTGGATCTGCCGCTGGATCGCGGCGGGGTTCAGGTCGGTGTAGGTGTCGGCGAGGATCGCCTTGTCCTCGACGGTGACGGCTTGGTGTCGCTCGGCGCGTCGGTGTGGGGTGGTCGCCTTGTCGTACTTCTTGGTGACTTTCGCGCCGACGCGGACCTTGGAGACCAGCTTCTGTTGGGGCAGGAAGTAGTTGGTCATCTGGGACTGCAGGACCCAGATCTCGTTGAGCAGAGCCAGTTCCGCGGCAGTGTCGTAGCGGTGGTACCCGACCACGGTCCGGACGACCGCCCAGTTCTTCTGCTCCACGTGCGCACCGTCGTTGGAGTTGCCGGGACGGGACCGGGTGAAGGTGATCCGGCGCTTCTCGCACCAGTCGAGCAGGTGATAGTTGATGAACTCGGATCCGTTGTCCGAATCGACCCCCAGGACCGGGAACGGCATGATCTTCGCGATCTCCTCCAGGGCGGCGATCACCCATTTTCGGGCCTTGTTGGGAACGCTGCGGTTCTCGGTCCAACCGGTCGCAATGTCGGTGACCGTGAGCGTGTAGGCGTGCTCCCCGACCGCGTTGCCGCCCTCATGACCGACCAGGTCGATCTCCACGAACCCCGGGACCGCGTCGTCCCACTGTGCCCAGGTCCGGATCGGGATCTGATCCTTCAACAGGCTGCCAGGTTTGGTGTGCGAGCGGCCCTTGAGCACCATCTTGGCCCGGTCCGCCGCGAGGCGCCGGTCCATCGTCGCCGGCGACATCGCGATCAACGCGGTCGCCACTTCGTCGGTGACATCGAGTTCCTCGAAACGTCGTAGCCGAGGGACCAGATCGGGCATCATCGGGGACAGCCGCTTGCCGGTCGGGGCGCCGAGCACTGCCCAGCAGAACCCCAACGCCACCACGGTTTTCGCGTCATACTTCGGGGCCCGGTCCTTCCGCGCGGGCTTCACGAGCTTCGGCTTCAACGCCGCGGCCAGCGCCTTGCGGGCGTGGTTGCGGTGCCACCCCGTCGTCGCGCACAGCTCGTCTAGGATCACGCCCTTGGCCGCCTTGTCGGCACGCTTGTACCTGGTCGCGATCGTCTTGGTGACCGCACGTCGTTGGCTCATCGTCAGTCCCATGCTCGGGGCCTACCGGCAACCACGAGCAGCAGCCGGTAGGCGCGCGCTACGCGCGCATTCCCAGATGAGTCAACGAACCCCTCTACGCGCGCACTTTTGATGAGTCAACGCGGGTGCTTG
>JBBDSS010000004.1:162862-409404 GCA_040904805.1 Homoserinimonas sp. | reverse complement strand
GAACCCGGAACCCACTGATTAAGAGTCAGTTGCTCTGCCAATTGAGCTAGAGGTGCTTGGCCGGTTCGCGAGAAATCGCGGACCGGTGAACAAGATTAGCATGGGAAGAGACCGTCCAACCACAAGGGAGCAACCTATGGCGAACGCCGAAATCGTACTCGAGAAGGGCCAATCGGCGCCCGACTTCACCCTCAGCAACCAGGATGGCAGTCAGGTCTCCCTCTCCGACTTTTCCGGCCAGAACGTGATCGTTTACTTCTACCCGGCGGCCAGCACTCCGGGCTGCACCACCGAGGCGTGCGACTTCCGCGACAACCTGAACTCGCTGGCATCCGCCGGCTACCAGGTGCTGGGTGTCTCCAAGGATGAACTGCCCTCCCTGAAGAAGTTCCAGCAGAACGAGAACCTCAACTTCCCGCTGCTCAGCGACCCCGACCTCGGCGTTCACCATGTCTACGGCACCTACGGGCCGAAGTCGATGTACGGCAAGCTCGTCAACGGCACCCGCCGGTCGACGTTCGTCGTGAACGAAGAGGGAACCCTCGAGCTCGCGCTCTACAACGTGAAGGCCACCGGCCACGTCGCCATGCTGCGGAAGAAGCTCGGGCTCGACGCGTAGCCGCTACTCGTCCTCGCGGGCAGTGGCCGCGAGGACGGGCTTGGTGAACAGCAGCACCAGCACGACCACCGACAGGATGATCAGCGGCCAGCCGACCTCCGGCCTGGCGAACAACCCCTGCAGGCTGCCGACCCCGACCGATGCCTGGAGCACCTGCCAGACGACGGTGGCGCCGCGCGTCCACGGGCGGCCGCGCAGGGTCTGCACGGCGATCATCCCAACCCCGAACGCGGCCAGCGCGGTGAGGGCGAGGATCACGATGGCCGACCCGTAGGACTGCGGTGTCTCGATGGCCAGCTCGACCAGAAGGTAAACAGCACCAGCGCTGACCAGTAAAAACTCGATGAACAGCAGGATCACGAGAGTAACCAGTTGCGTGCTGTGTTTCCGGCGGGCGGGTACCCCACTCGTTCGTCCCCCAACGGGGTCGGTTTCATCATTCACAGAGAGATCCCATACAAAAATCGTTGATTTGCTACAACCGGTATGAGAGTCTATTGGAGGTTCATTTAGCGCCTACAAGGCTGTGGGCAATCTCAGAAACCTCTTCTCATCCTTACAAGGATTTTCTGTACCCCTGCGCGGGAAAAGTCATTTCCCGCACGTTCACCAAAAGGAGCACCCACAGCATGGATTGGCGCGACCAAGCAGCATGTCTCACAGCCGACCCGGAACTTTTCTTTCCGGTCGGGAACACCGGCCCGGCAGTTGACCAAATCGAGAAGGCCAAGACTGTCTGCGGTCGCTGCACGGTCAGCGAGATGTGCCTGCAGTACGCACTCGACACCAATCAGGACTCCGGTGTCTGGGGTGGTCTCAGCGAAGATGAGCGCCGCGCCCTGAAGCGTCGCGCCGCACGCGCGCGCCGCGCCTCCTAGTCCATTTCCACTGCCGCGCGCCGATTTGAGTGACGCGCGGCAGCATCCGTTCCGGCGTTCCACTCAAACGACAGCGCGACGGATACCGTGGGCCGTGCCGCTGACCTGAGCGACGCTAGTGCGCGGGAGCGGTGAGCCAGTTCAGCGGGATCTCGATCGTCACCTCTGTGCCGCTACCGACCAGGGTGTGCCAGTCGATGGTTCCGCTCAACTCCCCCTGGATCAGGGTGCGAACGATCTGAGTGCCCAGTCCCGAACCGACCTTGCCCTCCGGCAGCCCGCTACCGTTGTCGCGCACCTGCACGGTGAGCGTCTCCGCCGTTCGGGCGGCGTTGATCTCCACGTTGCCTTCGCGCCCGGCCAGGCCGTGCTCGACAGCGTTGGTGACCAGTTCGGTGAGCGCCAGGGACAACGGCGTCGCATAAGCGCTGGGCAGTTCCCCGAAACTTCCGGTGAAGGCCGGATGCGCCTTGGTGTTGTGCGTGGACGCAACCTCGGCGATCAGCAGCAGCACGCGCTCGAAGACCGCATCGAAGTCGACGATCTGGCTGAGCCCTTCGCTGAGCGTGTCGTGCACTACCGCGATGGCGGCGACCCGGCGCATCGCCTGGGTGAGCGACTCGCGAGCCTCATCCGAATGCGATCGGCGAGCCTGGATTCTCAGCAGGGATGCCACCGTCTGCAGGTTGTTCTTCACCCGGTGGTGGATTTCGCGGATGGTCGCATCCTTGGTGATGAGCTCCTGCTCCTGGTGCCGCAATTCGGTGACGTCCCGGCAGAGCACGATCGCGCCGACCCGCTCCCCCTGGTCCCGGATGGGGATGGCCCGCAACGAGACCGTGACGCCTTTCGACTCGATGTCGGTCCGCCACGGCGCACGCCCGGTCACCACCAGGGGCAGCGATTCATCGACGACGAGCTTGCCGGTAAGCAACGAGGTCGTCACCTCGGCAAGGGACTCGCTCTCCAACTCCCCGGAGAATCCCATCCGGTTGAATGCCGACAGTCCATTGGGGCTGGCGAACGTCACATCACCGTCGACGTCGAGACGGATCAGCCCATCGGATGCTCGTGGAGCGCCCCGCCGGGGACCGGTAGGCGCACCGAGATCGGGGAAGTCGCCGTCGGCGATCATCCGGAACAACTCGTTGGCACACTCGTTGAAGGTGAGCTCCTGGCGGCTGGGCATCCGCGCCTCGCTCAGGTTGGTGTGCCGGGTGATCACGGCGATCGGATGCTCGGTGGTCGTCGCTCCGCTGGATGAGAGCCGGCGCAGCACCGGCACCGCTCGCACCCGGGTCGGAGTCTCCTCGTACCAGTCCGGGGCAGCGGAGTCGACGATCTGGGACGACTCGTACGCGTCCGTCACCTGCTTCTTCCACTCCGGCTTGATCGGCTGGCCGACGAAGTCGCGGTAGAAGAGGGTGGCCGAGCTGGACGGCCGGGCATGCGCGACCGCGACGAAACTGTTGTCGACGGTGGGAACCCACAGCACGATGTCGGCGAAGGCGAGGTCGGCCAGCAACTGCCAGTCGCCGATCAGCAGGTGGAGCCACTCGATGTCCGCGTCACTGGAGCGGCCTTGGGCGGTGACGAGTTCGGAGAGCGTGGACACCTGAACAGCCTACGGTGGCGGATCGGCCCGCGCACATTGGTGATGGCGCGAACCGGGCCGCTACGCGATGCTGTAGCAATGGAAGAATCTTCAGGCGGGCGCGATCGAACGTTGGTCGGAATCCTGGCCTTCATCGCTGTTCTCGTGGTCGTTGCTGTCATTGTCGTGTTCACTCGCGGAGCTCCACAGCCTCTTGACGAAGGAACCCCAGAGCGGGCCGTTCAGGAATATGCCGCCGCGGTCATCGACGGCGACCACCAGGCGGCACAGGAACTGCTGTCGCCGACCTGGACAGAGGACTGCGGGCGCATGGACTACGGAGCCACCGCGACCAACCTCCGCATCACCCTGGTCTCAACGGATATCCACGGCGACACCGCCACGGTTGCCGTGCTCGTCGGGACCGGGGCGGGGAACGGGCCGTTCGGCGGCTCGGGCTACGAATACGAGGATGCCTTCCAGCTCGAGCAACACGGTGATCGCTGGCTCATCGCGGCAATGCCCTGGGACCTGTCCATCTGCCCACCATCGGATGTGTCGTGAGCGCGGCCTCCGCGGGAAGCGGCGTGCAGACTGTGCGCCGGGTGATCACCTACACCCTGCTGTTCGTCATGGTGACGCTGGCGGCGATCGGGCTCAGCGGCCTGCTCGGGCGGCTGCTGGATGTGGGCGACGAACTCGTCGCCGATTCGTCCGGCCTGGCCCAGTCGCTGGCGTTCGCACTAATAGCCGGACCCTTGGCGGCGGTGCTGTGGTGGCTGATCTGGCGGGGACTCTCAGACGAGCGGGACCGCTCATCCGTTGCCTGGGCGCTCTACCTGGCTTTCGCCTCGACTGTCGCGCTGATCACCGCGGCGAGTGCCCTGTTCTCCGCGATCGCCTCGCTGGTGGTTGGGCGCTGGTACTCCACCGAGTTCGCCACCGGGGTGGTGTGGGCCGGCGTGTGGCTCTGGCATCGCTGGATGCTGCGCCACCCGGTCAAGGGGCCGTCGCGGCTGCGTGGTGTCGCATCGGTGGTCGGGTCGTTCTACGGGCTGGCCGTCGGCGTGGGCGGGGCGACCGCCGCTTTCGGAGAGCTCCTGACGGCGGTGACGGATGCGTTCGCGGACTCCGTGGTCATCGGCGGCCCCTGGTGGCGGCCGGCCGTCCAGTCCCTGGTCTGGGCCATCGGCGGCGGGTTGATCTGGTGGTGGCACTGGATCTACAACCACGCGAGCCAGCTTCAGACCGGGTTTGCCCGGGTGGTGCTGGTGATCATCACCGGCTTCGGTGCCGCCGCCCTGTGCCTGGCCGGGATCGGCATCACCCTCTATGTCGTGCTTCGGCTCGGCTTCGACCAGGACGACTCGCTGGCCGAACGGCTCGACCCGCTCGGGTTCGCCATTTCTGCTGCCCTGGTCGGCGCCCTCGTCTGGATCTACCATCGCGGCGTCGCGTCCCGTCAGGCGGGATCGGTGCGGCAGGCGACCACGCTGGTGACGTCCGGTGTGGCGTTGGCCGCAGCGGCATCCGGGATCGGCGTGATCGTGAACTCGCTTCTTGCCGCCCTGGGCACCCCGCTGGCGGAGGAGGGCCTGCGCGCCCTCCTGCTCGGTGGGGTGAGCGCTCTGGTGGTCGGTGGCCCTGCCTGGTGGCTGTTCTGGAAACCCCTGTCGCAGGCTGACCAGCGCCCCACGACGGGTCGTCGCGTCTATCTCGTCGCGGTGTTCGGCGTCAGCGCCCTGGTGGCCCTGATCACGTTGATCCTGATCGCCTTCCGGTTGTTCGAGTCGGGCCTGGCGGAGGTCAGCGCCGAGAGCGTGCTCGACCGGGTGAGGGCGCCGCTCGGGTTGCTCACCGCCACCCTGCTGGTTGCCGGATATCATTTCGCCATCTGGCGGCGCAGTCCGCAGGGCGCCGAGAAGCCGGCCGCCACCATCAGCCAGGTCATCCTGGTCACCGGCGCCGACCCGGAGCCGCTCCGGCAGCGGATTGATGACAGGTTCGGCGCGTCGTTCACGGTGTGGGCCCGTGCGGATGCCGCCGGTAGCACTGTCGCCCCGGACCGGCTGGAGGCGGCGCTGGCCGGAGTCAGCGCCAGGCGAGTGCTGGTCGTCCTCGGGGAGGGCGATGCCCTTGAGGTGGTGCCGTTGCGCGACTGAGTCAGCGACTCAACTGGCTGTGACAACGCGGCCCAGCCAGTTGCGGCGGGGCGCCTCCTGCGGTCGCGGCAGGATTCGTGACGTGACCAGTTCGCCGATCGCGGTGCGCACGCCGCTCCTGGCGGCAGTGTCGTAGATGGTCTTTCCGGCCAGGATGGCAGCATCCAGCGTTGCCTGGTCGTGGGGAATCA
This sequence comes from Homoserinimonas sp., assembly GCA_040904805.1. GTDB lineage: Bacteria > Actinomycetota > Actinomycetes > Actinomycetales > Microbacteriaceae > RYN-87. The sequence goes on along the minus strand of JBBDSS010000004.1, from coordinate 403,960 downwards.
GAACCGGGGCGGTGATCCCGCCGAACCGCTCAAGCGAGCCGGTCACCTGTGCCGCCGGGCTCGGGCCGATGGCTCCCGGACGGATCTTGTTCATCGCGACAGTCACCCGGTCGGTGACGACGGTCTCCATCAGGTCGACGTGGGCGCGCAGAAACCGGGAGAGTCCGACCGGGTCGGCAGCGCCGACCGCGATGACCTGGTCTGCCTCACGCAGCGCGGCGATCGTGGCTGCATTGCGCCTGGGTGCGTGCAGGTCGCTCGAGATCTCCTCGTCGTTCTCGAGACTGAACCCGGTGTCGACGACGGTGTAGTCCACCCAATCGCGGCAGGCGCGCAACGTCGCCACCACTCTGGATGCCGACAACTCTGGCCACCGGCTCGGCCGGCCGATTCCGGTGAGCACCCAGAAGCTGCCGTGCGCTGACAGGTAGCGCTGCCCGATCCTCTCCAGCTGCTGCACGTCGAGGCTGTCCGCCCCGGCCAGCCGGCAGGCAGCCGCGAAACCGGGCGCCTCGTCGAGCAGGCCCAGCGTCGGGGCAACCGAGCCGCTGTGCGTGTCGACGTCGGCGAGCGCGACAGAGTGACCGTCTGCCGCCAGCTCGGCGGCGATGTTGACGGCGAGGGTGGTGCGCCCTGGCGAGCCGGACGGCCCCCAGACGACGACCAGCTGGCCGACCCGGTCGACGGGGGTGGGCGCCGTTCGCAGCTCGTCACCGCGAAGCGCTGCCTCGACCGCCTCCCACCCGGCGTCGACCAGTACCACCTCCTGCAACCCGATGGACGCCGCGAACCGGGAGCCTTCGTCGCCGTCGGCCAGCGCGACCAGCCGGATGCCCTGCGCGTCCGCCTCCGCCATCAGCCGGTCAGTGAGGTAGCGCGGCTCGGCAGCCACCAGCGCCCGCTCGGCACCGGACAGCGCGAGAACGGATGCGAGCTCATCGGCGCTGTCGCACCGGGCGACCACATCGTGGCCGTGCCTGACGAGTTCGGCGTTGACCCGGTCTTCGACTGCGACCGGCACTGCGATGGCCAGCAACGTCATCGCTTACCCCCTCGCCGAAGCCGTCACCGGCAGGTTGACCGGGACGAGGGACAACGCATCCTCATTCGCCAGTGCCTCCAGTATCCGCGCGGTGCGAGAGCGCGGCACGAGCAGTTCAACGCTCACCGCTGCGGAGCCGGCGATGATTCCGTCCGCCTCGATCACGCGCACCACAGTGGCCGACGGGATGAGTACTGAAGGTGGGCCGAACAATCCGGAGTCGCCTTCCCGGGAGGCCCAGACGTCGACGACGGAACCGGCGTCGACGGCCCTCGGCAGTTGACTGTTGACGGTGATGACCACCGATGTGACTCGTTCCCCTGCCGTGCTGCCCACCGCCGACGTCGGTATCAGTTCGCCCTCGGCTACGGTTCGAGTAACGATCAGGCCTTCCGACGGAATCGCATCGCCGTCCAGGTACTTGTCACCGACCGTGCCGAGGCGCACGCTCTGCTCGATGAGATCGTCTGCGTCGATGCGGTCCCCGACGCTGAGCACCGTGCGGGCAGCGTAGACGGTGGCGGTCTGGTCGGCCGAGGAGACTACGAAGAGCACGCCGGCGACGGATGCGACGACCAGCACGATTCCGATCGCGAACCTGGGGTCGAACCAGAACGAGCGCGGGGTCCGTTCTCGTTGTTCGGTCTTCGAAGTCATCCGTGCTCCCCATCGTCGGTGATCTGCCGTGTTGGGTCCATGGTCGCGGTCGAAGCGTGGTGCCCGGGAAAGTTATCCACAACCCGGCACTGACCGTCCCGCTCGCGCAGAATAGAGGCATGGACGAGAACGGCACCGTAGATGTTGGCGCGCTGGGACGCTTCCTCACGCTGGCTGACACGGCGGAGATTCTCAACATCACCGCCAGCCAGGCCTACGCGCTAGTGCGTTCGGGAGAACTGCCTGCCATCAAGGTCGGTGCAGGCGGCCATTGGCGCGTGGAGCGGGCGGTGCTCGAGTCCTACATCGAGGCGATGTACGAGCTCTCGCGGCGTGCCAGCCTGTGGAACCAGTCCGACTACGCCAACGTCACCGAGTTCTCCCGCGGCTGAGCGCCGGTCACAGCCGCACGTACCGCAGCTGAGCGAGCGGCACGATGCGGTGCTGCCTGACCTCCGACTCACGGCGCGGAACACCGCGCTCATGCACGGCAACGTCAACGTGGTCGCGGCCGACCCGGTCGATGGTGCCGTGGATAGTGCCGGTGAGCAGCTCCAGGTCGAGCCCTTGTCGCCGCCGGCACAGGTCGCGAAGCACGAACGCCAGGCTGAGCCGTGCTGACAGTTCACGCGGACCGGTCGCCTCATTCGCGGCGGTGAGGCTCGGTTCGACCTGCTCCGGCCGCAGCACGACCCCGCCGACCGCGGCCAGGGGGACGATAGACTGTCGCCGGCTGGACGACTCGTCGAGCACGTCACCGGACAGCCAATCTTTGCCCAGTGCCACCGGATGCACGGTGAGTGTCAGCCCGTCGGCGAGCATCACGCGGATGCTGTAGTCGCCTCCTGCGGGTTGCGCTCCGTGCAGCGCCGCCAGCCGGTCACGGATCGACATGCGGCCCAGCCGCAGGCGTTCCTCCTCGGCCCGCAGGTCGATGTCCTCTGCCGTGAGCTCGTGTTCCAGCTGGCTCTCCAGGTCATCAAACAGGTTGTCCCATCGCATGCACAGAACGTACCGAGGGGGTGCGACACAGGGGCGAGGTTATCCACAGCCCCGAAACGGGGGCGTGGACTAATCCTCGCGGAACTGGTTGAGTCATCCGAGTCGAGCCGCCCCCGTTCGGGGGTAGACCGAGCTTTCGCTCGACACACTGTCCTTCGACCGGAAAGTGATTCTGATGAGCGCTGCGTCATCCGCAACTGCCCCCGCGACACCGCACGTTCGCAGCCAGGCCGCAATGCTCCCCAGCAAGGTCATCCACGCCCCGTTCCAGTCAGACGAGTTCTTCGGCCGGCGGCCGACCACCACCTCGACTCTCCCCGATCCGACTCCGTTGCTCGAGAACCTCACCCGCTGCGTGATCGAGATCCTGGCGGGCGCTCGTGAACTGGAGCAGATCTCGCGCTGGGTCAGCGACGACGTGTACCGGCACCTGCTCAAGCGCGTGGTGCTCTCGGCGCGTGCACGCCGTGCTCGGAACCAGCCGGCGTCCCGGCCCAACTTCGCCATCGGACGGTCGGTGTTCAGCGAGCCCAAGGATGGCGTGGTCGAAGCCGTGGTCGTGGTGCGCGGGCGCGCCAGGACCCGCGCCGTGGCGATCCGCCTCGAAGGGCTGGACAGTCGTTGGCGTGCGACCGCCATCAACGTTCTCTGAGGCTGGTTCCCTGAAGTAACCTGGGCCCTCGCCGCCGGTTCCGACGCGCTGCGAAGCAGCGGGGCGGCCGTGCGGTGGGTGGGCCCACGCGCCCGGTTCCGGTGCGCCGCGAAGCGGCGTAACGGCCGTGCGGTGGGTGGGCCCACGCCGCCGGTTCCGACGCGCTGCGAAGCAGCGTGGCGGCCGTGCGGTGGGGCCTACTTCTTCCCGCGCTTCTCCTGCGCGCGACGCTCGGCGCGGTTGATCGGGGCTGCGCCGCCGGAGCTCTGGCCGAACGCGCCGCGTGCTGCCGGCTGCCCGCCCTGCGGTTGGTTTCCGCTGAACGCCGGGCTGACCGCGGCATCCGTTCCCTTCTGCGCTTTCGCGGTGGACGCCTGGTCGAGCTGTCCACGCTGGTTGCGCACTTCGACACCGCCCGCTTCGGCCGGGGCCGAGTAGCTGAGTCCGCTGGTCGGCGTGGTCTCGCCGGTCAGTCCCTTCGCGGCGACGATCGGCGGAGCGGCAGTGGCGCCGCCCTGCGTGACCTCAACCTCGAGGTTGAACAGGAAGCCGACGGTTTCCTCGCGGATCTGGCCCATCATGGTCTGGAACATGGCGAAACCCTCACGCTGGTATTCGACCAGCGGGTCGCGCTGGGCCATCGCCCGCAGCCCGATGCCGTCTTTCAGGTAGTCCATCTCGTAGAGGTGGTCGCGCCAGCGGCGGTCAATCACCGAGAGCACGACTCGGCGCTCCAGTTCGCGCATAGCCGGTTCGCCGAGGCTGTCGGTGCGCTTCTGGTAGGCCACCTTGGCGTCGGAGATGATCTCCTTGCCCAGGAAGTCTCGGGTGACCCGGCCACGGGATCCGGCTTCGCTGAGCACCTCGTCGATGGTGATCGACACCGGGTACAGGGTGCGCGCCTCTGTCCAAAGCGCATCCAGGTCCCAGTCGTCGGCGTGACCTTCGGCGGTGTGCTCGTCGATGAGTTCGTCGAGCACCTCGTTGAGGAACTTCTGCACGCGATCCTGCAGGTCGTCGCCCTCAAGGATGTGGCGGCGGTCACCGTAGATGGCCTCGCGCTGACGATTCAGCACGTCGTCATACTTGAGCACGTTCTTGCGGATTTCGGCGTTGCGCGACTCCACCTGCGACTGGGCGCTGCGGATGGCGCGGCTCACCACCTTGGACTCGATGGCCAGGTCGTCTGGAACGTTGCCACGACCCATCAACGCTTCGGCGGCTCCCGAGTTGAACAGGCGCATCAGGTCGTCGGTCAGTGACAGGTAGAAGCGGCTCTCGCCGGGGTCGCCCTGACGTCCGGATCGGCCCCGCAGCTGGTTGTCGATACGGCGGGACTCGTGACGCTCGGTGCCGAGCACGTAGAGCCCGCCGACCGCGATGACCTTGTCAGCCTCTTCCTTGACCTCGGCCGTGACGCGCTCGAATACCGGGTCCCATTCCTTCTCGTACTCTTCCGGCGTCTCGGTGGGGCTGAGGCCCTGCCGGTTCAGCTCGGAGACGGCGAGGAATTCGGCGTTTCCACCGAGCATGATGTCGGTTCCACGTCCGGCCATGTTCGTCGCGACGGTGACCGAGCCGAGGCGACCGGCCTGGGCGACGATCGCAGCCTCACGGGCGTGGTTTTTCGCGTTCAGCACTTCGTGGCGCACGCCGGCCTTGGCCAGCAGCCGGGACAGGTACTCGCTCTTCTCCACCGAGGTGGTGCCGACCAGCACTGGCTGCCCGACCTTGTGCCGCTCGACGATGTCTGCGACGACCTGGCCGAACTTGGCCTCCTCGTTCTTGTACACCAGGTCCGACTTGTCCATGCGGATCATCGGCTTGTTGGTCGGGATCTGCACGACCCCGATCTTGTAGGTGCTCATGAATTCGGCGGCCTCGGTCTCGGCCGTACCGGTCATACCGGAGAGCTTCTTGTAGAGGCGGAAGTAGTTCTGCAGCGTCACCGTGGCGAGGGTCTGGTTCTCGGCCTTGACGGCGACACCCTCCTTGGCTTCGATCGCCTGATGGATGCCCTCGTTGTAGCGACGCCCCATCAGGATGCGGCCGGTGTGCTCATCGACGATCAGCACTTCGCCGTTCATGACGACGTAGTCTTTGTCTTTCTTGAACAGGGCGGATGCCTTGATCGAGTTGTTGAGGAACGAGATCAGTGGCGTGTTGGCCGACTCGTACAGGTTGTCGATACCGAGGTAGTCTTCGACCTTCTCGATGCCGGGCTCCAGCACGCCGACCGTGCGCTTCTTCTCGTCAACTTCGTAGTCGACATCCGGAACCAGGCGCTTGGCCAGGTTCGCGAACTCGGCGAACCAGCGGTTGGCTTCCCCTGAGGACGGGCCGGAGATGATCAGCGGGGTGCGGGCCTCGTCGATGAGGATGGAGTCGACCTCGTCGACGATGGCGAAGTGGTGGCCGCGCTGCACCATGTCGCTGGCCTGCCAGGCCATGTTGTCGCGCAGGTAGTCGAAGCCGAACTCGTTGTTGGTGCCGTAGGTGATGTCGGCCGCGTACTGTTCACGACGTTCTACCGGGGTCTGGCCTGAGACGATACAGCCGGTGGTCATGCCGAGGGCACGGAAGATGCGGCCCATCAGCTCAGACTGGTAGCTGGCCAAGTAGTCGTTGACCGTGATGACGTGTACCCCGCGCGAGGTGATCGCGTTCAGGTACGCGGCGAGGGTGGCAACCAGGGTCTTACCTTCACCGGTCTTCATCTCGGCGATGTTGCCGAGGTGCAGCGCCGCGCCGCCCATCAGCTGCACGTCGAAGTGGCGCATGCCGAGGGTGCGCTTGGACGCCTCGCGCACGGCGGCGAAAGCCTCGGGAAGCAGGTCGTCGAGTGATTCGCCGTTCGAGTAGCGCTCCCGCAGTTCGACAGTCTCGTTGCGCAACTCGTCGTCGGTCAGTTCGGTGAAGTCGTCTTCGAGCTGGTTGACCGCTGAGGCGTACCGCTGCAACCTGCGGAGGGTGCGGCCCTCTCCCACACGAAGGACTCGCTCTAGAACATTGGCCACCGATTAACTCCAATTTTTTCGGGTCCACGCCTCGAGATGGCGCACGGCACCGTTTCGAGGCACCAGCTAAACCGTAGCAATCCTAGCTGCGCAGTGGGTGCAGGGCGTCATTGCTCGTGCCCTCACCGCCGGGGCGTCAGTCCCTGCTGCGGGCAAGCGCGGGCAGGTCCGCTATCGATTCGATCCCGTAGCCGGCTGGGCGGGAGACGCGCCAGCAGCACCGCACCGGCTTCCAGCGCTCGAAATGCCTCATCCGGCACCGCGTAGCTCAGCGCGCGGCGACAGTCGCCGACACCGTGCTCGGGTTTTGCCGCGTCTGTCCCTGCATGCTCATGGCGCGGCGAGGAGACCGTTCCGTCTCCCCGCCGTGACCTCCGTTCAGTGGGTTAGCGCCGCTTCCGGCCCCCGGCCGCGACATCCGCCAATTCGGCGTCGGCCGTGTCCAGGCCGATCACTCCGTAGTCCCAGCCCTTGCGCCGGTAGACGACGCTCGGCCGATCGGTTTCGGCGTCAACGAACAGGTAGAAATCGTGGCCGACCAGTTCCATCCGGTACAGGGCGTCGTCGACCGTCATCGGTTGCGCGGGGAACACCTTCTTGCGGATGACGACCGGACTCCACGGTTCTTCCTCTTCTTCGGCGTCCTGCACCGGAATCGATCCGGTGCGCACCTTGTCCATCAATTCGGGCGCTGCAGGCGTGATATCGACGACCCCGAAACCACCCGAACTGGCTTCCTGCAAGGAGGTCGGGCGGTGCTGGCCGCGGTGGACTTTCTGGCGGTCCTTCGCCCGGCGAACCCGCTGAATCAGCTTGTCGAGGGCCAGGTCGAAGGCGACGTACTTGTCTGAGCCGTTGGACTCTGCCCGCACGAGTGGTCCGGGGCCGATCAGGGTCAGCTCCACCCGGTCGTCACCGACGGTGCCGTTCTTCTCATTGTGGCGGCTGACTCGGATCTGGAAGGCCTGTGCCTTCTCCGCCAGGTGGGCGATCTTCTCGGACTTCTCTGTCGCATAATCACGGAATCGATCGGTGATCCCCACATTGCGTCCGTTGATGGAAATTTCCATGTCGTCCTCCAGTTCCAGTGCGACGCGCCGCCCGCGGAACCGTGGCGATTTTGCGCGCCCTCTTTCGCCTACCGTAGACCGCGATTCTGTGGATGTCACTAGTTGGTCACGAAGATGAGGTAGGTGTCGGGAACAGCCGGGCTGTGTGTGCCGCGGTCGCGGCCGCGAGCACTACTCCCCCGGCCTCCCGGAGCGCCCTGGCCGCCTCGGTGAGGGTGGCACCGGTCGTCATGACGTCGTCGATGAGGATGAAACTGCGACCGTGAAGCGGGCGCACTGCGCGCAGCGAGCCGACGAGATTGCGGCTGCGAGACTCGACATCGAGCGCTTTCTGCTGCAGTGTGCCGCGACTGCGGCGCAAGACTGTTGCCCTGGCGAACCCTGCTCGGCGCACCAGGAGCGCCACCGGGTCGTAGCCCCGTCGGCGATACGACTGGCGGGTGGTCGGAACCAGCGCGAGTTCTGGCCTGTCCACCGCGGCGCCCGACGCGGCAGTGTCGATCGCGAGCCTGAGCGCCGCGGCGAGAGGGCCGGCGACATCCGTTCTCCCCTGCTCCTTGAAGGCCAGGATCACCTGCCGCGTGACGTCGGCGTAGTCGAGGGCGCTGGCGGTCGGCGTGCCGTCCGGCAGCCGATGCCAGGCCGGCGCGGGGGTCAGCCGGCTGCGGCAGGCCAGGCAGAGCGCGCGGTCAGGGGTGCCGCAGCCGGCGCAGTCGACCGGCATGAGGACCGCCCAGGCGTCCAGCGCCGCGTCGACGACGGTACGGCGGATGGTCGAGTGCATGGCGCCATCGTGGTGGTGGCGGATGCCCGGTAGCGGGCGCGCTCGAAGCTCGGCAACTCTGCCGCCAGCCGCCCTGCTGGGGAGGGGGACCGCGGCAAGCTCAATCAGCGGACTCCGCCGCGTTCGTCAGTGCTGGGTGGCGATCAGCGTCACCGTCGGCCCGCCCTGCCAGCCGCTGCCACGCCTCGCCGACACCACGCCCTCAGGACCCAGCACCCGCAGCCCGTTCTCGCCATTGCCGCCGACGATGGCCACGGCCGGCCCGGGGCTGCCCAATGTGGTCTGCTCGCCGCCAACCTGGTGCGACACCACCTCGGTGGTCCCGCCGATCCCCGAGAGGGTGGCCACCGACAGTTCGTCCACCCAGGTGGCGTCGAGCGCGGTCCCGCTGTCGACGATCACGTCGAGCCTGGGCTCGGTACCGAACGAGGTCGGCACATACTCCAGGCCCTGGTCGCGGATGATGGACGCGACGATCAGGCGGGTTCCGGCATCAGTGGCGAGCAGCGCCGCGATGCGCGCGCCGTCCCGCGAGACTTCGAGGGACACGATCTCAGCATCCGTCGGCAGAGTGGTCTGCACTGCGGACTGGTTGCCGTTGAGGTCGATCACCCGGATGCTTCTGGGGTCGCCCCGTTGCACCGTCCAGATATAGCCGTAGTTGTCGAGGGTCGGCGCGATCAGCCCAGGGCGGTCGTCGACCAGCGCCGGGCTCTCCGCGCCGGTGCGCACCAGGTGCACGCCGGCGGAGCTGAGTGTGGCGGCCACCGTTTCCCTCCCGCCGAGCGCCACCTCCGTCGGGGCGGTGGCGACCACCTTCTCGCTCAGCCCGTCGATGGGGGTGATCCTGCTGTTGGCCAGGTACCCGAACTCGCCGTCCTGGAGCACCAGCATCCGGCTGTCCACCTGCCGGCGTAGTTGCGGCGCCGCGGCGCCAAGCGGTGCGATGGTCAATGGCGCACTGCCGACTCTCAGCTCGACCGTGTTGATGCTCCCCACCCCGACGAGGCTCGCTTCCAGTTGCGCGCGCATCAGTTGTCGCTGCGCTTCACTCGCCGTCAGCGCTTCTTCTGTCAGCTCGACGACGGCGACCTCAGCCTCGACGGCAACCCGGCGCGGCGAGCTCAGCTGGGTGCCCTCCGGGAACGCGGTCCCCACCGCCCCTTGCAGCCAGGGTGGCGGTCCGTTCAACAGGGTGCTGACGATGCGGGTGGCGGCCGCGCCGCCGGGGAACCAACGCAGGTCGGGTACCAGGGTCTGCCTGCCCAGGTCGAGGAAGTAGAGAGTGTGGTCGTTGAACAGCCGGGAGAACGTTCCGCTGGCGAGTACGATCCCGTCTGGCGCGGCACTGATGCGCCACTCCCCACCCTCCTGCACCAGTTCGTAGTTGAGGGTCTGGGGAGCGAGCGGGTACGCGGTGTACGTGCCCTCGCTGTCCACAATCGCCGACACGACGATGTTGTATGTCATGGCGGTCTCGCCCACACGCTCGATGCTGGAGTTGCCGGTACGGATAAGTACGCTTTCCCGCGGCTCCCACTCTTCAGCCAGCGCCTCGCTGAGGAACTCCCTGGCCACGTCGTAACTACCGGAGCCGCTGTGCGCCTGAAGGAACCCGCTGAGGATCATCTCCTGGCCTGCCCCGGCAACCGGGCCCTCGGGAACCACCTCGAACCGTTCGTCGTCTTCTTCCTCGCTCACCTCGCGCCCGGTGATCACCGGTCCGCTGGTCGGAATCGTCACGCAGGAGGAGAGGACAACGGCGGCCGCTGTGGCCAGGGCGACCAGGGCGAGGCGCCGCATCCGCGCGCTGAACTTCCGGCTACTCATGGGTGGCCTCCGGGAGGAGTGCGCTGTCGTCGGGTGGCAGGTTGAGCGGCGACGCGAGGATCTGCACGCCGTGCTCCCTGGGCAGCATGATGCGGAAGCAGGTTCCGTTGCCAGGTTCCGACCATACCTCCAGGTTCCCGTCGTGCAGCACGGCGTCTTCCATCGCGATCGCAAGCCCGAGCCCGGTGCCGCCGATGGTGCGCTGGCGGGACGGGTCGGCGCGCCAGAAACGGTCGAATACCCGGTCGACCTGCGCCGCGCTCATGCCGGTCCCGTAGTCGCGCACCGTGATCGCGATGGCCGTCTGGTTGCTGTCGACCATCACCACGATCGGCTTGCCCTCACCATGCTCGATGGCGTTGCCGAGCAGGTTGCGCAGGATGCGGCGGATGCGGCGCGGGTCGACCTCGGCGTCGAAGTAGCCGCCGGGCGCCACCAGCCGAAGGTCGGAGCCACGCTCTTCAGCGAGCAATCGCATGCCGTCCACGGAATCTTCGACCAGCCCGACCACGCTGGTGGCTTCAAGCTCCAGTTCCACGGCTCCCGCGTCGTAGCGGCTGATCTCGAGCAAGTCGGCGAGCAGCACCTCGAAACGCTGCACCTGAGCGTGCAACAGTTCTGCCGTGCGGGCGGTAGTCGGGGCGAAGTCCTCGCGCTGGTCGTACAGCACGTCGCCGGCCAGCCGAATGGTGGTCAACGGCGTTCTCAGTTCGTGCGAGACATCCGAAACGAAGCGCTGCTGCACTCGGGAGAGCTCGGCGAGGCGGGTGATCTTCTGCTGCAGGCTGTCGGCCATCCCGTTGAACGAGCGCGCGAGGGTGGCCAGCACGTCTTCGCCGTGCACTGGGATCCGCTGCTCCAACTGGCCGGCCGCCAGACGTTCGCTGGTCTCGGCGGCGACCCGCACCGGGGTGACCACCAGTCGCACCACGTAGTGAGTGACTGCCCCGATCAGCAGCACCAGCAGCACCAGCCCGACAGCAAGGGTCTGCTGCACGAAGGTGAGCGTGGAGTTGGCTTCACTGAGGTCGTATACCAGGTACAGCTCGTGCTGCCCGGCCGTGGGCACATCGATCACCGAGCCGGCGACCAGACCGGGGGCACCGGACGGCAGGGTGACCGGCTGCAGGTAGACCCGGTCGCTGCCGTTCGCGACCGCGTTTCGCAGTGGCTGGGTCACAACTTCGGGGAACTGGTAGGTCTGGGTGCGCGGCATCGACCGGGCCGTGGTCTGGCCGGGCGTGCGTATCAGAGTCGCCCCGGTGGTTCCCGGGCTCGTCGTCGTGGCGAGAATCCTGTCCTGCACGTCCAGGGCGAGCTGCTCCAGTTCGACCTCGCTGGGGTTCTCCACGGTGAGCGCCGTCGTAAAAAGGTCCTGCGCGAGAATCGTGGCCTTCACATGCTCGCTTTCCGCCGTCTCGCGGCGTGCGCTGAACAGGTTGTCTCCGATCACCACCGACATATAGCCGCCGATCACCGTGACCGCGAGGCCGGAGAGCACCACCGCGATCGCCAGGGTGCGGAACTGCAGCGAGGTGCGCCAAATGCGCCTGGCCCGGCCGAAGAACCGGCTCCAGCGCACACCGAGGATGGTGGGCGAGAACCTAGCTGCCGGTGCCTGCACGATAACCGACCCCGCGCACGGTCATCACGATGGTGGGGTTGTCGGGGTCTTCCTCCACTTTCGCCCGCAACCGCTGCACGTGCACGTTCACGAGCCGGGTGTCGGCCTTGTAGTGGTATCCCCAGACCTGCTCGAGCAGCATCTCCCGGGTGAAAACCTGCTGCGGTTTGAGGGCCAGCGCCAGCAGCAACTCGAACTCGAGAGGGGTCAGGTTGATCTTGTGCTCCCCGCGGCGCACCTCGTGGCCCGGCACGTCGAGGGTGAGGTCGCCGATCGTGAGCACATCGGCCGACACGGCGGGCGTCGGCCGCAGCCGGGTGCGGATGCGTGCCACCAGTTCCTTGGGGTTGAAGGGCTTGACGACGTAATCGTCCGCTCCGCTCTCCAGGCCGCGCACGACATCCGTCGTATCGGATTTTGCGGTGAGCATGATGATCGGGTTGCCGGATTCCTTGCGAATCTCGCTGCACACCTCGATGCCGTTCTTGCCGGGGAGCATCAGGTCGAGCAGCACCAGATCGGGCTTCTCCCGCAGGAATGCGGCCAGCGCTTCCGACCCGTCAGCGCAGAACGACGGCTCGAAGCCCTCGGTGCGGAGCACGATGCCGATCATCTCGGCAAGGGCGGTGTCATCGTCAACAACCAGAATGCGCGCGTTCATCGTCCCGTCTTCGGTCCTGCGTCTCCGATTCGGGTCCGGAGATGCTTTCGCACAAGAGTAGTCGAGTGTGAAAGCATACGTCTGACGTTCGTTGCCCGGCGAACGCAGCGAAGGGGTGTGCGTGAGCGACGAGCAGCACTGGAAACCGCCTGTCTTCACCGGTGGCGCTGGAGCACCCGACGGAGCGTTCGTCCCGCCGAACTCGGCGACCCACGTGGCGCCGCACCCCTACGGGCCGCCTCCCCGGGCGCCGCAATCCGAGCCCTCGGCCGGTAGCTGGACGGCCCCGCCGAAACCCGGTCTCATCCCGCTGCGCCCGCTGACCCTCGGCACGATCCTGGGTGCCGCGTTCCAGATTCTTCGACGCAACCCGCGGCCGACCTTCGGTTTCGCCTTCGCCATCCAGTCGGCGATCATGCTGCTCACCATAGTCGTCACCGGCCTGGTGACGGCCACTGCCCTCACCCGGGTTTTCACCGCTTCGGTGGACGACACAGCAGAGATTGGCGCCGGCGCGATGTTCATCATCGTGCTCTCGACCCTCATCCCCGCGGTGATCTCGATAGCCGCCCTGGCGCTGGTGCAGGGCATCCTGGTGCTGGAGATCCAACGCGCCACCCTGGGCGAGAAACTGAAGCTGTCGCAGCTCTGGCGACGTGCCCGTGGCCGCCTCGGCGCCCTGATCGGCTGGATGTTCCTGCTCAGTGCGGCCTTCCTGGTCGGCATGGCCGTGCTCGTGCTGCTCATCGTGTTGCTGGCCATGCTGGGAGCTGTCGGCGTCGCCCTCGCTGTCGTGGTCGGTACCCTCGGTGGGCTCGCGCTCCTGACCGCTGCCGCCTGGCTCGGGACCAAGCTGTCGCTGGTGCCCAGCGTGCTGATGGGCGAACGCACCAGCATCCGCGATGCCGTCACGCGGTCCTGGTGGCTGACCGAGCGGTTCTTCTGGCGCACGTTCGGCATCCAGTTGCTGGTGTCAGTCATCCTCGGCTTTGCGGTACAGGTGGTCACGGTGCCCATCCAGCTGCTCGCTCCGCTGACGGTCTTCCTGGTCGACCCGAACGGCACCGGCGGGTCGGTGCCGATCGTCGTGACGATCATGGTGTACCTGGTGTCGATCCTGGTGGTCCTGGTGATGACCTCGATCGCGCTGGTGGTGCAATCGGCGACCACCGGGCTGATCTACATCGATCTGAGGATGCGCAAAGAAGGCCTCGACCTCGACCTGGCCCGCTATGTGGAGGAGGCCGGCGCGGGACAGGCCCCGCCTGATCCGTACCAGACCTCGCCATGACCCGCCCGGGAACGCTCACTTCGGCAACCGACGTTCCGGTGGACCCGGACGCCGATGAGGCGCTGGGCTGGATCCTCGACGAGCTGAGCGACCCCCGCTATGAGGCGGCGAAGCCGACCTGGTTCGACCGCTTGTCCGCGGCGTTCCTCGACTGGGTCGCCTCACTGTTCGACGGCGCCACCGGCGGCTCGCCCGACCTGTTGCTGGCGATCGTGGTGCTGGTGGTGGTCGCGGCGCTGGTGGCCGCATTCTTCATCTTCGGCATGCCGGCGCTGAACCGGCGCAGCGCCGTCAGCGGAGCGCTCTTCGGGCGCGACGACGAACGCAGCGCCGAGCAGATGCGCAGGGCAGCGGATGCCGCGGCATCCTCCGGTGACTGGGCGCTCGCCATCGAAGAGGCCTACCGGGCGATCGCGCGCGGGCTTGCCGAGCGCACCATCCTGGCGACCACCCCTGGCACCACGGCGCACGGGTTCTCGGCCAGGGCGGGGGCCGCGTTCCCCGCGCTGGACGACGAGCTGGCGGCCGCGGCTGACACCTTCGACCGGGTGCGTTACCTCGGCAGGCCGGGCACCGAAGCCGAGTACCTGGCCGTCACCGCCCTCGAACGCGAGCTGCGCACGGCGCGCGCTCCGGTGTCGACCTCACCGGCGGTGACCGGATGACCATCGCCACCCCCACCGTGCGGACCTCGCTGAAGCGCACCGCCTTCTGGTCGATCGGCACCATCGTGGCCGTGCTGATCGCCGTCGTGGTCCTGCTCGCCCGCGGCGCCACTGTGCCGGACGGCGTGTTCCTCTCGGCCACCAACCCGGCACCCGTCGGGGGGATGGCGGTGGCCGAAGTGCTGGCCGACCAGGGCGTGAACGTGAAAGTGGTCGGCACCAGCGCTGAAGCGCGCACCGCGCTTGCCGGGGCGGATGCCACCCTCCTGCTGCACGACGCCGGGAACTACCTCGACGCCGACCAGCTGCAGGACCTCAGTGCCCTCGCCCGGCACACCGTGCTGGTCGAGCCGGGCTTCCTGCAGCTGCGGGACATCGCGCCGGAGATCGGCGCCGCCGGGGCCGTCGGCGGCGTGCTGACCGCCGACTGCGAGGTGGGAGCGGTGACCAGGGCCGGAACCGTGCTCGGCGACGGAAGCGGTTATCGGCTGATCGCCGACACGACCAACGCCGAGTCCTGCCTGGGCAGCGGCGACGCCGTGTTCTCCCTCATCCAGTTCGATCGGGACGGCCACAGGGTCACCGTGCTCGGGGCATCCGCCGCCCTCAGCAATGAACGCGTGGCCGAACTCGGCAACGCCGCCCTCGCACTCGGTGTGCTGGGCGAGAACGCGACCCTGGTCTGGTACCAGCCGACCCTCGCCGACGTCGCCGGAGGCGCGGCAACGATCGCCGACCTCACCCCGGCCTGGCTGAGCCCGGTGCTCGCCCTGATGTTCCTGGTGGTGATCGCGGCCGGCGTCTGGAGAGGCAGGCGGATGGGGCCGCTGGTCGTGGAGCACCTGCCGGTGACCGTGCCGTCGAACGAGACGATGGACGGGCGGGCCAGGCTGTACCAGAAGGCGTCCGCCCGGCTTCGGACCCTGGACGCGCTGCGGGTCGGGACGGTCTCCCGCCTCGCCGTCGCCTGCGGGTTGCCGCGCACCGCATCCGTGACCGAGGTCGCCGCCGTCACGGCGTCCATCACCGGGCGCGACATCCGCGAGGTGACGGCGCTGCTGCTGAACGCCGAGCCGGCGACCGACCGGGACCTGATCCGGCTCTCCGACGAGCTGCTCACCCTCGAAGAGACCACCCAGAACGCCAGCGGGCTCCGGCCTACCGCCAGCCCATCCACCGAACCGGGAGAATGAACGCATGACACTAGAGCAGCCGGCGCCACCCACCGCCGAGGCGACAGAACTCCGCGCCATGTTCGCGCAGCTGCGCAGTGAGGTCGGCAAGGCCGTCGTCGGGCAGGACGGCGCGGTCACCGGGCTCATCATCTCGCTGCTGGCCGGCGGCCACGTGCTGCTGGAGGGGGTGCCCGGTGTCGCCAAGACCCTGCTGGTGCGCACCATCAGCCGCACCCTGCAGCTGGACACCAAGCGCATCCAGTTCACCCCGGACCTGATGCCGGGCGACGTGACCGGTTCGCTGGTCTACGAGTCGAAGACCGGCGAGTTCGATTTCCGGGCGGGGCCGGTGTTCACCAACATCCTGCTGGCGGATGAGATCAACCGCACCCCTCCGAAGACCCAGTCTGCGTTGCTGGAGGCCATGGAGGAGCGCCAGGTCAGCGTCGACGGCCAGACCCGGCCGTTGCCGGCGCCATTCATGGTCGCCGCCACCATGAACCCGATCGAGTACGAGGGCACCTACATGCTCCCGGAGGCCCAGCTCGACCGGTTCCTGATGAAACTGGTGCTGGAGGTTCCGGAGCGCGACAGCGAGGTGGAGGTGCTCACCCGCAGCGCCGCCGGTTTCAACCCGCGCGACCTGGCCGCGGCCGGCGTCGCCCCGGTGCTCGACGCGGGGCGACTCGCTGCGGCCCAGGCGGCCGTGGCATCCGTTCGGTCCAGCCCGGACGTGCTCGCCTACATCGTCGACCTCGCCCGCGGCACTCGGCAGAGCCCGTCGGTCAAGCTGGGCGTGAGCCCGCGAGGCACCACCGCACTCCTGAGCGCGGCCAAAGCCTGGGCCTGGCTGAGCGGACTCGACGCGATCACGCCGGACCATGTGCAGGCGATGGCGCTGCCGGTCTGGCGGCATCGCATCCAGCTGCGCCCGGAGGCGGAACTGGAGGGGGTCTCCTCCGACAGCATCCTGCGCTCAGTGTTGCAGCAGGTGCAGGTGCCGATCTGACTGTGGCACTGTCCGGGTTATTCGTCGCGCTCCTGGCGCTCGGCATCGTGCCGATCGTCTACTTCGACGACCCGGTGGCGCTGCTCTGGTGGATAGGGTTCGTGGCGGTGCTCGGCGTCGCCGACCTGGCCTTCGCCGGCTCGCCACGCGCAGTTAAGCTGGTCCGGGAGGTGAACGACCGGGTCCGCCTCGGCGAGACCACCGGGGCCACCCTCTACCTGACCAACACCGGCCGCCGCACGGTTCGCGGCGTGGTGCGCGATGGCTGGGAACCGTCGGCGGGCGCCTCGCCGACCAGGGCGCGCATCACCGTTCCGGTGGGCGAGCGCCGTGCCGTGATCACGCAGCTGACCCCGTTCCGCCGCGGGGAACGCCGGGCCGCGCAGGCGACGATCCGCTCGTTCGGGCCGCTGCACCTGCTGGCCCGTCAGGCAACCATAAACCTGCCAGGGGCGATCCGGGTGCTGCCGGCGTTCAACTCGCGCAAGCACCTGCCGTCGCGGCTGGCACGGCTGCGGGAGCTCGACGGTCGCACCAGCGTGATGATCCGCGGGCAGGGCACCGAATTCGACTCGCTGCGGGAGTATGTGCGCGGGGACGATGTGCGCTCGATCGACTGGCGTGCGACGGCCAGGCGGCAGGACGTCGTGGTGCGCACCTGGCGTCCTGAACGCGACAGACGGGTCGTCATCATCGTCGACAGCGGGCGCACCGCGGCCGCTCGCATCGAGAACGAGACCCGGCTGGACACGGCGTTCGAATCGTCGCTGCTGCTTGCGGCGCTGGCCTCCCGCGCCGGAGACCGGGTCGATCTGGTCGTGTACGACCGCCGGGTCCGCGGCCGCGTGCAAGGGGCTACCGGTGCCGACCTGCTCTCCCGCATGGTCAACGTGATGGCGCCGGTCGAGCCGGAGCTGATCGAGATGGACTGGAGCGTCGTCCCCTCCCTGGTGCGCTCGGTCACCAACCAGCGCTCGCTAGTGGTGCTACTCACCTCGGTCAGCACGCCCGGGGCGTCCTCCGGCCTGCTCGCCGCCCTCCCCCAGTTGACCCGCAAGCACACCGTGCTGGTGGCATCCGTCACCGACCCGACCGTGATCGCCGCCACCGCGGACCGCTCCAACCGGGACGCCGTCTACCGCGCCGCCGCCGCCGAGCGCGCCATGCTCGACACTGCCCGGGTATCGGCCGCCATCCGCCAGCTCGGTGCGGACGTCGTCACCGGGGCTCCGCTCGACCTGCCGCCGGCCGTCTCCGACCGCTACATCGCGCTCAAGGCCGCCGGGCGCCTGTAACCCCGCCGACTCGCCTCGACGATGCCCCCGGCCGGCTGACGAAAACGAAGGAGATTCGGCCGAAAGAGCAGCGTTTGGGCACGGATGGGCGTTTGTCGCGCGAAACTCCTTCGTTTTCGGCGCGACGCGACAGGGGCGGATGCCGCGCGGCAGCGTCAGCCGGCGACGAGGCGGCGGGCACCAGACTCGAACGCCGCCAGGTCGCCGGTCTCCCCGGCGAGCGTCGCGCGACGGCCGAGGATCCACTGGTAGGCGAGGAACGCCGCCAGCGCCACCGTGCCGATGCCGATCTTGATCGGCCACGGCCAGTCGAGCCGGGTGATGTACCCCTCGATCAGCCCGGAGACCAGCAGCGCGAGGGTCAGCCCGACCGCGACGGTCATCAGCGCGCGGGCGTCCTCGGCGAGCGCCTGCCCCCTGGTGCGCGCGCCGGGCGCCACCCACGACCAGAAGATGCGCAGCCCGGCCGCCCCGGCCACGAAGATCGAGTACAGCTCCAGTTGGCCGTGCGGTGCGATGTAGAGGAAGAACACGTCCAGCCGGTCGTTGGCGGCCATCAACGCCGCCGACAGCCCGAGGTTCTGGGCGTTCATGAACAACAGGTATGGCGCGAACACGCCGACGATGCCGAAGGCCACGCATTGGGCGGCCAGCCAGGCGTTGTTGGTCCACACCAGCCCGGTGAACGAGGCGGGCGGATGCTCGGAGTAGTAGTTCACGAAGTCTTCCTCCGCGAACTGGCGGCGGAACTCCTCGCTGCCGAAATTGGCCAGCACCCCGGGAGTCTGCAGCGCCCACACCGCATAGAGCACCGCGATCAGGGCACACGCAATAGCCACCGCGAGCGACTGCCAGCGGATGCGGTACAGGGCAGCAGGAAGCTGCGCTCCGAAGAACTGCGGCAGCTGGCTGAGCACGTTGACACTGGCACCGGTGAACCGGAGTCGCGCCCGGGACAACGCCACCGACAGCCGCTCCCCCTGCGCCGACTGCCCGGCCGTGGTCTTGATGGCCGACAGCTGGGTGGCTCCGGACTGGTAGCGCTCGATCAGGGCGTCCGCTTCCTGCCCGGTGAAGCGACGCTTCGCCCCCAAGCGGGCAAGTTCGCCCCACTCATCGCGGTGCGCGGCGGAATAGGCGTCGAGATCCATCTGATTAGATACTGGCATGGCCGCCGCATCCCCGCTCGCTACTCCGGTCTCGAGCGCGCAAGCCCTGGTCGACGATCACGAGCTGATCACCGGCGAGGCCGTTGCACTCGACCTGCGCCCGGCCGGTTTCATTCTGCGCGCCGCCGGCTCGGCCATCGACATGGTCACCTACCTGCTCGTCTACCTGGCGATCGTGCTGCTGGTGTTGTCGCCGCTCGGGGCGACCTTCCTCGACCAGGCGACCCAGGCATCCGTCGCTGTCGGCGCCCTGGTGTTCTGCATCGTCGCGGTGCCGATGACTGTCGAACTGCTGACCCAGGGTCGCTCGCTCGGAAAACTGGCGGTGGGCGCACGCGTCGTGCGCGACGACGGAGGGGCGATCGGGTTCCGGCACGCGTTCATCCGCGCCCTGGTCGGGGTCATCGAGATCTTCATGTCGTTCGGCGGCATCGCCACGCTGGTCGGGCTGCTCAACACCCGCGCCAAGCGCCTCGGCGACCTGCTGGCTGGAACGTACAGCCAGCACGAGCGCGTCTCCCAGGTCACGCCACCGGTCTACGGGGTTCCACTCGAACTCGTCGAATGGTCGAAGACTGCGGACGTGGCGCGGATGCCGTCCGGCCTGGCCCGCCGGATCGCCCAGTTCCTGAGGCAGGCGAGTGGGCACTCCGAGACCTCCCGGTCACGGATCAGCCGGGACCTGGCGAACGAGGCAGCCCGCTACGTGTTCCCGCAGCCGGGCGGTGACCCGGAGTTGTTCCTGGCCGCGATTGCCGCACTGCGCCGGGAACGGGAGTATGCGGCATTGCACCTCGAGCGGCAGCACCTCGACCGGCTCGGGCCCGCTCTCAAGGACCTGCCGCACGGCTTCCCCGACCGGTAGGAGCAGCCGCGAATCCGCCCACGAGCCGGCAGGCCCGTCAACGACGGGTGAGGTGGCGGGCGATCACCAGCCGCTGGATCTGGTTGGTGCCTTCGAAGATCTGCATGACCTTCGCCTCCCGCATGTACCGTTCGGCGGGGAAGTCCCGCGTGTAGCCGGCCCCACCCAGCACCTGAACGGCGTTGGTGGTCACCCGCATCGCGTTGTCGGTGGCAACCAGTTTCGCGATCGCCGACTCCTGCCGGAACGGCCGACCGGCATCCTTCAGCCTCGCCGCGGCGAGGTACGTTGCCCGGGCTGAGGCGACATCCGCCGCCATGTCGGCCAGCAGGAATCCGAGCCCGCCGTGCTCGATGATCAGCTTGCCAAACGCCTCCCGCTCGTTCGCGTAGCCGACGGCCAGGTCGAGCGCGCCCTGGGCCAGCCCGGTGGCCACGGCCGCGATGCCGAGCCGTCCGGAGTCGAGGGCGGTGAGCGCCATCGGCAGCCCCTGGCCTTCCTCGCCGATGCGCCGGTCGGCGTCCACATAGACGCCGTCGAAGTTCATGGTCGCCGTGGGCGACCCGGTCAGGCCCATCTTGTGCTCCGGCATGGCAGCGCTGAGCCCCTCGGCGTCCCCCGGCACCAGGAAGCAGCTGATGCCGCGGCCGCCGTCATCCGAGGTACGGGCGAGCACTGTGTAGAAGTCGGCGTTGCCGCCGTGGGTGGTCCACGCCTTCGCGCCGGTGATCCGGTACCCGGAGCCGGAGCGTTCGGCCCTGGTGCGCATGGCCGCCGGGTCGGAGCCGGCGTGCGGCTCGGACAGGCAGTAGGCGCCGAGTGTCTCGCCGGCGAGCATCTCCGGCAGCCAGCGGGACTTCTGCTCCTCGGTGCCGAAGCTGACCAGGGGAAAGCAGGAGAGGGCGTGCACTGAGACGCCGACGCCGACGCTGGCCCACTCGGTGCCGAGCTCTTCGAACACCTGCAGGTACACCTCGGACGCCTGCGCTCCCCCGCCGAACGCCTCGGGGTAGGGCAGGCTCATCAGCCCGGACTGCCCGAGCAGGCGGAGGATGTCACGCGGGAACACTTCGTCGCGTTCGGCGTCCGGTGCGCGCGGCGCCAGCTCTCTGGTGGCGATCTCGCGGGCAAGGTCGACCAGGTCCTGGGCTTCCTCCGTCGGCATGAGGCGTGAGGCGGGCATCGGCGCTCCTTTGCGACTGGGCAGATCGAGACTCGGGTACTCCAACGGGTACTGGAGGCGAGATTCTGGTACTCTGCCGAGTATGGCACAGACCCTGGGCGCCCCGTTGCGGAACGTAGCGATTCAACCGCGCCGCGACCGGGCATCCGTTCGCCGTGACGTGCTCATCGACGAGCTGATCGAGCTGTTCATCCGGGAAGGCTTCCTCGGCTTCAGCATCGAGGACATCGCCCGTGAACTGAAGCGGTCCAAGTCGACGCTGTACTCGGTCGCCGACAGCAAAGAACAGATCTTCGTGGCCGTCGCCCGGGCGTTCTTCCGCCGCGCCACCGCCCGCATCGAGGAACGGCTGCAGGATGGTGGCCAGCAGGGCGCCGACCAGCGGGACGGCCGCATCGGCTCATACCTCAAAGCCATCTCCGACGAGTTCGCGTCGGCCTCCCCCCAGTACTTCGCCGACCTCGACGCGTTCGCCCCCACCCGCGACATCTACCGGGCCAATATGGATGCCGCCTCGCAGCGGGTGCAAGACCTCGTGCTCGAGGCCGTGCCGGAAACCTCGCACGCCGACGCCACCTTCCTCGGCACCGTCGCCGCCCAGATCATGGAGGCCGTGCATCGCGGCGAGATCGAGCAGTCGACCGGCCTCGAGCATCCGGCCGCGTATCGGGCCCTCGGCAGTCTCATCGAGGCGGGCGTCACGGCAACCGCCCGACAGGGCAAGCTATGAGAGAGCGAGATTTCCCCCTGACCTTCCCCCGCCACAAGACAAGGAGTCGAGACGCATGAAGATCATCGCATTGGTGAAGCAGGTTCCGGACACCGGGGGTGAGCGGAAGCTCGACGCCTCCGGGCTACTCGACCGCGACGCGAGCGAGCGCATCATCGACGAGATCAACGAGCGTTCGCTCGAGGTCGCGCTCAGCTACAAGGACACGAACAAACAGACCGAGGTCGTGCTCGTGTCGATGGGTCCCGCGGATGCCACCAGCACCCTGCGCAAGGGCTTGTCGATGGGCGCAGACTCCGCGATCCACATCGTGGACGACAGCCTGGCCGGCTCCGACGCCGTCCGCACCTCCGCCGTTCTGGCCGCGGCGCTGAAAGACACCGGGTTCGATCTGGTCGTCGCCGGCAACGAGTCGACGGATGGTCGCGGCGGTGTCGTCCCGGCGATGCTGGCCGAACGCCTGGGCGTCGCGCAGCTGACCCATCTGAACTCGGTGGAACTGTCCGAGGGTTCGGTCAGCGGCATCCGCTCCACCGACAACGGCACCCTGACCGCGCACGCGCAGCTTCCCGCCGTCATCTCGATTACCGAGATCGCCGCTGAACCGCGCTTCCCCAACTTCAAGGGCATCATGACCGCCAAGAAGAAACCGGTCACCGTGCTCAGCCTCGCCGACCTCGGCGTGGAGACCGCCGCAGCACAGTCGGTTGTGGTCTCGGCCACCGCGCGTCCGGCGCGTGCCGCAGGCAAGAAAGTCATCGACGACGGCAACGCCGCAACCGAACTGGCAGAGTTCCTCGCTGCCGAGCGCCTCATCTGATCCGGCCCTGACGGAAAAGGAAAGAAGACATGTCGAAAGTATTGGTACTGATCGAGGTCTCCCAGGGCGCGATCGCGAACACCGCCGTCGGCCTGCTGGCCGCCGCCTCCCGCCTCGGCGAGCCCATCGCCGTGCTGGCCGCAAAGCCGGGCACCGACCTGGCGGCCCAGCTGGGCGCGCTCGGCGCCGCCCAGGTCTACCTGGCCGAGACCGACCAGGCCGGCGAGCTGCTGGTCACGCCGGAAGTGGATGCGCTGGCATCCGCCGTCGAGGCGCTGCAGCCAGCCGCCGTCCTCCTCGCGAACTCGCCTGACGGCCGCGACACGGCAGCGCGCCTGGCCGTGCGCACCGCCGGTGCCCTGCTGGTCGACGCCGTCGACGTCAAGCTGGACGGTCAGCGAGTCGTCGCCACCCACTCGGTGTTCGGCGGTGCCTACGCCGTCGACGCGGCCGTGGAGGGCGGGCTGGCGATCGTCACCATTCGCCAGGGTGCGATCGAGGGCAAGGCCGAGCCGGCATCCGGCACGGTGACCACCATTCCCCTGACAGTTGACGGCAGCGCATCCGCCGCCATCGACGAGGTGAATGCCGCCACCGAGGCCTCCAGCCGGCCGGAGCTGCGCGGGGCGACCCGGGTCGTCTCCGGCGGCCGCGGGCTCGGCTCCGGCGAGGCGTTCGAACTGGTCGAGCAGCTGGCCGACGCTCTCGGCGCAGCCGTCGGCGCATCGCGTGCCGCGGTCGACGCCGGCTATGTGCCGCAGACCCACCAGGTCGGGCAGACCGGGATCACCGTGTCGCCGCAGCTGTACGTGGCTCTCGGCATCTCTGGCGCCATCCAGCACCGGGCGGGCATGCAGACGGCGAAGACCATCGTCGCCATCAACAAGGACGAGGATGCCCCCATCTTCGACATCGCCGACTTCGGCATCGTGGGCGACATCTTCACCATCGTGCCGAAGCTGATCGACGAAATCAACGCCCGCGCCCACTAGCCACCACGCCACCCGGAAGGCACCACCCCATGACGTCGACTTCACTCAGGGACAAACGCTGGTTCCCGCTGCTCTGGATCATCCCGGTCGCGCTGGTCGCGCTGGCCGCCGTCGTGCTGTTCGCGCAGTGGCTGCGCGGCCTGCCCGAGGTGCAGTCGTTCCTGACGGAGTACCCCGGTGAGTCGGAGCTGCCGGAGGGGGCGCCGGTCGGCTTCCCGGCCTGGCTCGGCTGGCAGCACTTCCTGAACGGGCTGCTGATCCTGCTGATCATCCGCTCCGGGTGGCAGGTGCGCACCACGCAGCGCCCGCCCGCCTACTGGACCCGCAACAACAAGGGGCTGATCCGCACCAAGGGCACCCCGAAGAAGATCAGCCTCGACCTGTGGTTCCACCAGTCGCTGGACCTGTTGTGGGTGCTGAACGGCCTGATCTTCTTCATCCTGCTGTTCGCGACCGGGCAGTGGATGCGCCTGGTGCCGACCAGCTGGGACGTGTTCCCGAACGCCCTGTCGGCGACGCTGCAGTACGTGTCGCTGAACTGGCCGACGGAGAACGGCTGGGTGAACTACAACAGCCTGCAGTTGCTCGCCTACTTCCTCACGGTGTTCGTGGCGGCTCCGCTGGCCATCATCACGGGCATCCGGATGTCTGGGGCGTGGCCGGCGAAGGCGACCAGGCTGAACAAGGCGTACCCGATCGAGCTGGCGCGGGCGATCCACTTCCCGGTGATGCTCTACTTCGTGGCGTTCATCATCGTGCACATCACGCTGGTGCTGGCCACCGGGGCGCTGCGCAACCTCAACCACATGTACGCGATGAACGACGATGCCGGCAGCTGGGCCGGCTTCTGGATCTTCGGGGCGTCCCTCGTGGTGATGGTCCTCGCCTGGTTCGCGGCGCGCCCGCTGCTCCTGCGCCCGGTGGCGGCGCTGACCGGTTCGGTGACCCGCTAGTTTCCTCGACCCCGGCCCGCCACGTCGATCCCAAATGAAGGAAGAAAGGGGCAATCCACGACCGTCGTATGGGATGCAGGCACCTCACGGGAGGTTTTTCCTTCATTTGGGATCGAACGGCTGTGAAGGCGGAGCGGATGCGGCGGGCAGCACCGCGCGCCGACTCAGTAGCGGTAGTGGTCGGCCTTATAGGGGCCGGCCGGATCCACACCCAGGTAGGCGGCCTGCGCATCCGTCAGCGTCGTCAGCTTCACGCCGAGGGCGCCCAGGTGCAGCCTCGCCACCTTCTCGTCAAGGTGCTTCGGCAGCACGTAGACCTGCTTCTGGTAGTTCTCCGCGTGCGCGTACAGCTCGATCTGGGCGAGCACCTGGTTGGTGAACGAGTTGCTCATCACGAATGACGGATGCCCGGTGGCGTTGCCGAGGTTCATCAGGCGTCCCTCGCTCAGCACCAGGATGCTGCGCCCGGTCGGCAGGCGCCACTCGTGAACCTGCGGCTTGATCTCCACTCGTTCCGCGCCCTCGACGCGGGCCAGCGCGACCATGTCGATCTCGTTGTCGAAGTGCCCGACGTTGGCGACGATCGCGAGATGCTTCAGCCCGAGCAGATGGTCGACGGTCACCACATTCTCATTGCCGGTACCGGTGACCACGATGTCGACCTGGTCGACGACCGACTCGAGGGTGGTCACCTGGTACCCGTCCATGGCGGCCTGCAGTGCGCAGATCGGGTCGACCTCGCTCACGATCACCCGGGCACCTTGCCCGCTGAGCGCCTCCGCTGCCCCCTTGCCGACGTCGCCGTAGCCGCAGACGAACGCCACCTTGCCGCCGATCAGCACGTCGGTGGCCCGGTTCAGCCCGTCCGGGAGCGAGTGGCGGATGCCGTACTTGTTGTCGAACTTCGACTTGGTGACCGAGTCGTTGACGTTGATGGCGGCGAACTGCAGCTGGCCCGCCTTCGCCAGCGCGTACAGTCGGTGCACGCCGGTGGTGGTCTCCTCGGTCACGCCCATGATGCCGCCGGCAATGCGCGTCCAGCGGTCGGGCTCCTCGGCCAGCGAGGCGCGCAATGTGCTCAGGATGACCGTCCATTCGTGGCTGTCGGTCTCCGCGGCATCCGGAACCGCCCCGGCCAGCTCGAACTCTCGGCCGGTGTGCACCAGGACTGTCGCGTCCCCACCGTCGTCGAGGATCATGTTCGGGCCGTCGAAGCCGGCATCGCTCCAGTCGAAGATCTGGCTGGTGCACCACCAGTACTCCTCCAGGGTTTCGCCCTTCCAGGCGAACACCGGCACCCCCTGCGGGTCATCCGGGCTGCCGCTCGGGCCGACCACGACGGCGGCAGCAGCTTCGTCCTGGGTGGAGAAGATGTTGCAGCTCGCCCAGCGCACTCGCGCGCCAAGGGCGACCAGCGTCTCGATCAAGACGGCCGTCTGCACGGTCATGTGGAGGCTGCCGGCGATGCGGGCCCCGGCGAGCGGCTTGCTGGTGCCGAACTCGCTGCGGAGCGCCATCAGCCCGGGCATCTCGTTCTCGGCCAGGCGCAGCTGGTGCCGGCCGGCCTCAGCGAGCGACAGATCGGCCACTTTGTGCTGAACGTTGGGCATGCGTCCATTGTGACCCGGACCACCCCCGCCCCGCAGGAACCAAAACGAAGGAGATTCGCCCGAAAACGCGGCTTCTGGCGTCAATCGGTCGTCTGAGCGGCCCATCTCCTTCGTTTTCGGTGCGCCGGATGGGACACGCGCCGGGGAGGATGCCGTCGGCTAGCCGCGGATGAGCTCCAGCACGGCGTCGCGCACGACCTTGAGTTGCGCCCGGTTGCCGGCCTCCACGTTGAGGCGCAGCAGCGGCTCCGTGTTGGACGGCCGAACGTTGAACCACCAGAACTCGTCCGGGGAGGTGTTGGTGCTGCTGACGGTGAGACCGTCGAGTTCGTCGAAGGACCCCTTCGACGCGAACTCGGCGACGATCCGCTCGTAGGCGGCCGGAACATCCGTCACCGTCGAGTTGATCTCGCCGCTCTGGAAGTACGGGTTGAAGTGCTCCGCGAACTCCGACAGCGGCAGTTGCTGCGCGCCGAGTTCGGCCAGCAGGTGCATCGCCGCCAGCATGCCGTTGTCGGCACCCCAGAAGTCGCGGAAGTAGTAGTGGGCGGAGTGCTCACCGCCGAAGACGGCGCCGGTGGCGGCCATCTCGTCCTTGATCAGCGAGTGCCCGACTTTGGTGCGCACCGGCACGGCGCCGGCTGCCTCGATCGCCTCCGCCAGATATCGCGAAGTGATCAGGTTGTGGATGACGCACAGTTCGCCGTTCTCGCCCTGCGCCCGGGCCCTGGCGATCTCGCGGGTGGCCACCACGGCGGCGAGCGCGGATGGAGTCACCGGCTGCCCCAGCTCGTCGATCACGAAGCAGCGGTCGGCGTCCCCGTCGAAGGCGAGCCCGAGGTCGGCGCCCTGTGCCACGACGGCGGCCTGCAGGTCGACCAGGTTGGCCGGCTCGAGGGGGTTGGCCTCGTGGTTGGGGAAGGTGCCGTCCAGCTCGAAGTAGAGCGGCAGCACCTCGGCCGGCAGCACGGGCAGCCCGGCGGCCGTTCCGAGCACGGCGGGCACGGTCAGTCCGCCCATCCCGTTGCCAGCATCCACGACGATACGGAGCGGGCGGATGCCGGACAGGTCGACGAGCTCGCGCAGGTAGGCGGCGTAGTCGGCCAGCACATCGAGTTCGCGGGCGGAGCCGGGGCTGTCCACCGGGGTGATCCCCTCGGCCAGGTAGGCTTCGGCACGCTCCCGGATGGCGTTCAGCCCGGTGTCGGCGCTGATGCCGCGGGCACCGGCGCGGCTGAACTTGATGCCGTTGTAGCTGGCCGGGTTGTGGCTGGCCGTGAACATGGCCGCTGGCGCGTTCAGCCGGCCGGAGGCGAAGTAGCTCTCGTCGGTGGAGCACAGCCCGATCGAGACGACGTTGCCGCCCCTGGCCCGCACTCCGGCGGCGAAGGCCGACGCGAACCCCGGCGAGGAGTCGCGCATGTCATGGCCGACGACCACGTCTGTGCCGGCGGCGTGCACCTCGTCGACGAAGGCCGCCCCCAGCGCGGTGACCACCTCATCCGTCAGCTGACTGCCCACCAGCCCTCGCACGTCGTAGGTCTTGACGAAAGCGGACAGGTCGTGCGGGGTGCTTGCGGCGCTCATGCCTTCGAGCCTAAGCGGTGGCTAGGCCTCAGCGCGCACGTCGCTGAGCTTGACGTGGCGGATGACCTGCCATCCTTGCGGGGCAGACAGCCGCTCCGAGTGGCGCACGCAGAGGTCGTAACTGTGCGGCTCCGATTTCTGGCTGAGGGGGCCGAGGACGGCCATCGAATCCGCGTACACATAGGTGAGCGTGGTCACCGCGTCGGCGACGCAGGCCACTTTGCTACAGGGTCGACCGTCCATATGGGATCAGCTTAGGGGTCGGCGTGCGCCGCGCCCGGTAAGGCGCCGGGTGTGGCTGCGGAGGAGAACCAGCGGGTGCGGCTCGTAGACTGGGGGCATGGCCCGAAGCGCACGCACCTCGACGCGACCCGGCTGGCGTGACCGCCACGGCCGCGGCATCCGCGCTGCCGTGACCGGGCCGCACCTGCCGATACTGAGCACCCGCACCGACGTGTTCGACATGACGGTGGCGTCCACGGCCGGCTACCTGCGGGACCTGTGGCCGGATGAGTTGACGGGGGTGCGCTTCGAGGTCGCCGCGCTGCCACCGGGCCCGTCGGGCACCGGCGTGGTCGACCGCTGGCTGGTGATTCCCGCGCAGCGCCGGATCATCCTGTTCCGCCTGCCTATCGAGCGGATGGCGCGGCTGCACCGCCGCGACGAGTTGCACCGCCGCATGATGATCGAGAGCTGCGTTTTCCGCGCGGTCGCCGAACTGCTCGGCAAGGATCCGTGGGACCTGGCTCCGGAGCGCTTCCGCCACTTCTAGAAACAGGCGTTACGGGTAGACGGTGATGCGCTCGGCGGCCGGGCCGGTCGGCGAGACCGTGTGGCCGCTCAGCAGACCGTCACCCGTGTAGCTGACGGCCACCCGCAGCCGGTCGAACCCGGTCAGCCGGTATGCCGTGGACTGTTCCGCCGGCACCGAGATCGCGCCGCCGGCCGGCACCGTCACCGTCTGGGGTTCGGCGGTCGAGCCGTCCACCGCGACGCTCACGACGGCATCCGTCTCCGCCGGGTTGGACAGGTGCAGCGCCGCCCGGGCGCCGGACCCGACCCTGATCAGCGCCTGCTCGTTCATCACCTCGGCCGACTCGAGCCAGACGAAGTCGCTGCCGCCGGATGCCCCGACCGTCGTGGCGCGTGCGCCGGCCACCAGGGGAACGTCTGAGGCCACCGCCACGGTGTAGGTTCCGTCTTCGAAGTGTTCGAACGGGAACTCGTTCACCTTGCCGGGCAGCAGGTCGAACTCGACGCTGATCGGCTCACCGTCTTGTGGCGTCACCGCGATCCTGGCGGATGCCGCTTCCTCCCCTGGCACGAAGAGCCGCAGCACCGGCATGATGTCCTCGTAGCCGGGGGCTCCTTCTTTTTCTTCCATCTGCTCGTGCCCGACCACGACCAGGCCGGGGATCACCACCTCGGTGGACGGCTGTGCTGCTGGGCCGACGATGTCGATGCCGCCCGGTTCGAGGATGCGCACGGTGGTCTGCTGCAGGTGGGGGACGACTTTTCCGCCCACGCTGGTCACGTGCACGACCGGCGACACCAGGTCGGGCGCGAAACCGGCCAGCGAGAAGCTGACCTCGCTGTTCGCCTGCACGACGATGCCGTCGGCTCCCGGGGCGTCGACCCTGCCGCCCTCGGCAAAGATCTCCAGGCTCACTGTCGCTGCCACGTCGCCCGGGTTGGCGAGGGTAAGCAGCGAGGTGCGACCGGTGGTGCTGGCACCCCCCACCAGCCAGGCATCGGCGCGGGCTTCGACGCATTCGGCGGCGGCGAGTCCGGCCAGCCCGCCCGCGCTGAGCCTCTGCACTTGGCTTCCGGCCAGCAGCGGCTGCAGTTCGGGGTTGTCCTGGCTCGGGTCGAGGGTCAGCACGGTCGCGGTGCGGCCGGACGGCTCTTCCGTCTGCTCGATGCTGCTCGAGTTGACGGTGCCGTTGGTTGCCAGGTGGCGCACCTGCGGTGTTCCGACGGCGAACGCGACGGTGGCGTTGCCACCTGCGTCGTCACCGAGGCGCAGCATCGGGCCAGCGCACACCCGCTGCTGGGCGGCCGGAACCGGGGTGACGGATGCTGCGGGAGGCGTGGACTGGTAGGAGGGAAGGGGCAGCACGCTCGCCGCCAGTATTGTCGCCGCGGCGGCGGCGAGGCCGACGAGTCCGGTCACGGTGCGCGCGCCGACGACCAGGATGCCGCGGGCGCGGGCGCCGCGCGGAGCGGCGGTGGTCTCCGGCTGTGTCTCTTCCTGCAGCTCGTCGTTGTCAGGCATTGTCTTCCTCATCGAAAGTCGTGGCCGGCCCTTCCAGGCTGTTGTTGCTGGCTCGCACCCGCCGATTGCGGCGCGCGGTCGGCACGGCCAGCAGGAGGGTCAGGAAGAAGATGATGCCCTGCCCCCAGAGCACCAGCACGCCGTACGCGGTGTCGGTGTTCCCCGGCTGCGGCTCGAGCGCGGACTCTGGCGGCGACGCGACCCGCCACAGCATTCCGCTCCCGGTCTGCCCGACGTTGTTGACCTGGTTGCTGCCGTCGAGGGCGATAGTGATGCGCTCGTAGACCGCGACCTGGGAGGGGTCCCCTGGGTCCGCCCCGGCCAGCACGACGAACCCGATGTGCAGCTCGTCCAGGTCGCCGGTGGGGTCGTACCCGGTTCGGGAGGAGAGGTTTCCGGCGAGGGTGGCGAGCCGTTCATCCGCCGCCGACAGTTCCTGATCGGTGGCCGCCAGCGTCGACTGGTCGTCGAGGGTGGTGCCCAGGCCGCGCTGCAGCACGGCGGAGACGCGGTTGTCTTCCCCCGGCGGCGAGCCGGCAGGCACCAGCATCAGGGTTCCGGTCCGCGGATCGGATGCCGACTCCGCGTCGACGACTGCCGCGACGATGCGGCCGGTGCTCGGCGCGATGGCGGCCGCCCCGGTGTAGCCGGCGATCAGCAGCGGCACGGCGAGCAGCACGGTGGTGGTCACGGCGACAGTGCCGAGGGTGACGGATGCGCGGCCGAGCGCGTCCAGCGCCACGACGACGCAGCAGAGCAGGCCGAGCCAGAACAGGCTGAGGCCGGACCCGGTCCACACCGAGGCGGTGTCGGCCCCGATCGAACCGAGTGCGAGCCGCGATGATGCGACGGCGACGAGGAAGCCGAGCAGCAACAGCACCAGGCCGGGGACGGCGCGGCGGGTGCCTGGGAGGAACAGGGCGGCCAGCGCCAGGGCGACCGGCACGAGCAGCAGCGCGGCGACAATGGCGGGCGCAACGGCCGGCAGCGTGAGCGCGTTGAGTAGCCCGGTCCAGCCGCTGAGCGTGCTGTCGGTGCTGGCCAGCGCCAGTTGCCAGGCGGATACCCCACCCGTGTCGGCCGGGACGCCAGGGTCGGCGAGCAGCCCGAGCGGGTTGCCGCGGCGCACCTGGTCGATCACCAGCGGCGCGAACAGGGCGACGGCGGGCAGCGGGATCAGCAGGAGGCGGTGGAGGCCGCGCGGCTGGGCCACCATCCAGGCCACCCAGGCCAGCAGGATGACGGGCGCCAGAACCGGGGCGGATGCCGTCACCGCGGCCATCAGCAGGGCAGCGGCACCGGCGGCCGGCCAGGACCGCGCGGCGCCGATCAGGGCCAGGGCGAGCAGCGGGAGCAGGATGTGGGCGATCGCAGCGCCCAGGTGCCCGGTGGTCAGGGAGGACAGGAACGGCGGGGCGACGGCCCACAGTACTGCGGCGACGGCGGGGACCCAGCCGCGCGCGCTCACCCGGCGGGCGGCGTACCAGGCGCTGACGGCGGCGAGCGGGAGTGCCGCGAAGTAGAGCGCGACGATGCTCAGTGACGGTGCCCAGAAGGTGAGGCTGCCGAGCACCGCGAGCACGGCGGTGAACGGGTCTGCGGCCCCCAGGAAGCCGGTGCCGATTTCGCGCCATCCGACGCCCACCTTCGACCAGAGGTCGCGGATGCTCTCGTCCAGCGGCAGCAGGCCTCCCCCGCTGACGGCCTGGGCGCCGAGCAGCGGGCCGAAGGCGATGAGCCCGACGATGGCGGTGAGGGCGACGACGATGAGCCCGCCTCCGCTGATGAAGCTGACCTTGGGCTCGGCGGCGGGGCCGGCCGGTCGGCTCCAGGTCTCGCGTTCCTGGGCCCGGCGTTCACGCACCTCAGACCACGGCAGGCGCAGCGGCGTCACCGCGCCCCAGCCGAGCGTGCGGGTGCGCTGCAGGTTGCGGCGTGCGCCGGCGACCCTGCTGTCGAACGCGGCGCGGAAGGCGGCCCCGAACTCGCCGCCGATCACCCCGGGCCGTTTCGCGAGCAGGGCGCCGAGCGATCTCAGCACCGCCAGGGGCACCAGCGACAGCCAGTGGAAGAGGATGGCAGCGCCTGGGGCGTAGACCAGGCGGCGGTGAAGCTGGGCACGGCGGACGGCGCTGGCGCGCTTGGCGGACGAGATGCTGGAGCGTCCGAACAGCTCCGGTCCGCCGGCGGAGGTGATGCGGGCGCCCGGCACCAGCACGACGCGGAAGCCGGCCAGTCTGGCGCGAATCGAGAAGTCCAGGCCGGAGTCGACCGTCGGCAGGCCGGGGTCGAAGCCGCCGAGCCGTGACCACAGTGACCGGCGCACCATCATGCCCTGCGCGGCCACGCCGAGCACGTCATCGGATACGTCGTGCTGGGCCTGGTCGAGTTCGTTCTCGACGAGGGCCATCGAGGCACCGAACCCGGTCATCGACTCGCCGAACTCGGCGATGGTGTCTGGTTTGTCCCAGCGCATCAGTTTCGGGCCGGCGATGGCGACGGAGGGCGCGATCTCGACGGCGGCGAGCAGTTGCTGCAGCGCCCGGGGCTCCGGAGCGCTGTCGTGGGTGAGGAACCAGAGCCACTCGTTGTCGTCTTCGGCGGGCGGTACCCCGTGCATCCCGATCGAGATGGCGTCACCGAAGCTGGACCTGGCCGGCGCGTTCACCAGCTGGGCGGGCCCTGCGGATGCCAGCAGCTGGGGGCCTCGATCGGTGGATTGCGCGTCGACGGCGATGACGACATCCGGTTGCCTGGTCTGGGCGGCCAGTGCGGCAATGGTTCGCTCAAGGTACTCGGCCCCGTTTCGGGCGACGAGAACCGCAGTGACAACCTGGCGCATTTGCTTGAGCCTACGGCGCGCTAACGCGGGCGCCGATCAGACACGCGGCGAAGAGGGGCGGATGCCCGGCATCCGCTGCGATCAGACAGCCTTCTTGCGCAGCTTGCGGCGTTCGCGCTCGGAGAGCCCGCCCCAGATTCCGAACCGCTCGTCGTTGGCGAGAGCGTATTCGAGGCATTGCACGCGCACCTCGCAGGATGAGCAGATCTTCTTGGCGTCGCGGGTCGACCCTCCCTTTTCGGGGAAGAACGCTTCTGGGTCGGTCTGGGCGCACAGCGAATCGGACTGCCAGGAGAGTGCTGCTTCGTCGTCATCGTCTTCGACGACCCGGCGAACGCCTGGCACCCCCAGCCTGACGGGGTCGACGAACCAGTCGTCTGGGACTCCACTCCGGTGCTCGTTGAGCGCCATAGCACAATCTCCCCTCACGCTTGCGACCGACTTGCCCGTATCGCTTAGGGATAATTACATCGCTGTAGTTCGCCTGAGTCAAGTCGCAAATCGTAAACCCTCAACTTCGCCTAGAAGGTTGCGACTCGCCCACGGGGTGTCGCGATGCTCCCGAACTGTCGCCGGGACGTTACCGAAAACGAAGGAGTCTTGTCGCGGATGACGCCACTCGTCCACGGTACGGCACCTGGGCGCCGCGATCTCCTTCGTTTTCGGCAGGTGGCGAGAGAGTCAGCCGAGGTGCTGGCTGCGAAGTCCGCGCCGGTTATCCCGCTCGTCGAGGCGATGGAGGCCGTCCCGATGCAGTTCAACAATCGTCGGCACTGCCACTGCCGCCAGTATCAACACAATGATGAGTTCCATGGCAGTAACTCTATGTATTGCGATAAACGGCCACCAGTGGCAGGATGGTCATAAATCGAGTCATTACTGCCAAGGACGTCACATGCTCAAGAAAGTCGTACTACTCGCCATCCCCAGCCTCACACCGTTCGAGTTCGGCGTCATCTGCGAGGTCTTCGGGATCGACCGCACCGCCAGCGGCGGCCCCGCATTCGACTTCACGATCGGCACCGCAGTCCCCGGACCGGTCCCCACCTCGCTGGGATTCACCATCAACGTGGACAACGACCTGAGCGCGGCAGCGGATGCCGACCTGATCGCCGTTCCGGCACACGGCACCGGCTCGGTCGACGAGGCCTTCCTCGAGGTGCTCCGGGCCGCCGAAAAGCGCGGGGCCTGGATTCTCAGCGTCTGCACCGGAGCCTTCGTGCTCGGCTACGCCGGCGTGCTCTCCGGTCGCCGCAGCACCACCCACTGGATGCACTCCGACGAGCTGGCCAGGAAGTTCCCCGACACCATTGTCGACCCCGACGTGCTCTTCGTCGAAGACCGCCGGGTGGTCACCGGGGCCGGTACCGCGGCCGGGATCGACGCTGCGCTTCACGTGGTGCGCAAGGAGCTGGGCGCATCCGCCGCCAACGTCATCGCCCGGCGGATGGTCGTTCCCCCGCAGCGGGACGGCGGCCAGTCGCAGTACATCGAGAACCCGGTGACCGAATGCTCGATCGACTCACTCGCCCGGGTCACCGACTGGATGGTCGAAAACCTCGAGCAGGACCTCACCGTCGACCAGCTGGCTCGGCGCGCACTCATGTCTCCCCGCACGTTCGCCCGCCGGTTCCGGGCCGACACCGGCACCACGCCGGCCGCCTGGCTGAACCGGCAGCGGATCCTGCGCGCGCAGCAGCTGCTGGAGAGGACGCACAGCAGCCTGGAGGAGATCGCCGCGGAGTCCGGGTTCGGCACGGCCGCGGTGATGCGGCACCACTTCCTCAAGGTGCTGCAGACCACGCCGACCGCGTACCGGCGTGCCTTCGGTGCGCTCGTCGCCAGCTGACTCAGGTACTCGCCGCCATCCGAAAACGAAGGAGAATCGACCGCTCAGCGCGACTCTGACGCCGGAGTGTCTGTTTTCGCCGCCGATCTCCTTCGTTTTCGGTGCACCCGCGGGCGGTACGGATGCCGCCGGCGGTACGCCGAGAGCACCGCGTCATCCGCTTCCAGGCGCCGGATCGCCTGCAGCACACGGGGCCAATCGGTGTAGAGCTGCCGGTAATTGAAGCGCTGCGTCGCCCCGCCGTCAATCGCCACGGTGGTGTCGCGGTCGAAGTCGCTGTCCCAGGAACTCGCACCACCCCCGTTCCATGCCGGGTCGTGCTGCCCGCC
The DNA here is from genome assembly GCA_040904805.1 of Homoserinimonas sp. Classification (GTDB taxonomy): domain Bacteria; phylum Actinomycetota; class Actinomycetes; order Actinomycetales; family Microbacteriaceae; genus RYN-87. The sequence continues at coordinate 368,982 of JBBDSS010000004.1, read as the reverse complement.
ATCGATCTCGATGTAGGTGTGCTCCCCCACCCGGAAATCGTGCCGCGCACCATTCGCCCAGACCTGTTGCAGGAAGCGGATGCCGGCATCCGTCATCCAGAGGCGCGCGAACGTCTCTCCATGCGATTCGTCGAGGTCGCTGACCTGGCACCGCCAGCCCGCCACCCGGGCAGGGGCACGACTGAACACCTCGCCCAGCTGCTCGGAAGTCAGCAACTCGTGGTGCATCACGGCACTGGCGCACGCCACGGCGATCTCCCTGCCCTCCTCGGTGAGAACCACGAGCAGGGCGTCGGCCACGGTCACCCGCCAGGCCGACTCACCGCGCGTCCGGCTGTCGACCCAGTGCACGCGCACCGGATCCTGACGGGTGAGCCTCCGGGAGCGGTCCACCGGCCGGCGCAGCCGGCACGCTCCGACCGGCACTGCCACGTGCAGCTGTGGCCGCCTCGGCACCCGCAGCCCATAGCTCTCGAGCGCGGACACTCCGGTCAGCCGCCCGCCGACCCTGACCGCGAGCACGGCGGGCTCGGGCGCATCCGGAATCGAGTACCAGCCTTGCCGCACCCGGAAGATGCGGCGCCGGCCGAGTTCGTAACGGATGTGCCGGTCGGTGTATCCGAGGCGCAGCAGGTCACGGCGGCGCAGGAACATCCCGCGTCGGCGGATGGCTCGGTTGACGCTCTCCATGCCTCCACGCTGCGGCACCGGTGCCACCCGTCCCGGGCGTCCGGCGAATCTGTGGGCTACTCGCCGGGGTGGCCGCCTGTGGATGAGCATCCGCCATGCGCGCACCGAAAACGAAGGAGTTCGACGTCGAATCGGCCGTTTCGGCGCGGCAAGTGGCGCGGATCGGTCGATTCTCCTTCGTTTTCGGCCCGCCGCCGCAGCGCCGCCGTTAACGCAGTAGTGCCCCGTACGAGGCGGGGCACCACTGGAGCGAATCAGCAGAGACTACGCGGCGAGCTTCTCCGACTCGGCACGCAGCGGCTGCAGGGCGCGAGCCCAGGCGGTGAGCTGGGCGATCTGGCCCTCGAGGTCGCCGACCTTCATGTCGGCGGGGGTGAAGGTGGTCTCACCGTTCTCGCCGTAGGTGAAGTCGGTGAACAGCGAGAACATGACGTGGGTGCGCACGTCGGCCACCTGCAGCTCGCCGAAGATCTGGCGCAGGTGCTCGCCGGCGCGGACGCCGCCCATTGAGCCGTAGCTGACGATGGCGGCCGCCTTGTTGTTCCACTCGGCGTTCACGTAGTCGAGGGCGTTCTTGAGCGCGGCCGGCACCGAGTGGTTGTACTCGGCGGCGACGAAGATGTATCCGTCGAACTCGGCGACTTTGGAGGCCCAGTCGTTCGCTTCGTCTCCCAGGTAGTTGCCGGCTCCGGCCGGGTAGGGCTCCTCGAGCATGGGGAGCTTGAAGTCCTGCAGGTCTACGAGCTCGAATTCGACGCCATCGGCTTTCGCGTTGTCCTTGACCCACTGGCCGACCTGGATGCCGTTACGGCCCGGACGGGTGCTGCCGACGATGATGCCAATCTTGAGGTCTGACAAAGAGGTGCCTTTCGTAAAGATTTGTACGCCACGATTTTTGGTGACATGTCACCATAAAACACATCTGGATGACATGTCAACTAACTGATAGTATGGTGAGCATGTCCGAAGTGTCGGAAGTCTCCCCCGAGGAATGGCAGGTGTGGCGCACCTTCTATGCGATGCGCCGCCAGCTCGACCGCGCGCTCGAGAATCAGCTGCAAGCGGATGCCGGAATCTCCAGCCCCGACTACGAAATCCTCCTGGCCATATTCGAATCGCCGGGCAAGCAACTGCGCGGCCGCGACCTCGCCGAACTGATCGGCTGGGAGAAGAGCCGCATCTCGCATCAGGTGACCCGCATGGTGTCCCGCGGACTCCTCGAACGCCGCGAGTGCGAGGACGATCTGCGCGGCACCTGGGTCGGCGTCACCGCGGATGGCCGTCGGGCGGCGCTCGGCGCAATGCGCAAGCACGCGAGCACGATCCGCTCGATCTTCTTCGACGCGCTCAGCGCCGAGGAGCTGGCAGCGCTGTCGAGCGCCTCGGTCAAGGTTCTTGAGGCGATCGACCCGCCCATCTGCGACATGGTCGCCGAGTAGCAGCTCCGAAAACGAAGGAGTTTCGCACCGAAACGTGGCACATGGCGCCGTTTCGGGCGAGATCTGGACGGATCTCCTTCATTTTCGAGACCGGCAACACGGTCAGACGCACGCCAGCGGCAGCAGCGGCAGGCGGCGGATGCTACGCGGTAGTCGCGAGGAAGACCTCGCCCTCCCCCGCGAACGTCAACGCCGCCTCATCCGGTGTCACGTAAACCGCATCGCCGCGGCTCAGTTCTGCGGAGGACGCCACCCCGGTGACCGTCAGCCGTCCGGCGGTGCACAGCGCGATGGCCGGCCCGGTGAGCGCATGGCTGGCTGGGCCGGTGATCTGGAGCAGGGCGATCCCTGGCCCATCCGGCTGGAACAGCTGCGCGCCGCCGACCGGCAGCGGTCGCAGGTACGGCACCTCGGTGGTGCTGAAGTCGAGCACCCTGAGTAGTTCGGCGACGTCGACGTGCTTGCTGGTAAGTCCGCCGCGCAGCACGTTGTCTGAGGCGACCATCAGTTCGACGGCGAGCCCGTCGAGGTAGGCGTGGATGTTGCCCGCAGGCAGGTAGAGCGCGTCTCCGCGCCGCAGGGTGACCCGGTTGATCAGCAGCGAGACCACGATCCCCGGGTCTCCGGGGTGCGCCGCGTCGAGCCGCCGCACCGTGTCGAGCGTCGCCTCGATGGCGTTGCCCAAAACGAAGGAGTCTCGCCCCGATTCGGTCGTTTCGGCGTCGGGTGCGGCCGTTGCGGCGTCGATCTCCTTCGTTTTCGGTTCACCCGCGGCGAGCGCCACCACGCGATCGATCAGGGCGGCGACGCCGTCCCCGCGGGTGATCAGCCACTCGAAGACGTCGGCCAGCGGCTGGTTCTCCAGCCGCGCGGCCAGGTCGTCCAGGCCGAGCCCGCGCGCCAGCTGGATGGTCTGCCCCACGGGCCGGAACCCGCACAGCGCCTCGAACCGCTCGCTCACCGCGAGGATGATCTCCGGCTTCGGGTACGGGTCTTTGTAGTTGCGCTGCGGGGCGTCCAGCCGCACGCCCAGGGCGTTCTCGCGGGCGAAGCCGTCCTGCGCCTGCTGGGTGGTCGGATGCGCCTGCAGCGACAGCGGGGCGCCCGCCGCCAGCACTTTGAACAGGAACGGCAGGCGCGGATGCGATCCGAGGGCATCCGAGGGTGATGCGGCGATCCATTCGGCCAGGTCACGTGCTCCGCCGACCTCGGCCGGGTCGGTCACCCGCGCCGGCGACCCCGCATGCGACCCGAGCCAGAGCTCGGCTTCCGGGCCGCCGGCCGGGGCGGCCCCGAGCAGCTCGGAGATGGCGTTGTCGGATCCCCAGTCGTAGCCGCGGGGGGTGTTTTCAATGCCGACGAACATCCGGGCTCTCCTCGGTGATGGCGCCGGACCTGGGCGGGGCGGGCAGCAGGGGTTACGGGGGTGCACCTACGGTACCAACGCCAGGGCCGCTCGGGGAGCAGACGGGGCGGGCTCGCACCTGCACGGGCACCGCCTGCGGGGTGACGCCCACCGGCCCGCCGCTAAGCTCGACTCATGCTTGACAGGCCCGCGTTCCGCACCGGATTCGTGACCGTCATGCTGTTCACCCTGCTGGCCGGGGACGCCTGGCGCTATTCGGTGAGCTGGTTCGGGTTCGGGGCGATTGTGGTCGCGCTGACGGTCGTTTCGGTCGCGCTGCTGGTGCGGCACAGGGGCAGCTGGTCGGTGGGGTCGCTGCCGATCCCGCTGCTGGCGTTCCTGGTGCTGGCGACCGTGTCGCTGGCCTGGTCGTTCTACCCGGGGTCGACCGCCCTCGGCGTGCTCACCACCTGGATGACGGTGACCGGCGCGGTGGCCGCGGCCGTGGTGTTCAGCTGGGACGAGCTGCTGCGCGCCCTCGGCACCGCGCTGCGCATCATCCTGGGCCTGTCGATCGTCTTCGAGCTGGCGGTGTCGCTGATCGTTCGCCAGCCGGTGCTCCCCCTCTGGGTGGAGTACCCGGAGGGGAAACTTCCGCTGATGCTGCTGTGGTCCCGCAACTGGTTGTTCGATGGCGGGCCCATTCAGGGGGTCGTCGGCAATTCGAGCCTGCTCGCGTTCTCCGCCCTGCTCGGGGTCATCGTGTTCGGCCTGCAGCTGGCCTCGACGCGGGTCGGCAGGCTGGCTGGCTGGTTCTGGATGCTGCTGGCCGTCGCCGTCATCGCGCTGACCCGCTCGGCGACCGTCTACCTCACCCTGGCCGCCCTCGCCTTCGTGCTGCTGGCGGTCTGGCTCATCCGCCGCACCCGCCGTCGGTCGCTGGTCTATGCTGGCATCGCCGTGGTGCTGGGCGGGGGCCTGACGGTGGCGCTGCTGTTCGGCCGGAGCCTGCTGCCGCTGCTCGGCAAGAGTTCCGACCTGACCGGCCGTCTCGACATCTGGGAGAAGGTGATCGGGCTGGCCGTGCAGCGACCGGTGGCCGGCTGGGGCTGGGTCAGCTACTGGACCCCGTGGACCGAACCGTTCGACGACCTGGCCATCCGTCACGGGGTGGTGCAGCTCCACGCGCACAACACCTGGCTGGATGTCTGGCTGCAGCTGGGCATTCTCGGCCTGGTCGTGTTCGGCGCGCTGGCGCTGTCGGCTCTGGTGCGCTCCTGGATCCTGGCGACGGAGCGGCCGCACGAGCTTCCCGGTCCCCTGCCGGCGGATGCTGCGCCCAGCGACCTGGGGACGCCGCAACGCCCGCCGTTCACGGTGATCTCGCTGCTGCCGCTGCTGCTGATGGTCGCGCTGCTGGTGCACAGCGTGGCAGAGTCGCGGCTGCTCCTCGAGTACGGGCTGTTCCTGCTGGTGCTGATTGCGGTGAAGACGCGGCGAGCTGATGCCCTGGAGCCGGTCAGCGCTGAACCAGTTAGGCGCTGAGGTCGGCGGCGACCATCCGCTGCACCAGCTCGTCGAAGCCGACGGTGGGCGCCCAGCCGAGCACCTCCCGGGCGCGGCTGCTGTCGGCCAGCTGCACTGCCGGGTCCGCCGGTCGCAGGTACGTCTGGTCGATCTCGACGTGGGCCTCCCAGTCGCTGATGCCGGCGGCGCGGAACGCGGTCTCGACGAAGTCGCGCACGCTGTGGCTGACCCCGGTGCCGATCACGTAGTCTCCCCCGGTCTCGTGCCCGGCGGCGAGCCGCATGGCCTCCACATAGTCGGGCGCCCAGCCCCAATCGCGTTGCACGTCGAGGGTTCCGAGGCGGAGGGTGCTGTCGAGCCCCTGGGCGATCCGGGCGGCGGCCCGGGTGATCTTGCGGGTGACGAAGGTGGGCGGTCGTAGCGGGGATTCGTGGTTGTAGAGGATCACCGATGACGCGTGCAGCCCGCGTTGCCGGTAGCTGCCGACCAGGAAGTGACCGAGGGCCTTGGCGACGCCGTACGGCGAGACGGGGGCGATGGGGGTCGTTTCGTTCTGCGGGCTCTGGGCGGCGTTGCCGAAGATTTCGGCGCTGGATGCCTGCACCACCCGGGGGGCGACCCGGTGCGATTCCTGAAGCTCCCAGGCGGCATCGAGCAGCGCTCCGACGGGGGTGCCGGATGCCGCCAGGGTGCCGAGCGGGTCGTCCCAGGAGGCGGCGACCGAGCTCTGCCCGCCAAGGTTGTAGATCTCGTTCGGCTGCAGCTCGAGGGTGAGCCGGCGCAGTTCTGCGGCATCGCGCAGGTCGCAGCGGTGCACGATGACGCCGGCGGTGGTCTTCGCGCCGTCGCCGGGCTTGACCAGCCCGTGCACGTCGTAGCCGCGCTTGAGCAGGGTGCGGCTCAGGTAGGTGCCGTCCTGGCCGGACACCCCGGTGATGAGCGCGCTGGGCATCCGGCTACCGGGTGCCCTGTTCGATGGCCAGGTCGGAGTCGACCATGAGGTTCACCAGCTCGGGGAAGGTGACCGTCGGCGCCCACCCGAGGGCCTGCCGGGCTTTGCCGGGGTCGCCGACGAGTGCGTCCACTTCGGCTGGCCGCATGAAACGCTCGTCTTGCTTGACCAGTCCGCTCCAGTCGGTGACGCCGATGCGGGCGAAGGCGAGGTCGAGCAGGGTGCGCAGGGAGTTGGTTTCCCCGGTGGAGATCACGTAGTCGTCCGGCTGGTCTTGTTGCAGCATCTGCCACATCGCCGTCACGTAGTCGCCGGCGAAACCCCAGTCCCGGCTGGCGTCGAGGTTGCCGAGCGTCAGGGTGTCCTGTGTGCCGGCGGCGATGCGGGCGACCGCTTGCGATACCTTGCGGGTGACGAACTCCGGGCCGCGCCGCGGCGACTCATGGTTGAAGAGCATGCCCGAGGAGGCGTGCATCCCGTAGGACTCGCGGTAGTTGATCGTCATGTGGTGGGCGAACGCCTTGGCGACGCCGTACGGCGAGCGCGGCCAGAGCAGGGTGTTCTCCCGCTGCGGCGACTCCTGCACTTTGCCGAACATTTCGGAGCTGGACGCCTGGTAGAAGCGCACGCGCCCGGCATCCGCCCCCTCATACAGGCGGATGGCTTCCAACATGTTGAGTGCGCCTTTGGCGGTGACGTCGGTGGTGAGTGCTGCGTTCTCCCACGAGTAGGCGACGAAGGAGACGGCCCCCAGGTTGTAGGCCTCGTCGGGCCGGGCGACGCCGACCGCGCGGATCAGACTGGACAGGTCGGTGAGGTCGCCGAACAGCAGGGTGGCGTCTGGCAGGGTGTCGCGCACCAGCGGAAGTTTGGGATTGTTCTGCCCGCGCACCAGCCCGAACACTTGGTAACCCTTTGCGGTGAGCAGTTCGCCCAGGTAAAGGCCATCCTGGCCGGTGATGCCGGTGATGAGGGCGCGCTTCATTGTCGAGTTCCTGACGTTGGGTGCTTCGGTGCGTTCCCACTCTATTGCCGACGAACACTCCGCTCAGACGGTAGTTTTGATCGCACCATGTCGAGCCATTCACCTATCCCGGCCGCACTCTTCGAGTTCCTCGGTTCGGCGCGGCTGGCCTCGGCACTGTCGACTACCGCGATCGGTTTGGGCGTGTTCGCCTGGACCCTCCACAATGTGATCGGCTGGGGCGGTCTGATCGGGATGCTGGTGGCCCTGGTGGTTCTCTGCGCTGGGTCCCTCTATGCCCGCCGCGGTGCGGTCGACTGGACCGGCCTGATGCCGATCTCGCTGCTCCTGTTCGTCGGCTGGGCCGGTGTGTCCATCTTCTGGAGTGAGTACCAGTGGGTGACCTTCGCCAGCCTCTCCTACCTGCTGGCATTCACCGTGCTCGGCTTCTACGTCGCGCTGATGCGGGACACCATCCAGATCATCCGCAGTTTCGGCGATGTGCTGCGCTTTCTCTTCGTGCTCTCCCTGGTGTTGGAGATCTTCTCCGGCCTGCTGGTCGACACCCCGATCCACTTTCTGGATATCCGCGCGCAGCTGGATGCGGGTGGCCCGATTTCGGGACTGCTCAGCAACCGCAATGAGCTGGGGCTGCTGGCCGTGGTGGGCGGCATCAGTTTCGCCATCGAGTGGCGCACCCGGTCGGTGACCAATCAGTTGGCCATCGGCTCGATCTCTCTGGCGGTGATCACCCTGATCCTGACCCAGTCGCCGATCGGCTGGGGCACTGCCGTGGTATCGACCGTGGCCATGGTGGTGCTTTACGGCATCCGTCGCCTTCCCCTCCCCAGCCGGCGGGTGTGGCAGTTCGTGGCTCTCGGTATCGCGCTGGCGGTGGCCTTGTTGGCCTGGCTGTTCCGCAGCCCGATCGTGTCGGCCCTGAACGCGGGAGGTGAGCTCAACTATCGGCTGCGCCTGTGGCAGGAGATTTGGGCGCTGGTGCCCCTGCATTCGGTTCAGGGGTGGGGGTGGGTCGGCCAGTGGAACACCGACATCACCCCGTACTCGCAACTGGGTTCCGCGGGCGGCGGCCCCGCTAGCTCGGCCGCCAACGCCTACCTGGACGTCTGGTTGCAGCTCGGCATCATCGGCGTGGCCACCTTCGTGCTGGTCGCCGGCCTCGCGTTCGTGCGTTCCTGGCTTCTGGCCATCAGGCAGCGAAGCGTCATCTTCACCTGGCCTGCGGTCGTGCTCGCAGCCCTGCTGACGGCGTCACTCGCCGAGAGCACCATCCTCGTCGAGTTCGGCTGGCTGACCTTCATCGTCTGCTGCGTGAAGGCGTCGCAAAGTCTCAGCTGGCGGACGGCGTTCCGGAAGCCTCTGGTGCCTGAGCCGCTCTAGCGAGCGTGCGTTAGCGGGCTCGTGCACCATCGCTGTGCGAGCTCCAGCGCCGCAGTACGTAGACGACTTGAGCAGTGACAGAGGAGAATTCTCCGACAGCGAGCCCCCAGGCGCCTCCGGCTGCGCCGAAGTTGGCGGCCAGGATGAGGATCGCTGGCACACCGATCGTGGCACCAATAATGACGCAGGTCAGGAACTCCCGGCGTGCGCCGAGGCCGATGAGGATTATTCTCCCCAGTGCCGTGCCCATCGAGATCCCCAGGGTGGCGACACCCAAACCGATGGCGGTCGCTTCATCCATCGCCACGGCCTGCCCGAACAGTGCGCCAGAGAGCCAAGGGCCGATGAGGGCGAATGCCGCAAGGCCAAAGATTCCCAGGCCGGCATGCAGGAGCAGCGCACGCCGCGCCCGCCCGGCAAAGTGAGTGCGGTTGTCTTCGACCACCCACCCCTGTAGGGCATTCCCGAGTGCAGAGGTGGAGTATTGGCCTATGCGGTAGAGCTTGTCTCCGGAGACATAGCTGGCGGCCTGCGGTGCCGACGCCGTGAGTGTCACAAAAGTGACGGCGAGCGAGTTGTAGGCCCCACCAACGAGCTCGGTCGCCATGGCTGATCGATTGAACGCGATGACCGAGCGGATCTCCCTCGGTCGGCGCTGTAGAAGCGCCGACATTCCCACGGTGCGCAATAGGTACCACATGACACTTGTGATGGCCGCGGCAATCAAGAGCAACGGGTACCAGATCACGTGGCCCCACGCTAGCAAGACAACTGCGGCGATGGCTGTCGCGATGATCCTGGGAAGGATCTCGTAGAAGACGATCAGCGCCGCCCGCCCCAGACCGATCATGTACCACGCGGATGAGAGCCCGGTGAGCGCCATTGCGAGGCTCATGGCACCCGCTTCGATGCGGTGCCCCTCCGGTGCGATCAGCATGGCAACGGTCACCGCGATGACGGCGCAGGGAACGAAAAGTAGCGCCCGAGCGAGTATGCTGCGCCGAAGAATTGTTGGCTTTTCTTCCAGCGTGGCGAGAGCGACCATGGTGGGCCCGACAGTGTTGTAGCCGAGGGCGACGACAAGTGCCAGGAAAGCCCCCACCGATTGCCCGACAGCGATCGCAAGCCAGGCATCCGCCCCCGCGACGCGCGCAAGAATCGGCAGGAAGAGGAACGGTGTGATGAGGGAGAGAAATGGGAGACCGGCGAACGCAACTATGCGCCGAACGAGGCTCGGAGCAGTTTTGTCGTCAGTCACGGTGCCCAGTGTATGGCGAAGCATGCCGCGCATTCCGTTGAAGCCCGAGCCGCTCCAGAACCGCATTCACCTCAACTGTTGACCGCAACCTTATTTGATAGCCCCGTCACCAGCACTTTCCAGACCTCCGGTGCCAACTGCTTCGCGAACGTCGTGGTGCGATGATGTGTGTCCCGATAGACCAGCGTGGACCCGATAATCGCTCCGTCACTGGCCGAGAGCACCATCCTGTTCGAGTTCGACTGGCTGACCTTCATCGTTTGTAGTGTGAAGGCCTCCCAGAGCCTCAGCTGGAGGACGGCGTTGCTGCCGCCGCCGGAGCCGGAGCCGCTCCAGTGACACCGACGTCGCATCGAGTTCGGGAAGCGCTCGCCATCGACCCAATAAGATTGGGCCGTCCCTTCATCCCCTCTACATGGAGCTTCCATGCCAGCACCAACCGGAAATGTGCACGCAACTGCTGATGTTGCCGACTCCGCGTCCGTCTCGTCGACGGCCAAGATCTGGCACTACGCCCAGGTTCGTGAGGATGCAGCCGTGGGCGCAAACTGTGTGGTGGGCAGGGGTGCGTACATAGGGAGTGGAGTCGAGGTAGGCGACAACTGCAAAGTTCAGAACTATGCGCTCATTTACGAACCTGCAAAGCTTGCGAACGGGGTCTTCGTGGGGCCCGCCGTCGTGTTCACAAACGACCAGTTCCCGCGAGCCATCAATGCGGATGGCTCTCCGAAGTCTGCCACGGACTGGGAAGCAGTCGGCGTTACTGTCCACGAGGGGGCGTCGATTGGCGCAAAGAGCGTGTGCATTGCCCCACTGGTTATCGGTGCTTGGGCCCTTATTGGCTCAGGATCGACTGTCGTGAAGGATGTTCCAAGTTTCGCCCTGGTCGTTGGAAATCCGGCCCGACGAATCGGTTGGGTGGGCAAGGCGGGTCAGCCCCTTGTGGAACGCCCAGATGGAATCTGGGTCTGTCCAGCCACAGACACGCAATACAGGCAATCCGGCCCTGACACACTGACTGAAGTGGAGAACTCCTGATTGCAGCAGCACGGCCGGAAGCTCTCCGCCTCGACGGTGACCGCATATCTGAATGCCTGAATGCAACTGGGGATCATCGGTGTGGCAGCGTTCGTGCTGATCGCCAACCTGGCGTTCGTGCGTTCCCGGCCTCTCGCGGTCCGGCAGCGCAGTGTCATCACCTGGCAGGCCATCGTGCTCGCCATCATGCTGACGGCGTCTCGCGGAAAGTACCATCTGGTCGAGTTCGGCCAGCTGGCGTTCATCATCTGCTGCGTGAAGGCGTCACAGAGCTTCAGCTGGAGGACCGCATTCCGGAAGTCGTTGGAGCCCGAGCCGCTCTAAACAGGGCACCGAGGGTGCCCGTCCGGCGAACGAATTCACTTGCTGTAGAGAGTGCCGTGAGCAAACTGCTGTGAGCACCCGCCGTTCGGTAGGCCGCAGACTTCAGCTGCAACCGGCCATCCCAACGACCCACGAACCCAACCCAACCCACTGTACTTAGCCAAAATCGGATCCTTCACCAGGAAGGTGCCAGCAGAGCTTGAGTGCAGAACCCCGCCCTCGAAGAACTGATGCAGACCATCACCGTTCGTTCGCTCCACCACCGGCTTCGTACTCGACGTCGGATACCCGAGCGACCCAGCGGGACCGCCCGACGCCTCATAGTGAGACTCCAATGGGCCGTTGTCTATACCCTGCGCCGGATGGCCATCAGCGACATAAATAGTCCCGTGTTGGAACTTCTGCATACAACCGTTGTCAGGAAGACCGCAGACCTCATCGGCAATCGGCCACCCCAACGACCCACGAACCCAACCCAACCCACTGTACTTAGCCAAAATCGGATCCTTCACCAGGAAGGTGCCAGCAGAGCTTGAGTGCAGAACCCCGCCCTCGAAGAACTGATGCAGACCATCACCGTTCGTTCGCTCCACCACCGGCTTCGTACTCGACGTCGGATACCCGAGCGACCCAGCGGGACCGCCCGACGCCTCATAGTGAGACTCCAATGGGCCGTTGTCTATACCCTGCGCCGGATGGCCATCAGCGACATAAATAGTCCCGTGTTGGAACTTCTGCATACAACCGTTGTCAGGAAGACCGCAGACCTCATCGGCAATCGGCCACCCCAACGAACCACGAACCCAACGCAACGCACTGTACTTAGCCATAATCGGATCCGATACGAAGAAGGTGCCAGCAGAGCTTGAGTGCAGAACCCCACCCGCAAAGAACTGATGCGAACCATCACCATTCGTCCGCTCCACCACCGGCTTCGTGCTCGACGTCGCCAGCCCCAGCGGCCCAGCATGGCCACCAAGGGCGCGATACAGCGTTTCGGCTGCTCCGGATACCGTATTCAGGGATCCAAATACATAGCTAATCGACCCATTCTGGAAGGGTTGGAAACAGCCATTATCTGATAAACCGCAAGTGATTGCTGCGGTTGGCCAACCGAGTTCCCCCCTGACCCAGCCTTGTTCGCTGTACTCGGCCTGGAGCTTTGTAGGAACCAGGAAAGTGCCCGAGGCGCTCTTGTGGATCACCCCTCCCGCGAATAGCTGGTGCTCGCCGTTACCGTGAGTTGGTTCTATCGTCGGCTTGATATTCGAGGTGGCGTAGCCGACCGGTCCGACCGGACCGCCGAGCTCCTTGTACACACCAGCTATCTCCCCGGACGAGATATGGGGACCACCCGAGAAGGTCCAAGTAATGTATCCATTCTCATATTCCTGCCAACAAGCGGTCCGACCCGTCGGGCAAACTAAAGTTTTTGATTCTGCGCCAAGGTCGCTGGAGGCCCCACCGGCAATCCGATACGCCTCGTTAATAGCGAAGGCACCGTCGATCGCGACAGGGTTTCCAAACCACGCGTGGTGGAAGAACCAGAAGTTGCGGTTCCCGTATGAAGAGCACGCGTCGCCGGTGCCTGGATAGCTGGCCAGGGCAGCCGCATTCGGGCGGTAGGGCGTGTAATTATATAGGGCTGCGGTCGCGTAGTTCTGAATTCTGAATGTGCTCGATCCGCAATCAGGATTCGGGTGCCACGCAATGGCATGAACACCAGGTTGTTTCGCAAACTGCGCTGCCTTATAGATCTTCATCTGTCGCGCACCCATGAAAACTTGATTTCCGAATCCGAGTGCGTATTCTGCGCATGGAGCGGTGTCCGGGCACGCGTATCCCATGGCACGATCCAATGCGCTCTTCGACGCAGTTGGTCTAGTGATGAGGCCCTGCTCCTTTTGGAGTGTGACGAGTATTACCTTCGCACTGATCCCACACGCCACTTGTGTGCGGTAAATGATGGTCGACGCGGATAGCGTTGCACCGCCCTGGAACGCGGTACAGATCACGTCTCCCGTTTTGCTTGAAGTTTCATGGCCTCGGCTCTTCACCTCACCTTTGAAGCTCCTGAGCGCACTTCCTTGCGCCACGAGAAACGATTGGATCTGCGACTCCGTCATCGCATGGCCATCGTAGAAATTTGAGTCGCTGATTATGTTTCCGGGTTGGAAACTGCTTCCGTTGACAGCGTCCGCCGGTAGCGCCCTGTCAACGGCTACTAGCCCAGTCGCGAGCATCAGAACCGCACCTACTACAGCAACGACCCGCGACATCGCCGATCGGCGCGACGTCCCCCGTGACTCATCCATTCCCAACCCCCCGAAAGCACCTTTCGGAACAGACTAACTTGTCTAACCCAATTCGACTGGCTGTTCGTCGCCGAAGCTCCATACTCACGAATGACATCGATTGCGATGATAATCGCGGCTTATCATGCAATAGGTTCGCATATTTGGCTCCGGCAACGCCAGTGAACACGCGCAATGAGCCCCCACCAATCTCTAGGCGCAAAGTCTGTAACTCACTAGCTCAGCAACCTGCTACGCCTCGGTTGGATTCCATGAGCCAGCTCACAACACGGAAATCGTACTCACTGTCAATATCTTGAGAGCGTTCAGGGGGCATCTCGTAGAGAAGCGTTGACGGATAGAACACCACTGGATTTTCAATAAGAGAGTCGCGTTTCCATACATAGATTGATCCGTTCATGTCGAACGACCGCGGTGCATCTTGCCTGCGGAGCACCGCGTCGGTCGGTGATTTCGATACTCGAACGGTACCGTTCGGCTGGAGCTCGACTAGGTTGAAATATGGGTTTCGACGCGCCTCCGTTCCAGTAATCAACGACTCAACGTTCGCTTGCTCGAACATGGTGACCGCATCGACGATATCCGAAACCAGGCGCAGCGGCGAAGTTGCATCAAGATCCACAGATGTGTCGAAGACAACGTTTCGCCTTGTCTCAATTTCGAGCACAGCGTGGGCGATCGCTGGAACCTTTCCCGCAGTATCTGAAGCTAGATCTGGGGGCCGAACCACAACGCCGGTCGCACCAAATTCGGGCGCCAGTTCGAGTATCCGTTCAGAATCGCTACTCACTACGACTTCTGCAAATAGCCCGGACTCCCTCGCTTGGAGCACTGAATGTCCAAACAGGGGAATCCCGGCCACATTACGGAGATTCTTCCCAGGTACCCCTTTTGATCCGGCTCGAACGGTAATCGTGCAGATTCTCACGAAGTAGTCCATCGCTCTGAATCATCTCGCGCCTGACTAAGGTCTTCTGGCCTACCGACGTCAAGCCATTGCTCGTGAATAGGGAATGCGCTGACTAGCTGGCCCTTTTGCATCATCCGGTCGAGAAGGCTGGGCATGTCGCAATAAGTGTCTTGTTCGAGCAAGGCCAGTGAAGAGGGATCCACCGTGTAGATACCAGCGTTTACCAGCGAGCGGTGGCGTGGTTTCTCGACCATTGATTCGACCCTTGTGCCGTCGAGATTCACCACACCAAAGGGCACCTCGAAGACGTACTCTCGCACGCCGACAGTTGCCATTGCTTTCTGCTTCTGGTGGAACGTCAGTAACCGTCTGAGATTCACCTGCGTAAGTAAGTCTGAATTCATTACAACAAAAGGTTCGGCGACCACTCCGTCCAACTGCGCGAGCGCTCCTGCTGTCCCTAGCGGCTTACCCTCGTGGAGATACTTGACGTTCAAACCCAATTCTCTGCCGTCACCCACGTGGTCCATGATTACGTCAGCCAGATAGTTCACCGAGATGTGGACGTTCACGAAGCCTTGTGCGGCCAGATTTCTCAGGATGATCTCAAGCAGCGGCACGTCGCCAATCGGAAGCATTGGTTTTGGGACATCTTTTGTTAGCGGGTACAATCTCTGCCCACGTCCCCCCGCCATCAGCACAACGGGTGTAGACACCCCCATCGGAGGCGCCGACTCTGTGTCTACAAACAGGCCGACTATGGCCCCGTTCTCATCGGCAACCGGAAGGTGTCGTATCGCCAACCCTTCCATGCGAGCAGGGAAGCCCTCTGGTGAATCTGCAGTCCTGGCCACCACGGGTGAGGCGTTCATTATCTCCTTCGCGGGCGCTTCCAGCGAGACTCCCCGCAGAATGCCTCGGCGAACATCCCCGTCCGTGATCACCCCTAACAGCCGATTGTGACCGTCAAGAACCAGGGCGATCTGGTGGCCACTCTGGTCAATGACAATTACCGCGTCTCGCACGGAATCATCCGGAGAGATTCGGAGCCTATCGATGTCTATCAGTGGCATATCAGACGTCTCCTAATTGGTTACTTCGTGGGACGGTTCACGGCAGGAACGCCAACTGCCACTGAGCTTTCTGGTACATCCCGAACCACTACGGCTCCCGCGCCAATCGTGCAATTAGAGCCTATCGTGACCCCCTGGATTACCCTGGCGCCCAGC
Organism: Homoserinimonas sp.; assembly: GCA_040904805.1. Classification (GTDB taxonomy): domain Bacteria; phylum Actinomycetota; class Actinomycetes; order Actinomycetales; family Microbacteriaceae; genus RYN-87. The sequence goes on along the minus strand of JBBDSS010000004.1, from coordinate 353,590 downwards.
CCCACATGGGTAACGTCCCCGACCCGAGCTTCCCCCGCCAGTACCGCTCCTGGAGAGATATGGGAGTGCGCCCCCACGATGGAATCGTGGTCAATGATGGCACCGGTATTGATGATGACATTGTCTTCAAGAATCACCGAGGTACCAATCAGCGCACCGGACAAGATTTGAACCCCGTTCCCCAACCGGGCGCTGCCCTTGACGTTCGCATTCGCATCTATGACATTCCGGAAATCAAATCCCTCGCGACGGGCGGCTTCATAGACTTCCTTACGCAATCGTGGGGAATTCGCAGAGCCAATCCCATTGACTAATACAGTCGCACTCCGGTCAAGCTTGACCAAGGCTTCATCGTCGCCTAGCCACCGCACATCGGCGAGGCTGCCCCCAGACTCTGGTGCGATGTAGCCCAAGAGCTCTATCCCCTCCGACTCAAGGCATTCCTGGAGCACTCTTGCGTGCCCTCCCCCTCCGAGCATGACTACCGCCCTCATGCCTTCAGTCAAGATGCTCGCCTACCGAATAGCTGCGCTCGGCGGCGGTTCCAACGACATCCCAGAAGTCGAAGGATGTCCGACCAGTCCCAGGTCGCCTGCATTCGACATCGGCCACGCTGATCACTTGTCCTTCGGTAATTGACTTAGCTGCCACGAGGCTACGCCGGACGACTGTGCGGTTCGCCTCTTCCTCTGGCTGGCACGCCTTATCGGGACTGCCCAAAACGACCTGTGTACTCCGAAGTTGGTCGATGAACATGACGAGCTCCACGGCGCTGAGGGACGCGGCATGATCCGGTCCTTCCAACGACTTGTCGAGTGTGAAGTGCTTCTCGATCACCGTTGCTCCGAGCGACACAGCGACAGTTGAGGCAAGAAACCCCATTGAGTGGTCTGAGTAACCGACGCGAAGGTTGAATCTTGCCGCAATTGTCGTCATTGCATTGAGATTCAGGATCTCAGGAGGTGCTGGGTATTGGGTCGTGCAGTGGAGAATTGTGACTTTCTCCTGGAGAACGCGTTGGATCGACTCGTCGTCTCTCGCGTGCTTTCGCATTTCGAGTGTCGGTGCTGAATCTTCGGGAAGCACGCCTGAGTGAACGGCATAGCCGGCTGCGATGAAATCCAAGGCCATGTCGATTTCGTCGAGGTTAGCCATCCCTGTGGACAGAACAATCGGAAGCCCAGTCAGACCTGCTTCGAACAGCATGGGCGCATAGGTGAGGTCACCTGACGCAATCTTAATGACGGGCACTGAAAGCTGCTCGACAAGAAAGTGGAGCTCGCCTATGTCGAAGCCAGTCGAAAGAAAAACGATCCCCTCTTGGTCGCAGCGCTCTTCGATAGCAAGAAAATCGGCGTGTGAAAGCTCAAGGGACTTCAACAAATCCCACTGCGTCCTTTTGTCGTCTGCGGACGTCTTCTGGTACTCGGCAAGGTTCGCATCCTTACCGGCGAGCTTGTCGGCAGAGAATGTCTGAAACTTGATTGCATCTGCGCCTGCGGAGGCTGCTACCCCGACCATTTCCAGGGCACGATCGAGTGAGCCATTATGGTTGACGCCGGCCTCAGCGATTATGAACAGTTCTGCACCCATCACTTGCTCCTCTTGATATCCCAAAAATGCTTGCGGGCTGGGCGCGGAACGTCGCACTCTAAAAGTGCTGTCAGCGCTCGATGCGCAAAGCCGGGCGCGCCAAACGGCAGTGGAGCGCTCTGCGTCGCGCTTCTGAACTCTTCCGTGAGCGCCTTCTTGATAGCGAGAGCGATCGCCTCTTCAGTTGGCTTCGGAACGATGACACTCGGAGAAACCGGCCTGCCGGCCTGCCGGTCGCCGATAAGCACGGACGGAATTCCTAGCACAGGTGCCTCAAGCACCGTGCTCGACGAGTTGCCAATCACTACATCTGAGAGGGCCATGGCACTCAGGTATCCCAGTTGACCGAATGACTCCACATAGTCGACTCGCTCGCCGCTATCAGACACGAACCGACGGATCATCGCGCGCACAGCCGCGCTCCCGATGTCGGAGTTTGTTCCGGTGATGATCACGTGCAAGTCGGGAACTTCACGGATCGCCGAGAGGAGATTGCTGACTAGTTCCCTGGCGGGCAACACGTCCATAGCCGCAGGGTGGAAAGTCATGAGCGCCGTCGGGTTGCCAAGCCGAATAGAGAATTGCCTTTCCAGTTCGGCGCGGCTCAGCAGCTTGAGGTCAGCAATGGCATCCACTACGGGTGCGCCGAGATTAAAAACTCGCTCGGGTTCTTCGCCGAGTTGAATAATTCGCTGCCTGTGCTCTTCGGTTGAGGCGAAGTGCAGGTAGGACAGTTTCGTAATGGCGTGCCGTATGACGTCATCCATTGCCCCCTCTGTGATTTCGCCGCCGTGAACATGAGCGATAGGAACTGACAACACAGTTGCCGCCGTTGCCATCGCTAGAGCTTCCAACCGATCCCCGAGGATTACCACGATGTCCGGGTTTAGCCCGTCCAGTGCCCGAGCGAAGCCACCAACCGCCGAACCGAAATCTTCCGCAGCGCCGAGAGAACTGTCGTCTCCTGACCAGATGGGAACTTCTGCGGCGGGAACAAGCGCGTCATTGGATATTTCCCCCGATGTCCTGCCGTGCTCGCTGGTGAGGTGTGTACCTGACACAACAAGCTGCAACTCTGCGTCGCTGGAACGCTCGGCTTCGAGGATGAGCCGTCTCAAGAGCCCGTAGTCCGCCCGAGTACCCGTGAGAATGCATATCTTTCGCACTACAGCCGCCACTTAGTCTAAAATTCCGGGCGAACTCGGCAAACAGATCACACCATCGCGCAGCGCACGGGCTGCGGAGAGGTCGCCGGAATCGCAACTTTGATACATCCGTAGCTCATTGAGCAAGTTCCAGAACGGCCGACACTGCAGCCCATCGGATGTCGCCGCCTGCAAGACTTCGTTTCTAAGCTCGATTGACGGCGCCTCAAGCTTCACAGCGCACAGCCAGTAGTTACTCGAGGTACCCTCGGGCTCCGTCATGAATGTAAACGCCGGTACCGTGGCGAAGGCCTCGGCATAGCGCCTCGCAAGCTCTCTCTTGTTTACTAGAAACTGCTCAAGCTTTGTTAATTGCGCAACGCCCATCGCCGCGTTAAGGTTCGGCATCCGGTAGTTCCACGCAATCTCGTCGTGGTCGAATTCCCATGCGTGGGCGACCTTCGCAGTCGTCGTGAGATGCTTCGCGCGGCGAGCAATCTCGTCGTCTTGGGTGAGGATCATTCCCCCGCCGCCAGTAGTTACGATCTTGTTGCCGTTGAAGCTCAGTATTCCCAAGCGTCCAAATGTACCGGTATGACGACCAGCAATAAAGCTACCCAAGGACTCGGCCGCGTCCTCCACTACTGGTATGCCGAAGGATTCTGCCAATGCAACCAAGGCGGATATATCCACTGGATGACCCAATGTATGCATTGGAATGACCGCCGCAACACGCCTGCCAGAGCGCGGGTTGATAATTTCTGTTCCCTCCCTGCGGAAACTCCGAAGAGCGTACTCTAGCGCCGATACATCCATTCCCATTGTGGCTGGGTCGCTGTCGACAAAGAACGGATGTCCACCGGCGTGCGAGACTGCGTTCGCCGTTGCAACGAAGGACAATGCTGGCACGATTACTTCGTCACCGTGTTCCACTCCAGCAAGCACCAGGGCCACCTGAAGGGCTGAAGTTCCGTTGGAGACGGCGATTGCGTGCCGGGACCCTGTGTAGTCCGCGATCTCGCTTTCGAACCGGTTGACGTACGGCCCTACGGATGAGACGAAGGTGGAGTCAAGACAGTCCGCAACAAATGCCTTCTCCGCGTCACCAATGTCTGGGATATGCAACGGAACTTGCGCCGCGTCACCGACGACGTGGCGCACAGTGGATACGAAGTCGGCGGCGATAGAGGATCGCATGCTATTCCGCCTTAAACCGTGTACGAATCAGTGCGGTATCGAGCAAGGTTATCCGGGTTGGAAAACCACTCGGCGGTTTGAGCTAAGCCAGCGCGAAAGCCCTCAAGACCAGCGAGTGACGGTGACCACCCCAGCAACTCCTTTGCCTTCGTGTTGTTCGAGTACAGTCTCTCGACCTCGGAGTTCTGGGGTCTAAGCCGGTTCGGATCTTCGGCCGCTACTGCGTCAATACCCATGACCTCAGCGATACTAGAGAAAGTTTCCCAAATCGAAATCTCGAAGCCGACGCCGAGGTTGATAACTTCCCCGACTCCGGCTGCCGATGTGAGTGCAGCCGTGAAGCCGCTCACGGTGTCGGCGACGTACGTGAAGTCCCTAGTTGGAGACAACGCTCCGAGCTGGACTTCTCTCTTTCCTGCGGCGAGTTGAGTAATTATCGCCGGGATTACGGCGCGGGCTGATTGACGTGGACCAAACGTGTTGAATGGACGAACAGTCACTGTCGGGAGTCCAAAAGATGTGAAATAGGAGTTGACCATTTGGTCCGCGCCAATTTTGCTGGCCGAGTACGGTGACTGCCCCTGGAGTGGATGGCCTTCATCCATGGGAACGTAGCGAGCGGTGCCGTATACCTCGCTGGTGGAAGTGTGAATGAATCGGCCGACATCCGCTGCACGCGCGGCGTTGAGCAAATTCAGCGTTCCCTGAATATTGGTTTGTACATAAAGGTCGGGCGCCACATATGAATATGGAATCGCAATTAATGCTGCTAAGTGGAGTACAGCCTCACAGCCGGAGACAGCTGACATCATCAACGCTGGATCGCGAATGTCGCCTGGGATGATCTCAATTTGAGATGTGACATCGGCGGAAACCGTGTCGAGCCATCCCCAAGAATCCAGAGAGTTATAAATGACGATCGCGCGGACCTCATGGCCATCCCGGACCAGCTGCTCCGCGAGATGCGATCCGATAAAGCCATCGGCTCCTGTCAACAGTACTTTCATGGCTCAACGTTAACAGCAGCCGTCAGGATCGTTGAACTGGTCACATTCACTGCCCCGTCAGGAGTCTGGACATCGTTCTCGAATTCCCCGAACCACGAAGTTCCGGAACTTGATGCGAGCACCACAGAGTCAGACCTCGGGGGAGCGCTTAAACAAGTCAACGCTCCGGTACTCCGTAATACTGGTCGAGCAGCTTCAGATACTCAAGATCACTCAGGCCCAGCACGCTCAGAAAGGTCTCGTCGCCGCTCACTACGCCAGCGTCAACAAGATTGGCAATGATGGCTCGATTCTCGCTTGGATTGTGGCTGGCGATCGCGCAACAGAAACCAAACTTTTCAAATCCATCTTGTTCACCCGCAGCGTACGGCTCCGATGACGCGTAGAAGTTTGCACCAGTGACGTAAAGCGAGGCCGCCCCCGCGGTCAGCAGGTCAAGGCACATGACTTGAATCATGTTCGGAGTTCCACGCAGGAAAAGTGAACTCAGTCGGCTGTCCGCACGACGGGTGTTCGGCAACCCTAGTTCTGATGAGGCGGCGTTTATGACGAAGTGCCTTAACCTGCCAAAGCGGGCGATAAGGTCCTCTCGGCGTAGCTGCTTGAGCTCAAAGTATAATCCCCCAACATAGAGAATCTCGCGGCTGGCTCCGGTTTCACGATTCGGTATCTGGATCAGATCGCGATTTCGGAAAATCTGCGCGATGAAGTCGTACTCATCCGCGCGCAGCTCGTCGATGTTGGCTAGCGTCGGGCCAAGGATCAAGATCCGCTTGTTCGCGATGTCAGCGTTCCAGTCGCGTACCTCCGGGGATAAATGACTTTGAGATGGATTGACTAGAGCCTTGTTCCACACCGACATGTAAATACCAAGCATGTCAAAACCGTCCCTGGACCCTGGGGGTACCTTGGCATCTTTCAAGCGCCCCCAACGCGCCCGAGCAGTGTCCGCCCGTTGCTGATGAATGGCCACTCTTACGGCGTTCATACCGACCCTCAAGTCCGAGCTCGATTCGAAGTCCGACTCGATCCTGCTGGAAGCCAATCGCACAAACCCATAAGAACCCTCAAAAAGGCCTATGCTCGCGCATGCCTTGGCAAACGCCAAGTACGACTCAGTAACGTCGGCTTTGGTATCCAGTTTCTCTGTGAGGGCATTCAACTTGTCCGTGGCAGCGGCGTGACTCATGGATCCCTGGCTCCGCTGGACCAATACGTCGATTGCGTTCTTTTTCCACACGGGCTGGAGGCGCAGTCCTCGGTTTCGCATGAGGTTCCGGACCAGGCGCTTGCGCACCTCGCTCTCCCCCTGTCGCCAGTGCTCCGGCCTCAGGAAGTAGCCGCGGTACTTCTGGTGCCCGAGCACCAACGCGCGGGCCATCCGCCACAACTGAGCGGGATTGTCGCGTGTCAATGCGTACAAGTTCGCTGCATTCGAACGTAGCCGCGCCAAGATCAACCTCATGTTCTCCACGCCTGTCCTGTCGGCTGCTCGTTCAAATCAAATGCAAATCTTGAGGGAGTGACACGAACCTCGCTCGTTCCCTAGACCACCACTAGCGCCCAGACCGTCGATGCCTCCGGAACCAGCCAGCTGACCTGCTTCAGCGGGACGACTGTCCTGTCCCGTCGCCATCGGCGTGGGAATTATTCTGCGCCTGGGCCAATGCCAACTGCCTTGCAAGTTCCGTAACGTCGCCTTCGATATGGCGGAATCGTCTGTAAGTGGAGGCAACGAAACCTAGGAATGTCAGCACCATGAAGTAGAGGAGAAGGTCTGCTCCTCGCCCCACGCCCACCATGTTGGCAAGGTAAGTCCAAATCTGGGGTACAAACACTGACGATGCCGCCGCCACCATGAACAAGAGCATGAGAATACGCCTGATCGCCTGATGTCGGGCTCCGCCACCACGAACCATGAATGCGGCAGCTACAACGATGGCGACCACTGCGAGTACCTGGAAAATGATCGTCATGTCGTCACCTAAATAGAAGTTCAACGAGAATATTGACTGAGTTGAGCAAAGACTGACCTTTGCCTCTCGAATAATCGGTGTAGACAATGTGGGTCGGGTATTCGGCCCATCTCACCTTACTGCTACCGATTTTATCGATCAGTTCGGATGCGTGTGCCATCCGGTTCTGGCGAAGCCGGACTTGAGAGAGCAAGTCACGGCTCAGGACACGCAAGCCATTGTGGGCATCAGTCAAGGCCATGCCACTAGTCATCCGCGAATAAATTGCTGCGACGCGTAGAAGGACACGTTTCGCGTTACTCAGCTCAGTTCGGTTATCAAGAAATCGCGAGCCAATGACAACGTCTAACTGTTCCGAGCGGAGCTTCTCAACCATTCCGATGGCGTCGGTCACCTGGTGCTGTCCGTCAGCGTCAAAGGTCACCACCTCCGTCATAGCGGGGTCACTCAGCGCGAAGTCGAACCCAGTCTGGAGACTCGCGCCTTGTCCAAGGTTGATTGGGTGCTGTACAACGACTGCGCCTGCCCTACGCGCAGCATCCGCAGATGAGTCACTCGATCCATCATCAACGCACACGATGTGCCGAAAATGAGGAAGGATGTCCGAGACCACTTTCCCCACTGCGGTCGCTTCGTTATACATCGGGATAACGACCCACGTGCGAACCATAGGGCAAGTCTGCCACAGGGCAATAGAGCCCCCGCTATCGCGTCTAGGCTTGGTTTCCGATGACTACATTCGGCGATCAAGCGGAGACCCAATCATGAAGCCAGTGTGGCGAATTTTTAGAGACGTGCTCGCAGTCTTGCCAGCTGAAGCCAGTCGATTCCTGATCGCGTACTCCGTTTTACTCGGGCTGCTGTCAATCTTGGACGCCGCAGCACTGGGGCTGCTCGCCGTGGTCATTTCCCCAATAATCTCGGGAATCACCCTGACTCTTCCTTTCCTTGGTGTTGTGGACGAAGTAGGACTGTTGCTTCTCCTCGCTCTAGTGTGTCTGCTGATCATCGTCAAAGGTGCCCTGGCTGTTGCCCTTCTGTGGAGAGCGACACGACGGTTCGCAAAGTACGAATTGGTGATCGGTTCCCGACTGTTCGACACCTACATTGAGTCTTCTTGGCTTGAGCGGCTCAAGAGGAACTCTTCCGATATTGTTCGCCTCACGGACGGCAGCGTTGGAGTAACCGTCTCAGGGTTTTTGCTCCCTGCATCCACTCTCCTCGGGGAGATAACAAGCTTCGTTACGATCGTTGTAGTACTCGCTCTTGTGCAACCGGTCGTCGCTGCGATTGCTCTCAGCTACCTGGGATTGATCGGAGCGGTGTTGTTCTTTTGGGTTACCAAGCGATCCCGGCAGGCAGGGCAAGTGAACTTGCGCTACACGCTGCGAACTTCCCGACTCATCACCGAGATGATCGGAGCGCTCAAAGAGGTAACTTTGCGAAACAAGTCGCACGAAATCGCCAGTGTTGTCCGTGCGAACCGCGTGCACTCTACGAGGGCCCGCTCAAACATCCAATTTCTAGGCCAAGTGCCTCGCTATGTGCTTGAGTCAGGGATCATCGGAGGCTTCGTCCTTGTCGGGGTGGCCGGTTACCTGACAGGTGGTATCACCGAAGCTATCACCGCTGTCGCTCTCTTCGGTGTCGCTGGCTTTCGCATGGCGCCCTCCGTAATTAGATTTCAAGCGGTCGTTTCCCAGGTGACCTCGAATCTCCCACACGTCAAAGCTGTCCTGAAGGAGATCCGTCGTTCAGAAGCGTCGGTTGAGCATCTCGCGAACCGCGCCCTGCGGGAACTGCCTGAGGACGCAACGCAAATCGTCTTCGACAGCGTTACATTCCGTTACGCACCCGAGTCACAGCCCGCAGTGGCAGACGTCACTATCTCCATCCCCTTGGGATCCACCGTCGCATTCGTTGGTTCCTCTGGCGCTGGAAAGTCAACGATGATCGACCTCGTACTTGGATTGATTGAGCCGAGCGAGGGCAGCATTCGCGTAGAAAACACCCCTCTTACCGAATTGACAGCCGCATGGCGTTCTCACGTCGGCTATGTGCCGCAGGACGTAGCACTTTTCGACGCAACCGTGGCACAGAATGTCGCCCTCAGCTGGTCCGGGGAAATCGACCGCGACCGCGTGAGGGCTGCCCTGAGGCAGGCACAGCTGCTAGATACTATCGAGGCTAGAGAAGATGGCATCGACGGCACCATCGGCGAACGCGGGCTCGCCCTCTCCGGTGGCCAACGCCAGAGGATGGGTATCGCCCGCGCACTTTATGCACAGCCCCTCGTCCTGGTCATGGACGAGGCGACTAGCGCGCTAGACACTGCTACCGAAGCCGAAGTGACTACTGCCATAAAGGGCCTCCGGGGCGCCATGACGATCATTGTTGTCGCTCACCGACTTTCAACAGTGCAGCATTCCGATCAGATCTTTTTCATGTCTGCTGGAAAGGTTGCTGCACAGGGGACATTCGAGGAACTCGTACAATCTGTGCCAGAGTTTGCTCGCCAAGCTGGCCTAGCTGGCTTGGCCGACATGGAGTAGCGCGACATCGGCGAGGTACGGTGAGAGTACGAGCCGGTTCGCTGAGCGACAGTTAGATCAGATCCAGATAGTGTCGTTCCAGTTCGATGGCGCTCACTTTAAGACTCCGTTGCGTCTCAACGAAGTGCCGAGCTGCAACGCCAATACGCGTGCGTTCCGCACTGCTCAGCTGAAGCATCTCACGGAGAGCATTAGTTAACTCGCGCTCGTCGCCCTCCTGCACCAAAGCCCCCGTGGTTCCCACGTCCATCATTTCCGCAATGCCACCGCTGTCGTACGCGACCACCGGTGTTCCACACGCCTGAGCCTCGAGAAGAACGAGCCCAGCCGCTTCACTCCCTCCATGGAGCCGTTTCGAGGGAAGAACCATAGCCTGTGAGCTCCGAAGGGTTTCTCGTACGGCATCCTTTGGCACCTTCCCAAGCAGTTCGATATGGGAAGAGTTGCGCGATATCTCGCGGATTTCTCGCTCAAGTGGGCCTGCACCTATCAGTTGAAGACGGTGGTCGTGCCGATCAATGAGTTGCAGAGAGGCACGCACAAGATCCAGTGGACCTTTGTGCGCGCTGAGGGCACCAACGAAGCTGATGATTGGCGGGTTGGAGAACACACCCCTGTCATCCGCTGGTGTGAAGTAGTCGGTGTCTATGCCCTGGTAATGAACATCTAGCCGTCGTGCGTCAAAGCCGACTGCGATCGCCTCATCTGCCAGATACTTGCTCACCCCGAGAACACGGCTACTTCGCTTCTGAATCGCTCGAACGTTCCGCCGGTGCCACAAGTCCATGGGGTTTTTGGCGGTTCGCGCTAAGGCCCGCACATCGTAACCATGCAGGGTGGTCACCAAGGGCACACGACTATGCTTCGCCGCTGCGAGAGCTGGCCCCGACCAGGTTGCGAAATGCTGATGGATGATATCGGGCGCGTACTTCTCGATGCCCCGACTCATCGCTCTCCCTGCGAAAGGAGCTAGATACACGCGACGTGCCGGAAGGAGGGCTGGGAACGCTGCATAGTCGTGCACCGGGATGGAAACCGTTGGGTCTTGAATATCGGCCATCAAGGCAAACACTTCGAATTGATGTCTACTGGCGAGGCGCTGAGCATGATTGACCACAAAATAGGTCGGCGGAATCGCCAGGACGTTGGTCGTCAACGCAACTTTCATCCGGTTCGCTCCTAACCACGGCCGACACCGGCCCCTCCAAATACTAGCCAGAGGCACCTAACGCCTTCGAATTTCGGCTGGTAGCGTGGCGAGGTGAGTCCCAACCCTAAAGTCGACGTCATCATTCCCGTGCACGATCCGAGCAGACCACTCGGTCGCACGTTGCGTTCACTGACTCATACCGGTCTCGATCTGGGTCGAGAAGTGCTCATCACTGTTGTGTGCCATAACATTTCGGCGGAGGAGATTCGATCGGCCTTGCCAGTCGAACTGACCAAGCCGGTGAACTTCCTGGAGTTCTATGACGGTCTCCCCAGCCCGGCCGGCCCGCGTACCCACGCGCTTCTGAACACAAACGGCCAGTATGTTTCATTCCTCGACTCCGACGACACGTTTGAACCTGGAGCACTCGACGATTGGGTCGCACGGGCCGAGAAGCATTCTCTCGACGCTGTCATCCCCCCTGAGCGGCACGACGCAGGCAAGAAGATCCGCACCCCGGTAGTGCGACCCTTTCGACGGGGGAACCTTCACCCAGTGGGAGACCGGATGAGCTACCGAACAGCGCCGCTTGGCCTCATTCGCCGCACAACGATCGTGCGCCTAGACCTTACCTTCGGACGCGACGTTCGAAACGGCTCAGATCAAATATTTGCTTTGAAACTATGGTTTGGAGAGACCCGAATCCGGTTTGCCCGCGGTGGCCCAGGGTATATAGTCGGCGCCGACGCTAAGACACGTGTAACAACTCAACTTCAGCCGCTGGCCGCAGAGCTGAAAGCCACTCGTGACTTATTCGAATCGGAGTGGTTCGCCGGTTTGTCGACGCCAGCTCGTCGGGCCATTGCGGTCAAATTCGTTCGGCTGCAGTTATTCGGGGGTATAGCCCGAAGGCTAGAAACCAACAGCTGGACACCGGAGGCTGAGCGAGATGCTCGGCTATTTCTCCAGCTTCTTGACAAAGTCGCTCCGGGCTACGTCCGGTCGCTATCGATTGCCGACGTTCGCCTCTGCGACGCTCTGGCGAAATCCTCCCAAGCGAGTACGGACCTGAGACGGTTGGCGAGAAAACGTCAAGCGTTTGGGCATCCTACAACGATGCTCACGCGCGATATTCGGGCCTTGTTACTGCCAGATGCACCGATTCGGTATATGGTCGCAAGTGCGCTCCACTGACATGGATTCAGCCGAGAATTGCCTCAACAGCATCGAACCAAACCTTGACCTGCTCTTCCGATGACAGTTCGGGCGCGGCCCTATGCGCCGCTTGCTTCCATTGCTCCACTCTTTCTTTATCGAGGCCATGGAGTGTTTTTCGAAGCGCTTCGACGGAGTAGTCCTCGGTACTTTCGCCCAGGCCATAGCGTTCCAGGAGCGGCGACATCTCTGGCCCAGGCCCGATGATGACCCCTACGCGAGCCTGCACTGCCTCGAAGAATTTATTGGGGAGCGCGAGTGCCTTACTCGCGTTGGTCGGCGGAATAAACGAGAGAGCCACATCGTATTCCGCAACGGTTTCGACCAGCTTGTCGTACGCCACCGGCTCGCGGAACCTTAGCTGCGGAATATCTTCACCGCGTTTCTTCAGACTTGCGACATAGTCCGGCTCGTTCGGCATAACAATCAAATCCAACTCGATGTGGGACGGCGCATCACGCATCGCATCCACGATGAGTTCGATGCGTCGGGCACGCGCACCGGCCGTCGTGCAGATAATTCTGATCACGTCACCGACCGGTTTGGGCTCCAGCTGCATGAAGGGTGCGGCGTTTGTGACTACGCCGAATTCGATATCCAGATCGGCCTCATAGCGACGTGCGAAGCCCGCCGAAGCTGCCGTCCGCGATGTGGTATCCGGAACATATGTCTTGCATAGCCACATCATGTACGGCGCTACGAAAAGCCTCCACTGAAGATTGTTTGTCTTGAGCTCCGGGAAGTACTCGTGGAGGTCCGCGTGCACACCCTTCTTTGCGCCAAGAGACAAGGCAACGGGAACGGCTTCGATATCGTTTGCGAAGACTGCGTCGAACTTTCCAACCGGGAGGATCGAAGATACGAGACGCACAGCAGGCAAGTTCCAATAGGCATGTTTATACCTTCGCGTGAGCATGGCAAATCGATCATTCACCCACGCACGGATGCCGAACGGCATCTCGAAGTGTTGCGCAACACCTTCCGGAGCGGGGCCCATGCCGCAGGTGTACAACTCGTAGCGATCCCTGAATATCTCTATCTGCTTGGTCACTCGTGGGTCAGAAATTAGGGTTGAAAAGGAGATGATCAACAGGCTGGGGCGCGAACTCATGTTCTCTTTCGTTCCAGGGGCACAAATACGGAACCTGCACATTGCAGCAGCTGGCAGGCGCATGTCCTCCGCGACAACGAGTTTAGACTGTTGCCTACGTCGAGGTGCCCTGTAAGGCCTCACTCTTCGCGAAAGGGATCTGTCTTGGCATCTTCTGACGGTGTTCGTGCAATTGTCGAACTTGAGAACCGAGGAAGTTCAAAGCTTTTCGAAACTTTCCTGGGCACGGACGTCCACATCTGGCCTTACCTGCGTTGGCCCTTGGTGCAGTCGATGGCATCGATAGAACTCGGCACCACTGCGATCAGCGCACCCATTTCTTCCGTCCAACGAGTAGCGAAGTTGGCCAAACGGATCCTTCCAAATCCGACTAGCTTCAAGCATGCGCCGCGTAAGCAAAAACTCCTTTTTGTGGTCGCCGGGCGCACGCAAGCAGACTCTCCCGAAGGGCGAAAAAACTGGTTGGTTGACTACTTCGCGTCGGCATACGCAGGCGAGTCCGTAGTTGTTCAGTACCGCGAGCTTGGTGAACCAAGCCGCAAATTTGAGAGCACTTATTCATTCCATGATGCTGAGCTGAAAGGCGATATCGGCGCTCGATTGCGTCCTCTATCGAACAGTAGACGGCAACACACGCGGCACGTTATTGAGAGCTTGTACGCCGAACTGGACTTCCCTGTTGATCACACGGGTATTTCTGTGGCGACGGCAAAGGTGCTGCGTCATCAGGCGCGAGTCGAGCGCATGCGCGCGCAGTACGAATGGTTGCTTGATCGAATATCGCCGAAGGTCGTCATTATGGATGGTGCCGCGTATGGCGGAAGCAGAGCGATTCAAGTGCGTGCAGCAAAGGAACGTGGCATACCGGTTGCCGAGCTGCAGCACGGTTGGGTCGGTCCTTCACACGGTGCTTACAATTTCGGCGACGCCGTGTGGCGGCAAGAACTGCGACAGTACCTTCCCGATTTTTTCCTAACCTTTGGGGACTACTGGTCTCGTGGAGTTTCCGGGCCGTTTGAAGCAATCGCGATTGGCAAGCCACATCTAGAAGAGTTCGCACTAAATGTGCCCCCCGTAATGAAACGAAAACAATCAGTTCTCGTTGCATCAAGCGTTAGCGATCCCGAAGAGATGACCCGAAGCGTTCTCTCTATCAGAGACGCACTCCCCGAGGACTGGCAAGTCTGGTTCAGGCCTCATCCATCTGAACGGCAAGTTGTTAGGCATCGCTACCCGGAACTTGTTACAGCCGGTCGGGTCGCGATTGATTACACCCTTGACGTCTATGAATCGCTTAGCCAAGTAAGAGGAGTTTTTGGGTACTCCAGCACCGTGCTATTTGAAGCGCTCAAGTTTGACTGTGCGACATTTGTGCTGGATTCTCCGCTTGCGGAACTCTACGCAGACCGAGGGGCGCTTGGCGATCCCATCACCAGTCCGGCCGATCTCGACCGCGCCATCTCGCTAATCCTCACTGAGGGTTCCATCCCGAGAACCAAACTCGACGACATCTGGGCACCTGACCCCATAGCAAGGTACCGCCAGTTCGTCGACGCCTATGTGGAGCAATGACGCTGGGTTCAGCTAGAGCCGCTCGATGCGGTCTCCACTCAGCCTATTCCGGGTATCGAGCACGAGCGTTGCGGTCTCGTTGAGAACTTCGAGATCAAAATCATCGTGATCGGTGATGAGCACTGCGGCGTCCACTGATTCGAGGCTGGATGGCGAAAGGCCGGCTTTCTCAACTTGCGCTGGCCATCGGTGAAGATCCACATGCTCATCAAACCCGATGATCTCTGCGCCAAACTCAATGAGTGTATCGATGAGGCGCAACGCCGGCGATTCGCGGATGTCACCCGAGTTTTTCTTGTATGCGAGCCCGACCAAAGCAATCCGCGATCCGCGGATGGCCTTACCCTCACCATTGAGCATGAGCATGAGTCTCTGCGCGACGTACTGGGGCATGTGGTCGTTGATGTCATTGGCGAGCTCGACGAAACGAAAATTCTGTCCAAGCTTGCGCCGAACCTGCCATGACAGATAGCTGGGATCCACCGGAAGGCAATGACCGCCGACACCTGGACCCGGCGTGAACTTCATAAAGCCGAACGGCTTCGTGCTGGCGGCGTCAATGGACTCCCACACATTCACACCAAGCTGATGCGCGAAGATTGCCAGTTCATTGACAAGGGCGATGTTCACATGGCGGAAGGTGTTCTCGAGCAACTTCGTCAGCTCCGCCTCCTTGGGGGAACTGACCGGCACCGTGGTGTTCACCAGAGTGTCGTAGAAGGCCCGCACCTTCGAAAGTGAATCAGGAGTGACACCTGACACCACCTTTGGAGTCTCGACAAAACCCCAAACCTTGTTTCCAGGGTCGATCCGCTCGGGGCTGTATCCAACATGGAAATCAGTACCCGCGACTAGCCCGGACCCCTTCTCCAAAATCGGCACGAGCAATTCCTCTGTAGTTCCCGGATAGGTTGTCGACTCAAGCACCACTGTTGCTCCGTGAGCGAGAAGAGGAGCTAGGGAAGCCCCAGAGAGTTCGATGAAGCTCAGGTCAGGCAAGCTTTCCTTGAGAGGAGTGGGAACCGTGATGACAGCGAAATCAAACCCTGCTGCCTCGGCATAGTCGGCAGTCGGAGTGTACATTCCGGCAGCAATAGCACTACCTAACTGCTCATCGGAGATGTCGTCAACGTACGATTCTCCAGCCTTCAAGCTCTCGACCCTACGAAGATCGAGGTCGATACCAATGACGCGATAACCCTGCTCGACAGCACGCATTGCCACTGGGAGCCCCACGTAACCCTGGCCAACGACCGCGAGAGTCTTGATTTCCGTCATATTTTCGAACCTACCGTTTTCAATACTTAGGTCTTGGATAAAAGACACCTGCACAGACTAGTCGCGCTTCCGTTTGGCAGAGTGTGCAGCCTCTGCGATCAATGACGACGCGCGTGTCGCGACAGCGGCCAGTGACACGTGGTCAGCTGCCCATTTTGAAGTTCGGATGCGCTGTTCCTGTTCCTGCGGGATGCGTAATGCGTCGAGCATGGCTTGAGCAACCCTGTCGACTTCATAGTCAACGCTCCACCCCATGGCGGGTAAAGCCGCGAACTCTCGACCCGGGCCAACACCGGCAAAGATCACCCGAGTCCCGCAGGCAGCCGATGCGTACATTTTCGTGGGAAAGGCCCGATGGTAGCCGGCCGGCTTTACGCTCGCCAACGTTGCCGCCGCTCCCCTGATCCACTCTGCGACTTCCGATGATGGCAACCGGCCCTCGAACACCACAGACTCGCGAGGAAGGTCGGTCGCCATCCTCTGGAGAGATTCCCGTTCGGCTCCCTGTCCTACGAAGACAAGCTGGGCCTGTGGCACATCTGCAATCACTTGCTTAAAGGCTTCAAGGAAAATGGTCGCGCCGTGAACTTCGGATGCGGTCCCGGCATAAAGCAGATAAGGCCCTGGAAGAGCGCGCTGTTCACCGTGCGGCGAGAACAACGTTGTATCAACCCCGTTTCCAACCGTGGCAATGGTGGAATCAACACCGAGTTCGACCAGGCGGGTACTGAACTGATCAGAAACCGATATGACAGTGTGCGCGCCCGACATGGCCCACATCTCAAGCAATCGTACGACTTTGGCGACCACGCGAGGTGCGCCGGTTGATAGTACAGCGTCCGACCAGATATCGGCCGCGTAATACAAATACGGCACCCGTCGCAGGGCACAAGCAACTCTTATAGCGACACCGGTCGTCGGTGGCGGCTCGACGACGACGACGCGAAGGTTTCGTCGGAGCAAAACACGGAAGAACGCGGGAATATCGAAACTGAGGTACTGGATGTAGCCCCGCACATAACCCATCCGGTCCCTGAGCACGCGCGCTCGCCTGATCGAGATGCCTTTGTGATCTGTCGCCGACTCGTCATAACCCGCGGGCGCTCGACTGGTGATGATTGTCGTGTTGGCACCCCGGTTGCGCAATAGGCGCGCTAACGCGCCGAGCCGAAACGACGCGGCCCCGGGTTCGGGCAGGTAGATCCGACTCACGATTGTCACGTCGACGCTGTCCAGTTGAGTCGCGTGAGAGCGCCCAGACCCACTAGGTGCTCGCATCGCGGTCGTTTGACTCCTCGTCACTGCCAGCGCCGGGTTGACGCCGAACCGCTACCATTCTGCACTACACGCACGGACGCTCTATGCGTTCAGGGGACATGGTTTCCGATAAGGTACTGCGGTGAAGCTATCTGTTATCGGGTGTGGGTACCTTGGGCTTGTTCATGCCGCCTGCATGACCTCCCTGGGACACGACGTTGTCGGGATCGACGTCGACGAGGAGAAAATTCGTCTTCTGTCTGCAGGTGAACCGCCATTCTTCGAACCAGGTCTCCCAGAACTACTTGATACCGCCATGAAAACTGGCCGGCTCACATTTACTACAGACATTTCGGCAGCAGCCGCATCCTCCATACATTTCATTGCGGTCGGTACGCCGCAAATGGAGGATAGCCACGCTGCCAACGTGAGCTATGTGCATTCGGCCGTCGAGTCCCTTATGCCGCATGTGCGGGCGGGCCACCTCATCGTGGGGAAATCAACTGTCCCAGTCGGCACAGCCGCCCAGTTGGCTATTCGAATTCGCGCAATCGAGCCGAAGGCCACCCTGCTCTGGAATCCGGAGTTTCTCCGTGAGGGTTTCGCCATAGAAGACACGCTCATGCCCGACCGTCTGGTTTACGGTGTTCCGCCCGGTGCCGAGGGTGAGCGCGCTACCAAGCTGCTCGATTCCGTTTACGCGAAGGCATTGTCCCTCGAAGTCCCGCGTATCGTCACTGACTATGCGACATCCGAGCTGGTCAAGGTCTCGGCGAACGCATTCTTAGCAACGAAGATCTCATTTATTAACGCGATGGCAGAGATCGCTGAAGTTACTGGCGCTGATGTCACCCAGTTGGCGGACGCAATTGGTCACGACAAACGCATCGGTCGAGCATTTCTTAATTCCGGCCTTGGTTTCGGTGGGGGGTGCCTCCCGAAGGACATCCGGGCATTTCGGGCCCGCGCAGAGGAACTCGGGGCTGGGACCAGCGTGGCCTTCCTCAGTGAGGTAGACGCCATCAACCTCCGGCGACGCACGAAAATGGTGTCGTTGACCGAAGAAGTGCTTGGTGGCAGCGTCACAGGAAAACGAGTTGCCATTTTAGGGCTGGCCTTTAAGCCCAACTCCGACGATATACGCGACTCCCCCGCACTACACGTTGCGAATCAGCTCCACGCGGCAGGCGCGCACGTGGTTGCCACGGACCCTGCTGCTGTCGAGACCGCGCGCAAACGATTCCCGGAATTCGATTACGCGAAATCTGTGCAGGACGCCACTCGGGACGCTGACGCTGTACTGGTACTCACCGAATGGAGCGAGTATCGGTTTCTCTTGCCGGATGCCCTTCCCGGTGTCGCCCAACGGGTCATTCTCGACGGACGCAACTGTCTCGATCGCGATCTGTGGATGGAGGCCGGTTGGCTCTACAGAAGTCTCGGGCGACCCTCCACGAAGTCCGAAACATAACGGGGCGCTATGCTGAGTAAATGTTAGGGAGCACTCGCGGCCTGCTCCTCGCAGTGCTAATAGCAGTAGCGTTCGTCAATGTTTACCAGTTTCGATCGATCGATGATGCTGCCAACAGCCGGTACCGCGCCCTCGAGCGGTCCGACACGTCCCAGATTATAGAGATCGGAATGGGCAGCCCATCGCTCATGAGAGCCTATGGCTTTCACGTGGCCATGGCTGAAGTTGCGCCGCACTCGCAGCTACTCGTATACGAGTCACGCGGAATATCACTTGTCTCATTCCGTGAACTGGCTCTGGGCTTCGGGCAAGCAGTTAGTGTTCAAGCAATCGAACCGGGTAGCCCAGCCGCAAACTTGACCTCAGTCGAGCGGGTAATTGAACCGCGCACGGGTGAGATCGCTGCAATTGGCGTTGGCACCTTCAGAGGTTCCGCCGCCATTGATTGGCAAATAGTCACGCAAGACTGCGAGCGCCCCCGCGCCCACCGAACAATGCTAGTGGCGGTCGGTCTAGTCGCGGGTCAGGAGCAGCTGTCGGCAACGGAGGTCTGTACGGCTCCAGGAGCAGCGGGCTAATGATCATAGAAAGCCTTGTCATCCTGTCCATGTTGGTTGGCGGATCCGCTGTGGTAAGAGTTGCTGGTCTTCGAGGTTGGGGGGTGCCGATTCTCGGGTCTGTTGCCGGGGTCAGCCTGTACATCAGCATCGGGGCAGTTCAAGTACTCTCCCCCATCACATCCAGCTCCATCCTCACAATGTCCCTGACCGCGGGCATTCCGATCGCCGTGTGGCTCTGGAACTATTTCCGCGGACGGGATGTGCGGATAAAAGTGCTTCCGGCCATCGCGCTGATGGTCGGGGTAATTAGCCTGATCGCGTTGTTTCGTGCTGCGAGACTAGTCGCTTGGTCCAGCGATAGCTTCAGATACCTCCTCAATGCATCTCTGATCGCCACGGACAATTTTGATTCGGCTTCCACTGCCCTAATCCCCAAGCGGCTTATCGGAGTCCCACTCCTTCACGCCCCTAGTGGCCTGAGTGGCTCGTATTATCTCCCGTCAATTGCGCCCCTCATAGCAGCGCTTGCGCTCGCCCTAATCGCTTGGTTGGCTTGGAATGGGCTGTCGGTAAAACACAACAAGTGGACCGTGGCGATTGTTACAACAGCGGGACTGTTAACACTCGCCACCACCAACCGGTTCGTCTTTCACGGGTTCTATATCAATGGGCATCTTCTTTTCGGTGCATTGCTGCTCGCCGTAGTCGGCTGTAGCTGGATTATGGTCGTCGATTCACGCGTTAGCCGGCAGGCAATGCTGCTGGTAATGGGTCTGGCCATCGTTGCGCTCGTTTTCGTCAGAGCTGAGACAGCCCTTCTTGTGGGATTCGCACTATTGCCTACCTTGCTCGATCGGAGATTCTCTCACCGCACGAAGGCAGCCCTGCTGGCCCTGCTCGGAGTCCCGCTGATCGCCTGGCAATCGTTCGTCGCCAGCGTCTACCTGGAGGAGGGCAGCGGCGTGCCGTTGTCCGTGTCGGGACTGCTTGCTGCCGGGATCGTCATGGTCGCCGGAATACCCGCACTTCGCTGGAAGGGCCTCAACCGGTGGGGGCAGCAAATCCTACTGTTGGCAGAGATCGGACTTTGGCTGGCCCTCGGGATGCTTGCTCTACAAGAGCCAGAAGTTCTCATCGACAGCATTGCCGCGACAACACAGAATACGGTCTTGGGAGCAGCTTCGTGGGGCCTTTCGTTAATCATGCTAGTTGGGTTGACGGTGCTCGCTGCATTCTTGAAAGTGCCGGACGGACAACTTCTGCGATTCCCTTTGACCACTTTCGTTCCTTTCGTCTTCTTGTTGGCGTACTTGCGCGACGCCGCATATCGCGTGGGGGATGGTGATTCGCTCAACAGAATGTGGATCCAGTTGATCCCCTTGGCTGTGCTGTACTTCACGGTCGCTATTGGCGCAGGTGAATGGCGTCTAAAACGCGCCAGCGCCGATTCTCCTACGGACGAGGTTCCGGCCGAAGCGCGCTGAAGCGGACTTCAGGGCCACCAAGACCAAAATTGTGTGGGCCTGTGGTGCCTATACTTAGCCCGTGGTAGGCAACGCGCGCGCAATTCTCATTGGACTCGCTCTCGTCGCGATCGTTGTCAATGTGCTTCAGTTTCGCACGATTGAGCAAGGAGCGGACCCACGCTACGCCGCGCTCGGACGCTTACCGTCGCCTCTCCTTCAGGAGAGCCTCTCTGAGAGCCAAGCGATCGCCGACATCTACAGCCTCTTTTTCCACCTGTCGGAAGTTGCACCGGGATCGCAATTGCACATTGCGGCCGACAGCAGGTTCCCCATCACATCTATCCGCGACAACGCCCTGGGGTTTGGCAGAGCTGACAGTGTCTCTGGCGTCGAGTTCGATGAGACCGTCGATTGGGTCACTCAGGATGATCTGGATACCGAAGTGGACACCTATCATCTTGAAGGCTCAGGGTCGGTGTGGCTCCCGCATCACGGCGATGTGCCCTGGCAGATCGTCACCGGTGACTGCTCAACCAGTTCGGTCGGGAACGACTCGACGTCTTTTGCAGTCTTCCACCTTCGAGACGCAGGTGACACCTCGCTCCTCCTCATCGAAACCTGCCTGGCTCCGGAGGGAATGGGGGCTGCAAAGTGATCGTCGAAACGATTGTCGTGCTCGCGATGCTAGCGGGCGGCGCTGCCCTGGTTCGCATCGGCGGATTGCGTGGCTGGGGAGTTCCTGTCCTTGGTGCAGTCGCAGGAATCTCCGCCTTCATCGCCGTTGGAATCGTGCAATTGCTGCTGCCGGTCACGACGAGTCCGATTCTGACGATTGCGCTTACTGCTGGCATTCCGCTGACGGCGTGGTTATGGCTATTGTTTCGCCGCAAAGACGTAGGCGTTCACTGGCTGTGGGCACTTCTGGCCGGACTTGGTGCAATCGGCGGAGTCGCAATCTTCCGGATGCTGCGATTGTCGAACTGGAGCTACGACAGCATCCAATACATACTCAACGGCGCCCTCATTGCCAGCGACAATTTCGATGAAGCGTCGACCGGTCTCGTGCCCAAGCGACTCATCGGCGTTCCGTTAATTCACGCGGCGGGGAACATTAGTGGCGACCTATACCTGCCATCGATCACTCCACTGATCTCAGGGCTCATCATTGCACTCATAGCATGGCTCTCGTGGACGGCCTTATCCCGTCACCTCACCCGGTGGATGTCCGTCGGAATCATAGCCACTGGGCTGCTCTTGCTCATCTCCATCAACAGATTTATCTTCCACTCGTTCTATATCAACGGTCATCTACTCTTCGGGCTTCTGCTCCTCGCTGTGGTCGGGTGCAGTTGGTTGCTCGCCACAGACGATCGAGTCGCCATGCCTGCCCTGCTCCTGGTGGTGGGACTGGCGTCGATCGCTCTCGTGGTGATACGAGCAGAAGGTTGCATCGCAGTCGCCCTGGCAATTCTGCCTATCGTCCTTGATGAGACGACGCCGGTCCGATTCAAAACAGCACTTCTAGCATCCGTCGGCGCCACCGTGATCGGGTGGCAAAGTTTCGTTGCCGTTGCATATCTTGATGACGGACTACCAACTCCCTTTTCTGTCTACGGTCTCTTGCTTGTAGGAGTTGTGATGCTGGGCGCGATTCCGATCCTGCGATGGACGAGAGCGACCCGTCACCGGGGATTGCTTTTGCTAGTTGCCGAGCTGGGACTCTGGCTCGTGCTAGTTATTCTCTTCCTTCGGGAACCCGAGATGCTAATCGATAGCCTCGACGCCACCGTTCGTAACACGGTGTTCGGAGCAGGCTCTTGGGGCCTATCACTCGTCATGCTGCTGGTACTGATGGTCATAGTGCTCTGCGTTTCCGTACCGGAAAGCGTGAGACTTCGCTTCCCGCTGACGACATTCGTCCCGTTCGCGTTCATACTTGCCTACCTACGTGATGCCGCCTATCGGGTGGGAGATGGAGACTCCCTCAACCGAATGTGGATGCAGTTAGTCCCGCTCGTTGTGCTGTACCTTGTCCTCGCGATTGGAGCAGGCAGGTGGCGACCGCTTCGCTGGTCCGAGAGGTCGTCGGCAGTTCAATCACCACCATTATGATTGTGGGGGCCGGTCGCGTGGACACGAGCCACCGATGTCGCGTTCGATCCCGGAGAGACCTTGCTCAACAAACTCAAACGCATCGCGAAAGCGATGCTCGCAGTGACCTGGATTCGGCGCGTCTACGAAACCTTCAACCGGCTATTTCTTGAATCGTTCGGGTCGAGCCGCATCCTCACGCATTTCTACTTCGCGATCGGATTCCTGACCTTCAATCGCGAACAGTCCGCGGTGCTCCGAGGCCGGCGCAACTATTACCGCAACAAGAACCGCGACAGAACCACACACGTCGAACTGCGCCGCAACATCCACCGCCTCGAAAAGGGCATCACCATGATGCCGCGGCGGGACATCTTTGCACGTGACTACATCACTGAGACGGTCGAGTTCTACTCTCGAGCAGTGCAGCAGTGCCAATCCTCACCGGGGACGATGGACTCGAGCGAGATGGACTGGGCACACAACGTTCTGGAAGAGTATTTCCGCGTAAGTACCGGAAGCCATCCGACCGTTGATGCGGCCAGAACGCGATTCGGGTTGCTCGAATACACTCCGACAACCCGGGAGACGATCCCATACCTCAAAAAGAGGCTTTCCAGTATCAACTACGACGATCTGTACACCCTCGCAATGCAGCGCCGATCAGTACGGTGGTTCGAGCAGACGGCCGTTCCTCGGGAGCTGGTCGACAAGGCGCTACTCATCGGCAGACAGGCGCCTACCGCCTGCAATCGCCTCCCCTATGAGTTCAGGGTGTTCGATGACCCAGAAATGGTTCGAGCTGTCGCCGGCCTGCCGTTTGGCACAGCAGGATACGCCCACAACATTCCCACTATTGTGGTGGTTGTCGGCAAGCTTGAGAGCTATTTCAGCCCGCGCGATCGCCACGCCATCTATGTCGACTCCTCTTTGGCGGCCATGTCGTTCATGTTCGCCCTTGAAACCCTGGGGCTCAGCTCCAGCGTCATCAACTGGCCGGACTTCGAGCCGCTCGAAGCCAAGATGCAAAAGACCCTAGGGCTTGACGTGTCCGACCGAGTTGTCATGTTGATTGCGGTGGGTTACTCCCACACCGAAGGCCTCGTCCCGTTCTCGCAAAAGAAAGAACTCGACACCTTCCGTTCCTACAATCAGTTGCGATGACACATCAACCACCTAAGCGGCGACTACGCCGAATCGTTCGCTATGGAGTGACGGTAGTTGTAATCGTCGCCGTGGCTTGGCTGTTCGCGATTGCCCTCGCAGAGAACTGGGCTGAGGTTGACGAGCAAGACCTTCAATTCAGCTGGTTGATGGTGTCGGCAATCGCTGTGTTCGCCGTTGCTGTCCCGATTTCGGGCCTACTCTGGGGGCAGATCGTCAATCGGCTGAGCACAGCCGCTCGAGTTTCACCTCGGGAAGCGATGGCGGTGCACTCGGCATCCTGGCTTCTCAAGTACATTCCCGGGCAAGTGGGATCGTTGCTGAACAAAGTGCTGTGGAGCCAGAAAAGGGGTATCAGCCGCCGATTAGTCGTCATCTCGTTTATCTACGAGAACGTTTTTCTGCAACTCTCTTCGATCGTGCCGGGCACGATCATCCTGCTGGCAAGCGTGGGATCGAAAGTCTTCGAAAGCAACGTGCTGACCGCAGTGCTGCCGATCCTTGCGGTAATACCATTACTAGCCGTACTAGATCGCCGGTTGTTTCACTGGGTCATGTCGTTTGCCACGCGCCGAATTTTGAAACAGGAGCTGCCGAGAGAGTACTTTTTGCCGACGGCGTCTACCGTCGCCTTCCTTGGGAAATTCCTCCTTCCGCGTATGATCAACGGCGTCGGTTTCGTACTGGTCGCCGCATCCTTCATGGACGTTCCGGCACAGGCATGGCTACCCTTGGCGGCAACTTACGTCCTTGCGGGCGCGATTGGTATCCTCGCGGTGTTTGTTCCCAGCGGCCTCGGAGTGCGTGAGGCGGTAATCTTCGTCTTTGCCCTGCAATACATGTCGCCTGCTCAAGCAGTGCTGCTGTCGCTACTGTCACGATTGTTGAGCACCATCGCGGACGGCGTAGTCGCACTGTTCTACATCGCGCTTAGGGCGTCACTGAAGACGAGACCGCCAACTTCCAGCATGAACCCCATCTGAGATATTCTCGCAATGACAGAAAATCGGCGAACCAGTTACGACGAAAATGAACAATCAAACTTGGAGTAATAAGTGAAGGTATTCGTGCAGATTCCGTGCCTCAACGAAGAAGCGACCCTGCCTTTGGTGCTGGAGTCGATACCTCGGGAGATACCAGGGGTTGACGAGCTTCACATTCTCGTCATCGATGATGGCTCGACTGACCGGACGGTGGAGGTAGCGAGAGAGCACGGAGTAACCCACTTTGTCCGCCACACGGGCAACAAGGGGCTAGCGCGATCGTTCTCCGACGGGGTGAACTACGCGCTCTCCCACGGCGCGCATATCGTGGTGAACACGGACGGTGACAATCAATATCCGCAGGCCAGAATCCCTGACCTCATAGCACCGCTCATCGCAGGCATAGCTGACATCTCGGTAGGCGATCGTCAAACTGCAACCATTGCCCACTTCTCACCGCTCAAACGACTGCTCCAGCGAATCGGAAGCCGAGTCGTGAACATGGCGGCGGGTACGGACATCCCAGACGCTGCGAGCGGTTTCCGTGCATACTCCCAGGAGTCGCTGCTGCGTCTAAATGTCGTGACGGAATTCAGTTACTGCATGGAAACCATCATCCAGGCTGGGCACAAACGTTTGCGGCTGGCCAGCGTGCCCATTGAAACGAACGCGAAAACCCGGGAATCTCGCCTGTTCACCTCAATGTGGCAGCACGTCGGAGAATCTGGGCGAGCGATCGTGCGTAGCTATTTGATGTTCCGCCCTCTGGCGTTCTTCATCCCGCTCGGCTCCATCCTCACTATCGTGTCCTTCGTGCCCTTTGTCCGGTACCTGGTGCTGTGGCTGTCTGGCACAACCGGCGACCACATTCAGTCGTTGATTCTCGGCGCCGCGCTATTGGTAGGTGGACTACTCAGCTTCGCGCTCGGACTACTCGCGGACCTCATGCGAATCAATCGGATCCTCATCGAGGACTCTCTCGAGCGCTCGAAACGAATGCAGTACGGGATTGGTTCAGCGCTGTGAACGACAAGTCGTTGCCACACACTCAATCGTCCCCCCACATCACAATCATCGGCTCCGCGCTTTCCGGCAACAAAGGTGCCGCCGCGATGCTCGAGAGCGCAATCCAAACACTGGGTACTGAGATTCCCGGCGCGCGCTTCACTCTACTGAGCATGTACCCGGACGAAGATCGCCGACAGAACTCTTATGAGAACCTGGAGATTGTGCCAGCCAGCCCTCGACAGCTCGGCGTGACCATCAACCTGCTCGCGCTGCTCTATCGAGTTCTCCCGCCGTTTCGACGTCTGATCCGACGCAACTCACGAGCGATTCGCGCTCTCACCAGTTCTCAGGTGCTGCTTGATCAAGGGGGGATCACCTTCACCGACGGGCGTGAGAAGTTCCTCCTCTACAACATCGCGTCGATCTTGCCGGCGATGTTCGTCAGTACTCCGGTTGTGAAGTGTGCGCAGGCGGTTGGGCCCTTCAACAACCCTGTCAACCGGCGTGCCGCCCGCTATTTTCTGCCCAAGGTTCACACTATTGTGACCCGAGGGGCAAAGACTCACGAGTTTGCGAAGCAACTCGGCTTGTCAAACCTTCAGGCTGGCGCCGACTATGCCTTCTCCCTGGAATTGGGCGGGGCCGAAGCCGACCAACTCCAAGCCGAGCTGAATCTCGGCTTCTTCGACACAGGACTCATCGTGGGCGTATCACCCAGCATCGTCCTCCAAAAGAAGGTGGACGCGCGAGGCGGAGATTATGTCGGCCAAATGGTCGACTTCGTCAATTACCTCATCACGTCCGGAAAGAGGGTCGTGCTGATTCCACATAGCGCTCGCACCGGAACCAGCAAGACGCACAACAACGATCTGCCCCTCTGCCAAGAGATTTACGAACACCTCACGGAAACCGAACCTGTGCTCTTTATCGATCGCGAACTACCATCGCAGGCTCTTCGATACCTCATCGGCAGGTGTGACCTTTTCGTTGCAAGCCGCTTCCACGCCATGGTCTCTGCGCTTGCCATGGCCGTGCCGACCCTCGTCATCGGCTGGAGTCACAAGTATCAAGAGGTGCTCGAAATGTTCGACGCCGAGGAATGGGCCATGGGCCACGACGACCTCGAGTTGGCCCAACTCATTGAACGATTCGAAGCATTAGCGTCCAATCGCGACCGAGTTGCTGGCACACTAGCCGAACACTTGCCTTCCGTGAAACAAAAATCGTACGAACAGGCAGAACTCATCGCCCGGATAGTGCACAGCCGACTGGCTTAATCGGCCAGCTGTTTCTGCTGGCTACGCTCCGACTTGGACAACTCCGTGCTCGGTCCGCGGCCCAGCCACCCGACCTGATAGGTCAGGACAATCACCAGAGCAGCGTAGGCAATTGACCCGATTATCCAAACAGACGCCGGCGAGATCGCAAGATCCCACCACCACTCGTAGCCGGCATCGAGGTTTCCACCCTGCACACCGATGCCGGTCAGGTAACGGCGCATGTTGAAGTGAAGCGCAATGAAATTCACCAGAATCAATGCGCCCGACACCAGAGCCAGCTGAGGACGGGAGAATCGCAGCATCTGACCGGCCCGACCTAACAGAACCAGACCAACGAACAGCACCAGAAGCGGCAGGATGTAGCGCGGCTGCACCGCCTCACCAAGAGTGTCGCCACCCTGCTGCAGCACGTAAACAGGCAGCAGCCACAACACCAACCCGACACCAATGGTGACGACTAACTTGCGCCCCCAGAGCCGACCGAGTCCGCTGAAGCCAATAGCGACGAGCGCAGCCACCGCCGCGAAGGGGACGATCGATGGCATGGGCGTGTCGAGCCACCCCAGGCCCCACTCGCCGAAGTTGCCTGCCCAGAGGAACGGAATATTCAGCAGGTTGTACGCCAACAGGCTGAAACCACTCAATGCCGCTTCAGCGTTCCCCACACCGACAGCCGCGCCGGACACACTCGTGTCGCCACCGAAGCCGCCGATGCCCGACTGCGTTTGCCTGCTGGAGAGGAAGAGGACAGCGCAGACAATCGTCATGACCGCGGGAAGGATCGCGTCCAGGCCGTATCTCTTCCAGGCCGCTGCGGTGCGCTCTGCCTTACTCCACGGCACGGTGAGCACGAAAACGGCAGCGATGCCGAGAATGGCATACATGGCGGCATCGCCACGCGAGCCGGCAGCCATGAGCGTGGCCACCGCAAACACCGCGCCAAGCAGCCACTTGGGTCGACCGGAGGTCTCCAGGTAGCCGAGCAGGGCCAGCCATCCGGTGCCGAGCCCCATCACCGCCCAGCTGCTGGGGTTGTTCGACGACAGGATGAACACGCCCATCGGCAGCGTCGTGACGAGCCAGGTCCAGATCAGGGTGGGCCGGCGCACCGCAGGAAGCAGCACGAACAGTGCCGTCGTCAGCCCGACGAACAGCAGAACATTGACGAGGCGCATCAGCAGGGCCGAACTGAGCAGGTCTTCGCCAGCGAAGACGTTCATGACCGCGTAATAGACCGGCGGATAGGCACCGACGAAGTTGCCGCGCTTCGTCTCGACCGACGGAGCCTCCGTCCACGAGATATTGTCCTGGCACGCGGCACTCTGCAGGGCATCCTGGGCATAGCAGTGCGGGTGCACCAGCGCCTCGGGCACCACGCGCGTGGCGGACGACTCACCAGGTTTGCAGTAGGCGCTGTCGGTGGCGCACCAGGTGCTCACCAGATGGAAGTCATCGTCTGGCGCAGCACCGATCGGGGACGCCAGCGCCCAGGCGATGAGTGCGATCACTGCGAGCGCAGGCGCGAAGTAAATGGCCTTGAGTTTGCGCAAGGTCAGCCTTCCGATTTCGGGTTATCGTCGAACGCCCTCTCTCGCCGAGACATGAAGCGCAGCGAGAGTCGGGCGGCGGCTAGCATCCGCCCAGACTATCGCAGGGCATCCGTCGCGCTGACTGCCTCATGCGGACACCGGAACGGCCTCACGGCGCGTCCTGATCGCTTGCTCGTGTTCGTGCACGGTGACGCGCGTGTACTGAATGGCGACGGCGACGAGCGCGGAGAATGCAACGGAGGTGACCAGCCAGAGCACCATCGGCGACGGTGCACCCTGCCACCACCACTCGATACCGCTATTCAAGTTCCAGCCGAGGTCGTCGGTGCCGAAAACGTAGCGCTGCATGTTGATATGCAGTGCAATGGTCTGCGACACCGACAGGGTCGCCCAGATCAGTATGGACTGGACCCGGGTGAAGCGAATCATTCGGAACCCCGGGCTCAGCATCAGCACACCGGCGAACAGCACGATTAGTGGCAGCAGGTAGCGAGGCTGCATGTTCTCGCCCACGCTGTCTCCGGAACCCAGCAGGAACAGGGCGGGGAAGATCCACAACAGGATGCCGCCGCCGATGAGCACCGCCAGCTTGCGGCCGTCCAGGTAGCGTGCGGCCACGAAACCGGCAGCGATGAAAACCGCGAATCCGCCGGCCCACACGGTGGCGGGCATTGACGTGTCGAGCCAGCCGAGGCCCCACTCTTTGCCGAACGTGCCCATCCACAGGAACGGAGTCTCCAGCATGTTGAAGACGAACTCGTGCCAGAGGTTGACCTCGACGACCTCACCGCCGCCGCTGCCACCACCACCACCGGTAACCCCTTGGGTGACTGTTTCAATGGGCCGGGAGAACCGGAACATCACGAAGCACAGCACGGCGACGACGATCGGCAGGGTCGCTTCGAGCGCGTAGCGAATCTTCAGCCGGAAGGTCAGGAACATCGTCGCCGCGATACCGAGCACGGTGTACAGGGCAGCGTCACCCCGCGACCCGGCGGCCATCACCGCTGTCAGAACGAACAAGGCGCCGAGCGCGGCCTTGCGCCACCCGCCAGACTCAAAGTACCCGAGGAGGGCAATCCACGAGAAACCGACCCCCATGATCGCCCAAGAGCTGGGGTTGTTCGACGACAGCACGAAAAGGCCGAGCGGAACGGTGGTGAGCAGCCATCCCCACACCAGTGTCGGTCGACGCCTGATCGGGAGCAGCGCAAACAACCCGGACGCCAGGGCGACGAACAGCGTTGCGTTCACGAGCCGCATGGTGACCACGGATGCCTGGATGTCCTCGCCGACAAGCTGATTCATCACGGCGTAGTACACCGGCGGGTAGCCGCCGTAAGCGTTCACCCGGGCCGTCGTCACGGTGTTGGCCGGATCGAAGTCCACCGCCTCCTGGCATTCGCCACTCATCTCGGGCTTGAAGGAGTAGCAGGAGGCTTCCACCAGGGCCTCGGGCACGACGCGTTCGCCGAACGTGGGACCGGGCTCGCAGAACTCAGAATCCGGGCCGTCGGCACACCAGGTGCTCACCAGGTGGAAGTCGTCATCCGGGCTTGAGCCCATCGGAGAGGACAATGCCCAGCCACCCAGCACCAGGAACACCAGCAGCGGGGCGAACACGACGGCGGGGACCCCGCGAAAAAACCGACCGCCAGCTGGCCCCGGTTTGACCGGCGGAATTTCGGATGTCACTTCACCAAAGTAGTTCGCCGAACCAGAGTGTCCGCTGGGAACACGCTCGTTCAGCGCTTCCGGAACAGGCGATTGGCCAACTTGGTGACCGTCACTCGTACCCCGGAATGGCGCAGATGGTGCACCGCCATGGAGGCGTCGTGCCGCAGCCCGTAGGGTTTACGGCCATTGCCCGTGAGCGTCGACGCCGACTGCCGGGCGCCGGCGTAGTCGGCGGCATGCTGCGGGTGACGCACGAACTCGACCAGCGGTTGCAGGGCACGCTCCCAGAAGAACTGCTCGCGCACCCGGGCGAGATTGACCCGAACCTGGGCGAGAAATTTCTCATCGAACAGGATGCGCTCCAGCGCCTCGGTGAGCGCGGGAACATCTCCAGCGGGCACCACCAGGCCGAGCCCCTCCTTCTCCACCAACTCGGCGAAGCTGTCACCCTCGGTCACCACCATGGGCAGGGAGCCCCACAGGTAATCGAGGATGCGGGTGCGGAACGAGAAGGTCGTCTCGATGTGCGACATGTGGGTGCTGACACCGGCATCCGCCTCGGCCAGATAATTCTGGCGCTCGGCGTAGTCAACCCAGTCCTCGTTGAAGTGAACGCTCGAGCCGAGCGCCCCGAGTTCCCTCGCAAGGTCGAACGACTCGCGCACGATTCCCATTTCTTCCACACCCGGATGCTTGGTGCCGAGGAAGTACAGTGACACGTTCTCGCGGGAGCGGGACAGCTCGGCGACGGCACGGATCAGCGACTTCGGGTCGAACCAGCTATAGAGGCCCCCACCCCAGAGAAGGAGCTTGTCTGAGCCGCCAATCCCCGGCACGACGTCCTTCAGCACCGCCCGTTGATGCACCGGCGGTGTCGCATCAAGCCCGAACGGCGCGACAGCCAACAGTCGGGCGAAGTGGGGATCGGTCTCGTAGGTCGCCGGGTTCACCCGGCCGAGCGCGGCCAACTGGCCCAGGTAGAACAGTCGCTGACGTTCCGACGCGCAGAGGAAGAAGTCGCCCAGCGCGAGTTGCTCGTTCAGCACCCGGGTCGCGGTGTCCACTCGCAGTTGCCACGTCGCCCTCGGAAGCTCCCTGCCCTGCTCCAGCATCTCCAGGTGCATGGGGTCGTAGATGTCGACCACCACGATCTTCGATGTGGTGCGCAGCACCTCGAATTGGTTCATCGCGTGACCCTGGAAGACGATGACGTCAGCCCAGCGCTCCAGCTCGTTGAACTCTGAGTTCTCGCCCGGCTTGATGCGGCGCAAGGTGAACGGGGCCTCCACCTCTTCGAGGATGGTGGTGGTCACCAGGGTGACCTCGTTCTCTCGGGAGAGCAGGCTCGCCATGTTCCAGGACCTGATCGCCGGACCCGCCATCCGGGCACCGATCGGGTCCCCGGTCAGGATGAGAACTTTCGTCACGCGTGATCCGCCAGCAGGCGCAAAAGGTAGGTGCCGTAGCCGCTCTTCAGCAGCGACTCCCCCGCGCTGCGCAACTCGGCGTCTGACAACCAGCCGGCACGCCAGGCAACCTCTTCGACGCAGCCGATCTTGTGCCCCTGCCGGGCCTCGATCACGCGCACGAACTCGGTGGCCTGCACCATCGACTCGAACGTTCCGGTGTCGAGCCAGGCGGTGCCGCGGTCGAGCACCTGCACCTGCAGGGTCTTCTGCTCGAGGTAACGCTCGTTCACGGTGGAGATCTCCAGCTCGCCCCTGGCGCTCGGCTCGATTGATTTGGCCACTTCGATGACCGAATTGTCGTAGAAGTAGAGACCTGGTACGGCGAAATTGCTCTTCGGGGTTTCCGGCTTCTCCTCGATCGAGATGGCGCGGTTGTCCGAGTCGAACTCCACCACACCGTAGGCACCGGGCTGGGCGACCTGGTAAGCGAAAATGAGGGCGCCATCCACGTCGGTGTGGGCACGAAGGTTGGACCCCAGATCGACACCGTGGAAAATGTTGTCGCCGAGCACCAGGGCGACCTTCTCGTCGCCGATGAACTCCTCGCCGATGATGAACGCCTGCGCCAGGCCCTCCGGTGCTGGCTGCACCGCGTAGCTGAGAGAGATTCCCCAGTGGCTGCCATCGCCCAGCAGCTGCTGGAACTGGCGTTGGTCATCCGGTGTCGTGATCACCAGGATCTCCCGGATTCCCGCCTCCATCAGCGTCGACAGCGGGTAGTAGATCATCGGCTTGTCGTAGATCGGCATCAGCTGTTTGGAGATCGCCTTAGTGATGGGCCACAACCGGGTGCCCGAGCCGCCGGCCAGGATGATTCCGCGCATGACCCTCAGTTTCCGATCGTGTTCAGGGAGTCGTAGAAACTCCGGCAGTCAGTCCAGTTCGGCAGCAGCCCCGCGGCGGCCGCCTCGTCCAGCCCGGGCGCCTCGGTGTCTTTGGGCGAGAGGAGCGGAGCGCCAGCCTCGGCAGGAAAAACCAGCCCGATCTGTGGGTCAAGCGGGTTGATGCCGTGCTCTCGGGACGGTTGGTAGACATCCGATACCAGGTAGCTCACCGTCGCATCATCGGTCAGCGAAACGAACGCATGCCCGAGGCCCTCGGCCAGGTAGACCGCCCGCCGGTCGACGGTGTCCAGGCGCACCGAGTCCCAGCGGCCGAACGTCGGGGAGCCGACGCGCAGGTCGATCACATAGTCGAGCACTGCGCCATGCACCGCGGTCACATACTTCGCCTGCCCGAGCGGAACATCAGCGAAGTGGATGCCCCGCACCACGCCTTTGCGGGAGACCGACATGTTCGCCTGGCGGAGGGTGAGCGGATGCCCGACCGCCGACTCGAGCTCGTCGAAGCGGTACCACTCGAGGAACACGCCACGGTCATCCGCCCGCTGAATGGGAGTGATCTCGTAGGCATCGGCAATGTCCAGCTCTCGAATACGCACGTGACGGATTCTACCGTGACGCCTCAACCGGCCGGCTGAACGAGGTCGCGGAGCACGTCCTGCGGCCCCATCCCGTACCGGCGGTACCAGCCTGCGGCTGCCCGAACCAGCACGGGGACGACACGGAGCAGCCGATTCGCCGGGAGCCGGGAACGGAACGCCTCGTGCCGCGCTTTGTATTCGGCCAGGGCGATCAGCCGCGGCTCGGCGCCAAGGTGCTGCAGGCGGGGTGCCAGGTGCTGGGACCGCAGCAGCAGTGTGCGGTTGCGGTCACGGCGCGGCTGCATCAGCTTGTCGAGCTTCTGCCTGAACGACAGCTTGCCGGCGCCGATCTGGTTGGCGTCATGCTGCCGGTAGTCGACCAGCTGCCTGGGCTCGATACCGATGCGCCCCACCGCTGCTGCCACGACAGCGAGCCATTCATCGTGGATCCAGCCCTCCGGGATGGGCATGGCCCGGGAAGCGAGCTCGCGCCTGAACACCGTTGTCGCACCGGTCACGATGTTGCGTCGCAGCAGCACCTTCAGCGCGTCAGCCGTCTGCTCGGTCTCCCGTTCCCAGTCGGAGACCCCCAGGGAGTCGAACAGCGCGGCGTCCAGGGCGCCACCCTGCTCATCGATCAGCCGGGCATCGCAGTGGACCAAGGAAAGTTCCGGCTCGCGCTCGAATCGGGCCGCTACCACCGCGAGCCGCTCGGTAACCCACGCGTCGTCCTGGTCGCTGAGCGCAATCAGGTCCCCGGTGCAGGCCAGGATCGCCTGCTCGAAGTTGCGGGCCACGCCGAGGGCTGGCATGTTGCGGAAGACGACAAAATCCAGCGGATGGTGCTCGCGGTATTCCTCCACCATTTCGGTGACCAGCTGTACTGTCGCATCCGACGAATCGTCGTCAGACAGCACCAGCTGCTGCGGCGGCAAGGTCTGGCTCAGGATGCTATGCAGCTGCGCTTCGATGAACCGCGCACCATTGTGGGTGCACATTGCCACTGAGACAGAAAGGGCCACCGAATCAGTGGGATGCACTTGCTCGGTGTCGGTCACGCATCACAGCCTAGACAAGCGGGGTACCGCCCCGCTCTCCGGCCTGCTCCTCAGTGACGCCATCTAGGATGGGACAGCTATGGCATCCCCCTCCCTCCCTTCTTCGGGCGCACCCCGCGTCGCCGTGCTCACCGTGAGTTACGGCTCGGAAGGTGTGCTCGGCGAGTTCCTCGCCTCGGTGCCGGATGCCAGTGCCTCCCCCGTCTCCGTCATCATCGCCGACAATAAACCCGAGCCTGAAGGCCCGGTCGCTACCCTGGCCGCCGAGACCGGAGCCACCTGGGTTCCCCTTCCCCAGAACCTGGGTTACGGCGGCGCCATCAACGCGACTGCCGGCGACCTGCCACCGAACATCGACTGGATTCTGGTCACCAACCCCGACGTGAGCCTGCGGCCCGGAGTGATCGACCAACTCGTCGAACGCGGAGACTCCGACGACCACATCGCCACGGTCGGCCCCACCATCCTGACCGCCGAAGGCGAGGTCTACCCCTCCGCTCGCGCGGTCCCCTCGCTCCGCACCGGGGTCGGGCACGCCCTGTTCGCCAACCTCTGGCTCGGCAACCCGTGGAGCCGCGCCTACCGCAACGAACACCAACAGTCCCATGAGCGACGCGACGTCGGCTGGCTGTCCGGGGCGTGCGTGCTGGTACGACGCACCGTCTTCGAAGAACTGAACGGCTTCGACTCCGGCTACTTCATGTACTTCGAAGACGTCGACCTCGGCTTCCGGATCGGAAAAGCCGGTTACCGCAACCTGTACGAGCCGACGGCGACGGTGATTCACACGGGCGCGCACTCGACCACCTCAGACTCTGCCCGCATGATCCGCGCCCACCATGACAGCGCCATCCGTTTTCTCGATCGCAAGTACGCTGGGCCATGGCTCTGGCCGATACGCGTCGCGCTTCGCGCCGGGCTCGGTGTTCGCTCGTGGATCGTGCGCCGAAACCTCGACAACTAGCCGCCCCCTCAAGGAGCAAGCGTGAAACTACTCGTCACCGGAGGAGCCGGATTCATCGGCTCCAACTTCGTGCACTATGTGCTTTCCCGGACCGACCACACGGTCACCGTCCTCGACAAGCTCAGCTATGCGGGAAACCTCGACTCCCTCCAGGGTCTGCCGGATGACCGATTCGAGTTCCTGCGGGGCGACATCTGCGATGCGGCCCTCGTCGACGACCTGTTCGCCAGGCACGACGCGGTCGTGCATTACGCCGCCGAAAGCCACAACGACAACTCGCTCGACGACCCGCGTCCGTTCCTCGACTCCAACATCATCGGTACCTACACCCTGCTCGAAGCAGCACGCAGGCACGGCATCCGCTTCCACCACATCTCCACGGATGAGGTCTACGGCGACCTTGAGCTGGACGACCCGAAACGGTTCACCGAAGAAACCCCATACAACCCATCGAGCCCGTACTCCTCGACGAAGGCAGGCAGCGACCTGCTGGTGCGGGCATGGGTGCGGTCGTTCGGGGTTCAGGCGACCATCTCGAACTGCTCCAACAACTACGGTCCGTACCAGCACGTCGAGAAGTTCATCCCGAGGCAGATCACCAATGTGCTGCGCGGCGAGCGCCCCAAGCTCTACGGCACCGGCGAGAACGTCCGCGACTGGATCCACGCCGACGACCACTCATCCGCGGTGCTGACCATTCTCGAGGGCGGGCGCATCGGCGAGACCTACCTCATCGGCGCCGACGGCGAGAAGAACAATAAAGAAGTCGTCGAACTCATCCTCACCCAGCTCGGACAACCGGCAGACGCCTACGACCACGTCAACGACCGGCCGGGGCACGACCTTCGCTACGCCATCGACTCCAGCAAGCTGCGCACAGAACTCGGGTGGGCGCCGCAATACGCCGACTTCGAGGCGGGGCTGGCCGCCACCATCGACTGGTACCGGGACAACGAGACCTGGTGGGCCCCGCAGAAGGATGCCACGGAGGCTCGCTACCAGGCCCAGGGGCAATAGTTCGCGGCAATACCCAGCCGGCATCCAGCTACGCAGTGCTACACGCCGCTACACTAGGAGGATGAGTCTGGTTCCGGTTCGCGACCTGCGCAACAACACCGCTGCAGTCATTGAACGAGCGCGCAACGGTGAAGAAGTAACCATCACGGTAAACGGCGTGCCTGCTGCCACCCTCGTGCCGGTGCAGCCCGCCAAGAAAGCGTTCCTGACCCCCGCCGAACTGGTCGCGC
The DNA here is from genome assembly GCA_040904805.1 of Homoserinimonas sp. Classification (GTDB taxonomy): domain Bacteria; phylum Actinomycetota; class Actinomycetes; order Actinomycetales; family Microbacteriaceae; genus RYN-87. The sequence goes on along the minus strand of JBBDSS010000004.1, from coordinate 317,126 downwards.
TGGCACCGCGCCCCGGCGAGGCCACCGCCGAGTTCTGGGACCACGAACTCGACGGCGATACCACCGACGATCTTGGCCCCGCCGAGTGACCGCCCAGCGCGGCCTCCTCGACACCAGCGTCGTCATCGCGGTCGAAAGCGGACGACCAGTCGACTACGGCATGCTGCCTCTCGAACAGTACGTGTGCTCCATCTCGATTGGCGAACTTCATCTGGGAGTTCACGCCGCTCCAGACACCGACACGCGATCAGTGAGGCTTCGCACACTCCAATCCGTCTCCAACCTCAACGTTCTGTCGGTTGACAGCGTCGCCGCAGCACAGTGGGGGCGGATGCGCTATCGGCTGCGGGAGGAAGGACGCAAGATCAACGTCAACGACCTTTGGATCGCCGCTGTCGCCCTTGCCCACAGCCTTCCCGTGATCACGCAAGATCGTGATTTCGCCATACTCACCGATCTCGGCGGCCCCGCCATCATCAACGTCTAAGGACCTCCATGAGATACCTCATCACCGGCGCGAACGGGATGCTCGGCCACGACCTGCGAACGGCCCTGGCCGGGCGCGAGGTGACTGCGCTCAGCCGCACCGAGCTTGACGTGACCGACCTCGACGCGGTGCGCGCAGCAGCCGCCGGCCAGGATGTCATCATCAACGCCGCCGCCTACACGAAAGTCGACGACGCAGAAGAACACGAAGCCGACGCATACGCGGTGAACGCCACCGGTGCGGCCAACCTGTCCACGGCAGCCGCCGAGCACGGCGCGCGACTGGTGCAGCTCTCGACCGACTATGTCTTCGACGGAGACGCCACCACGCCGTACCCGGAGGACGCTCCCCTGAACCCGAAGTCGGCCTACGGCCGGACCAAGGCGGAAGGCGAACGGCTGGCACAACGACTGAACCCGGGACGCACCCACATCATCCGCACTGCCTGGCTCTACGGACGGCACGGGCCCAACTTCGCCACAACCATGGTGCGGCTGGCCGGCGAGCGGGACGAAGTAAGCGTCGTCACCGATCAAATCGGGCAACCCACCTGGACCCGCGACCTTGCGGAGCAGATCGTCGCGCTGCTCGACGCCGACGCACCCGCCGGCATCTACCACGGCACCAATTCCGGTGAGGCGAGCTGGTTCGACTTCGCGCAGGCCATCTTCAGCCAGGCCGGGCTGAACCCGAACCGGGTCACCCGCACCGACAGCTCGCAGTTCCAGCGGCCCGCCCCGCGCCCGTCCTATTCGGTGCTCGGACACGCCGCCTGGCAGCCGGTCGGGCTGAACCCCATGCGCCACTGGAGAGAGGCCCTCACCGCGGCTGCCGGTGCCGGAGTTTTGGAGACGCAATGACAACACTGCGGGTGGTCGTCGACCACATAGTCGCGCCAGTCCCCGGCGGGGTCGGACGGTACACCGAAGAACTCACCAGGCAGCTCATCGCGCTGGCACCCCCCGACTGCGACGTCGCCGGGCTGGTCTCCGCATCCTCCGACGAAGACTATGACCGCCTGCGGATGCTGCTGCCGGGTCTCGCCGACCTGGTCGCGCTGCCGCTGGACCGCCGGAATCTGCGACGCGCCTGGCAGGCCGGGATCACCAGTGTTCCCGGCACCACCATGACCGACAAAGGCATGGTTCACGCACCCAGCCTGCTCGCACCCCTGGGCAAGCACGACCGGCTCAACGAGGTCGGCAACCAGACCGTGGTGACCATTCACGACGTGGCGCCCTGGACGCATCCGGACGCCCTGAGCCCGCGAAAAGTGGCCTGGCACAAAGCCATGGCCAAGCGCTCCAGGAGATACGCCGACGCGGTCGTCGTGCCCACCCATGCTGTGGCGGCCGAACTGGACGACATCATGGGTTTCGGGGAGCGCATTCGGGTGATCGGCGGGGCGGTCAGCCCCAAACTGACGACACCCGTCGACGCGGACGCACGTGCCGAACGGCTGGAACTGCCGGAACGCTACATCCTGAGCGTCGGCACCCTGGAGCCCCGCAAAGGCCTGGAACCGCTGATCCGCTCACTGGCGCACGCCGACTCCGCCGACCTTCCCCTGCTCATCGCCGGCCCGTCCGGCTGGGGCGACCTCGACGTCGCCAGCATCGCCGCGGACGCGGGGCTCGAACCCGGGCGGGTGCGCACCGTCGGGTTCCTGCCAGACGCCGACCTCGCCGTCGCCCTCGACCGGGCAACCGTGTTCGCCTTCCCCAGCATCGCCGAAGGCTTCGGGCTGCCGGTCATCGAGGCACTCAGTTTCGGAACACCGGTCGTGCACTCCGACACGCCTGCCGTGGTCGAAGTAGCCGCAGGAGCCGGAGTCACCGTCCCCAGGGAAGACCCAGCGGGGTACCCGGAACGGCTCGCCCAGGCGATCGCCTCCGTGGCGAACGACGCAACACTGGCGGAACGGCTGCGGTTCCAGGGACTCGACCGCTCGGGTGCGTTCAGCTGGCAGGACTCAGCCGAGAAAGTGTGGCAGCTGCACGCGGACCTGTAAGGGTCGCGCTACTCAACCTCAGGGGTTGCCCGCACCAGGGACTCCTGAATACGGGCGCGGATGACGTCATAGTCGGGGTCCAGTGTGTTGAACTCCGGCGGCACGATCTCCAGCGACGCCGGCGGCAGCGCACGCGACTTGGTGGCCAGGTCGGTGAACAGGCCGAGCATGACGTCCGGGATGTCGGTTTTCACCACCTGGGCACCGGCATCCGCCACCGCCTGGAACCGGCCCAACACGTTGGCCGGCTCAAATTGCGACAGGATCGCGGCCTGCACCTGACGCTGCCGCTCCATACGTTCGTAGTCGTTGCTGTCGAACCGGGAGCGGGCATACCAGAGGGCCGTCGGACCATCGAGGTGCTGGGTTCCGGCCTCCACATGGCCGAACGGCGTCGGGCTGGTGATCGGCCCGATCGCGGTGCGCTCCGGAACCTCGATCGTGACGCCACCGAGAGCGTCAACCAGGTCAGCAAACCCCTGCATGTCAATGAGCACGTAATACTGCATGGTCAGCCCGGTCACGCCCTCGACCGCGTCACGCATCGCCTCGATGCCGGGGTTACTGCCATTCTCCTCAGCATCCGGGTACAAGCCCGGATTGTTCATCGCCTCCGTGTAGAGGTAGCTGATGAGGCAGTCATCCCCGCAGTCGTAGCCAGTGGGGAACGGACCATAGAGCGGAGACCCCTCAGAGAACACGGTTCGCTCAAAGTTGCGCGGAATGCCGATGATCGTCGTCGCCCCGGTCTCCGCGTCGACGCTCGCCACCGAGATGCTGTCCGGGCGCAAGCCCATCCGGTCTGGCCCGGCATCGCCGCCCAGCAGCATGATGTTGTAGCGCCCGTCCACCGGCTCCTCGTACTCGCCACTGTCGAACACCGAAGTGATAGTGGATCGCGCGATCTCGGCGACATTGGCCCCGTACGCCGCGACCCCGGCAGACGCGACCAGGCCGACAACGGCGAGCATCGCAATGAACGGCCTGGCGACCGGGCCGGTCTTCACCAGCCGCACCAGGCGCAGCGTGTCGAGCGTGAGCACCACCCAGAGCACGGCGTAGGCGATCAACAGCACCTCGACGGCCAGGAGCGCCCACACGTTCGTGGCCTGCGACATGAGCAGCGACTGGTTGAAGGAATAGAGCGCGGCAGCCACCGCCACCAGCAGCCACATGATGAACGTCATCACCACACCGAAGCGGCCCAGCCTGCGACTACCGGCCAGCAGTTGCGCCGACCCGGGCAGCAGGAAGTTCAGAACCACCAGCCACCAGCCGCGGGTCGTCATCGACTGCCGCGACCTGAGGTCGGGGAAGCGGATCGGACTGGAGGCGCTCACCGGTTGCGCTGGAGGGCCGCGTTCTTGTCCGCGACCATGGTTTTCAGCTCGTCGGCGTACGCCCCGAGCCTCTCAGCGAGCACGGGGTCGGATGCTCCAAGCATCCGGATGGCCAACAGGCCGGCGTTCTTGGCGCCACCGATCGACACGGTCGCCACCGGCACACCGGCCGGCATCTGCACGATCGACAGCAGCGAATCGAGCCCGTCGAGCCGGGACAGCGGCACCGGAACCCCGATCACCGGCAGGGTGGTGACGGATGCCAGCATGCCGGGCAGGTGGGCGGCACCGCCGGCACCGGCGATGATCGCCTTCAGTCCGCGACCGGCCGCCTGCTTGCCGAACTCGATCATCCGCTCGGGGGTGCGGTGTGCGGAGACGACCTCCACCTCGTGGGCGACACCGAACTCGGTCAGCACGTCGGCGGCGTCCTTCATCACGGACCAGTCGGAGTCGGACCCCATGACAATGGCGACGATCGGTTCGGGCATGGGTTCGATAGTAGCGGTCGCGGCTTCAGCTCAGGCTGTGCAACACACGGCGCCCCTGAGGGCGCTACTCGAAGTGGGCTGCCGCCGCCCGCGCGTCGTACGCGACATCATCCAGGTCATCGCCGCCGACCGTCACGTGGCCGACCTTCCGGCCCGGACGCGACTCCTTGTCGTAGTTGTGGATCTTCGCCGTCGGTCGGTCCGCCAACGCCGTCCCATAGCGCTCGTGCAGCGGCTGCCCGGCCGGGCCACCCAGGATGTTCACCATCACCGACCAGCGGTCACGGCAACCGGTCGCCCCCAACGGCAAGTCCAGCACCGCGCGCAGGTGCTGCTCGAATTGGCTGGTGGTGGAGCCATCGATCGTCCAATGCCCGGTGTTGTGCGGGCGCATCGCCAACTCGTTCACGAGCAGCCGGTCATCCGTCGTCTCGAACAGTTCAACCGCCAGCACGCCGGTGACCCCGAGTCCCTCAGCGATGGTGCGCGCGACCTGCTCGGCGACATCCGCCAGCCTGCCGACCGACTTCGGGGCCGGAGCGATCACCTCGGCGCAGACGCCATCACGCTGAACGCTCTCCACTACCGGCCACGGCACCAGCTCGCCGGACGGACTGCGCGCGATCGACTGTGCCAGCTCGCGGCGGAAATCGACCAGTTCCTCCACCAGCAGCGGTCCAGCCTCGAACCACTCGGCCACCTCCTCGCCAGAGCGGATGACCCGCACACCCTTGCCGTCATAGCCGCCCCTCGGCGTCTTCACCACGGCACGCCCGCCGTTCTCGGCCAGGAAGGCGTCGAGCTGCTCGACGGTTTCCACCTTCGCCCAGTCGGGCACCGGAAGCCCCAACTCGGTGAGCCGCTGCCGCATCAACAACTTGTCCTGCGCGAACTGCAGCGCATCCGGACCCGGCTGCACCGAAACGCCCTGCGTCACCAGCTCGCGCAGCACCTCCTGCGGAACATGCTCGTGGTCGAAGGTGACCACGTCGACCTCGCGCGCAAAACGAAGGACATCCTCGAGATTCCGGTAGTCGCCGACCGCCGAAGCGGCCAACGCGGCCGGACTTCCTTCGTTTTCGGCGAGCACCCGGAGGTGCACGCCGAGGTTCACGGCGGCGGGGATCATCATTCTGGCGAGCTGGCCGCCGCCGATGACACCGACAGTTAGAGGCATGGCTACTCCGGAATTCGCTCTCGGCGCGATCACAGGGACCGCGGGCAGTGGTGCGGTTAGACTGCAAACCGCTCCCCACCATCTTCGCTCATCTATCAGGAGCCGCATTGCGAACACTGCTCACCCAGTTGACCCGGTTCGGGCTCGTCGGACTCATCGGGCTGGTCATCGACGTGAGCGTCTTCAACCTGCTGCGGATCACGGTGCTCTCCCCGGAGGCCATGCACGAGGGCCCGGTCATCGCCAAAGTGATCTCCACCTCACTGGCCATCGTCGCCAACTGGATGGGCAACCGGCACTGGACCTTCGCCCGCGAGCGCCGCGGCCACCTGGCCCGCGAAGGAGCCGAGTTCTTCCTGGTCAGCGCAGGAGGGATGCTCATCGGCCTCACCTGCCTGTGGGTGTCGCACTACCTGCTCGGCTACGACTCGCTGCTGGCCGACAACATCTCGAGCAACGTCATCGGCCTGGCGTTGGGGACGGCGTTCCGGTTCTGGGGCTATCGGGTGTGGGTGTTCCGGGAGGTCGGATCACGTGAGTACACGAGGGCCCTACGGGCGACCGAGGGCTCGGTAGCGCCAGCCGGCTTCACGCCAGCGCACCGGATCCAGGCAGTTGCGCCCGTCGACGATCACACGCGCGCCCACAACTGACCCGAACTCCTCCGGGTCGAGCTGGCGGTACTGCTTCCACTCGGTGAGCAGCAGCACGGCATCCGCTCCAGCCGCCGCCGCCTCAGCCGTTACCGCATAGCTCAGCGCCGGGAACCGCGCCCTCGCCGTCTCGTTGGCCTGCGGGTCGGTGGCGACGACAACCGCCCCCAACTCGGCCAGGCGCACCGCGACATCCAGCGCCGGCGAATCGCGCACATCGTCGGAGTCCGGCTTGAAGGCGAGGCCCAGCACGGCGATCCGCTTGCCGGCAACATCCCCGCCGACCATCTCGGTGGCGAGGTCGACAGTGCGCGCGCGGCGGCGGAGATTGATGCTGTCCACCTCGCGCAGGAAACTCAGGGCCTGATCGACCCCGAGCTCCTCCGCCCGGGCCATGAAGCCACGGATGTCCTTCGGCAGGCAGCCACCGCCGAAACCGAGCCCGGCGTTCAGGAACCTCCGCCCGATCCTCGGGTCGTGCCCGATCGCATCCGCCAACTGCGTCACATCGGCCCCGGTCGCCTCCGCGACCTCGGCCATCGCGTTGATGAACGAGATCTTGGTGGCCAGGAAGGCGTTCGCCGACACCTTCACCAGTTCGGCCGTCGCGAAATTGGTGACGATGCGAGGTGTGCCGTTGGCCATCGCGACCGTGTACACCTCATCGAGCAGGGCCACGGATGCCTCATCCCCCGCCTGCACGCCGTAGACCAGCCGGTCGGGGGCGATCGTGTCCTGAACCGCGAATCCCTCGCGAAGGAACTCCGGATTCCAGGCCAGCTGCGCACCCGTCGCCTCCACCGCGGGCGCCAGCCGGTCGGCCGTTCCCACCGGAACCGTCGACTTGCCGGCCACCACGTCGCCGGGAACCAGGTGCGGTACGATCTCGGCGATCGCCGCGTCGACGAACCGCAAATCGGCCGCATTGCCGTCCGCCAGCTGCGGGGTCCCGACCGCAATGAAATGCACCCGAGCACCGCGGATGCGGGACACATCGGTCGTAAACGACAACCGTCCAGAGGCGACAGTCTTGGTCAGCAGCTCGGCCATCCCAGGCTCATAGAACGGCGGATGCCCGGCCGACAGCTTCTGCACCCTCGACTCGTCCACATCCACGCCGACCACCTCGTGGCCGAGGTCGGCCAGCGCCGCCGCGTGCACCGCGCCCAGGTAACCGCATCCGATCACCGAAATCTTCACCGGGACCCCCATCTCTTGGTCTCATCGACCGGGTTCGACAAGTCGGCCTGCCGTCGGGCGGCGATCGGGTTCATGCTTCGCTCCATGAGGTCGTGCAGGGTGCTCTGCACCAGGTCGGCGTTCGGCACATCGCGCAACTCGACCGGGTGGTCGAGTCCGGTGTTGATGAGCACGTCACCGCTTCCGAACATCGACTGCAGCGCGCCCTTGCGCACGGTGATGTCGTAGCCGCGGCTGTGCAGAAGCTCCAGGCGGGTGCGGGTGAACGTGCCTGAGCGCAGGATCAGGCGGCGGGTGGTGATGATGTACCGCTTGCCCAGCCAGCGGAACAGCGGCCCCAGCCAGAGGAGCAGCAGCAGCGCTCCGCCGCCGGCCAGCAGCGCCAGATTCTGCCAATCCTCAGGAAAGCTGCCCTGGAAGTAGCCGATCGCTGCGGCACCGACGATCAGCAGCAGCGACGGCCAGAAGAGCACACGAGCATGGGGGCGCAGCCGGGCGATGACCCGCTCGGCGTCCGCCCCAGGTTCAGTGAACTCGGATGGCATGAGTCATTCATACCGCAGATGGGTTACGTCCCCGGCGGCGACAGCCTGAACCGAGCCATCCGCGCCATCGGTGTAGCTCAGCCGCCCGAGCTCGTCAATTCCGCTGGCTCGCCCGAAACGGGTCTGGCCGCCAGGCAACTCGACCCGGACCTGCTCGCCCACCGTGCTGCACTGCTGCTGAACGAGGTGGCGGATGCCGCTGGCCTCGGCATTGCCGTCGTGCTCGGCGAACCCCGTGTAGAGCTGCCTCAGCTCGTCCAGGTAGGCGGCGAGCACCCGGTCGAGCAAGGCGTCGTCCACCGGCGCGCCCTGCAGCATCAGCGAGGTCGAGTTCGGGGTGGGCAGGCCGTCGGCCGGGATGGTCAGGTTCAGGCCGGCGCCGACCACGACACCGTCGGCGGTCGGGAGGAGCTCCGCGAGCAGGCCGCTCACCTTGAGTCCATTCACCTGCACGTCGTTCGGCCACTTGATGCTGACTCGAACGTCCGCCGGCAGTTGCCGGCCTACCGCCCGGGCCATTGCCAGGCCCGCGATCAGCGGAAGCCAGCCGTAACCCTCCAGCGAGAACGACGGCCGCAACAGCACCGATACGGCCAGCGCCTGCCCGGGAGGGGCCACCCACACCCGGTCGAGCCTGCCCCGCCCGGCCGTCTGGCTGGCGGTCGCCACCACCGAGAAGTCTGGCCAGGCATCCGCTGCCCGGATCATCAACTCGGTGTTGGTCGAGCCGCACTCCTCGAGGAACTCGAGACGCGCGGCGCGGGCGGTGCTGAGCGGGAGGGGCATGGGTCAAGCGTACGGTGCCTCGCAACCAGACGATCTTTGTAGGGATGCACCAAAGGATGTGGCACTCCGAACGGTAAAGTGAACGGCGTGACTGCCGAGACAACTCCCCCCACTCCCGATGAGGGCACCCCCGACCTGTACACCACAGCGGGCAAGCTCGCCGACCTCAAGGTGCGCTACCACGAGGCGGTGACGGCCAGCGGTGAGAAAGCGATCGAGAAACAGCACGCCAAGGGCAAGAAAACCGCCCGCGAGCGCATCGAACTGCTGCTCGACCACGGCTCATTCGTCGAACTCGACGAGTTCGTGCGCCACCGCACCCACGCGTTCGGCATGGAGAAGTCGCGTCCATACGGTGACGCGGTCGTCACCGGCACCGGCACCATCCACGGTCGCCAGGTCTGCGTCTACGCCCAGGACTTCACCATCTTCGGCGGCTCCCTCGGCGAGGTCGCCGGCGAGAAGATCATCAAAGTCATGGACCTCGCCCTCAAAACCGGTGTACCCATCATCGGCATACTCGACTCCGGCGGCGCCCGCATCCAGGAGGGTGTCGTCGCGCTCGGCAAGTACGGCGAGATCTTCCGGCGCAACACCATGGCATCCGGTGTCATCCCGCAGATCTCCATCATCATGGGTCCGGCAGCGGGCGGTGCCGTCTACTCCCCCGCCCTGACCGACTTCGTCATCATGGTCGACAAGACCAGCCAGATGTTCGTCACCGGCCCGGATGTCATCAAAACCGTCACCGGCGAAGACGTCGGCATGGAGGAACTCGGCGGTGCCCTCACCCACAACAAGGTCTCCGGCGTCTCCCATTACCTGGCCAGCGACGAAGACGACGCGCTCGACTACGCCCGCGCGCTGCTCTCCTTCCTGCCGGACAACAACCTGGCCGAACTGCCCAGCTACGAGAGCGACGTGGAGCTGGAGATCACCGACGAGGACCGCCGGCTCAACACGATCATCCCGGACAGCCCCAACCAGCCATACGACGTGAAGACGATCATCGAGCACATCGTCGACAACGGGGACTTCCTGGAGACGCAGCCGCTGTTCGCACCCAACATCGTGGTCGGCTTCGGCCGGGTCGAAGGGCGCTCGATCGGCATCGTCGCCAACCAGCCGAACGCCATGGCCGGGACCCTCAACATCGAGGCCGGCGAGAAGGCATCCAGGTTCGTCCGGTTCTGTGACGCGTTCAGCATCCCCATCCTCACGCTGGTGGATGTTCCCGGGTACCTCCCCGGCACCGACCAGGAGTGGACCGGGGTCATCCGCCGCGGCGCGAAACTGCTGTACGCCTACTCGGAGGCGACGGTCCCCCTCGTCACCGTCATCACCCGTAAAGCGTACGGCGGCGCGTACATCGTGATGGGGTCGAAGCAGCTGGGCGCCGACATCAACTACGCCTGGCCGACAGCCGAGATCGCCGTGATGGGCGGCCAGGGCGCCGTGAACATCCTCTACCGCGGTGAGATCAAGGCCGCGGAGGCGAACGGTGAGGATGTTGCCGCCGTGCGCACCCGGCTCGCCACCGAGTACACCTACAACGTGGCCAGCCCGTTCCTCGCTGCCGAGCGCGGCGAGCTGGACGGGGTCATCGAGCCGGCGGCCACCCGCGTCGCCGTGGTGAAGGCCCTGCGCGCCCTGAAGACCAAGCGTGAGACGATGCCGCCCAAGAAGCACGGGAACATCCCACTGTGACCGAGAGCGACGAGCACGCCCCTGAGGTGCGGGTGCTGGCCGGGAACCCGACAGCCACCGAGCTGGCCGCGGTCACCGCAGTGCTCACCGCACTGGCCGAAGACGAAGACGGGCAGCGGATGCCGGTCACTTCCCCGCCCCGCAGCGCCTGGTCGCTCTCGCAGCGGCAACTCAGGAGCGAGATCGTGCCCGGTCAGGGTGCCTGGAACCGCCAGAACCGCTGAGGGCGAAGCCAAACTCGCAGGAGTCGGGCGAATACGCCAGCAGGGCCGTCCAATGTACCCCGAACTGTCCCCACTTTCGACCTGTTATGGCCGCTGAAGCCCCAGTTGCCTGCGACGGATGATGCGCTTGTCCCCCAAACGTCCCCCGAAGTGATGACTTTTGCGTTACCGTCGAAACGTGCAGTATTGATTCTGCTAGGTGTTTCTCATTAGAGGTACACCCGCCAATCGTTAGCTGACTAGGGTAAGCGAGCTAACGTATTGGGGGCGAGTCAGGGTGATATTCGGGTTATCGCCCTGGCTCGGAGTTCAGCGATTGGGCCGGGTAGGGGTATCCGGCCCACTCGCATTTAACGCCCCAGACGCGGAATCTCCAGCCACAGGTCGACACTGTCCTCGTCATCTTCCGCGGCCTCGGAACCCAGCGCACGGGCCTCCCCCTCGCCGGTGGCGCTGAGCCCCACCACGGTGACCGCGACATCCGACCCCTCCGGCACAGTGCGCGCGATGATCAGGTTGGCCGACGTGTCGCGGATGGCCCTGGCAAGCTCGTCATGCACGCGCGCCAGCTCGACCTCCTCGAGATCGTCAACGCCGCCCTCGTCCAGCAGGTTCACCACCGTGCCGTGGCGGCGGGCAATCATCACCTGTTCGCGCACCCGATCATTGAGCAGCTTGCGACCACGGATCTCATCCCGGATCGCACCCTCGAGGTAGAGGCACTCCCGGCGTTGGGCATCGGTCAGCTTGCCGCCGACCTCGACGATGTGCCTCAGCATGGGCAGGGCCATCCGGCTAGTCTGCCTGAGGCGGAACTGCCGCTCGAACAGGTGGGCCTCCTGCGCCGCCCGCCACTCCGCGGCCTCGCGCTCCGCCAGCGCGTAACTGCGGGCATCCCGGCCGGCCTTGTCCAGCGAACGCGCCAGCGCGTACGAAACGCCGACCCACAGCACGCTGCCCACCACACCCATCGACGCCAGGGCGTCCGGGCCGGCCCACAGCGTGGTCTGCACCACCAGGGAGGCAACCCCCAGCCAGGCGAAGAGATGCTGGCGCCTGGCCGAAGTGATCACCATGAGCGTGCCCACGGCGGCCACGTACCAGGTCGAGCGGTCCGAACCCGGAACGTAATCGGCGCCGGAATCCAGTTGGCTGGTGACCAGGATGGGCACGGCAATCGCCACAGCCAGGTTGAAGGCCGCAAGCCCCCACCGCATCCGGCGCCGCACCGACGGCAGCAGGCTGAGAACGGTGGCAAGCGCATACAACACCATCGCGATCAGGTACCTGGTGGGGGACGAACCGGCATCGATCGAAAAGGTGCCGAGCAGCAGATGGTAGACCGAGAACACGGCCGCCAGGGCCACAATCACAAAACGGGGGACGCTGATCATGAGGCATCCCCCAACAGGGCCGCCGCGTGGAGCCGGCGCTCAGGAGTCGGCGCCGGCCAGATCAGGCGGATGGCCGTGCCCTCGCCCTCCACCGAGTCGATGTCGACGGCACCGCCGGCATTCGACACCCGGTCGATGATGGACACGCGCAACCCGAGGCGCTCCACCGGAACATCCTCGAAAGAGAACCCGCGCCCGGTATCGCCGACCTCGATCAACACCCCGTTGCCATTCGTGTTGCCGACCCTCACCCAGTGGACAACACCGTCGCCGGCGCCGGCGTGCTGCAGGCTGTTGACCATGGCCTGCAGGCTCGCCGAGTACAGTGCCTCCGCAGCCGGTGCAGACACCTCCGCGTCGCCGACATTGCCGCCACGCACATCGATGTGCGAACTCAGGGTCGACGCTGCCAGGCTGATACGTTCGGCCAAATCCGACACCTTCACATCGCCAGAATCAACCGCCGGCGTCGATGCCTCGGTCTGCAGGTGCCCGATCGCGTCGTTGGCCATCCGTGCGGCCATCGCCTTCGACTCCGGCTCCTGAGCCTTGGCCGCCGACAGCAGGGTGGTCAACACGCTGTCGTGCACGATCGAGTCGACCTGCACCCGCTCCACCTCGGTCGCATGCTCCCGCACCGCGTCGACGTAGCGGCTGAGAGCGGTCGCCTGGGCGGCATCGACCGTCGCGGCGGCGCCGCGCAGCAGGGTGACGATGATCAGCACCGCCCCACCGAGGATCACCGCGTAGATGACGTCGAAGGCGACCAGGCCCGGATGCACACTGCCGCCAGACGCGCTGGCGCGGATGATCCCGTACAGGACCGGAGCAAGCAGCAGGTAGAACGTCGCCAGCCACACCGGCAGGGCGATCGCTGCGGCGGCCGTCGCCACCGTGATCAGGAACCACAACCACGGCCGGTCGATGGGCGGCCACCCATCCCCCAACACACCGAGGGGCCAGCTGACCAGCGCGAGCAGGAAGACCACGAGCACGAACACGTTCGCGGCTCGAACGAAACGCTTCACAATCGAGGCGATCACCGCCAGCACGAGCCCGCCGAACAGGCAGGCGCCGATGGTCACGAACCAGGTGTTGTCGGCGTACCCCCGCTGGCCGAGCGCCACCGGGACGGTCTGCGCCCCGAAGGCCAGCCCGAAGAAAGCGACCGAACGTGAAGCGACAACCTCGATCATTGCCCGACTGATTGGCCGCCGAGCGGGTCGGGGCTGGCGGGAAGCGAGTCTGGATGCGGCCCTAGCGGACATCAACGCCGTCGGGGTCGAGCCCCGGGAGAATTCCGTCTTCCACCGCGCGACGCAGAAGGTCCACCTTGGTCGGAGCGGGTCGACCCACCTCGATGTACTTGGCGCGGATGCGGTCAAGGTACTCACGTGCCGTCGAATAGCCGATGCCAAGCCGCTCGGCGGCAAGCTTGAGCGGAAGCCCGGAAGCGTAGAGATGCAGGATTTCCCGCTCCCGGCGGCCCAGCTGGGCCTTCGCGAAGTCGCGGTCGGCGTCGATAGCGGTCGCCCACTCCAGGTTGTTCAAGACATCTCCGCGCGCAACCGACTCGACCGCGCTCATCACTATCTGGGTCGCCGACGACTTCGGAATCACCCCGGCCGCCCCGGCCGCGAGCGCCTCCCGCACCAGGGCGACCCGGTCGGCGATGCTGTGCACCAGCACGGCTGAGCCGGTGGCCTGCACCCGCTTGACGTTCTCGGTCACCGTGGAGCCGTCGCCGAGCGACAGGTCGAGCACGACAACATCGTTCTCCCGACCGTCGAGCCCGGCCACGAACTCGTCGACGGAAGCCGCTGCCAGAATGAAATCGAACCCGGCCTCGTTACAGGCGGCCCTCAGACCGAGCCTGACCGATTCGTGGTCGTCCACGACCGAAACCCGCACCTGGCGAGCCGATCGTCCGGCACTGGCACCCGGACTCGCGCTCTGGCTCATCGTCAATCCCGTCTCCCCCGCATGGCTGGAAGGCCAGCGCGTACTTGAGCCATGCTAGCGGGTGGGGTCAGCGAACAGCGTGAACGACGCCACCCCACAACCAACTGAAAACGCCAGTCTCCCGCCAGGTTCGCCCGACCCTGGTCGCCTACCGCGTGGCATCCGTCTTCACCAGCGAGGCAACCGCCTCCACATGGTGGGTGTGCGGGAACAGGTCGAACGCCCTCAGCCTGGTGAGCTCATAGCCGTGCCCCTGCAGCAGCCCGAGGTCGCGGGCGAGCGCCACCGGGTCGCAGGCGACATAGACCAGCTGGGATGGGGCGAGCGCCGCCAGCGAGTCGACGACACCCTTCCCCGCGCCAGAACGGGGCGGATCGAGCACCACCGTGGCGCCGGCCAGGCTGGTACGCGCCTTCGCGAGCTGGTTCAGGTAGCGGTCGACCCGCGAAGTGACAGCGGATGCGCCCAGCCACTCGGCCAGATTCACGGCCGCGTGGTCGGTGGCCAGGGCGTCGCTCTCCACCGTGGTGATCCGGGTGTGGTTGCCGAACCGGTCCCCGACGGCGGCGGCCAGCAGGCCCACCCCACCGTAGAGGTCCTGGTTGGCCGCGCGAGGGTCGAAGAGATCCGGGTCGATGGCATCCTGCACCGCCGTGGTCAGCGTCTGGGCGGCCGACCGGTGCACCTGCCAGAAACCGTGCACGTCCAGGCGGAACTGGCGTTCGCCCACCTGCTCGGTGATGGTGTGCCGTTTCGGCCTCGACTTCGCGTTCGCGTCGCCGGCCAGCACGTAGGCGTTGCCGACCGACGGGGCGACCACGTCAACGTGCGTGGACCCGGGGAACGACTCGTCGAGCGGCGTGATCGCAGCCACCTCCGGCGCGGCCAGCGGGACATCCGTCACCGGCACCACCCGGTGCGAGCGGGCGGCATACGGGCCGAGAGTGCCGTCAGCGGCGACATGCATCCGCAGCCGGGTCCGCCAGCCGGTGCCGTCCTCCCGGCCAGGGATCGGCTCCACCACGACATCACTGTCGATGCCGGCCATCCGCTGCAGGGCATCCGCCAGAACCTGCCGCTTCAACTCGCGCTGGTGCTCGAGGCGGATGTGCCCGAACTCGGCGCCGCCTGCGCGGTCGTCCGGGTCGCGGTCGACGGATGCCGCCGACCAGATGTGCTCCTGGCGATGCTCAGACGGAGTCATCACCGACACCGTTTCGGCTCGCCAGAACTTCGCCTTCGAATCGTCGCTGACCCGGGCGACCACTCGCTCCCCGGGGATGGCGTCGCCGACGAACACCACCCGGCCCTCGTGCCGCCCGACCGCGATACCGCCGTGAGCTACGTTGGTTACGTCGATTTCCAGCTGCTTGCCCTGCCATTCACCCATCCCTAGAGCATAGGAGTCCGCGTGCGCCTCTACCTGGCATCCACCTCACCAGCCCGGCTGGCCACACTCCGCGCCGCCGGGGTCGAACCGGCCGGGTTGATCAGCCCCGGGGTGGACGAGAATGCCGCGGTGGCCGCCCTCTCGGCGGACCTCGGACGACCGCTGTCGGCATCCGAAACCGTGTACGAACTTGCCCGGCTGAAGGCCGAAGCCGTCGTCGGCCAGCTGGTCGAAGGCGAACCGATCGACGGGTTCATCCTGGGCGGCGACTCCGCATTCGAACTCGACGGCACCGTCTACGGGAAACCGCACACGGCATCCGTCGCCCGGGAGCGCTGGCAACGGATGGTGGGCCGCACCGGGGTGCTGCACTCCGGCCACTGGCTGATCGACCACCGGGCCGGCAGCGTGCACGAGGGCGTGCGCTGCGCGGGGATCGGGGCGGTCGAGGACGCCAGCGTCGAATTCGCCGCCGATATCACCCCCACCGAGATCGACGCCTACATCGACACCGGGGAACCACTGAGCGTGGCCGGGGCCTTCACCATCGACAGCCGCGGGCAGGCGTTCATCCGCCGCATCGAAGGCAACCCCAGTACGGTCATCGGGCTGTCCGTTCCGACCCTCCGGGGACTGCTCCGGGACGGGTTCGGTGTCGACTGGCATGAACTCTGGAACCGGTGAGATTGTCGGCACCCTCAGTAACGCATCCGTCAATTTTGTCGGCTTTGGCCAAATAGTGGGGTCCGAAGCGGAATAGGCTAAACAACTATGCCCCGTATCTCGAAACTTCTGATCGCCAACCGTGGAGAGATCGCGGTACGCGTGAACAGGGCGGCCAAAGACAGCGGCATCGCCACCGTCGCCGTCTACGCCGACCAGGATCGGGATGCCCGACACGTCAAGCTCGCCGACGAAGCGTATGCGCTCGGAGGCACCACCAGCGCCGAAACGTACCTGGTGATCGACAAGATCCTCTCCATCGCCCGCCGCTCAGGAGCGGACGCCGTGCACCCCGGCTACGGATTCCTCGCCGAGAATGCGTCGTTCGCGCAGGCCGTCATCGACGCCGGGCTGATCTGGATCGGCCCATCACCGGCCGCGATCGAAAAACTCGGCGACAAGGTGTCTGCCCGCCACATCGCCGAAAAAGTCGGCGCACCACTCGCCCCAGGAACCCTGAACCCGGTGGCGGATGCCGCAGAAGTGCTCGAATTCGTCGACACCCACGGGCTGCCGGTCGCCATCAAGGCGGCCTTCGGCGGCGGAGGACGCGGGCTCAAAGTGGCCCGCACCCGCGAAGAAGTGCCCGAGCTGTTCGAGTCGGCCACCCGGGAAGCCATCACCGCGTTCGGTCGCGGAGAGTGCTTCGTCGAAAAGTACCTGGACAAGCCACGCCACGTCGAAACCCAGTGCCTCGCCGACCAGCACGGCAACGTCGTCGTCATCTCCACCCGCGACTGCTCGCTGCAGCGCCGGCACCAGAAACTGGTTGAAGAGGCCCCGGCACCATTCCTCAGCGACGAGCAGAACGCGCTGCTCTACACCTCGTCGAAAGCGATCCTCCGCGAGGTCGGCTACGTCGGGGCAGGAACTTGCGAATTCCTCGTCGCCGCTGACGGAACCATCTCGTTCCTCGAAGTGAACACCCGACTGCAGGTCGAACATCCGGTCTCAGAAGAGATCACCGGCATCGACCTGGTGCGGGAACAGTTCCGCCTCGCCGAGGGCGGCACGCTCGACTACGACGACCCTGAGCCGCGCGGGCACTCGTTCGAGTTCCGCATCAACGGGGAAGACCCCGGACGGGGCTTCATGCCGTCGCCCGGGCCGGTGCACGTGCTGCGCAAGCCGGGCGGCCCCGGCGTCCGCGTTGACAGCGGCGTCACCACCGGCGACGTCATCAGCGGCGCATTCGACTCCCTGCTGGCCAAGCTCATCGTCACCGGAAGCAGCCGAGAGGATGCGCTGGAGCGCTCCCGGCGCGCGCTCGACGAGTTCGAGGTGACCGGGCTGCCGACAGTGCTGCCGTTCCACCGCGCGATCGTGCGCGACCCGGCGTTCACCTCCGACCCGTTCACGGTGTACACCCGCTGGATCGAGACCGAGTTCGACAACCAGATCGAGCCCTGGAGCGGATCGTTGGACGACTCGGCTCCGCTGGCCTCCCGCCGCACCGTCGTCATCGAAGTGGACGGCAAGCGCATCGAAGTGAGCCTGCCCGAGACACTGGGTTCCGCTCCGTCATCCGCCCACACCCTCGCGCCGGCACCGCGCCGTCGCACCGGAGTGGGCGCCATCATCACCGCAACCGGCGACTCGGTGAAGGCGCCGATGCAGGCGACAGTGGTCAAGTTCGCCGTCGCCGAGGGCGACAAGGTCGTCAAGGGAGACCTCGTGCTGGTGCTCGAGGCCATGAAGATGGAGCAGCCCCTGACCGCGCACAAGGACGGGACCGTCTCGGGCGTGAACGCCACCGTCGGCTCCACCGTGTCATCCGGGCACCTGCTGCTCAACATCGTGTAACGCTCCGACGATGACGCCGCTTGTCGACGATGACGGCGCTACGACGACCGTCATCGTCGACGATCCCCGTCATCGTTCCTCAGTGCACCCCTGCTCGGCTGAGCTTCGCCGCCAGCAGTTGAGGTGATTGCGCGACACTCCACCCCCACCTGACCATGCCGTGGCCCGCCGCGCGGAGATCGTCCTCGCGATCCTTCTCGTCAAGCAGAGCCTGCTCCGGAGTGCGCCCCCGGAGAAACACCGGATTGCGGTACTTGTCCTTCCCATCGAACTCCCCGATTACATCGAAATTCGGCCACCAGAAGTCGACAACATAGCGACGCCCGCTCGCCCCCGCGAGTTCTTCCTGAAGTCGAGGCTTCCTGATACCAGCACGATAGATACTGACCCGGCTCAGGGACTCGCCGGGACGGTCAGCCGCGCCATCCGCGAAGTCGATCACCCTCGCTACCTTCGCCGTGGACTGCCGGAGCGCCAGAGCGGATGCCTCGCGCACCAAGTCGTCCGGGGTGAGTGCGGTGCCAGGGAGCCCCTCGAGCGGATGCCGTGTCCGTCTAAGCGCAGAATCCGCCATCGCGACCGCCGGGCCGAACCGCAGTACCTTCGCACAATCCACAACCGTACGAGCCAGTGTTGTGACGGTCAGCCCCTCAATCGCTTGAAGGTCAGCCGGAATGCCGACTGTGTGCCGGGCAACTCGCGCGCTCGAACGACCACCGCCGGACGGGTCCTGAGTGACGTGAACCTGGCTCGGCCACTGCCCAACCGCGGGAAGCCGCCACAGCGCGGCAGCGGATTGATGCGAGAAGACCAGTCGACGCCCAGCTAGAGCTGCAACCGCCTTCACCCGGGCACGGTAACGGGAGTCCACGCTGAGCCCCGCCCAGACGCTTCGCGTGACATAAACCCCTCGTGACACGGCGACGAGATCGCCACCGCGCACTCGCGAATAGAACTCGCTTCGCGCACCCAGGTCCGTCTGTTCCCTCGCCAGTACAAAACTCGCGCGCCATTCCGTGTTGATGTAGGTCAGCATCCTGACATCGTGTGCAAATGTGCCCTGTCGTCCCCACGCCCGACGACTGCTGCGTGTAACGGCATCCGCAACAGCCGTGTGGAGGACTGGTGGGCGACCTCGTGTAGGCACAACGATGACGAGGTTTGTCGACGATGACGCTTCTCCGCACCGGCGCATCGTCGACAAACCCCGTCAACGTCCATACGAGAGCAGCCCGAGTGCGAGTCGCGTCTCCTACGGGCAACCCTGCGGAGGCGTTACGGCACCTGGTGCAGGGCGCGGGCGGCATCCGTGATGCTGCCCGACAGGGACGGGTAGACGGCGAACGCCTGCGCCACGTCATCGACAGTCAGCCGGTGCTCGATCGCGATCGAGATCGGCAGAATCAGCTCGGATGCTTTCGGCGCCACGATCACGCCGCCGATCACCGCCCCGGAACCGGAACTGGCGAACAGCTTCACGAACCCGTCCTTGATCCCCATCATCTTCGCCCGCGGGTTCTGTGCGAGCGGCAGCTTGTAGATCTCACCGCTGACGTCGCCGTCCTCGATCTGCTTCTGCGTCCAGCCGACGGTAGCAATCTCCGGCTGGGTGAAGATGTTCGACGTCACGTTGCGCAGCTCGGTCGGGTTCACCGCGTCCCCCATCGCGTGGTACACCGCGGTGCGGCCCTGCATCGAGGCGACGGATGCCAGCGGCAGGAAATCGGAACAGTCACCGGCCGCGTAGATGGACGGCAGATTGGTGCGGGCGACCCGGTTGACCCGGATGTGGCCGGACTCGGCCAGCTGCACCCCGGCATCCTCAAGCCCGATGCCTGCCGTGTTGGGCACGGAGCCGACCGCCATCAGGCAGTGGCTGCCCTCGACGGTGCGGCCATCCGTCAGCGTGGCGATGACAGTGTCGCCGTCGCGCACAATGCTGCTGGCCCGCGACTTGTTGAGCACGGTCATGCCGTTGCGGGTGAAAACGTTCTCGATGACCCGGGCGGCATCCTCATCCTCGCCTGGCAGCACCTGGTCGCGGCTGGAGATCAGCGTCACCTTCGAGCCGAGGGCGGTGTAGGCGGAGGCGAACTCGGCGCCGGTCACACCGGAACCGACCACGATCAGGTGCTCCGGGATCGACTCGAGAGTGTAGAGCTGCGTCCAGGTGAGGATGCGCTCACCGTCGGGGATCGCCGAATCCAGGATGCGGGGGCTGGCCCCCACCGAGATGACCAGGGTGTCGGCGTCGACCTGCTCGAAGTCGGTCGACTTCTTGCCCTTGCCGGTGGAGACGATGATGCGGTTGGTCCCGTCGAGGCGGCCATCCCCCAGCACGATGCGCACCCCGGCCCTGGTGAGCTGAGACTTCATGTCTTCGGACTGCTGCCGCGCCAACCGCAGCAACCGCTGGTTGACCGCGTGCAGGTTGACGGCGACCTCCGGCCGCACCGGACGCCCGTGGTCGCCACGCGCGAAGATCTGCACGCCCAGGTCGCTCGCCTCGCCGATCGCGTTCGCCGCCTCGGCCGTCGCGATGAGGGTTTTCGAGGGGACGACATCCGTCAGAACCGCTGAGCCGCCGACACCGACCCGCTCGACCAGGGTCACGTCGGCGCCGAGCTGCGCTCCGGCGAGGGCCGCCTCATATCCGCCGGGCCCCCCACCGAGGATCGCGATGCTCTGCTTGCGCTCGAATTTGTCCATGCCCCCATTCTCCCCTAACCGTGGATGCGCGCCGAACCGGCCACCGGCATCCGCCGCGACGAAAACGAAGGAGATCCGCCCCGCATCCGGGCGTTCTGTTGCAGATCGGCGCTCAATTGCGCGGATGTCCTTCATTCTCGGCAAGGTCCGGGCCAATTAGAGTGGACGGATGCGCACCCAGGCCCACATTCTTGACGACCCCGCGACCGACCCGTTCGAGGTCGCGGCCACCGCGGCGTCCGAGATCGCCGAGAAGACCGGCGTCCCCCAGCACGACATCGCGTTGACGCTGGGCAGCGGATGGGCGAAGGCGGCCGACCTGATCGGCCAGACCACGGCGACCATCCCGGCCACCGAGATCACCGGCTTCAGCAAGCCGGCGCTGGAAGGGCATGTCGGATCGCTGCGCTCGGTGCTGCTGCCGAGCGGCAAGCGCGCGCTCATCATCGGGGCCCGCACCCACTACTACGAGGGTCACGGCGTGCGCCGGGTCGTGCACAGCGTGCGCACCGCGGCGGCCGCCGGGGCGACGACAATGATCCTCACCAATGGCGCCGGCGGCATCAAGGAACACTGGACCCCCGGCACCCCGGTGCTGATCAGCGACCACATCAACCTGACCGCCGACTCCCCGCTCGAGGGCGCCACCTTCATCGACCTCACCGACCTCTACTCGCGGCGCCTGCGCGATATCGCCCAGCAGGTGGACCCGTCCCTCGACGAGGGCGTCTACGTGCAGAACCGCGGCCCGCACTACGAGACCCCGGCCGAGGTCATGATGGCCAGGGCGATGGGCGGCCACATCCTGGGCATGTCGACCGCGCTGGAGGCCATCGCCGCCCGCCAGTCCAGCATGGAGGTGCTCGGGCTGTCACTGGTCACCAACCTGGCCGCCGGCATCCAGACCACCCCGCTCAGCCACGACGAGGTCATCGAGGCCGGCCGCACGGCCGAACCGGTGATCAGCGCCCTCCTCGCCAGAATCGTGGACGCGCTGTGACCACCGGCGCGGTGCACCCCGTCATCGACGCCGCGGAGGCCTGGCGCGACCAGGACCCGGACGGTGAGACCCGCGTCGCGCTGGACACCCTGATTGCGGATGCCGAAACCGGCAACGAAGACTCCCTCGCCGAACTGCGCGACCGCTTCGAGTCGCGGCTCACCTTCGGCACCGCGGGGCTGCGCGGCCCGATCCAGGCCGGCCCGACCGGGATGAACCGGGTGCTGGTGGCGCAGGCGGCTGCCGGCTTCGCCGCTTACCTGCTCGAGCGGGAGGCCAGCCCATCTGTCGTCATCGGCTATGACGGCCGCAAGAATTCCCGCATCTTCGCCGCCGACACCGCCGAGCTGATGGCAGGCGCCGGCATCCGCGCCATCCTGCTCCCGCGGCTGCTGCCGACACCGGTGCTCGCGTTCGCGGTCCGCCATTTCGATGTCAGCGCGGGTGTCATGGTGACCGCCTCGCACAACCCTCCCAACGACAACGGCTACAAGGTCTACCTGGGAGGCGACGACCAGGGCGCCCAGATCGTCTCCCCCGCCGACGCCCACATCGAGGAGCAGATCCGCGCCGTCGCGGCCAGCAGCAGCGTGCTCGACCTGCCCCGCTCGACCGAATACCTGACGGCGGATGATGAGGTGGTCGAGGAGTACATTCGGCGCACCGTCGCGTTCAGCACCCGGCCGACGACACCTCCGAGCTTCGTCTACACCGCATTGCACGGCGTCGGCTCGGAGACCGCCAGGCGGGTGTTCGTCGACGCCGGTTTCGGTGAGCCGGTGGTCGTCGCCGAGCAGGACCAGCCGGATGCCGCCTTCCCCACCGTCGCCTTCCCCAACCCGGAAGAGCCCGGCGCCCTCGACCTGGCCTACGCCACCGCGACCCGGGCCGGCGCCGAGCTGATCATCGCCAATGACCCGGATGCCGACCGGCTGGCCGTCGCGGTCCCCACCGCGAACGGTGGCTGGCGGCGCCTCAGCGGCAACGAGGTCGGTTCGCTGCTCGGCTGGCGGGCTGCCGGCCGACTGGTGGAGGCGGGAAGCGGCGGAAGCCTGGCCGCGTCCCTGGTCAGCTCGCCCGCCCTCAGCGAGATCGCCCGGCAGTCCGGCCTCGGCTATCTCGACACCCTCACCGGGTTCAAGTGGATCTCCCGCGCCGACGGGCTCGCCTACGGATACGAGGAGGCCCTCGGCTACCTGGTCGACCCGGACAAGGTGCGCGACAAGGACGGCATCTCGGCCGCGCTGGACTTCCTCGGCCTGATGGCCGACCTGAAGGCATCCGGCCGAACCCTCGACGACCACCTGCTCGACTTCGCCGACCGCTTCGGTGCGTTCGCGTCGTCCCAGATCTCGCTCCGGGTGACCGAGCTCAGTGAGATCGCCCGCGTCATGGGCGAGCTGCGGGCGAATCCGCCGGCAACTGTCGGCCGGGTTGCGGTCACCCAGGTCGACGACTTCGCGGAAGGTTTCGGGGACTTCCCGGCCAGCGATATCCTGCGGATCTGGCTCGACGGGGGCTCGCGGGTCATCGTGCGCCCGAGCGGGACCGAACCGAAGCTGAAGGTCTACATCGACGCGTCATCCACCGACGGCACCGCCGCCGAGCGGGTGGCGGCTGCGGAGGCGCTGGTCGCCGAACTGGATGCCGGAATGCGGGCGCTGGTCGAGCCAGCTCGCTGAGAGGCCGCACGCGCGTCTCAGCCGAGCGCTCGATGCAGCTTTTTCTCCAGTTCGTCGGTGTCGAAAAAGTTGTCGACGACGATCACTTCGGCGTAGGTCTTGCCGATCGCCGCCACGAACTCCTCCGAGGTCAGGATGATCTGGGCGTCGTCCGCGGTCGCGGCGACCGTCGCCAGGTCGGCGGCGACGACGTCTGCCGCGATCCCCAGCCGGCGCAGCACCCGCTCCGCGTTCACCTTCAGGATGGCTGAGCTGCCGATGCCCGCGCCACAGATGGTGACGATCTTCATCGTCCGGCCCCCATGATCTGCAGCACCTCGTCAGCGGACGTTGCCGCAGCGATGGTGCCCACAGCATCCGAGTCGTTGAAGATATTGGCGATGGCGGCGACGGATGCGAGATGGGTCTCCACCCGCAGGATGGCCAGGCCGAGCACCACACGAACCGGGTCGTTGTGCGGATGCCCGAACGGCACCGGCTCCTTCAGGGTCACCACGGCCAGACCGTCGGCGAGTACGTCCGGGCCGGGGCGCGCGTGGGCGAGGGCGAGCCCGGGAGCGATGACCACGTACGGGCCGTGCTCCTCGATCATCCGGATCATCTCGTCGGCGTAGCCTGCGCGGGCCGACCCCATCGCGGTGAGGGCGCTCCCGCTCACGCGCACGGCGGCGCGCCAATCGGCGGCCTCGGCGTTCAGCACGACTCCGGTCTCGGTGATCGGTGGGAGTACCATTCTCAGACCTGCTCGAAGCCGGCGCTGATCGCGGCGGCGAGCTCCTCGCGGTCGTCCACGGGGAGGAAGGACGCCTCGGCCGCGTTCAGCTGGAACACTTCAAGGTCGCTGGCGTCGTAGCCGAACGCGTCGCTGAGTTGCGACAGTTCGCGGCTGAGCGAGGTCTGGCTCATCAGCCGGTTGTCGGTGTTGACGGTCACCCGGAAGCCCAGCTGGTAGAGCAGGTCGAATGGGTGGTCGGCGAGTTCGGTGCCCCAGGCGTTGGTTTGCAGGTTCGAGCTCGGGCTCAGCTCGAGCGCGATGCCGCGGTCCTTGACCCATTCGGCCACCGGCCCGAGCGTGACGTAGGTGTTCTCACCGTCCTCGCCGTCCAGTTCGATGTCCTCGGCAATGCGCACACCGTGGCCGAGACGCAACGCCCGGCCGTCGAACAGGGCACCGCGGATGCTGTCGATCCCGTCTGCCTCTCCAGCGTGAACCGTCACCGGCAGGAAGTGCTTCGCCAGGTAGTCGAACGCCTCGCGCATCCGCCCGGCGGGGAAGCCGGCCTCCGGGCCCGCGATGTCGAACCCGACCACGCCATTGTTGCGGTGGCGAACGGCAAGCTCGGCGATCTCGAGGCCGCGGTCGGCGTGCCGCATGGCGCTGATCAGTTGACCGACGCGGATGCGGCCCCCGTTGTGATGCACCTCTTCGGCGCCGGCGTCGAGCCCCTCCTGCACCGCCTCGACGGCCTGGTCCAGGGTGAGGCCGCGGGTGAGGTGCTGCTCGGGCGCCCAGCGAATTTCCCCATAGATGACCCCGTCGGCGTGCAGGTCCTCGACGAACTCACGGGCGACCCGCGCCAGGCCGGCCGTGGTCTGCATGACACCGGTGGTGACGTCGAATGTCTTCAGGTATTCGACCAGGGAGCCGGAGTCCGAACTGGTCGCGAACCAGCTGGCCAGGGAGGTGGAGTCCGTTGCCGGAAGGTCGAGGCCGTCCTCGTCCGCCAGTTCGATGATGGTCTGCGGCCGAAGCCCACCGTCGAGGTGGTCGTGCAGGGAGACTTTCGGCAGGGCGTTCACGTTCACGCCACCGCCCTGGAGCAGAAAAACCTCGGGGGCAGTGTTCATACGTCAAATCTACCGGTTCGGATGCTCCCCTGTCCCTGTGATAGTGCATCCGCGCGCCTATTTGTTGACCGCGCGCGATCATTCGGCCGCCGTCAACAAAGGGGCGCGTCGTTGGGGGTGAGGGCCGGAGGTTCCGGGGCTAGTCGATGCGGCCGGCGATCAGCGGGCCACCGTCTTCGATCGGATCGCCCTGGTCGCCGATGCGGTACGCGCCCTCAAGGGCCTCAAGCGCGCGCTCGAAGCGGGCCGGCTCATCCGCCGACAGGGTGAACAGGGGCTGCCCCTCTGTCACGGTGTCACCGGGCTTGGCGTGCAGGTCGATGCCGGCTGCGTGCTGAACCGGGTCCTGCTTGCGGGCCCGGCCGGCCCCCAGCCGCCAGGCGGCGATCCCGAACGGCAAGGCCTTCTGGGCTACCAGCACTCCGGAGCGCGCCGCCGTGACGACATGGCTTTCCCTGGCGGCCGGCAACTCGGCTGAGGGGTCGCCACCCTGGGCGCGGATCATCGCGTTCCAGGTGTCCATCGCGCGGCCGTCCGTCAGGGCGGCCTCCACATCGGCGTCGGGCTGCCCGGCCAGGGCGAGCATCTCGCGCGCGAGGGCGACGGTGAGCTCTACGACATCCGCCGGCCCGCCGCCGGCCAGAACCTCAACCGACTCGCGAACCTCGTTGGCGTTGCCGATCGCGTTGCCGAGCGGTACCTGCATGTTGGTGAGCAGCGCGACCGTGGCAACACCGGCGTCCTTGCCCAGGGCGACCATGGTTTCGGCCAGTTCGCGGCTGAGGGCCGGGTCCTGCAGGAAAGCGCCGGAGCCGAATTTCACGTCGAGCACCAGGGCGGCCGTCCCCTCGGCGATCTTCTTGCTCATGATCGACGAGGCGATCAGCGGAATCGAGTTGACGGTGCCGGTGATGTCGCGCAGCGCATACAGCTTCTTGTCGGCCGGGGCCAGGCCGGATCCGGCCGCGCAGATGACCGATCCGACCTCCTCCAGCTGGGTGAAGAACTCCTCATTGCTGAGGTCGGCGCGCCAGCCGGGGATGCTCTCCAGCTTGTCCAGGGTGCCGCCGGTGTGGCCGAGGCCGCGACCGGACAGCTGCGGAACCGCGACGCCGAAAGCTGCGACCAGCGGCGCGAGCGGGAGGGTGATCTTGTCTCCGACACCACCGGTCGAGTGCTTGTCGGTGGTCGGCTTCGACAGCGAATCGAAGTTCATCGTCTCGCCGCTGGCGATCATCGCCAGGGTGAGGTCGCGGATCTCCCGCCGCTCCATCCCGTTGAGGAAGATCGCCATCGCCATGGCCGCCATCTGCTCGTCGCCGACGTAGCCGCGGGTGTATGCGTCGACCAGCCAGTTCACTTGCTCTGTGGAGAGGGCGCCGCGGTCACGCTTGACCTGGATGAGGTCGACGGCGTCGAACGGTTCGATTGTGCTCATGGGTACAGCCTTTCAGATGCTGCAGGGGCGTTGACTCCGGAAAAGGAGGAGAAACCAGGGCGTCGCGCGAAAAACTTCCCTCACCACGCGCAGCAGGCCGAAAAGGTCTCTCAATCGCGGGCGGGGCCTACGACGAGGCGTAGTCGTCCAGTTGGCGCGGCCCAAACGCATCCGGAAGCACCTCGTCCATGGTCTTGACGCCGGACACCGTCGCGAGCACCATGCCGTCGGCGGAGTGTTCGTACAGCAGCTGCCGGCACCGGCCGCATGGCATCAGGATGTTCCCGTTGCCGTCGACGCAGATGAACGCGACCAGCTTGCCCCCACCACTCATCAGCAGGGCGGAGGTCAGCGAGCACTCGGCGCACAGGCTGACACCGTACGACGCGTTCTCCACGTTGCATCCGCTCACGATCCGACCGTCATCGACGATGGCCGCGGCCCCCACCGGAAAGTGGGAGTACGGCACGTAGGCCTTCCGCATCGCATCCGCAGCGACCTCGCGCAGGGCATCCCAGTCGACGGTCATGACTTCACGTACGGTTGGCCGACAGCGGCCGGACCGATCGACTTGCCGACGAAACCGGCGACGGCGATCAGGGTGACCACGTACGGGATCATGGCGATGAAGTCCGACGGGATGCCTGAGCCGGACTGGCCGGCCCAGATCTGGAAGACGCGGGAGAAGCCGAAGAGCAGCGCGGCGGCCGAGGCGAACCACGGGTTCCACCGGCCGAGGATCACGCAGGCCAGCGCGATATAACCCTGCCCGGCACTCATATCGCGGATGAACGGCCCCACCGACCCGATGCTGAGCGCCGCACCGCCGAGGCCGGCGACCAGCCCGGCGAGGGTCATCACCCAGAACCGGGTGCGGTTGACGTTGATACCGACCGTGTCGGCGGCAAGCGGATGCTCACCGACCGCCCGCAGGCGCAGTCCCCATTTGGTCTTGTAGAGCAGGAACGCGATCACCGGAACCAGGATGAACATCAGGTAGGTGGTGATGCGGTGGTCGAGCACGATCGGGCCGATCACCGGGATCTCAGACAGTCCCGGGATCGGCAGGAACGGCAGGGTGCCGGGGAAGTTCGTCTCCCGCGCATTGCCGGCCAGCACCGCAGAGTAGAAGAAGCTGGTGATTCCGGCGACCAGCACGTTGAGCACCACACCGACGATGATCTGGTCGACCAGGTATTTGATCGAGAATGAGGCCAGCACCATGGCGACGAGGGCTCCGGCGATCATGGCCGAGGCCATTCCGAGCAGCAGGCTGCCGGTCACGGTTCCGACCACGGCGGCGGCGAAGGCGCCCAGGAGCAGCTGGCCTTCGATGGCGATGTTGACCACTCCGACGCGCTCACCCATCACCCCGGCGAGGGCCCCGAGCACCACCGGCACGGCCAGCGCGAGCGCACCGGTTGCCAGGTAGATGACGGGAACGCGCCCACCCGCCCCGACGGATGCCAGCAGCGTCGTGATGAAGAACAGGCCGAAAACGACGATCCACCAGATCGGTGTCGCCTTGCGGGTCCAGGTCCACCAGGCGGAGACGCCGCTCATGACCACCATGACGATGCCGAGCACGACACCGATGCGCTTCGCGTCGTCGACCCAGTTGGGGATGATCACATCGTCGCCGCTGTCGGTCCAGCTGAAGGTGACCGGCTGCGATTCACCCAGGATGCCGAACGCGACCAGTGCGAGGACGGCGAATACGGCGAGCGAAATGGGCGCCTTCCAGCTGCGCGGCGCGAGCGTCATGGATGGCGCCTTGGGCGCCACCAGTGGTGCATTCACTGTCGTCATTTGCCTGCCTCGTCGTTCGTGCGGGTCTTGGTGGTGAGACGCTTCCACGCTGTGCTGATGGGTCCGTCATGCAGTGGTTTGGGGAGGCGGAAAATCGCCTTGACCAGCGGCGGCGCGGCGATGAAGAGCACGATGACGCCCTGCACGACGAGGAGCACCTCTGGCGAGACGTCCGCGATCTGCATCGCCGGGCTACCGGCCTTCATCGCGCCGAACAGGAGACCGGCGAAGAACACGCCGACGGCGCCTCCCCCGCCCAGCAGTGCCACGGTGATGCCGTCGAAACCGATCCCGGCGTCGATGCTCGGGGTGACCCCGCTGCTGCGTCCGAGAACCTGGTTGACACCGGCGATGCCGACGAAGGCGGCGCTGGAGGCCATCGCGATGATGTAGACCTTCGGCACGTTGATGCCGGCAGTCCTGGCCGCGTGCGGGTTCATCCCGACCGCGCGGAAGCGGAAGCCGATGGTCGACCGCTCCATGAGCCACCAGTAGAGGACTGTCGCCGCGACGACGAGCAGGAATCCGGCGTGCAGCGCGAAGCCCGGGCCCAGGATTCCCGGCAGTTGAGCGGTCGGCAGCGGGTCGATCGACTGCGGGTTGCTGCCGCCATCGGGGTCGTGGAGCACACCGGACCGCATCAGCCAGGTGACCAGGTTCACCGCGACATAGTTCAGCATGATGGTCACGATGACCTCGTGCGCGCCCGAGGTCGCCTTGAGCAGGCCGACGATACTGCCCCAGAGGGCCGCACCCAGGATGCCGAAGACGATGGCGACGATCAGGTGGAGCACCGGCGGCAGCGGCCAGGCGAAGCTGGCGTAGCTGGCGAACACGACGCCCATCAGCAGCTGGCCCTGGCCACCGATGTTGAACAGGCCGACCCGGAAGCTGAGGGCGATACCGAGACCGGCAGCGATGAGCGGGGCACCGAACCGCAGGGTTTCGGTGAACGGGCGGATGGCCCCGGCGAAGTCGTTCGCGTTCGGGTTGAAAATGGAACCGCGGAACAGTGCGCCGTAGCCGTCGATGATTGCACCCCAGGCCGCAGTCAGCGTGTCGGTGGGGCGGGAGAAGAAGTAACCGGAGACCCGGGAGACGTCTTCGCTGGTGGCCGCGATCAGGATGGCGCCGACGATGAAGCCGCAGAGGATGGCGAGCAGGGTGCGAACGACACCGCCGCCCATAATCTCGGTCAGCACTTTGTTCGTGGTCGACTTCTCAGCGACCTTTTCCGGTTCCTCTTCGGCGACCGGCGGAATCAACTGTGTGGTCATGCTGCAATCCCTGCCATCATCTCGCCGAGCTTCGCCCGGGGGGTGTCCGCGGCGACGATTCCAATAATTCGTCCGCGGTACATGACCGCGATGCGGTCGGCGAGACCGACCACTTCGTCAAGCTCGGTGGAGACGATGAGCACCGGCAGGCCGGAGTCGCGCGTGGCGATGATGCGCTCGTGCACGAACTCGATGGAGCCGACGTCGAGCCCTCGCGTCGGCTGGGACGCGACCAGGAGCCTGAGTTCCCGTGACAGCTCGCGGGCGAGCACGACCTTCTGCTGGTTGCCACCGGAGAGCCGACCGGCGAGCGTATCCGTTCCCTGGGCGCGGATGTCGAACTCGGCGACGGCCTTGTCCGCGAACTCCTCCCGGAACCCGAGACGGATGCCGGCGGTCTTGTTGGCGAATGGCTCGCCGTGGCTGCGGTCGAGCATCAGGTTCTCGGCCACTGTGAAGTCGGCGACCAGGCCGTCTTTCCGGCGGTCCTCGGGGACGTAGCCGACTCCGGCATCCAGAACGCTGCGGACAGAGTCGCCCAGCAGTTCCTCGCCGTCCAGCATGATGGAGCCCTTCGCCCCGTGGCGCAGTCCGAGGATGGCCTCGGTCAGCTCGGTCTGCCCGTTGCCCTGGACGCCGGCGATGGCCAGCACCTCTCCGGCGCGGATCGTGAACGAGATGTCGTCGAGGACCGGCGCACCCTTCTTATCGACGATGGTGAGGTTCTTGACCACGAACGACTCGCCGCCGAGCTTCGGCTCCTCCTTATCGATGGAGAGGTCGACATCCCGACCCACCATGAGGGATGCCAGCTCGGAGGTGGACGCGGTCGGCTCTGCCGTGCCGACGACCTTGCCCAGGCGGATGACCGTGATGCGGTCGGCGACTTCCCGCACTTCGCGAAGCTTGTGGGTGATGAAGACGATGGAGGTGCCGGACTCGGCGAGCTGCTTCATGATCTCCATGAGCTCGTCGGTTTCCTGCGGGGTGAGCACCGCTGTCGGCTCGTCGAGTACCAGAACCTTCGCGTCGCGCGCGAGGGACTTGATGATCTCGACCCGCTGCTGGGCGCCGACCGGAAGGTCTTCGATGCGCGCATCCGGATCGATGTCGAAGCCGAAGCGGGCGGAGATCGTGCCGACCAGCTCGCGGGCGGTGGCCAGGTCGAGGACAACGCCGGCCTTGGTGGGTTCGTGTCCGAGCATGACGTTCTCGGCGACCGTGAAAACGGGGATGAGCATGAAATGCTGGTGCACCATGCCGATTCCGGCGGCCATGGCGTCGCCGGGGCCCTGGAACGCGACCGGCTGGTCGTCCACGAGGATCTCGCCCTCTTCAGCGTGGTACAGGCCATACAGCACGTTCATCAGGGTGGACTTGCCTGCGCCGTTCTCACCGAGGAGGCAGTGGATCTCTCCCGGTTCGATGGTCAAATCAATGTGATCGTTGGCAACCAGGGCGCCGAAGCGCTTAGTGATGCCACGCAATTCGAGTTTCATGGTGTCCCGATTCTGCCAGCAGTTCGTCTTTGAATGAAACAAGCCGCCGGGGCGGGAATACGCCCCGACGACTCGTTTGCTTGCTAGTGCGTCTGGTTACGCCATCGGGTCGATGCTGCCATCGATGATGCCGGCCTTCAGCTCTTCGAGCTTGGCCTTGGTCTCGTCATCGATCTTCTCGTCGAAGTCGTAGAACTCGGACAGGCCGGTTCCGTTGTTCTCCAGCGTGCCGAGGTACGCCTCGCCGCTGAAGCCGCCCTCGAGGGTTCCCGCGACGACGTCGTAGACGGCATCCGTCATCTTCTTCTCAACCGAGGTGAGCACCTGGTCGGCGTACTCCGGGCTGGTCAGCGCGATGTCCTTGTCGACACCGATGAAGACAACGTCTTCGCCGGACTCGTTGATGGCTTCCGAGGTGGCCGTGAAGAGGCTGCCGGCGACCGGGAAGATCACGTCTGCGCCCTTCTCGATCTGGCCTGCGCTGATGCTCTTGGCGACACCGGTGTCGGCGAAGTTGCCGACGAAGTCACCGACGTCAGGAGTGGCCGGGTCCCAGCCGAGAACGGTGACCGGCGTGCCGGTCTCGGTCTCGTACGCCTTGGCACCGTAGTAGAAGCCGTCCATGAACGGGGTCACGCCGGGGATGTTCATTCCACCGTAGGTGCCGACGACCTTGGAGGTGCTGTAGGCGGCGGCGAGGTAACCGGCGAGGTAGCTGGACTCCTGCGTCGCGTACTCGATCGCCTTGAGGTTCTCGTTGCCTTCCGACCAGCCGTCGATGGTGACGAAGTTCATGTCGGGGTTGGCCGCGGCGGTCGCGTTGACCGGGCCGACCAGGTTGAAGCCGACCGCGAAGGTCACGTCACAGCCTTCGTTCACCATGGCGGTGAGGTTCGGCTCGAAGTCCTCGATGGAGTGGGACTCCGCGTCACTGACCTGAACGCCGAGCTCGTCCTCTGCCTTGAGGAGGCCCTCGTAGGCTGCCTCGTTGAAGCTCTTGTCGTTCCAGCTTCCCTCGTCCGAGACTGCGCAAGCCAGGAAGTCGACTTCTTCGACCGGGGCTTCAGCTTCGTCGGGGGCGGCGGCACAACCTGCCAGGAGCATGCCGGCGGCGCCGAAAACGGCCAGCCCGGCAAGCCCACGCTTGCGAGTGATTAAGTTCACTAGATTTCCTCCAGATGCGGGACCCCGGCCATACCAGGGCGGATGTCGAACAGATTACCCATTGTTACCGACGCGCCGAGCATATCCAGCCGAGGATGCTGAGACGTTACCAAGCTGGGATGCGCTCATATGAGCAGGAAAATTCAGCGAAATGGGCGCTGCGCGGGCACCGCCCGATCGACGAGTGAAATCACATACTGGAAAAAGCCGGCGGAGTCGATCGACTCGATCACGCGGGCGTTCGAGGGCAGCCCGTGAACGCCCCAGGACATCGCGGAATACCCCCGGGTCAGCTCAGATGCGGTCTCGATCGAGACCGCGTAGTCAGCGGCGGCTGTGACCAGTTCCGGATGCAGCAGCACCGCGGCGGTCAAGGAGTCCGGATGCGTCGAGCCGGCGATCCCCACGCTCTCATCGAACGCGAGAGTCGAGCCGACCACGCGGGTGAAGAAGTCGGAGAGCCCGGTTCCGAGCCGGGCGATCTCGCTCAGCTGCTCCCGGGAGAAGACGGCATCACGCAGGGTCAACCGGTCCCAGGGGATGACCGTGATCTCGAAGCCCGCCTGAAAGACCGTGGCGGCGGCCTCCGGGTCGACGTAGAAGTTGTACTCAGCGGCCGCGGTGATGTTGCCCCGCCCGTTGTTCGAGCCGCCCATGATGTAGAGCGCCCTGACGTTGCGGGCGAAGTCCGGGTCTTTGACCGTCGCCATCGCGATATTCGTGAGCGGGCCGATGCAGACGATGGTTAGCTCTCCAGGAGAGGCCGCGGCCAACTCGATGAGGGCATCCACCCCGTGCTGCTGTTCGGGGACCAGCCCGTCGAAATCCATCTCCAGCCCGCCGGCGCCATCCCCGTGCACGTTCTCGGCAGACACCCACTCCCGCACCATCGGGCGGCGGCAGCCCAGGTGGATGGGGACCCCGCCGAGCCGTCCGGCCGCGTTCAGGGTGAGGTAGGCGTTCTTCAGCTGCCGGTCGAAGCCGACGTTGCCGGCGACCATGGTGATTGCGCGCAGGTCGGCGACAGGGTCGAGCAGGCCGACCAGCAGGGCGACACAGTCGTCCTGGGCGGTGTCAGTGTCGATGATGAGGGGGATGCGGGAGGCCATCGACCCATCCAAGCATGCGGTCGGCGCAGCTACAGCACGTCCCCGCGGCCGGAGAATTTGAGCGCGTCGACCACGGACTTCACCCGCTGCGCGTTGGCCGTCGTCGTCACCAGCAGGGCATCCGGGGTGTCCACGACGACGATGTCGTTCACGCCGATCAGCGAGATCAACCGCCCGGACTGGCTCACCACGACACCGCTTGATGCGTCAGCCAGCACCCGGGCGTTGTCACCCAGGATCGCCAGGTTGGATGCGTTACCGCCGGAATGCAGCTTGCCGATCGAGGCGAAATCGCCGACGTCGTCCCAGTCGAAGTCGCCCGGGATCACCGCGAGGCGCCCCGCCTTCGCGGCCGGCTCCGCCACCGTATAGTCGATCGCGATCTTCTCCAGCTTCGGCCAGACCCGGTCGACAGTCGCCCCGCGCTTCGGGGTGTCCCAGTCGCGGGCGAGCTCGGTCAGGCCCTCCAGTAGTTCTGGGCGCGACTCCCCGAGCTGGGTGAGCAGGACATCCGCTCGGGAGATGAACATGCCGCCGTTCCACAAGTAGTCGCCGGCGGCCAGGTACTGCTCGGCGACCTCGAAGCTCGGCTTCTCGACGAAAGTGTCGACCGCGAACGCGGATGGTGCGCCCTCAATCGCCAGCCGCTCCCCGCAGTGGATGTAGCCGAATCCAATCGCCGGATCAGTGGGAGTGATACCGATCGTGGCGATCATGCCCGCGTCGGCTGCTGCCACCGCCTCCACGATCGCGCGCCGGAATCCGCGGACGTCGGTGATCACGTGGTCGGCCGCGAACGAGCCGATGATGACCCCGGGCTCTCGGTGGTTCAGGATGGCTGCGGCCAGTCCGATCGCCGCCGACGAATCCTTTGGCTCGCTCTCCAGCACCACGTTGCGGTCGGCCAGGTCGGGGAGTTGCGACTCCACCGCGGCACGGTGTGCACGGCCGGTGACCACCATGATGCGGTCGCCTCCGCTGATCGGTTCGAGCCGCTCCCAGGTGCCGCGCAGCAGGGTCTTGCCGGTGCCGGTCAGGTCGTGCAGGAACTTGGGCGCATCCGCCCGCGACAGCGGCCACAGGCGCGAGCCGATACCGCCCGCGGGTATGACGCAGTAGAGCCGATCGAGAGCATCCATGCCCCCACGGTAGCGCCCATCACGGTGGTAGGCGCCCGCCCGGATGGAGTGATGGCAAGACCGGCAGGCAAACCGGGAATAGACTGGGAGTAGTTCCAACCAATAACATCCGCCGGCCCCGCGTACTGGGGCTGATTCATCCGCAAGGAGGGTTGCTCGTGCCAGAACAGTCGGCGGGAGCCCTGGCCGAAGCCCAGCCAGCTGGCACAGTGAAGTCGAAAAAGGCAGCAAAGTTGAAAGCACCGGCAGGAACCCTGTATCGGGGTACCGAGGGAATGTGGTCGTGGGTGCTTCATCGCATCACCGGAGTCGCCATCTTCTTCTTCCTCCTGGTGCACATCCTCGACACCTCACTGCTGCGGGTGAGTCCTGAGGCGTACAACGAGGTCATCGGCGCGTACAAGACGCCGATCATGGGCCTCGGCGAGATCGCCCTGGTGGCCGCGATCGGGTTCCACGCGCTCAACGGGCTGCGGATCATCCTGATCGACTTCTGGAGCCTCGGAACCAAACTTCACCGTCCGCTGTTCTGGACTGTCATCGTTCTCTGGGTCGTCCTTTTGGCCGCGTTCGTGCCGCGCCACCTGATGCACGTCTTTGGGGGTTAGCCATGAGTGCAATCGAATTTCCCCGGGAACGCGGTGGCCGTGGTCGCGGCGTCAACTGGGAGAAGTGGGGCTGGATCTACATGCGCGCCAGCGGCCTCGTGCTGGTCGTGCTGATCTTCGGCCACCTGTTCGTCAACCTGGTCGC
The DNA here is from genome assembly GCA_040904805.1 of Homoserinimonas sp. Lineage (GTDB taxonomy): Bacteria > Actinomycetota > Actinomycetes > Actinomycetales > Microbacteriaceae > RYN-87. The sequence goes on along the minus strand of JBBDSS010000004.1, from coordinate 281,806 downwards.
CGGCGACGGCGTCAGCGCCATCGACTTCGCCTTCGTGGCCGGCAAGTGGGCAGACCCGTTCTGGATCGCCTGGGACACCCTGCTGCTCTGGCTCGCCCTCATCCACGGTGCCAACGGCATGCGCACACTCATCAACGACTACGCCCACAACCCCACCCTGCACCGGGTGCTCACGGGCGCGCTCCTCGCATCCACCGTCGTACTACTCGTTTTGGGAACCCTTGTGATCTACACCTTTGACCCGTGCCCCGTCACGGAAGCGACACACCTGCTGCCGAGCTTCTGTGGGGACATACAGTGATGGCGTCAACCGGAAGCGAATCGACCAAGCACGGTTCCCTGTTCGCGGATGCTGTGGCATCCGACACCGAGCCGACCATCGTCGACGGCGTGCACTACCACCAGCACGATGTGGTGATCGTCGGAGCCGGCGGCGCCGGCATGCGGGCCGCCATCGAAACCGGCCCGAACGTCAGCACCGCCGTCATCTCCAAGCTCTACCCGACCCGCTCGCACACCGGGGCGGCGCAGGGCGGCATGGCCGCAGCCCTCGCCAACGTCGAGGAAGACAACTGGGAGTGGCACACCTTCGACACTGTCAAGGGCGGCGACTACCTGGTCGACCAGGATGCCGCCGAGATCCTGGCGAAGGAAGCCATCGACGCGGTCATCGACCTCGAGAACATGGGCCTGCCGTTCAACCGCACGCCAGAGGGCAAGATCGACCAGCGCCGCTTCGGCGGCCACACCCGCGACCACGGCAAGAGTGCCGTGCGCCGTGCCTGCTACGCCGCCGACCGTACCGGTCACATGATCCTGCAGACGCTGTACCAGAACTGCGTCAAGCACGGCATCAACTTCTTCAACGAGTTCTATGTGCTCGACCTGATTATGACCGAGGTCGACGGGGTGAAGAAGCCCGCCGGCGTCGTCGCCTATGAGCTGGCGACCGGCGACCTGCACGTCTTCCGCGGCAAGGCGGTCATCTTCGCCACCGGCGGATTCGGCAAGATCTACAAGACCACCTCCAACGCGCACACCCTCACCGGCGACGGCGTCGGAATCATCTGGCGTAAGGGACTGCCGCTGGAGGACATGGAGTTCTTCCAGTTCCACCCGACCGGGCTGGCCGGTCTCGGCATCCTGCTCACCGAAGGTGCCCGCGGTGAAGGCGCCATCCTGCGCAACGCCTCCGGTGAACGCTTCATGGAGCGCTACGCCCCCACCATCAAAGACCTCGCACCCCGCGACATCGTCTCGCGCTGCATGGTGAAGGAGGTCGCGGAGGGCCGCGGCGGCGGACCCGAGAAGGACTACGTCTTCCTCGACTGCACCCACCTCGGTGCCGAAGTGCTTGAGACCAAGCTGCCGGACATCACCGAATTCGCCCGCACCTACCTGGGAGTCGACCCGGTCGTCGAGCCGGTGCCGGTCATGCCGACCGCACACTACGCGATGGGCGGCATCCCCACCAACGTCAAGGCAGAGGTGCTGAGCGACAACGACACCGTCGTCCCGGGCCTCTACGCCGCCGGCGAATGCGCCTGCGTCTCCGTGCACGGCTCCAACCGCCTCGGAACCAACTCGCTGCTCGACATCAACGTGTTCGGCAAGCGGGCCGGCAACTACGCGGTCGAGTATGTGAAGGACGTCAACTTCGCACCCCTGCCGGACGACCCCACCGCGGAGATCCGCGGGCTCATCTCGATGCTGCGCGACTCCACCGGCACCGAGAGCATCGCAGCAATCCGCAAGGAGCTGCAGGACTACATGGACCGCAACGCGCAGGTGTTCCGCACCGAGGCGACCCTCACCGAGGTGACCGAGGTCATCCGCGGCCTGCGTGACCGCTACCGCAACATCGCCGTCCAGGACAAGGGAAAGCGGTACAACACCGACCTGCTCGAGGCGATCGAGCTCGGATTCCTGCTCGACCTGGCCGAGGTCGTCGTCTACTCTGCGCTCAACCGCAAGGAGAGCCGCGGTGGACACCAGCGCGACGACTACCCCGACCGTGACGACACGACCTATATGAAGCACACCATGGCCTACCTGTCGGGCGATCCGCAGTCGTCCACTGCGGCAGACCACATCAGGCTGGACTGGAAACCGGTGGTTATGACCCGCTACCAGCCCATGGAAAGGAAGTACTAGATGTCCACGGATACGCTCGAAGCGGCACCGGTACCCGAAGCGGCGATCCAGTCATTCACGGTGACCCTGATCATCCGCCGGTTCGACCCTGAGGTGGATGCCGAACCGCGTTGGCAGGACTTCGACGTGCAGATGTACGGCAGTGACCGGGTGCTCGACGCCCTGCACAAGATCAAGTGGGAGCAGGACGGCTCGCTGACCTTCCGGCGCTCCTGCGCCCACGGCATTTGCGGGTCGGATGCGATGCGCATCAACGGGCGAAACCGCCTGGCCTGCAAGACCCTGATCAAGGACCTCGACATCTCGAAGCCGATCTACGTGGAGGCGCTCAAGGGGCTGCCACTGGAGAAGGACCTCATCGTCGACATGGAGCCGTTCTTCGACTCGTTCAAGGAGGTTCAGCCCTTCCTGATCGCCAACTCGAAGCCGGAGAAGGGCAAGGAGCGCGGCCAGTCGGTCGCCGAGCGTGCCCGCTTCGACGACACCACCAAGTGCATCCTGTGTGCCGCCTGCACCTCCAGCTGCCCGGTGTTCTGGACCGACGGGCAGTACTTCGGCCCGGCCGCCATCGTCAACGCGCACCGCTTCATCTTCGACTCGCGCGACGAAGGGTCTGAGACCCGCCTCGACATTCTCAACGACAAGGAAGGCGTGTGGCGCTGCCGCACCACCTTCAACTGCACCGAGGCGTGCCCCCGCGGCATCCAGGTCACCCAGGCGATCGCCGAGGTCAAGCAGGCGATCATGCGCGGGAAGCCGTAACACCACTCGCAGCTCAACGATGACGGTGTTCGTCGACGATGCGGATGCTTGAAGCAGCGTCATCGTCGACAAACACCGTCATCGTGCCGGGTCAGAGCGGGCAGGTTAGGTGCGGGCGGCGGCGACCGTCGCCAGCAGCGGCTCGAAGAGCGGATGCCCGGGGTCGATGCCGCACACCTGCATGACGAACTCCTCCGTCGTGGCGCTGGCCAACAGCCGCTTCAGCTCGACACTCTGCTCGTCGTCCGGCACGTCGAAATACAGCGCCGCCCCGATGGCGTTCAGTAGCGCCTGCGGGGTCTCGCCGCGCTCGGCCAGCTCGGCGGCGGGCCCGACGAAACGCTCGTGGCGGCCCAGCTTGCGCAGCGGCTGGCGTCCGACCCGGTCGACGGTGTCCGGCAGGTGCGGGTTGGCGAACCGCACCAGGATCTTCTCGATGTACTGCTGCTGGGCATCCGCGTCCAGGCCGTGCTTGGCCACCAGCAGGGCCTTCGTCTCGCCGAGCACCTCACGCACCGAGTTCTCCACCGCCGGCATGGCCAGGGCGTCCGAGATGGCGGATGCGCCGGCCAGGAACCCGAAGTAGGCGATCGTGGCATGGCCGGTGTTGACGGTGAACAGCTTGCGCTCGATGTACGGGCCGAGATCGTCCACGTAGCTCGCGCCGGGGATGGCCGGCTCGCTGCCGCCGAACGGCGTGCGGTCGATCGCCCACTCGTAGTAGGCCTCGACGGTGACGTCCAGCCCGGTGCCTGGGTCCTGCGCCGGCACGATCCGGTCGACCGCCGTGTTGGCGAAAACCGCGCGGCCCAGCACGTCGGGGTCGGCCTTCTCGACCTCGGCGCGCAACAGATCGGTCGCGTTGATCGCGTTCTCGCAGGCCATCACCGCCAGCGGAGCCGCCGCACCCGCCCTCTTCGCCAGCGCCTCGGCGATCAGCGGTGCGACAAAACGAAGGACATTCGGCCCCACAGCGGTGGTGACGACATCCGCCGTGGCGATCTCGGCGACGATCTCCTTCGTTTTCGCCTGGGAGTTGATGGCGCGAAAGCCGGTGACCCGGTGGTCCCTGGATCCCTCCCCCACCTCGTGCACGGTGTAGTCGGACGCGTCGGCGAGCGCGTCGATCAGCTCCGCGTTGACGTCGGCGAAGACCACTTCGTAGCCGGCCTCATGCAGCAGCAGTCCGACGAAGCCGCGGCCGATGTTCCCTGCGCCGAAGTGGACGGCCTTCATCAGGCGTTGACCTCACCGAGGATGTCGAGGATCTCCTCCGCGCTGGACGCCTTCAGCAGCGCATCCACCTCTTCTTCGTCAGAGAACACGATCGCGATCTTGGAGAGGATGTCGAGGTGCTGGTTCTCGACCCCGGCGATGCCGACCACGAAGTGCACCGGGTTGCCGTCCCAATCGATCGGCTGGCCGTACCGCACGAACGAGAGCGCCGAGGAGAGGATGGCCTCCTTGGACTCGTTGGTGCCGTGCGGGATGGCCAGGAAGTTCCCCATGTACGTCGATACCGATGCTTCACGCTCGAGCATCGCCGGCAGGTAGGCGGCGGTGACCGCGCCCGCTTCGACCAGGATCTCATGCGCTTCGCGCATGGCCTCCAGCTTGGTCGTCGCCTCGCCCTCGATGCGGATCTGGCTGAGCTGCAGTACCTGCCCCATGGGGAACTCCCTGTCGTTGGTTACTTGCCGCTTCGCTGCTGCTTGAGCAACTCGACGACCTCGTCGTACTTCGGACTGTTCATGAAGTTGTCGACTGACACATGTACCGCGTCGCCAGCCTGGCCCTTCGCCCGGTCGGTGAGGTCCTGGTGGGTGATGACCAGGTCCGCACTGCTGTCCAGGTTGGCGATCGCCTTGTTGGTGACCGTCACGTCCTCAATTCCAGCCTTCTTGATCTTGTTCCGCAAGACGGACGCTCCCATTGCGCTGGAGCCCATGCCGGCGTCGCAGGCGAAGACCACATTCTCGATCTTCGTCGCAGTGGCGGTGCCGGTTGCGCCGAGGTTGCTGAGCACGGATGAGCTCTTGCCCTTGTTCGCTTCGGTCTGGGCGACCGCAGCAGAGAGGTCTCCGCCGCCGGCGGCGAGGTCCTTCTTGCGGCTGGCACGCAGGATGATCGCGGCGATGGTGAATGAGACTGCCGCCGACAGGACCACCGAGAGGATCACTCCGAGGTAGCTGTCGTTGGCGGTCTGGATCAATACCGCGAAGATACTGCCCGGTGAGGCCGGAGCCCGGAGCCCGCTCTGGAACAGGGCGTTGGTCCCGACACCGACCATGCCACCGCCGATGACAGAGAGCACCAGGATCGGCTTCATCAGCACGTACGGGAAGTAGATCTCGTGGATACCGCCCAGGAACTGGATGATGATGGCGCCGGGCGCGCTGGCCTTGGCGATTCCGATACCGAAGAAGGCGAAGGCGAGCAGCAGTCCGAGACCCGGACCGGGGTTCGCCTCGACCAGGAACAGGATCGACTTACCGGTCTCCGTGGCCTGCTGCGTTCCGATCGGGGTGAAGACTCCGTGGTTGATCGCGTTGTTCAGGAACAGGATCTTGCCCGGCTCGACGAAGATCGACAGCAGCGGCAGGAGCGACAGGGAGACCAGCCAGTCGACGGCGGCCTCGAGCGCGTTGCTCAGCGCCTGGATGACCGGGCCGAAGCCGAAGAAGCCGAGCACGGCGAGGATCGCCCCGAGGATTCCGGCCGAGAAGTTGTCGACCAGCATCTCGAAGCCGGGCTTGATCTTGCCCGCCCACAGTTTGTCGACCTGCTTCATCAACCAGGCCGCCAACGGCCCCATGATCATGGCGCCGAGGAACATCGGTATTTCGGTGCCGACGATGACACCCATGGTGGCGATGGTCGCGACGACACCACCGCGCGTGTCGTAGATCATCCGCCCGGCGGTGTTCGCGATGAGCAGCGGCAGCAGGAAGATGATCATCGGGCCGACGAGGGTTGCCAGCGTCTCGTTCGGCGTCCATCCGGTGGGGATGAACAGGGCGGTGATGAGGCCCCAGGCGATGAACGCGGCGATGTTGGGCATGATCATGCCGCTGAGGAAGGTGCCGAATCTCTGCACCCCAACGCGGGCGCCGGCGCGGGTGCGGGGCTGTGACTCCGTTGTCATGAGGTTTTCCTTTTCTCGGGATTTCTGGTGGATGGGGTGGTGCGGTCTTACCTGGAACTCTGTGCTGCGGCTCGGGAGGCCGCCGCGGTTGGTGCGGCGAGAACGGTGGCGGCGAGCGCCTCCGCCTCTGCCCTGGTGTGTTTGGCCAGTTCGGCCCGGACGTCGGCGAGTGCGGCCGGCGTCATCGAGAGCGATGTCGCCCCGAGCCCGACCAGCACGACGGCGAGCAGCGGGTCTGCCGCTGCCTCGCCGCAGACGCCGACCGGCGTTCCGGCCGACTTTCCGGCGTCGCCGAGCATCTTGACGAGCCGCAGGACGGCCGGATGCCAGGGGTCCTGGTAGGCGGCGACGGTGCCGAGCATCCGGTCTGCCGCCATCGTGTACTGGGTGAGGTCGTTGGTGCCGATGCTGACGAAATCGGATGCGGTAGCCACCTGTTCCGCCATCAGGGCGAGCGACGGGATCTCGGCCATGACGCCGGCGACCCGGATGCCCAGCTCCCTGGCCAGTGCGACGAAATACTCGGTCTCCTCGACGTCAGCGACCATCGGGGCCATCACCCAGAGCTCCGCCTTCGTCTGGGCCTGAGCCTGGGCCAGGGCGGTGAGCTGGTCGCGCAGGATCTGCTCGTTCGCCCGCAGAGCCCTCAGCCCGCGGAGCCCCAGCGCCGGGTTCTCCTCCTCGGCATCGTTGAGGAAGCTCAGCGGCTTGTCGGCCCCGGCGTCGAGGCAGCGCACGACGACCTTCTTGCCTGGGAACGCATCCAGCACCGCCGTGTAGTCGACCAACTGCTGCTCGATGGTCGGCGCCGTAATGGCGTCGAGGAAGAGCAACTCGGTGCGGAAGAGCCCGACGCCTTCTGCTCCAAGCTCGACTGCGGCGGCGGCGTCCTTCGGCGAGCCGAGGTTGGCCAGCAGCGGGATCTTCTCCCCGTCGGCCAGCGCCCCGTCGGTGATCGGAGCGGCCTTGATCGCCTGGAGTTCCGCCGTGCGGGTCGCGGCTGCCGCGACCTGCGCAGGGTCCGGGGAGACCACGACGGTTCCGGATGCCGCATCGACCAGCACCTCAGTTCCGTCGGTGAGTGCGTCGGCCTCCGCCACGCCGACGACGGCCGTGATGGCCTTCGACCTGGCGAGGATCGCGGTGTGGGAGGTGGGCCCACCGTCGCGGGTGACGAGCGCGACCACCTTGGCGAGGTCGAGCATGGCCGTGTCGGCCGGGGCCAGGTCGTGGGCGACCAGCACGAACGGCTTGTCGGACACCGGGACGCCGGGGGCGGGCACTCCGCGCAGCTGGGCGATGATGCGCTGGGAGACGTCACCGAGGTCTGCCGCCCGCTCGGCCATGTAGCCGCCCATGCCGGTGAGCACCTCCTGGAACGCGGCGAACGCGTCGAATACGGCCCGCTCGCCGGTGCTGCCCTGTTCGATGCGCGCGTTGACGTCGTCGATGAGGCCGGGGTCCTGGGCCATCATCGCCTGGGCCTCGAGCACGGCCTGCGCCTCTCCCCCAGCGTCAGCGCCGCGGGCGTTCAGGTCGGCGGCGACGGATGCCAGGGCGTCGGTGACCGTGGAGCGCTCAGTCTCGGCATCCGCTGTGCGCGGGGTCGCCGTCGGCTCGCTGAGCGGGTCGGGCATCCGCAGGACCGGGCCGAACGCGATGGAACGCCCTACGCCGATGCCGTGCAGTTCCTGCATGAATGCGCTCCATTACCCATCTCGTTGGCGATGATCTGTCCCTGAGAGTTCTGCCCATGACAATAACCTGAATCTCGTTGACAAACAAACAAATCCGGAGATAAAACTAATCAAGCGGACATTTGTTTATGATGGTTTCACTGTGGCCCGCCACAATCAACTAACCGATCCACCCGACAGCGGAGTCTCTATGTACGCACCCGAGCGGCACCACGCCATCCTCGAACAGGCACGTCGCAATGGGCGGGTGGATGTTCGCGAGCTGGCCGAACTGCTCGCGGTGACCCCCGAAACCATCCGCCGAGACCTCACCACGCTCGAGCGCCGCGGGCTGGTTCGGCGGGCACACGGCGGGGCCATCCCGGTCGAGCGGATCATCACCACGCCGGCTGTCAGCGATCGCAACGAGATCCTGGCGGTCGAGAAGATGTCCATCGCCACCGCCGCGCTGGAAGAACTCCCCGACGGCGGCTCGATCATCATCGACGCGGGCACCACCACCATCAAGCTCGCCGAACTGCTGCCGCTCGACCGGCAACTCACCGTCGTCACCCACTCGCTCGCCGTCGCCATGGCCCTCGCCGACCGGGAGAACATCGAACTCCACGTGCTCGGCGGCACCGTGCGTTCCTCATCCCATGCCGCAGTCGGAACCTGGACCCACCAGATGGTCAGCATGGTCAGCGTCGACGTCGCGTTCCTCAGCGTCAACGGCATCACGCCGGAGCGTGGACTGACCACGCACAACATCGCCGAAGCCGCGGTCAAGTCGGCCATGATCAAGGCGGCCAGGCGGAGCATCGTGCTGGCCGACCACACCAAGCTGGGCCGCGAAGAGTTCGGCCGCATCGCCCCGCTCGCCGCCATCGACACGATCATCACGGATGCCGCAGCCAACCGCGACCTGCTCACCGAGATCGAGGCGGCTGGCCCGGATGTCGTGCTGGCCGGACAGCCAGCGGTGGCGAGGGTCACGCCGTAGCATGGGCACAACACCAGGGAGGCACAACAGATGACCGAAGTTCAGCGCACTGTCACGTTCGGCTCAGCGGTCGGGTTGCACGCCCGACCCGCTGCCACCATCGCCAAGGCTGCTGCCGAGAGCGGTCATGCGGTCACCCTGGAGGCGGGGAACGGCAAGAAGGCGAATGCCGCGAGCGTGCTCATGCTGCTCGCGATGGGGGTGAACCAGGGCGATGAGTTGACGCTCACGGTGTCTGGTGACGACGCGGATGCGAAGGCCGACGAGCTCGCCGGGCTGGTGGCATCCGAGCTCGACGCCGACTAGTTACGCGCGGATGCACCCGTTAGCTCAGAGGCCGGCCAGCCGGTGCACGGTGGCGACCAGGTCGTCCATCTCCTGCACACTGAGCGCCCCGGCGCCCATGCTGGAGTTGTAGTAGATACCGTCGCCGAGCAGCATGATCGTGCGGGCGACGGCGGGATCCTCCACCGTCTCGGAGATCACTTCCAGCCAGGCGGCCTGGGCGGCCTTCAGGGCGTCCCGCGCCCCCGGGTGCGCCCCCTGCGCGAGGCGGGCCGTGGCGACGATGCAGCGGTCGAACTCCCCCTCCATCGACACTGAGGTGCGGATGAAATAGTCGATCGGCCCAGTGGAAGCGGCGCGCATCAGGGCGATGTCGACCTCGACCAGCCCGCGCAACCGGTCGATGAGTCCCTCGATCAGCGCCTCTTTGCTGCCGAAATGGTAGAGGAGCCCGCCCTTGGACACGCCGGCGCGCTGGGCGACGGCGTCGAGGGTGGCCGCGCGCTCACCCAGCTCGATGAGCAGGTCCTGCAGGGCATCCAGGATGCGATCGCGGGTGACCGAGGCTGGCTGCATGAACCCAGCGTAGCAACCATTTCTTGTTTACTGTACCGTCTGGACGGTATAGTACTGGAAGCACTCGACCCAGGAAGCACTCATGTCATCGCCCCACAGCTCGACCATCACGGTCGTGTCCCCACCCACGCGCGTCGTCTCCACGCAGGCCAGGCACCGCTGGTGGGCGCTGGCCGTACTCATGCTGCCGGTGCTGCTGATCTCGATAGACAACACCGTGCTCAGCTTCGCCCTGCCAGACATCTCCCGTTCGCTGCAGCCGAGCGGCACGGCACTGCTCTGGATCGTCGACTCCTACCCGCTGGTGCTCGCCGGACTCCTCATCTCAATGGGAAGCCTCGGCGACCGGTTCGGGCGACGCCGACTCCTGATCATCGGCTCGGTCGGGTTCGCCGCAGTCTCCGTCGTCGCCGCCTTCGCGCCCAGCACCGAGTGGCTCATAGCCGCACGCGCCGTGCTCGGCTTCTTCGGCGCGATGCTGATGCCGTCAACCCTGTCCCTGTTGCGCAACATCTTCGTCGACCGCAGCCAGCGGAGGCTGGCGATCGCCATCTGGGCCACCGGCTTCGCCATCGGTGCAGCGCTCGGGCCGATCGTCGGAGGTGTTCTGCTGGAGCACTTCTGGTGGGGGTCGATCTTCCTGCTCGCCGTTCCGGTGCTGATCCCCCTCGTGGTGCTGACCCCGTTCCTGATCCCGGAGTCGAAAGACCCCTCCCCCGGTCGGATCGACTTCGTGAGCATCCTGCTGACGCTGACCACGATGACGCCCGTCGTCTTCGGCATCAAGACCCTTGCCAGCGACGGCGTCAGCGTCGTCGGGGTTGCCGCCCTCGCGGTCGGACTGCTCTCCGGCCTGGTGTTCGTTCGTCGCCAGCGGCGTCGCCCAGAGCCGATGATCGACATGGACCTGTTCAGCAGCAACGCCTTCAGCGTCGCGGTCAGCGTCAACCTGCTCAGCTGCGTCGCCTTCGTCGGGTTCCTGTTCTTCATCTCCCAGCACCTGCAGCTGGTGCTCGGGCTCAGCCCGATCGACGCCGGGCTGGTGCTGGTCCCCGGGCTGCTGGCGATGATGGTCGCCTCACTCAGCGTGGTTCCGGTCTCCCGGCGCATCCGCCCCGGAATCATCATTCCGGTGGCGCTGACCATTTCTGCCGCCGGCTATCTCATCGTGGCGCTGGCAGAAGGGCCGGCACCGTCCAGCGTCCTGCTGGTGGCGTTCACACTGCTCGGCTTCGGGATCGGTGCGGCCGAGACAGTCTCGAACGAGCTCATCATCGCGAGCGCCCCGGCCCGCAAAGCGGGAGCAGCGGCGGCAGTCTCGGAGACCGCCTACGAGGTGGGAGCGGTACTCGGCACCGCCATCCTCGGCTCGATCCTCACCGCCTCCTACCGGGGCGCCATCGAGATACCGGCCGGGCTGACCAGTGCAGAAGCCGGGGTCGCACGGGAGACCCTGGGCGGCGCGACCGAACTGGCCGAGAGCCTGCCGGGCGACGTGGCGACCGAGCTCCTCGGCTCGGCGATGAACGCCTTCGACAGCGGCATCGCGCTCACCTCCGGCATCGGGGTACTGCTCATCGCGTCGGCGGCGATCGTGGCGACAATCAAGCTGCGGTCGGTCGGCGTCGAGCTGGCGCCGAGCCGCGACGACGGGTAACTCGCCCACGCCGGCCAACCGTCAACAGGACGAATGGGACGACACCCCGTGAAGACGGATGTCCAGCCGGCGCGCCACCCAATTCATCCTGTTGACAGAAGGAGCCTCCCTGTTCTCGGCGCCTCCCTGATTAGGCTCGAAGGATGAAGGAGAAGCTGCAGAAGCTCATCGCCTGGGGTCGCCAGTTGCGGGCGGTGCGGGTCGTGATGCACTACAGCGAAAGCCGCGGGCCCCTGCTCGCCGGTGGCCTCTCCTTTCAGGCGATCTTCGCTGTGTTCGCGGCGCTCTGGGTCGGCTTCTCAGTCGCCGGCCTGCTCGTCGAGGCGAATCCGGACATCCGCCAGGCGTTCTTCCGGGTCCTGAACGAGTCAATCCCCGGGCTCATCGACACCGGCACCGGTGAGGGCGTCGTCGACCCCGACGACCTGCAGACCGGGGTCGTCCTGAGCTGGACCGGTGGCATCGCGCTCGGCGGCCTGCTGTTCACCGCACTGGGTTGGCTGGCATCCGCTCGCGACGCCATCCGCACCCTTTTCGGCCTGCCGGGCGAGATGGTCAACTTCTTCCTGCTGAAACTGAAGGACATCGGGCTCGGCATCGGATTCGGCGTGGCCCTCCTGGTGTCCTCAGCGTTCCTGGTGCTCAGCACCCAGGCGCTCAACTGGGCTCTCGGCCTGGTCGGGGTCGACCAGGACTCGCTGCTCAGTGCCGTCACCGGCCGCACTGTCGGCCTCGCACTCATGTTCGTTCTGGACACGGTCGCCCTCGCCGCCCTGTACCGCCTGCTCTCCGGCCTGGCCATCCCGTGGAAACGCCTGATCGCCGGCGCTCTCCTGGGCGCAGCCGGCCTCGGCGTCCTGAAAGTACTCGGGACGGCGCTGCTCGGCGGGGCGTCCCGCAACCCGCTCCTGGCATCTTTCGCCCTCGTCATCGGGCTGCTGATCTGGTTCAACCTGACCTGCCAGGTGATCCTGCTGGCGGCATCCTGGATCTCCGTCGGCATGGCGGATACCGCACTCATCCCCGACCCGCGCATCGCCGCCCGGCGCCGCGACGAAGCACAGAAACTGGCGGAGGAACGGGGGCGGGAGGCTGAAGCGGAGGAACGGCGCCTGCGGTCATTGCCGTGGTGGCGGCGGGTCTACGCCCGGCGAAAGCATGACAGTCGCCGTCGCTAGGCTTGCTGCATGACCACCGCCCTGCGCATCGCCAGTATCAACACCAACGGAATCCGAGCCGCCTACCGCAAGGGAATGGGAGCCTGGCTCGACGGCAGAGGGGTCGACATCCTCGCCATCCAGGAGGTACGGGCCTCCACAGAAGACCTGGAAAACCTGCTCGGCCCGGAGTGGGACATCCTGCACGATCCGGCGACCGCGAAGGGCCGTGCCGGGGTGGCCCTGGCCAGCCGGGCTGGTGCTCATGGGGGCGGGGCATCCATCCACCGCGTCGACCTGGGCGAACCAGACTTCGACAGTGCAGGCCGGTGGCTCGAAGCCGACTACGAGGTGGGTGACAAGATCATCACAGTGGTGAGCACCTACGTGCATTCCGGCGAGGTCGACACCCCGAAGCAGGTGGAGAAATACAAGTTCCTGGACGCGATGACCGCGCGGATGCCGGAACTCGCCGCCCACAGCGAGCACGCTGTCGTGCTCGGCGACCTCAACGTCGGCCACACCAGACTCGACATCCGCAACTGGAAGGGCAACGTGAAGCGGGCCGGCTTCCTGCCGAAGGAACGCGCCTACTTCGACCGGTTCCTCGGCCCTGAAGGGGACGACGTCGAAGGCGCGGACGGATCGGTCGGCACGGGCCTCGGTTGGGTCGACATCGGCCGGACGGAGGCCGGAGAAATCGACGGACCGTACACCTGGTGGAGCTGGCGCGGGCAGGCGTTCGACAACGACACCGGATGGCGCATCGACTACCAGCTGGCGACCCCTGCCCTGGCGGCGGCCGTCACCAACTACGCGGTCGACCGCGCGGCAGCCTATGACCAGCGCTGGTCGGACCACACACCGGTCGTCGTCGACTACGCGCTGTAATCACCCGTTCAGCCAGGTCATCGAGCGCTGCTCCGCCCGAACCGACCTCGCAGGCTCGGTCGGCGCTGGGGTCGCGTGATCGCTGGCGCGATCACCATAGCTCCACCGCGCCGGCGTCCATGGGCGGCGCATGAGCGACAGCATCCGGCCAGCACACCCCGCGAACAATGAAAGAATTGCCGCATGACCAACAAGCCCCGCCTGTTCTCCGGAATGCAGCCATCCGCCGATTCGCTCCAGATCGGCAACTACATCGGGGCCCTCCTGCAGTGGAAGAACATGCAGGTCACCAGCGACGCCGTCTTCTGTGTCGTCGACCTCCACGCCATCACCGTCGCACAAGACCCGGCAACGCTCCGCGAGCAGACCCGCCGCACAGCCGCACAGTACATCGCCGCAGGAATCGACCCGTCGGCATCCACCCTCTTCGTTCAGTCGCACGTTCCCGCACACGCCCAACTCGCCTGGGTGCTGAACACGCTGACCGGATTCGGCGAGGCCAGCCGGATGACCCAGTTCAAGGACAAGTCGACCAGGCACGGCGCGGACGCCACCACGGTCGGCCTCTTCGCCTACCCGACGCTGATGGCGGCGGACATCCTGCTCTATGACACCGATGTGGTGCCGGTCGGCGACGACCAGAAGCAGCACGTGGAACTCACCCGCGACCTCGCCGGCCGCTTCAACTCCCGCTTCGGCGACACCCTGGTGGTGCCGACGCCGGTGATCATGACCGAGACGGCGCGCATCTACGATCTGCAGAACCCGACGTCCAAGATGAGCAAGTCGTCCGCCTCCGACTCCGGCGTGGTGTGGATGCTGGAGGATCCGTCGAAGACGGCCAGGAAGATCAAGTCGGCGGTGACGGACGACGACCGTGAGGTGCGCTTCGACCGCGAACAGAAGCCGGGAGTGTCCAACCTGCTCACGATCCTTTCCGCTTTCACCGAGCGGGAGGTTCCGTCGCTGGAGGACGAGTTCGCCGGCCGCGGCTACGGCGACCTGAAGGGCGCGGTGGCGGATGCCGTCGTCGGCACCTTCGGCCCGATCCGGGAACGCACCCTCGAACTGCTCGACGACCCGGCCGAACTCGACCGGGTGCTGGCGGTGAACGCCGAGCGGGCCAGTGAGCGCGCGGAGGCCACCCTGGCGCGGGTCTACGACCGCATCGGCCTCCTGCCGAAGGTGTGACAGTGCAGCCGTTCACGCTCGAGACTGAGCGCCTCGTTCTCGACGAGCTCCGCGAGTCGGACGCGCAGTCGATGCATGAGTACTGCCAGGACCCGGAGTTCGAGCGTTACCTGACCATCCCGTGGCCGTACACGCTGGCGGATGCCCGCTGGTTCATCACCGAGCACGCCCCGGCGGGATGGCGCGACGGCAGCGATCTGATCTGGGCAGTCCGGAGGAACGACGGATCGGGCACCCTGCTCGGCGTTGTCGGTCTGCGGGACAAGTTCGGCCAGTACGACATCGGGTTCTGGCTCGGCCGACCCCACCGCGGCACCGGCATCGTCCCGGAGGCAATCAACGCCGTGCTCGACTGGGCGTTCGGCTCATCGCATGAGGGGCTCACCTCGGTCTCCTGGGAGTGTCTCGTCGGCAACGAGGCGTCGATGATCGTGGCTCGCAAGCTCGGATTCACCTTCACCGGCACCCGCCCGTCGACGCTTCCGGCCAGGGGAGGATCGCATCCGCCGTCGTGGCACGGCCTGCTGCGCGCATCCGACGACCGCAGCGTCAAGCCCGGCTGGCCGCGCTCCCCCGCGGTCGGCACCGCCGCCACCCGAGACGCGGCTGTCGACAGCGCAGATGCACAAAATGAAGGACAAGGTGCCCCGTGACGACCGTTTCGCAACAAAACGCGTCGGAATCGGATGCTTCTCCTTCGTTTTCGGTGGCGCTGTTCGACCTCGATGACACGCTGTTCGACCACCAGCAGTCGGTCGCGCTCGGCATGACGGCGAAAAGGCGGGCGCACGGGGGCGTGCTGGCGGCGGCGGATGACGCGGAGGAACTGCGCCGCTGGCACCATCTGGAGGAGGTGCATTACAGCCGGTACCTGCACGGCGAGCTCGACCTGCAGGGCCAGCGCCGGGTGCGCGTGCAGGAGTACCTGCGCCATCACGGCATCGAGTTCGACGACGACTCGGCCGACGCCTGGTACGCCGACTACCTCTCCCTCTACAACGAGTCCTGGCTGCTGCACGACGACGCCCTGCCGTGCCTTAATGCGCTCGAGTCACGCATTCCTGGGGTGCAGTTCGGCATCATCACCAACGCGGAGCTGAACTACCAGATTCCGAAACTGGACCGGCTGGCGCTCGGCCCGCGGATGCGGCACGTCATCGCATCCGGCGAGGTGGGCGTTCCGAAGCCGGATGCCCGCATCTTCCACCGGGCCTGCGAACTGTTCGGCGTGGAGCCGCAGAACGCTGCCTACGTCGGTGACCGGCTGCAGACGGATGCCCGTGGTGCGGTGGACGCCGGCCTCACCGGGGTCTGGCTGGACCGCGGCGTCGTGGTGCCGGCGGCCGATGAGGTTGCCGAGGCCGAGGCGGCCGGCGTGCTGGTCATCCGGTCGCTCACCGAGCTGCCTGCGCTGCTATCGCGCTGACGTTCCCGGCTGCACGAAACGAAGGAGATCCGGGTCGAATTGTGCCGTGCTGGCGTTCGTCCTGCACCTTTCCGGTCGATCTCCTTCGTTTTCGTTCGGCTCGGGAATAAAGCACGCAACACCGCGTTGACTTAGACTGAAAGAAGAATGTGCTCCGGGGTCGGTGAAAATCCGAACCGGCGGTGATAGTCCGCGACCCGTGGTGCTGTGCGAACGCAGTGTTGTTCGAACAGTGCCCCGGTTGAGCCGGTGGAATTCCGGCACCGACGGTTATGAGATCGCAGTGCCTGACGGCTGCGGGTCTCTCAGTCCGGATGGAAGGAAGCACACGGGTTGGACGACGATTAATGTCGGCGAACCTGGCCACTGCATTGTGGCGCACTCCCGGAGCCCATCTCGATAACGAGAGAAGGGAACCGGGTGACAGCCCCAGGCGACGACACCATCGTGAACGCGATGGGCCACGCGCTCTCCCTCGCCGGTCACGGCCCGATCTTCGGCCTGAACCCGCGGGTCGGCTGCGTCATCCTGAGCCCGGACGGGCGGATGCTGGCCGAAGGCTGGCACCGCGGCGCCGGCACCGCCCACGCCGAGGTCGACGCCCTCAGCAAGCTCTCCCCCGAACAGGCCCGCGGCGCGACCGCGGTCGTCACCCTCGAGCCCTGCAACCACACCGGTCTCACCGGCCCCTGCAGCCAGGCACTCATCGACGCCGGCATCGCCAGGGTCTTCTACGGCGCGACCGACCCGGGGCCACAGTCCGGCGGTGGCGCCGAGCACCTCCGCGAGGCGGGCGCGGCCGTCACCGGCGGCGTACTCCTGGCAGAAGTCGAGGAGTTCCTTCACCCCTGGCTCACCGCCAGCAGGCTCCGGCGCCCCTACGTCACCCTCAAATGGGCATCTGGCCTCGACGGTCGCGCCGCGGCCTCCGACGGTTCCAGCCAGTGGATCACCGGCACGGCCGCCCGCCAGCGCGTTCACGAGCAGCGCGGCGCATCGGACGCCATCATCGTCGGCACCGGAACGGTCGTCGCCGACAACCCGTCGCTGACCGCCCGCGGTGAGGCCGGCGAACTGCTCGAACACCAGCCGATCCCGGTCGTCGTCGGCACGACGCCGATCCCCGCAGACTCGAAGCTGTTCAGCCACCCGCAGCCGCTCGTCCAAACCCGCACCCGTGACCTCGACGGGGTGCTGCGCGCGCTGTTCGAGCGAGGCATCCGCCACGCCTTCGTGGAGGGTGGCCCGACGCTGGCGAGCGCCTTCATCGCCTCCGGCCTCGTCGATGAGTACCTGATCTACCTGGCGCCCGCTCTGATCGGCGGCGACCGCCTTGCGGTGGGCGACATCGGCGTCAGCACCATCGCGGATGCCCGGCGTCTCAGCATCCGCGACATCGAGCGCCTCGGCGACGACCTGCTGATCGTCGCCCGACCGGTTTCGCTCCCCACCGCACGGCCGACCGATGCTGACGCATCGTTCGGGACCGGCGGCGTGGGCCCAGAAGGAGGTAACTAGTGTTCACCGGAATCATCGAAGAGGTCGGCGAGGTAGTGGCCTGGCGGCCGACCCCGGATGCCGCCCGCATCACCGTCCGAGGGCCGGTCGTCGTGTCTGACGCAAAGCACGGCGACTCCATCTCGGTCAGCGGCGTCTGCCTGACGGTGGTCGAGCAGGGCGACGACTGGTTCACCGCGGATGTCATGGCACAGACGATCGCCATGAGCACCCTGAAGGAACCCACGGCCGGCACCCGGGTCAACCTGGAGCGGGCCGCGCAGGTCGGCGACCGCCTCGGCGGGCACATCGTGCAGGGCCACATCGACGGCACCAGTGAGCTGCTGAGCGTGACGGATGGCGACGCCTGGCGCGTGCTGCGGTTTTCTCTCGCCGCCGAGCTGGCACCTCTGGTCGCGAGTAAGGGGTCGATCGCCATCGACGGGGTCTCCCTGACCGTGAGCGCGGTCGGGGACGACTGGTTCGAGGTCTCGCTGATCCCGGAAACCCTCACCGCCACCACGCTTGGCTCACGCCAGCCGGGCGAACCGGTGAACATCGAGACCGACATCGTGGCCCGCCACGTCGAGCGGATGCTGCACTTCAATTCAGGAGCCCCAGGCACCACCACAGAGAGGAGCGAGCCATGAGCCTCGCTGACATCCCCACCGCGCTCGAGGAACTTCGCGCCGGCAAGCCCGTCATCGTCGTCGACGATGAGAGCCGCGAGAACGAGGGCGACGTCGTCATCTCGGCAGCACTGGCGAGCCAGGAATGGCTGGCCTGGATGGTGCGCAACTCGTCCGGGTTCATCTGCGCTCCGATGACCAATGAAATCGCCGACCGCCTCGAGCTGCCGGTCATGGTGCTGAACAACGAGGACCCGCGCGGAACCAACTACACGATCTCGGTGGACGCCGCCGACCGCATCAGCACCGGCATCAGCGCCGCCGATCGCGCCCACACCCTGAGGGTGCTGGCGAACATCGAATCGACTCCGTCATCGCTGAATCGCCCGGGTCACATCATGCCGCTGCGTGCCGCCGACGGCGGCGTGCGTGAACGCGATGGCCACACCGAGGCAACAGTCGACCTGCTGAAGCTCGCCGGGCTGGTGCCGGTCGGCGCCATCTCGGAGATCGTCGAGGACGCCGGCGAGATGATGCGACTCCCCGAGCTGATCAAGCTCGGCGAGCGGGACGACATCGCGGTCGTCACCATCGCCTCACTGATCGACTACCTGCAGGACAAGCACTGCGACACGCAGGTGCCAGCCATCCCGATCCCGGAGACGTCGCGGGTCATCTTCGAGGTGGAGACCACCGTGCCGACGCTGTACGGCGACCTGCGGATGCGTGCCTACCGCGACCGGATGACCGGGGCAGACCACGTTGCGATCATCTCCGGCACGCCGGGCGATGCAACCCTGGTGCGGGTGCACTCCGAGTGCCTGACCGGGGAGGTTTTCGGCTCCCTGAAGTGCGAATGCGGCCCGCAGCTGGAATCCGCCCTGGAGCTGATCCAGGCCGAAGGCGGCGTCGTCATCTACATGCGCGGTCACGAGGGACGCGGCATCGGCCTGGTCAACAAGTTGCGCGCCTACCGCCTGCAGGAGGACGGCTTCGACACCCTCGACGCCAACATCGCCCTCGGCCTGCCGGTAGACGGCCGTGAGTACGGGGCGGCGGTCGCCATCCTCGAAGACCTGGCCCTGACGTCGGTTCGCGTCATCACCAACAACCCCGACAAGGTCGAACAGCTCACCGCCCGCGGCATCACAGTTGTCGAGCAGGTGCCGATCGTGGTCGGTGTCGGCTCGTTCAACGAGGCGTACCTCGACACGAAGCGGGACCGCATGGGGCACCTCTTCCCCGACCCCGAGGCCCTCGACCGGGCAGAACGGCAGACCCGGAAGGAGCAGGCACTATGAGCGGAGATGGCTCGCCCCAGATCGAAGCCGACGGTACCGGCCTGAACGTGACCATCGTCGCCGGCCACTGGCACGAGGTCATCACCGACGGGCTCATCGCCGGAGCGAGGCGGGTGCTGGAGGCATCCGGTGCCGGCGTCACCGAGTTGCGGGTCCCCGGAAGCTTCGAGCTGCCACTGGTCTGCAAGGCCGCGCTCGAAAATGGGGCGGATGCCGTGGTCGCGCTGGGCGTGATCATCCGCGGTGGCACCCCGCACTTCGACTTCGTGTCGAATGCGGCGACGGATGGCCTGACCCGGGTGGCCCTGGACACCGGCAAGCCGGTCGGTTTCGGGGTGCTCACCCTCGACGATGAGCAGCAGGGCCTCGACCGGGCCGGGCTGCCCGGGTCGAAGGAGGACAAGGGTGCTGAGGCCGCGTCGGCCGCGCTGGCGACGGCGGTGCTGCTGAAGTCGCTGCGCAGCTAGCACCATCACCCAGCCGACGGCGGCGAAGTCCCTGTATTTCTTGACGAGGTTGTCGGCAGCGATCACTGGTTGAGGCACACGTGACAGGAGTAGCCGCGTACGCCGACACTGGGCATCCTCGGGGCTGGATAGACTTTGGGCATGGTCAAGCACAACGGAGCTCGCGGAGCAGTCACATTACTCGGCTGGGTCACAGTCGCGATCGCGGTCGCACTGTTCGTCGGCTTCGTTTACACCGTCTTCTTCAAGTAACGTCCGGGCGCTCACCGCCACCCGCAGGCCGCGCCATGAGCTGGACAGGGTCGAGGAAGTACGGTCGGCACCAGAATTCCCCACAAAGGACAGCATGAGCACCGACACCCGCAAACCACGCCGCGGAGCCAAGGAAGACGAGGGGCCTCGCGCGAGGTTCTCGCAGCTCCTCCCCTACCTCCTCGAGCACAAGAAAGTGCTCTCCTGGGTGATCGTGCTCAGTGTGCTCGGTGCAGCCGCGTCGCTCGCGCAACCAATACTGGTCAGCCAGGTCATCGCGCAGGTGCAGGCGGAGGAACTGCTCGGCAACCTGGTCTGGGTACTGATCGCCCTGGTCGTCGCATCCGGCCTGCTCAGCGGATTCCAGCACTACCTGCTGCAGCGCACCGGGACCAGCGTCGTGCTGTCTGCCCGGCGTCGCCTGGTCCACCGGATGCTGCGCCTGCCGATCAGCGAGTTCGACACCCGCCGCACCGGCGACCTGGTCTCCCGGGTCGGATCGGACACCACCCTGCTCTACGCCGTGATGACCCAGGGATTGGTGGATGCTGTCGGTGGCTCGCTGCTCTTCGTCGGCTCCCTGGTCGCCATGCTGATCATCGACCCGGTGCTGCTCGGTCTCACCGTTCTGGTGATCGCGCTGTCGGTCGTCGCCGTCGTCGCACTCTCCGGGCGCATCCGGGTCGCCAGCCAGCAGCAGCAGCAGAAGGTCGGCGACCTCGCCGCGGCAGTCGAGCGCGCCGTCGGCGCGATCCGGACCGTCCGGGCGGCCGGAGCCACCGAGCGGGAGACCGCCACCATCGACGAGGAGGCGCGCGGGGCCTGGACCATGGGCATCCGCGTGGCCAAGATCTCGGCCCTCGTGGTGCCGATCGCCGGCATTGCCATGCAGGTGTCGTTCCTGACCGTGCTCGGGGTCGGCGGCTTCCGGGTCGCGACCGGAGCGATCGACATCGCATCGCTGGTGGCGTTCATCCTGTTCCTGTTCATGATGATCATGCCGCTCGGCCAGGCGTTCGGCGCCGTCACCTCGGTGAACCAGGCGCTCGGCGCGCTTGGGCGCATCCAGGAGATCATCGACACCCCGAGCGAGAACGAGGCGGATGCTGCAGTCACCCCGGAACCGGACGTCCCGACCACCGACGCCATCACCTTCGAGAACGTGCAGTTCAGCTACCCGGAGAGCGCCCACAAGACCGAGGCGGAAAAGGTGCTGGCGGAGTTGGAGTCATCCGGAGAGCTGGCACACCCGGTTGCTGGGGGAGACCCGCTCACTGAGCTCGGCTCCCCTGAGCTTCGTCGAAGGGCCGAAGCGCGCGACCCAGCGAGCGACCGCACGGTCCTCGGCGGCGTCTCGTTCTCGGTGCCACGCGGCCAGCGCGTGGCGCTGGTCGGACCATCCGGGGCAGGCAAGTCGACAATCCTCGCCCTGATCGAGAGGTTCTACGACCCGACCGGTGGCGTTGTGAGGCTGGCCGGTGTGGACATCCGCGCCCTCGACCGTGCCGACCTTCGCGCCCAGATCGGCTACGTGGAGCAGGATGCGCCGGTGCTTGCCGGCACCATCCGCGACAACCTGACCCTCGGCAGCCCGGATGCTACCGACGAGGAATGCGTCGAGGTGCTTCGCTCGGTGAACCTCACGTCGGTGCTGGAGCGCGACCAACGCGGGCTGCTCGCCGAAGTGGGTGAGGATGGCGTGATGCTGTCTGGCGGCGAGCGTCAGCGGCTGGCCATCGCCCGCACCCTGCTGACGGCTCCGCCCATCCTGCTGCTCGACGAGTCGACGTCGTCGCTGGACGGCCTCAACGAGAAGCTGCTGCGCGACGCCATCGACGCGGTCGCCCGGGACCGCACGCTCATCGTGATCGCTCACCGGCTGTCGACCGTGGTCGACTCCGACCAGATCATCGTGCTTGAGAACGGGCAGGTCGTCGGGGTGGGAACCCACTCCGAGCTGGTCGTCTCGACGCCGCTGTACAAGCAGCTCGCGAAGCACCAGCTGCTGGTGTAGCACCCCACACCTCCCGAGCTCAATCAGCGGGCCTACTCGGCTAGGGCGAACATGGCGACAGCAGCGGCCGCCGCGACGTTGAGGCTGTCGATGCCGTGCCGCATCGGGATCTGCACGATCGTGTCGGCGGCGGCAATCGCCTCCCGGGTGAGCCCCTCCCCTTCGGTGCCGAGCACGAGCGCGACCCGCTCCGGCGCTGTCGCGCCGAAGGCGCGCAGACTGACCGCGTCCTCGGTCAGCGCCAGGGCTGCGATGTGAAAACCGGATGCCGTCAGCAGTTCACGGGTGGAGGCCCAGTCCCCGACGCGCGTCCACGGCACCTGCAGCACGGTGCCCATGCTCACCCGGATCGCCCTCCGGTAGAACGGGTCGGAGCAGCGCGGGGTCACCAGCACGGCGTCCGCGCCGATGGCGGCGACCGAGCGGAAGATGGCGCCGACATTGGTCGGATCGACCACATTCTCGAGGACGACGATGCGGCGGGCATCCGCCAGCAGGACGGCGGGATCCGGCAGCGCCGGCCGGTGCATCGAGGCGATCAGGCCGCGATGCAGGATGTACCCGGTCAACTCGGCGAGCAGCTCGCCCGGCCCGGAGAACACCGGAACGTCGTCGCCAACCAGGGCGACGGCCTCGTCAACCGTGACGCCCAGGGCGAGCACCGACCGCGGGCGGTGGCCGGCGCGCAGGGCACGTTCCAACACCAGCGCCGACTCGGCGATGTAGGCGCCGTGCGGGCCGCGACCGTTCTTCAGCAGCACATCCGTCGCGTGGGCGAAGTCGGCGAGCCGGGGGTCGCTCAAGTCACTGATCTCGATGACGGGCATCCGCCAATTCTCCCCTGCCTCACCCGCAACGGGTGTCACGGCGACGAATGACAGACCGCGGCCGCCCATCGGTTGAACCGTCTCGGCGCGGCGGGGCGTTAGCGCCCGGCCGGCGTCAGGAGAACGCCGCCAACCCGGTCAGTGCGCGTCCGAGCACCAGGGCGTGCACCTCGTCCGTCCCCTCGTAGGTGCGGACCGACTCGAGGTTGGCCATGTGCCGCATCACCGGAAACTCCGAGGTCACCCCGTCGCCGCCCAGGATGCCGCGTGCCGTCGACGCGATGGCGATCGCTTCCCGCACATTGTTCAGCTTGCCGACGCTGACCTGCTCCGGGGTGAGTGCACCCCGCTCCTTCAGGCGTCCAATGTGGAGGGCCAGCAGCACCCCCTTCTCGTACTCGACGAACATATCGGCGAGCTTGCCCTGGATGAGTTGCTTCGCGCCGATCGGCTTGCCGAACACGGTGCGACTCGTCGAGCGCTCCAGTGCAGCGTCGATGCATGATCGCGCCGCCCCCATGACGCCCCATACGATGCCAAACCGGGCTTCGGTGAGGCATCCGAGCGGAGCAGAGAGGCCGAGCGCATCGGGCAGTCGCTCCGACTCCGACACCCGCACGCCGTCGAACGTCACATCGCATTGGATCGAGGCGCGCATCGACTGCTTGTTCGTGATCTCGGTGGCGGTGAACCCGGTTCGGTCGGTCGGGACCAGGAAGCCCCGAACGCCGTCTTCCGTCCTCGCCCAGACCACCGCGACATCCGCGATGCTGGCCAGCCCGATCCAGCGCTTGGTACCGCTGATGACCCACTCGTCGCCCTCGCGGACCGCCTCGGTAGTCATCGATGCCGGGTCGCTGCCGCCCTGCGGTTCGGTGAGGGCGAAACAGCCGACCAGGTTGCCGGCAGCCATCTGCGGCAGCCACCGCTGCTTCTGCTCCTCTGAGCCGAACTTCGCGATCGCCGACATGGCGAGTGAGCCCTGCACAGAGACGAAGGTCCTCCAGCCGCTGTCGACGGCCTCCAACTCGGCGCACACCAACCCATAGCTCACGGCTCCCGCGCCGGCGCAGCCGTAGCCGGTGATGTGCATGCCGAGAACGCCCAGCTGCCCCAGCTCGGCCACCAGCTCGCGGCGGAAGCACTTGTTCTCGAAGTCCTCGTCGATGGTTGGCTGGATGCGCCGGGTCGCGAATTCGCGGGCCCGCTGCTGCCAGTCTTTCTCCTCGTCGGACAGCAGGGCGTCCAGATCGAAAACGTGGTCGACGGTGTTCATGGTTCCTCCTTGGTGGGCGAGTCTCGTGCGTCCAGCCACGCCTTCACGGCAGCGGTATCCGCCCCGAGGTTTGGCGGGGCGAATTCGTAGCTTGCGGGTGTGCGCGAATAACTGACGGGATGGCGCACCGTCGGAATGGCGCGGTCGCCGGACCCGGCGACGGCGACCGGGTCGAGGCCGAGCCGCTCGGCCAGTTCCACCCCCTGGCGGACATCCTGGATGGGCGCGCACGGCACGCCGACGGCCGAGAGCGCGTCGAACCAGTGGCTGGCGGGATGAGTCGCCAGCCGTTCGGTGAGGATGGTCCGCAGTTGTGCGCGGTTATCGTTTCGGCCGTGTGCTGTGCTGAAGCGTTCATCGCTCGCGGTCTCAGCGATTCCGAGC
The DNA here is from genome assembly GCA_040904805.1 of Homoserinimonas sp. GTDB lineage: Bacteria > Actinomycetota > Actinomycetes > Actinomycetales > Microbacteriaceae > RYN-87. The sequence continues at coordinate 257,236 of JBBDSS010000004.1, read as the reverse complement.
AACGAGCACAGCCGGGCGAACTGGGTGTTGTTGCCTACCGCCACGATCAGGTCGCCTTCGGCGGTGGGGAACGGTTCGTAAGGGTACAGGCTCGGATGCTCGTTGCCCATCCTGGTCGGGACCACGCCGCCGGCGACCCAGGCACTCGTCTGGTTGACCATGCTGGACAGCGCCGATGTCAGCAGGTTGAGCTCGAGGAGCTGCCCCTCACCCGTTTCCGAGCGATGGTGGAGTGCACCCAGGATGCCCATGGCGGCGTGCAGGCCGGTCATCACGTCGAACAGTGCGACGCCGACGCGGTAGGGGCCGGTATCTTCGCCGCCGGTCAGGCTCATCATGCCGGACAGCGCCTGTACCGTCAGGTCGTAACCCGGGTACTGGGCTCCGGGGCCGGTTCCGAACCCGGTGATGGACGTGTAGATCAGCCCGGGGTTCGTCGCTGACACCGTCGGGTAGTCGAGGCCGAACCGGCGCAGGCCGTCAGCCTTGAAGTTCTCCACCATCACGTCTGCCTGGCCGGCCAGCTGGCGTGCGACAGCGAGGTCGCCCTCGTCGCGCAGGTCGAGCACTATCGAGCGCTTGTTGCGGTTGACGGAGAGGTAGTAGGTCGATTCTCCGTCGCGCAGCGGCGGCTTCCAGGTGCGCGTGTCGTCGCCATCCGGACTCTCCACCTTGATCACCGTCGCGCCCATGTCTGCAAGCAGCATCGTGCAGTACGGACCGGCGAGCACCCGGGTGAAGTCGGCGACGACGATTCCGTTCAGTGGACCGGGGCGGGGGCCATCAAAAATGACGTCTTCGTTCATGGTGTCCTTGTTCCTGTATCTACAGGTCGGAATTTGAGCGCTGATCTCAAAAGAGTGGATTTAGTGTACTAATTATAATCTACGTGGTGACGGCGGCCGCCGCTGATCTACTGCGTCCTCGGCACCGGCCAGTTCTGCGGGCGGAGAACCGGAAGGTCGAGGTTGCCGTGTGATTCGACGACCGCTTCAAACGACCTCAGGTGCTTCTCCATAGCCGCAGCCGCCTCATCACCGCGGCCGGCGGCGATGTGCTCGACAACCTGGCGATGGCTGGCGTGGGCGATCTCCATGTCAACCGGGACCAGGCCCTCCTCCGGGGTGTGCCAGGCCGCGATTTCCAGGATGACCTTCACCATGACGCGATAGAACTCATTGCCGCAGGCCTCGGCGATGAGATCGTGGAACGACACTAGCCGATCGAGCGGCCCTGCGTGCTGGTCGGTTGCCCGAAGCATCGCCTCGATCTGCTCCGGTGTCGCCGCCGAGGCAGCGAGCCTGGCAACCTCCGACTCCATGTCGCGGCGGAAACGGAACAAATCCCTGAGCTTCGCCTCCGACAGCGCGAGCAGCACGGCGATCGAGCGCGTGCTCTGGGCAATGTCCGGCCTGCTCACCTGCACGCCGCCTTGTGGGCCGCGGCGGGTCACGATGAGGCCCTCTGATTCCAGCAGTCGCAAGGCCTCACGCACTGTGGCGCGACTGTAGCCGGTCTTCTCGATCAGCTCGCCCTCACCGGGGAGATTCGTGCCGACATCCAGTCGTCCCCGGATGATCTCGTCGCGCAGGTCGTTGGCCAGCAACGTCGATGCCTTCGGAACCTGCGACCTCGGCCACGGTTTCGGCTGGCCGGCCGGCGGCGTGATCAAGGAACTGTTCATGCCGGGCGTGCTCCATTTCGTCGGGCCGAGCCTATAGCCTCTCGAACGGGTCGGGCGTCAGCGTGTACTTCGTCGACAGGTACTCGTGGATGCCCTCGAGCCCGCCCTCGCGGCCGAGCCCGGACTGCTTGACGCCCCCGAACGGTGCCGCCGCGTTGGAGAGCACCCCGATGTTGAGCCCCATCATCCCGGTGTCGACAGACTCGATCAGCCGCTGGCCGCGCGCCAGGTCTTCGGTGAAGACGTAGCCGACCAGCCCGTACTCGGTGTCGTTGGCCATCCGCACGGCCTCGGCCTCATCGGAGAACGTGGTAATCGACAGCACCGGTCCGAAGATCTCCTCACGCAGAATGTCGCTGCCGGGTACCACCCCGGTCAGGACAGTCGGTTCGAAGAACGTCCCCTCGCGGTCGATGGGGTTGCCACCGGTGCGAACGGATGCTCCGCGAGAGACGGCATCCTCCACCAGAGCCTTCGCCTTGGCCACTGCGCGGTCGTCGATGAGCGGCCCGATGGTGACGCCGTCTTCGGTTCCGCGTCCGATCCTGAAGCCGTTCACTCGCTCGGTCACGCGTGACGCGAACTCTTCAGCTACCGACTCGTGCACGATGATGCGGTTGGCTGCGGTGCAGGCCTGCCCGATGTTGCGGAACTTCGCCGCCATCACGCCGTCGACCGCCTTGTCGAGGTCGGCATCGTCGAACACGATGAACGGCGCGTTGCCGCCCAACTCCATCGAGGTGCGCAGCACGCCGTCGGCGGCCTGCTTGAGCAGCGCAACGCCGACCGGGGTCGAGCCGGTGAAGCTGAGCTTGCGCAGGCGGGGGTCGGTGAGCACCGGTTCGGAGACGGCTCCGGATGCCGACGTCGTCAGTACGTTCACGACCCCGGCCGGTAGGCCGACCTCCTCTAGCAGTTTCACGAAGTGCAGGGTGGTGAGCGGGGTGAGCGCCGCCGGCTTGATGATCACCGTGCAACCGGCCGCGAGCGCGGGCGCGATCTTGCGGGTTGCCATCGCCAGCGGGAAGTTCCACGGGGTGATGAGGTAGGAGGGTCCGACGGGTCGCTGCGACACGATCATCCGCCCGGTTCCCTCGGGGTTGGAACCGTAGCGTCCGGCGATGCGCGGTGCCTCCTCGCTGAACCAGCGCAGGAACTCGCTGCCGTAGGTGACCTCGCCCTGGGACTCCGCCAGCGGTTTGCCCATCTCCAGCGTCATGAGCAGGGCGAATTCGTCTTTGCGTTCCCGCATCAGGTCGAACGCGCGGCGGAGCAGGTCGCCGCGCTCCCGTGCCGGGGTGGCCGCCCAGGCGTCCTGGGCGTTCGCGGCGGCGTCCATCGCGGCGCGCGCGTCGTCAGGCGTGGCATCCGCGATCTGCTTGATGGTCTTGCCGGTGGACGGGTCGTGCACGTCCAGCGTCTTGGCCGAGGACGATGCGCGCCATTCGCCGCCGATGAACAGCTGGTCGGGAACGGATGCGAGCAGTTCGGATTCAGTCATGGAGTACTCGATTCTTGTCGTTGGGGTGGTCAGGCGATGCTGGCGAGGCCGTCGGCCAGCACCTGGAGGCCTTCGTCGAGCAGCGCATCGCCGATGGCGAGCGGCGGCAGCAGTCGGATGACGTTGCCGTACGTGCCGCAGGTCAGCAGGATGACGCCGTTGCGGTGAGCATAGGCCGCAATCTCTTTCGCGAGGGCGGCGTCCGGTTCGGTGGTGCCCGGTTTGACCAGTTCGATGGCGACCATGGCGCCGCGGCCGCGAACATCGCCGATGCGGGCATCCGTCGACTGGAGGCCACGCAGCCGGTTCAGGATCGTGTCACCGAGCTGGGCTGCGCGGGCAACCAGCCCCTCCTGCTCGATGGTCTGGTAGCTGGCGAGGGCGGCGACGCAGGCGAGGGGGTTTCCGCCGTAGGTGCCGCCGAGGCCGCCGGGCATCGGTGCGTCCATGATCTCGGCCCGGCCGGTGACGGCGGCGAGCGGGAGGCCGCCGGCGATGCCCTTCGCGGTGACGATCAGGTCGGGAACAATGCCTTCGTGCTCGGACGCGAACAGGGCGCCGGTGCGGGCGAAACCGGACTGTACCTCGTCGGCGATGAAGACCACATCGTTCGCCTGCGCCCACTCGACGAGCGCGGGCAGGAAGCCTTCTGCTGGGACGATGAACCCGCCCTCGCCCTGGATCGGCTCGATGATGATCGCCGCCAGGTTCTCGGCGCCGACCTGCTTCTCGATCTGGTCGATGGCGCGCGCTGCAGCCTCTGCGCCGGTGAGGCCGTCCCGGAACGGGTACGACATCGGCGCCCGGTACACCTCGGAGGCGAACGGGCCGAAACCGCTCTTGTACGGGACGTTCTTGGCCGTGAGCGCCATGGTCAGGTTGGTGCGGCCGTGGTAGGCGTGGTCGAACGCGACGACGGCGGTGCGACCGGTGTAGGTGCGGGCGATCTTGACCGCATTCTCGACGCCCTCTGCACCACTGTTGAACAGGGCGGAGCGCTTCTCGAAGCCGCCAGGTGTGATGCGGTTGAGCAGCTCGGCGACTTCGACGTAGGAGCTGTACGGGGTGACCATGAAACAGGTGTGGGTGAATGCCTCGACCTGCGCCTTGACCGCTTCGACGACGGCGGGGGCAGCGTTACCGATGGTGGTGACCGCGATGCCAGACCCCAGGTCGATGAACGAGTTTCCGTCGACGTCGACAACCACCCCACCGCCAGCAGCGGCCGCGTAGACGGGCATGGTGGTTCCGATGGCCGACGACACGGCGCTGCTCTTGCGCGCAGCCCACTCCTGCGAGTTCGGGCCGGGGACGGTCTCGCCCAGCGACCGAGCCTGGTCGAGCTGTGGGCCGCCAGTGATGGTCGAAGCCTGCATGGTGTTCTCCTTCGATCGATGAATCCTGGCTACAGGCTAGTTCGAAGGCCCCCGAGGACCATTATCAACTTTGCCCAGCATCCGCTCGAAATTTGTGCAAGGATGCCATATGCCGTCCGTAGCCGAGGTGATCGCCCTCACCGGGCTGTCACTTGACGCCGTCGCCGTCCCGCGCCCCGAGGCGCAGGCGCGCTGGGTCACCACCAGCGAACTGGACGACCCGTCGCCTTTCCTCGAGGGCGGCGAGATCCTGCTCACCACCGGACTGGTCGAGCGCGACGCCGCCCAGTGGCACCGTTTCGTCGGGCAGTTGCTCGACGCCGGCGTTGTCGCCCTCGGCTTCGGGGTGGGCCTGAGCCACCCTGACGTCCCGGTCGGGCTTCGCGACGCGGCGACCAGACTCTCGCTCAACCTGTTCAGCGTGCCGCGCCCGGTGCCCTTCATCGCCGTCAGCCGCGCGGTGGCCGAACTGCTCTGGGCGTCCGAGCGCGAAACCGACCGACAAGCCCTGCAGCACCAACAGGAACTCACGGGCGCCGCCATCGGGGGGCCAGCCGAGCTCGTCGCGACGCTGGCGCGAATCATCGGCGGCGACGCGGTGCTGTGCACACCGGACGGGTCGGCGATCGCCGGGTGGCCGGCGGCCGGCCTGCTTGAGCGGGCCGTTCCGCACATCGCGAGGCTGAACGCCGCGGGCGTCCGTGGCGCATCCGTCGACATCGTGCGTGACTCCCGCGTCTCCGTGCTGCCCGTCGGAGTCGGAAGCCAGGCTGAAGCGTATCTGGCGGTCGAAGGCGACCAGGCCGCGGCAGGATCCCATCGCGCCGCCGTCACCACCGCGGTCGCCCTGCTCAGCCTCGACCGCGCGCGGGCTCGCGCAGAGCTGGAAGCCGACCGACGCATCCGGGCCGGGGCACTCTCGCTGGCCCTCCAGTCCGACACCGAGGCATCGCGGGCGTTGCTGGCCGGCACAGCACAGGCGGCGACCCTGCCCCGGGCCCGAGCACGGGTGATGCGGGCTCGCGGGTCAAGCTCCGCGCTCGATCGCGCGCTGAGCCAGCTGGAACGCGGGGCGGCGGAGCTCGGGAACCCGCTGGTCGCCAGGATCGGTCCGGGTACGGACGCCGACCAACTCGTCGCGATCATCCAGCCCGGGGACGATCAGCTGAACAGCACCCTCCGGATGCTCGAGCCGCTGGAAGTCGGGGTCGGGCCGACGCGGCCGCTGTCGGCGATCAGCCAGAGCGACGATGGCGCCCGGAACGCGTTAGCTGCGGCATCCGCAGTTCGCCCGGTCGTGGTGTGGACCGAATTGGCTCGCACCGGCGTCGACAGCCTGCTCGACGCCGGCACGCTCACCGCGTTCGCCGAGAACCTGCTTGAGTCCGTCCTGGTGCGGGCCGATGCTTCGGAGCTGCTCGACAGTCTGGGCAGCTTCCTCGGCCACAACGGCCACATCGGGCCGGCCGCCACCAGCATCGGCGTGCACCGCAACACCCTGCGCAACCGGCTGGACATCGCGGAAGAGGTGCTCGGCCGCTCGCTGAACGACCCGCAGTTCCGCTCAGACCTGTGGGTCGCGCTCAAGCAACTGCGCGAACACTGACCCTGCTACTTCTCCACCATGTTCGTGGCGAAGAACTGCGTGAGTTCGTCCCGAGCGGTCAGCGGCAGTATGTGCGCGACGTACTGGTCCGGCCGAACCACGACGACACAGCCGGAGCGGTCGATGCCCCGTGCCTCGAAAATGTCCTCCTGCTTCGGGTCGACGGCGTAGACCTTCTCGTAGTCGATCATCCCGAACGGCCCCACGCGAGGAAGGAAGATCGCCGGCACCCGGGAAAGATCGACATCCTCGTACTGCTGCTGGTAGATCACCTTCACGTCGAAGACGCTGTCGCCATCCGCCTCGTCGGGGGTGAACCGCACGACGGGAGACGCCGGCGACGTGGCGAGCCACTCCGCCCACTCCGTGAGGGCTGACTGCTCACCGGCCCCCGGAGCGTCGGCGAACGCGTAGAACCTCCACCGGCCGTCCGCCCGGTGGTGGTGCCCGATCTGAACCGGGTTCGTGTCGGCGACCCTCGCGGTCCGCGCCGACTTGAAGCGTTTACCGATCGGGAATCCCTCAGCAAGCTGCTGGTGGGTGGGCTCGCCCGTGATCATCGACGGCTCATACTGCGTGATGAATCCGGCCGGGAACTCCGCCGTCGACACGTAGAACTCGCTGAGCGCCGCCGGGCTCTCGAATTCCTCGGGCTTCTTCGCCATCATCGCCGCCCATTCGCGGTCGAACTCGATGAGGTTCTGGGCGATGACCTGGCGCTCACCGGAATAGGTTTCCAGGAGTGACGCGGGGCTGCGGCCCTCAAGCACCTGGCCGAGCTTCCAGCCCAGGTTGAATCCGTCCTGCATCGACACGTTCATCCCCTGGCCCGCCTTGGCGCTGTGGGTGTGGCACGCGTCACCGGCGATGAACACGCGGGGAGCCCGCTGCCCGGTGAGTTCGACCGGTACGTCGTCGAACTTGTCGGTGACCCGGTGGCCCACCTCATAGACACTCCACCAGGCGACGTTGCGCACGTCAATCGTGTACGGGCTGACAATCGCGTTCGCCTTGGCGGCGATCTGCTCGAATGTCGTCTGGCGCACCGCACCACGGTCGTCCGCCGCGACCTCGCCGAGATCGACGTACATGCGGAAGAGGAAGCCCCCTTCGCGCGGGATGAGCAGGATGCTTCCGTTCGCCGACTGGATGGCGCATTTGGTGCGAATGTCGGGAAAGTCGGTGACGGCGAGCACGTCCATGACACCCCACGCGTGGAAGGACTGGTCCCCCAGGTGCTTGCGTCCGATGGATTCCCTCACGGCGCTGCGGGCACCGTCGCAACCGACCACGTACTTCGACCGAACCACTCGCTCTTCACGCTCGCCCGCGTCCGTCGTGCGGTGCAGAGTCACGCTGACCGGATATTCGCCTTCCTCGGCGACCTCAAGTCCCACAAATTCGTAGCCGAAGTCGGGCTGGATGCGGGCCGGCCCGTTCTGCGCAAACTCGGCGAAGTAGTCCAGCACCCGCGCCTGATTGACGATCATGTGCGGGAATTCGCTGATGCCGTGCGGGTCGTCTTCCGCTCGCTGGGTGCGGATGATCCTGGACGGGTCGCTGGGGTCTGGACTCCAGAAGTTCATCGAGGTCAGCTGGAACGCTTCCGCGACGATCCGCTCGGCGAATCCGAAGGCCTGGAATGTCTCAACGCTTCGTGCCTGGATGCCGTCAGCATGTCCGATCTTCAACCGGCCTTCGCGACGCTCGACGATGCGCGTGCTGATCGAGGGGTACTGCGACAGCTGGGCGGCGAGCAGCATACCGGCCGGGCCGGAGCCGACGATCAGCACGTCCATTTCGTCGGGGAGCTCGGCAGCGCGATCGATGCCGGTTCCCGCCGCGGGAAGTACTCGTGGGTCACCGGAAACGTAGCCGTGGTGATGGAATTGCATCGTCATTGATCCTTGCATCGCTTCGGAGGGTGTTCTATAATCGAACACCACGTTCTTTATAAGAACACTATCCCAGCAGGTTACCGCAGGACAAGGGGACGTATCCGCTATGAGCACTGACGCACCCCACTCCCAGACGCTGTCGCGCGGCATCCGCGCACTCGAAATCCTTGCCGAAGCGAGCGGACCGATGACGATTGCGGACATCGCTGCCGCACTTGGCGTGCATCGCTCGATCGCCTACCGGATTCTCCGCACGCTCGAGGACCATGGGCTGGTCGCTCGCGACGCGTCCGGGACGCTCATGCTCGGCCCCCGGATGGCTGCCCTCGCCCGTGGCGTGTCCCGGGATCTGCAGGCCGCAGCCCTGCCCGAGCTGACCGCCGTGGCGAACGAGTTGGCAATGACCGCCTTTGTCACGGTGCTCGACCACCGCGAAGTGGTCACCCTGGTCAGCGTCGAGCCGCGCCATGCCCATGCCGCGGTCGCGCAGCGGCCCGGCACGCGGCATCCGCTTGCCGTCGGAGCGCCTGGTATCGCGATCCAGTCCGCGCTCAGCGCAGCGCAGTGGCTGGCGGTCTCTTCCGACGCTCCGAAGCGTCAGGAGACGGCGGATGCCGCAAGCCGCGGCTACGCGACCAGCCATGACGAAGTCATCGCCGGAATGAAGTCGGTTGCCGTCCCGCTGACGCTCGACGGGCATCCGCCGGCGTCGGTCGCGGTGGTCTACGTCGCGAGCGAATTCCCGGTGGAGCGCATCGCCGAGCGGCTGTCCGCCGCGGCGGCCGCCATCGCCCGCGAACTCTGACGCCCCGCGCCCGCAACCCGCCCGGCGACTGGTGGCCGAATCGAGAGATCTTTCGTGCGATCGGCCGCGAAAGGAGGAAGATTTTCGGCCACAGCGGCGGAAAGTCCTCCCATTGCGCGCCGGCCAGAGCGTGGCGTCGAATGCTCTCTCGACATCAGGTCGCCGATGATATACGATTTCGTACACTATGACGATGACGCAGAGCGGCACCCACGAAGCTGACAGCACTGCGGGAGGACTCCTCCCGGTACGCCCCGGCAAGGTCATCGCAGTACACCTCAACTATCCGAGCCGGGCAGCAGAACGCGGGCGCACCCCTGAGCAGCCCGGGTACTTCCTCAAGCCGGCCACCTCGCTGGCCCCGTCCGGCGGCACCATCGAGCGCCCGGCCGGATGCGAGCTGCTCGCCTTCGAGGGAGAGATCGCGCTCGTCATCGGCAAGGAGACTCGCCGCGTCACGCCTGCGGGCGGGTGGGCATCCGTCTCGCACGTCACCGCCTCGAACGACTGCGGCGTCTACGACCTGCGTTACGCCGACAAGGGCTCCAATCTGCGCTCGAAGGGCGGGGACGGTTTCACCCCGATCGGCCCGGCGCTGATCGCTGCGGCGGATGTCGACCCGGCCACCCTGCGCATCCGCACCTGGCTGAACGGCGAGCTGGTGCAAGAAGACACGACCGCCGAACTGCTCTTCTCCTTCGGCCGGCTCGTCGCCGACCTCTCGCAGCTGATCACGCTGGAGCCGGGAGACATCATCCTCACCGGAACGCCCACCGGCGCATCCGTCATGCAACCCGGTGACATCGTCGAGGTGGAGGTCGACGGCAACGGGCACTCGACCGGCAGGCTCGTGACGACGGTCGCCGAGGGAACGGATGCGCTGGGTGAGTTCGGTGCGCAGCCGAAGGCGGATGACCTGCAGCGTGAAGAGGCCTGGGGGGCGCCTCGGTATGGCCAGCTTCGACAAGCTCAGTTGGTTTCGACAAGCTCAACCAGCGCAAAGGTCCTCACCCCGGGGCTCAAGGACAAGATCAACTCGGTCGGCACCGCCACCCTCAGCTCGCAGCTGCGCAAGCGCGGGCTCAACAACGTGAGCATCGACGGGGTCTCGTCCACTAAGCCGGAGGCCCGGCTGGTCGGGATCGCCCAGACCCTCCGCTTCATCCCGAACCGCGAAGACCTGTTCACCGAGCACGGCGGCGGCTACAACGCCCAGAAACAGGCGTTCGACGCCCTCGGGGCCGATGACGTGCTGGTGGTCGATGCCCGCGGCGAGCGCGGCACCGGAACCGTCGGCGACATCCTCGCCCTCCGCGCCCAGGTCAACGGCGCCGCCGGGATCGTCACCGACGGCGGCGTGCGCGACGTCGCCGCCGTCACCGCCCTCGACATCCCGACCTACCACTCCGGAGCCCACCCGGCCGTCCTCGGACGGCGGCACGTCCCCTGGGACACCGGCCTGACCATCGCCTGCGGCGGCACTGCGGTGCAGCCCGGCGACGTGATCGTCGGCGACGCCGACGGCGTGCTGGTCATCCCACCGCACCTCATCGAAGAGCTGGTGGACGACTCCATCGAGCAGGAACGCCAGGAGACCTTCATCGCCGAGATGGTCGCGGCCGGCGAAGGCGTTGACGGCCTGTACCCGATGAACGCCGACTGGAAGGCGCGGTACCAGCAATGGCTGGCGAGGTGACAGCACTGAGCAAGTCGCAAGTCGCCTACCAGTCGATCAAGCAACGCATCAGCGACGGCTCGTACTCCCCCGGCTTCCGCCTGGTGCTGGGACGCATCGCCGACGAACTCGGTGTCAGCGTGGTGCCGGTTCGAGAAGCGGTGCGGATGCTCGAAGCCGAGGGCCTCGTCACGTTCGAGCGCAACGTGGGAGCGCAGGTCGCCATGCTCGACCCGGCCGAGTACCGCACCACCATGCAAACTCTGAGCCTGGTCGAGGGTTACGCCACCGCGAGCTCGGCCCCACTGATGACCGGCGACGATATTGCCCGCGCACGGGCGATCAACGACCGGATGGCGGCTTCGCTGGAACACTTCAGCCCGGTCGAGTTCACCCGCCTGAACCTGGAATTCCACGCCGTGCTCTTCGAGCATTGCCCCAACCCGCACATCCTCGAACTGGTTCAGCGCGGCTGGGCCCGAATGCGCGCCCTGCGCGAGTCGACGTTCAGCTTCGTGCCCGGGCGGGCCGAGGGCTCGGTCGAGGAACATTCCCACCTGCTCGACCTGATTGAGCGCGGGGCGGGGCCGCTTGAGATCGAGCTGGCCGCCCGTAACCACCGGCTCGCGACGCTGGATGCGTTCCTGGCCCATCAGAACAATCAGAAGGAGAACCTATGAAGTTCCGCAGCGACCCCAGACAGATCACCGGCTCCATCGCCCCGGTCATGTCGCCGTTCCACGCGAACGGGGAGCCCGACCTTGCCGGCCTGGCGAACCTCATCAACTGGCAGATCGCATCCGGTGCCCACGGCATCTCGATCGGCGGTTCAACCGGTGAGCCGAGCGCCCAGTCCATCGAGGAACGCGCTGCCGCCATCCAGCTGGCCGCCCGCGTCATCGACGACCGCGTTCCGTTCGTCCCCGGCACCGGCACTGCCAAGCTCGCAGAGACCCTCGAGCTGACGAGCATCGCCCGCGACGCGGGAGCCGACGCCGCCCTGATCATCACCCCGTACTACGCCCGCCCCACGCAGGAGGCACTCTACGTCTGGTACAAGACGGTCGCGGACGAGTTCCCCGACCTGCCGATCATCATCTACAACGTGCCGTCGCGCACCGCGGTCGACATCACGCCGGAGACGGTCGCCCGGCTGTTCCGCGACGTCGACAACATTGTCGGCATCAAGGAGACCACGAAGGACTTCGAACACTTCTCCCGGGTGATGAGCCTGTGCGGCCCCGACCTGCTGGTCTGGAGCGGGATCGAGCTGCTCTGCCTTCCGCTGCTCGCCCTCGGCGGCGTCGGCTACATCAGCGCCACGTCCAATATCGCCCCGGTCGCGCATGCGCAGATGTACGAGGCGTGGATGGCAGGTGATGTCGCGAAGGCCCGCGAGATCCACTACGGCCTGCACCCGCTGGTCGACCTGCTTTTCGTCGAGACCAACCCGGCACCGGGCAAATGGGTGCTTGAGCAGCGCGGCCTGATCGAGTCCGGCTTCGTGCGACCACCACTGATCACGCCGACGGATGCCGGCATCGAGAAGATCAGGGCACTGATGGCGGCGGGCGCGCAGTACCTCTCCCCCGTCAACGGTTTCACCGTAGGAGGCAAGTGACCATGCATTTCATCCCAGAGAACCTGCCGGACAAGATCCAGCACTTCATCGGCGGGCAGTTCGTCGACAGCGTGTCAGGGGCAACTTTCGGCGTGCTCGACCCGGTGTCGAACGAGACCTACGTGCAGGCCGCTGCCGGTCAGAAAGAAGACATCGACCGGGCCGTCGCGGCGGCCAAGGATGCCTTCGACAACGGACCGTGGCCGCGGATGCTGCCCAGGGCCCGTGCGCGCGTGCTCAACAAGATCGCGGATGCCGTCGAGGCCGAAGACGCGAAGCTCGCCGAGCTGGAGAGCTTCGACACCGGCCTGCCGATCACCCAGGCCCGCGGGCAGGCGCAGCGGGCGGCCGAGAACTTCCGCTTCTTCGCCGACCTGATCGTCGCGCAGGCCGACGACACCTACAAGGTTCCCGGCCGCCAGGTGAACTATGTCAACCGCAAACCGGTCGGCGTCGCCGGACTGATCACCCCCTGGAACACCCCGTTCATGCTGGAGAGCTGGAAGCTGGCCCCCGCCCTCGCCTCCGGCTGCACAGTGGTGCTGAAGCCGGCCGAGTTCACGCCGCTGTCGGCCAGCCTGTGGGCTGAGATCTTCCGCGAGGCCGGGCTACCTGACGGCGTCTTCAACCTGGTCAACGGGCTCGGCGAGGAGGCGGGTGACGCGCTGGTGAAGCATCCGGATGTTCGCCTCATCTCGTTCACGGGGGAGACCACCACCGGCCAGCTGATCTTCGCGAACGCTGCCCCCATGCTGAAGGGCCTCTCGATGGAGCTCGGCGGCAAGTCACCGGCCGTCGTCTGGGCGGATGCCGACCTCGACGCCGCGATCGACTCGACGCTTTTCGGTGTCTTCTCGCTGAACGGCGAGCGCTGCACTGCTGGCTCGCGAATCCTGGTGGAGCGCGACATCTACGACGAGTTCTGCGAGCGCTACGCGGAACGCGCGAAGAACATCGTCGTCGGCGACCCACACGACCCGAAGACCGAGGTCGGCGCGCTCGTGCACCCCGAGCACTACGAGAAGGTGATGAGCTACGTCGAGCTCGGCAAGAACGAAGGTCGGCTGCTCGCCGGCGGAGGACGGCCGGAGAACCTGCCGGAGGGCAACTACGTCGCCCCGACCGTGTTCGCCGACGTGAAAGCGGGTGCCCGCATCTTCCAGGAGGAGATTTTCGGCCCGGTCGTCGCCATCACCCCGTTCGACACTGACGAGGAAGCGCTCGAACTGGCCAACGGCGTCAAATACGGGCTGGCCGCCTACCTGTGGACCAGCGACCTCACCCGCGCGCACAACTTCGCGCAGGCGGTGGAGGCCGGCATGGTGTGGCTGAACTCGCACAACGTGCGCGACCTGCGCACCCCGTTCGGCGGGGTGAAGGCCAGCGGGCTGGGGCATGAGGGCGGCTACCGGTCCATCGACTTCTACACAGAGCAGCAGGCCGTGCACATCACGCTCGGCGAAGTGCACACCCCCCGATTCGGAGCATCCGCATGACCCCATTACCTCACCCAATAGTTCCCGTTTCGGCGGATAGTGCCCCGCGCAATTGGCACTATTCGCCGGAACGGGCACTTACCAGGCAAGGAGCCGTCCATGACTAACGCACCAGACATCATCCGCTCCGCCTATGCGGAGCTCATCGTCAGCGACCTGGCGGCCTCCCGCCGGTTCTATGTGGACGTCCTCGACCTGGTCGTCACCCATGAAGACGACGACGCCATCTACCTGCGCGCGTTCGAGGAGTATTTGCACCACTCCCTCATCCTGCGGAAGGGTCCAGTGCCGGCCCTGGCAGCGCTCGCCTACCGGGTGCGCTCGCAGAGCGAGGTCGACGTCGCCGCCGACTACTTTGCCGAACTGGGCTGCCCGGTCGAGCGCCGGCCCGCCGGAGCCACCCGCGGGGTCGGCGAGGCGGTTCGCGTCGAGGACCCCCTCGGGTTCCCGATCGAGTTCTTCTACGACTCCGACCACGTCGAGCGGTTCACCCGCCGCTACGACGTGCACGGCGCCGGTGCCATCTCGCGCCTGGACCACTTCAACGTGGTCACCCCGAGCATCCGTGCCGCCCGCGACCACTACGAGGGACTCGGCTTCAAGGTCTCAGAGGACATCCAGGACGACGACGGCACCGTGTTCGCCGCCTGGATGTACCGCAAGGCCACCGTGCACGACGTCGCCCTCACCGGTGGCGACGGACCGCGGATGCACCACATCGCCTTTGCCACGCACGAACGCAGCCAGATCCTGCACATCTGCGACCACCTGGGCGCCCTGCGGATGTCCGACCACATCGAGCGAGGGCCGGGTCGCCACGGCGTGTCCAACGCTTTCTACCTGTACCTGCGCGACCCCGACGGACACCGCATCGAGATCTACACCCACGACTACTACACCGGTGACCCGGACAACCCGGTGACAACCTGGGACGTGCACGACAACCAGCGCCGCGACTGGTGGGGAACGCCGGTCGTGCCGAGCTGGTACTCCGAGGCATCCACCGTGCTCGGCCTGGACGGACAGCCCAAGGCGCTCGTGCACCGCGTGGAGGAGAGAGAGGCCGACGTCACGATCGGTGCCGACGGCTTCTCGTACACGCGCGAGGGCGAGGCCATGCCGGAGTACAAGCTGGGCAACCAACTGTAGAACTCGCCTCGAGGAACCGTAGGATCGGTGGGGTGCCACGCCAAGGCGCCCCCACCAGAAAGCAGAAGACCCCCACGTGACGCTCCTCAGAATGCTCATCGACTTCGCCCGCGGCGCACTGATCGGGGTGGCGGAGATCATCCCCGGCGTCAGCGGTGGCACCATCGCCCTCATTGTCGGGGTGTACGAGTCGGTGATCAGCTCGGCGGAGAACCTGGTGTCCGGGGTCGTCACGGCAGTGGTGGACGGCCTGCGTCGCCGGGGAATGGCGCGTGCCCGCAACCACTTCGCCGGAGTGCGCTGGAGCATCGTGCTGCCGCTGCTCGTGGGCATGTTCACCGCGATCATTGTCGCGTCAGCCGTGCTGGCACCCCTCGTGGAGGAGTACCCGGTACAGACCAGGGCACTGTTCGCCGGGCTGATCGTCGCCTCGCTGATTGTCCCGATCAGGATGGTCGGGAAACGGTGGCAGGCATACGAGGTGTCTGTCGCCACGGCTGTCGCTATCGTCATGGCCCTCCTGCTCAGCATCCCGGCGGCGGCACCCGTGGACCCGCCGCTATGGCTGGTGCTGATCGCCGCTGCCGTCGCCGTCTGCGCGCTCGTGCTGCCCGGAGTGTCCGGCTCGTTCCTCCTGGTCACGGTCGGCATGTACGCGCCGACGCTCGCCGCGGTCAATGACCGTAATCTCGGGTATCTGGGGGTCTTCGTCCTTGGCGCCATCCTCGGCCTCAGCCTGTTCGTCTCCGGATTGCAGTGGCTGCTCAAGCACCGGCACCGCATCACCCTGGCGGTGATGACCGGCCTCATGGTCGGGTCTCTCCGCGCCCTCTGGCCGTGGCAGACCGAGCGGGGCGAGCTTCTCGCCCCTGCCGCTGATGCCGCGAGCGCCGTCGGTCTGTTCGTGGTCGGCCTGGTCGTGGTCGCCGCACTCATCGCGGGCGAGTCCGCGCTGGTTCGCCGGCGTCGGGCGAGCGGAGACGACGTGCTGCACCCGGACTCATAGCCTTCGACGCAGTAGCAACCTCAGATAGCACCCTCATCGGCGGCCTCAGCCGTGGCATCACCGGCCGGGCGCGGATGCCTGGGCACAGCGGGCTCTCGCAGCAGGAACGCCAGCCCCAGCGACACGGCGGCCAGCGCGGTCAGGATGGCGAAGACCACTCGCAGGTCCGTGGCATCCGCTATCACCCCCAGGAGGGGGCTGAACAGGCCGCCCACCGTCACCGCCAGGCCCACCGTCACACCACTGGCGATGCCGATGCGGTTCGGCAGGTAGTCCTGGCCCAGAATCACGAAGACCGCGAAAGGGATGAAAATCGTGACGCCCGAGAGGGCGACGAAAACCATCGCGGTGACCGGGTCCTGCGCAAGGGTGAGGCCGGCGAGCGCAGGAACAGCGAGCCCGAATCCCAGGCGGATGCTCACCAACCGTCCTGCGCGGTCGGCCAGCCATCCGCCCACCACGGTGCCGACGGCGCCCGCGATCAGGAACACCGTCAGACCAATCCCGCCCACCACCTTCGAGGTGCCGAAATCGTTGATCAGGTACAGCGCAACGAAGGTGATCGTGCCAAAGAAGACAATCGAGCGCACCACCACGACGGCGGTCAGCCGCAGGAATGCGGGCCAATCATCGACCCCGGGCGGGTGCGTGGTCCTGCTCGTCGCACCGTCTCTCCCATCGAGCACGATGCGCAGCCTGAGCAGCAGGATTGCCCCCATCACGACCGCCGGGATGACGAGCAGCACGGCGCCTTCCAGCCCCGTGAGCAGCAGCAACGGGGTGGTGGCGAGCGAGCCGAGCGCGAAACCGACGTTGCCGCCAAGGGCGAACACGCTCATGGCCCGGTTGCTGTTCCCTGACGCCTGCCTGGCCGCCCTGGCCGCTTCCGGGTGGAATGCGGCAATGCCGACGCCGGAGATCGCGATGGCCACCCAGGTCATCCAGTACTCGACGGTGAACGCAACCATGGCGACGCCGACTCCGGCCACCACCATGCCGGTCGGGATCAGCCACCGGCGCGGGCGACGGTCACCCCACCAGCCGAACGCCGGCTGCACCACAGACGACAGCAGGTTCGCGGCCAGCGTCAGTCCGGCGATTGCGGCGTAGCTGTAGTGACGCTCGGCCACCAGGAAGGGCAGCAGCGCGGGCACGACGCCCTGGTAGAAATCGTCGAACACATGGGCGGATGCCATCAGCACGATTCCGCGGCGGTTCACCCGCCTGGCGCTCACCTGGTCATTCCGCGGTGGACTCCACCAGTTCGGCGCCCGCGTGACCGAGCTCGGCCAATGCCGCCTCGCTGGTCTCCGGCGCGACGCCGGCGATCAGGTCGGTGAGCACTCGCACATGGCGGCCGTGCTCTATCGCGTGCAGCGCGGACGCTCGCACGCAGTAGTCGGTGGCGATGCCCGCGACGTCGATGTCGATCACTCCGAGCTCGTCGAGCTTGTCTGCCACCGGGTGGCCGTCATCGGTGGTGCCCTCGAAGATCGAGTAGGCGGGCACACCCTGGCCCTTGCGCACGTGGATGCCCACGACCGTGGTGTCCAGCTGCGGGTGGTACTCGGCTCCCGGGGTGCCTGCCACACAGTGAACCGGCCAGGTGGTCACGAAGTCCGGCGGAGCATCCGTCGCGAAGTGCCCGCCGTTGTCGTCGTCGCCGTTGTGCCAGTCGCGAGACGCGAACACGTGGTCGTAGCGCTCAGGAAACCTCTGCAGCAACTCGGTGATTCCGGTCGCGACCGCGGCACCCCCGGTCACGCCCAGGGCCCCGCCCTCGGTGAAGTCGTTCTGCACGTCGATGATGAACAGTGCGCGTGTCATGCCTCAAGCCTAGTTACTTTGCGGCACCGAGTCCGCCGGGTAGACCAGCCCGATCTGCCGCCGGATCTCATCGAGGGTCTCCATGATGCTGACCGATTCGGCCGGTGCCAGGATGCTTCCGCTCACCACGCCGGCGGCGACCAAACGCTCGAGTTCCGCCGCCTGGTATTGCATGCCCCTGCTGGTCTCGGCCGGTTCGATCAGTTCGATGACCTGACCGCGGTTGTCGCGCACGGTGATCGTGGTGGGCGTGTACCAGACGGAGTCGAAGCTGATGCGCCCGGCGGTGCCGAGAACCGACGCGGTGTTCGGCCCGGCGGTGTCGAGTGCGGTATGCAGCACCGCCTGCCTCCCGCCGTCGAAGCCCATGACGATCGAGGTCTGCCGGTCGACTCCGGTCGCGGACAACTCGCCGACGGCGGCGATCCGGGTCGGCACGCCGAACAACTCGTGGGCGAACGAGACCGGGTAGATGCCGAGGTCGAGCAGTGCTCCCCCGCCCAGTTCCAGCTTGTTGATGCGATTCTCCGGGTCCGTGGAGAGCAACTGGTTGTGATCGGCGATCAGGGTGCGGGGTTCGCCGATCACTCCGTCCGCTATCAACTGGCGGATGCGAGCCGACTGCGGAAGGAACCTGGTCCACATCGCTTCGAGCACTACGAGCCCGCGACCGGCGGCCAGGGCGACCACCTCCCGGGCTTCGCGAGCGTTCACGGTGAACGGTTTCTCGAGCAGCACGTGCTTGCCCGCCTCGAGGGCGAGCTTGGCGCCTGGTGCGTGGAACGGATGCGGGGTCGACACGTAGATGGCGTCAACTCCGGGGTCGGCGACCAGCGCTTCGTAGCTCGGATGGGCTGTCGAAATTCCGAACTCGGCGGCGAAGGCATCAGCGGATGCCTGGCTGCGCGACCCGACGGCGGCGACCGCGAAGCCGTTGTCGACGAGGTCGCGAGTCTGGAGATGGGCGATACCGCCGGTGCCCAGAACGCCCCAGCGAAGTGTCGACGACATCCGTTCCCCTCCGGCGCCACCCGTCCGGGCGACATCCTTCACAGCAGGATATCTAGCAAGCGCCCCAGCGTGCTGCCGCCCGACTGAAGTTGTAGGCCTCGTTGGGCACCCCTCCGTGGGTCATCGCGAAGTAGATGCAGACGCCGGAAGTTGCGCCGGCGTAGGACGGCTTGTACAGCGAATCGCGGTGAGCAGACGAGTTCCACCACTTACCGGCCGCTGTTGCGCCGTTGTCACCGGAGCCGCCGGCCAGGTTGCCGTCGCAGCCGACGCTCGGCACGCCGTCGCTGCGCGCTGAGCCGATGTGGCCCCAGGCGCTGGCGGGGTCGGTGCTCGGGTCTTCGGCCATCCAGATCAGGCGTGCCTCGAGGCAGGAATCGTAACGGATGTTGGACATCGGCACCGGCTGCAGACAGTTGGCGACGCGGACAGCGTTGTACTGCCCGGCGAAGGAGCCCAGGTCGCCCGAGGTGGTTCCGGTGATCATCCCGCCGCCGGCCGTCGCGCCTGGCGCGCCGCCGGTCGAGCCGCCGATGTTGCCCGGGCAGCTGAACCCGGCGGCCTGGGCGGTGGCGCGGCGGCCCGCGGTGCCGCTGGCAACATCCGCCTTGCTGGCAATCGGCTTCGGCTTGGGCTGGGGCACCGGCTTCTGGGCGAGGTGTTCCGGGTCCGTGCTGAGGGCGGCGGCGACGTCGGCCTCCGTCGGGGGCGTGGATGATTCGCCGGTCCCGATGGATGAGGTGGCGACCTCTGCGGCGGCGCTGGCCCCGGAGGCGAAAATCGGTCCGGCCGGTGAGTCGGCGAATGCCGTGCTCGAACTGACCAGGGATGGTCCGCTGCCGCCGACGAAAGGAAGCATGAGGGTGATCACCGCAGTGACAAGCGCGACGAGTAGCGCTGAACGCTTCACTGATTCCCCTGTCGCTTACATCATGTACCCCGAATACGATGATGGGTCAAGAGTAGGTACCCCAACCAGGTACATCAAGCAACATCGGGGACCTGAGGCATATTTGCCACCCGCACTGGGGGTGCTTTGCAGCCATTTCCCCGTCTTGTTGGGGGGACAGAACGATCGTTTTGTCCCCCAACCTGCTCGCTGTGCCCCGAACTCAGAATCGCAGAAAACGGCGAGCTTCCTCGAGGATTTCATCCCATTGCCCGGTCGACGGCTGGTGCATCATGCCCTCGAATTGCATCAGGTGGCTGGTCGGTACGGACTCCGCCAGCCGCCGTCCCTGGTCGGGCGGACAGACACCGTCGTCGAGCCCCACAGCCACCAGTACCGGCATGGTGAGGCGCTTCGTGTGGCTGAGCGGTGATCCGCTGACCCATTGTTCGTCGGTGATGGTGTCGACGAAGTATTGCCGGGCGACGTTCGAACGGGTGTCGTCTCGCATACTCGGAAGGTGGGTGACCGGGCTCACCGCGACAACGCCGTCGACACCGTCCACTTGCGCGGCCGAGAGCAGGGCAACCAATCCGCCCATCGAGAAGCCGAACAGCAGCACCCTCTCCACATCGCCGCGCGCCCGAAGCACGCCGATCACCCGGCGCAGGTCGTCGGGGTCGCTGCGACCGTAGTCGCCGACCCCACTCGAACCCCGCCATCCGCGCAGCGACAGGCTCACCGCGTGCACGCCCAGCGCGTGCACCTTTCGTGCGACCTCGGCGAGGGAGTACGAGTCTTCAGCCCACCCGTGCAGCAGGATGACGAGGGGCGCCCGGCCGCTCTCCCACCAGGCGTAACCACCGAGCTCGACATCAGGAAACGAGAAGAACACCCGCTCCGCGTCTGGGACCACCGGGAGCGCTCCGACCCTGTCAGTCATTCGCCGATGCCACTTCGGTCAGGCGGTCAGCGGCCGGCATCCGCAGTCCGTCGATGGCGAAGGCGAGCACGTCGTCCGCCAGCTTCTCGGCGTCTGCCGGCCCGGCCGGGCGGTACCACTCGGCGATCGAGCTGACCATCCCGAACAGCAGCCTGGTCACGATTCGGGGATCGATATCGCGGCGGAGCGCACCCTCGTCGCAGGCATCGAGTACCAGGGCCGCGACGACCCGGTCGAGTTCTCGCCGGCGCGCGAGGGCGTTGGTCTCGACGACCGTGTTGCCGCGGACCCTCAGCAGGAGCTTCACGTACGGCAGCTTGGCGCAGAGAACATGGACCGCTCCGCGCAGGACCAGGTTCAACCGGTCGATTGCGCTGGTCGCCCTCGTCTCGCTCACCACGAAAACCGCCTCGAGCGATCCCAGGGCCTCATCCAGTGCCCGCTCCAGGAGCTCTTCCTTCGACGCGAAATGATGGTAGATCGCCGCCTTCGACAGCGACAGCCGATCGGCGAGAACCCCCATCGACGTGGCGTCGTAGCCGAACTCGTTGAAGGCGGTGACCGCCACCTCGAGAATGGCTTGCTGGTCGTATCCCGGGCGGCCGCGCCTGGCAGGTTCGCTGGTGACTCCCGCGACTCCCATGGCTAGCGCAAGTCGAACAAGCGTTTTTGCTTGCCTGCGCTCGGTTCGAGGGAGCCGGGCTCGACGACGAGCACCTTGACGCTTGAGCCGATCTGCTCCTTCACCTGCTGGATGAGCACGGCGGCGGCGTACTGTGAGGAGGCCTCGTCGGAATCCCGGTGCCGCTCGATGCGCACGGTGAGCTCGTCCATATGCACCGGGCGGGTCAGCTCGAGCACGAAATGGGGAGAGAGGTGATCGATGCCGAGCACGATCTCCTCGATCTGGGTCGGGAACAGGTTGACCCCGCGCAGGATGATCATGTCGTCACTGCGTCCGGTGATCTTCTCCATGCGGCGCATACCGGGGCGCGCGGTGCCCGGCAGCAGGCGTGTCAGGTCGCGCGTGCGATACCGGATGACCGGGAACGCCTCCTTCGTCAGGGAGGTGAACACCAGTTCGCCCCGCTCACCGTCTGCCAGCGGAGCCAGCGTGTCGACCTCGAGCACCTCGGGGAGGAAGTTGTCTTCCCACAGGTGCGGGCCGTCCTTCGATTCGATGCACTCGTTGCCGACTCCCGGCCCCATCACCTCGCTCAGCCCGTAGATGTCGAGCGCGTCGAAATCAAGGCGATTCTCGAGTTCGAGCCGCATCTGGTTTGTCCAGGGCTCAGCGCCGAGCACACCCACCTGCAGGCTGGAGGACCGTGGGTCCATGCCGGCCTCGACCATGGCATCCGTGATCGTCAGCAGGTAGCTGGGTGTGCACAGGATGGCTTCGGGCTCGAAATCGCGAATCATCTGGATCTGCTTGGCCGTCTGCCCGCCGGACATCGGAATGACCGTGGCGCCGAGGGCGTCGATGCCGGCGTGTGCCCCGAGGCCACCAGTGAACAGGCCGTAACCGTACGCATTGTGCACTTTCATGCCCGCCCGGATGCCGGAGGCACGCAGGCTGCGCGCCACCAGTCCGCCCCACATGTTCAGGTCGTTGCGGGTGTAGCCGACGACGGTCGGCCGGCCGGTGGTCCCGGACGACGTGTGGATGCGCGCGACCCGGTCCATCGGCACAGCGAACATCCCGAACGGATAGGACTGGCGCAGATCGTCCTTCGTGGTGAACGGCAGCTTGACGACATCGTCCAGCGTGCGGATGTCGTCAGGATGAACCCCGGCCGCGTCGAATTTCCGGGTGTACAGCGGAACGTTGGCGTAGGCATGCCGGACCGTCTGCTGCAGGCGGGTCAGCTGGAGTGCCTGAAGCTCGTCGCGGGACATCCGCTCTTCTGGATCGAGCTCGTCAGGGCTCGGGGCCTGCAAACGGCTCTTCGTCGACTGTGACATTGCGCCTCCGGGCGATTCGTGCGGCTAGTTGCCTGGGGTGCTTGGCTGGACTGCTTCGGCGACGGCTTCGGCCGTTCCTCCGAGGTAGGCGCTGCGCATTTCCGGCATCTCCAGCAGGTCGTGAGGGCTGCCGGTGAGCGCGACCCGCCCGCGGTTCATCACGAGGGCGCGATGGGCGATCCTGAAGGAGGCGCGCACGTTCTGCTCGACGAGCAGAACGGCGAGCTGCTTCTCTTCGCAGAGGCGGGCGAGCACTTCCATGATCTCGGCGACAACCTTCGGGGCGAGCCCGATCGATGGTTCGTCGAGCAGAATCGCCGACGGGTCGGCCATCAGTCCGCGACCGATCGCCACCATCTGCTGCTCCCCGCCGGACAGCGTTCCGGCGGCCTGCCCCATGCGGGTCTTCAACCGGGGGAACAGGTCGAGCACCGCGTCGACGTCGCCGTCGCCTTTCTTCGCCCAGGCACCCAGCATCAAATTGTCCCGAACGGACAAGGTGGGGAAACACAGTCTGTTCTCCGGAACATGGGTCAGCCCGAGGCCGGCCATCTTCTCGGCCGGTTTCCCGTGGATCGGAGTCCCGGCGAGCGTGATGGTGCCGGCGGTCGGGCGGATGAGGCCGCTGATGGCGCGCAGCAGCGTGGTCTTTCCCGCGCCGTTCGATCCGACCACGGCGAGGATCTCGCCGCGGTCGACTTCCAGGGCGATTTCATGCAGCACCGCGAGCTTGCCGTAGCCGGCGTCGAGTCCTGAGACTGTGAGCGTCATGACTTCTCCTCCAGCTCGGCGAGTTCATGCTCGGCCTCGTCCACATCTGTTCCAAGGTAGGCGGCCACGACCGCCTGATCGCTTCGGATCGACTCCGGGTCGCCCTCGGCGATGAGCACACCGTCGTCAAGGACGACGACACTGTCTGCCAGCG
Source organism: Homoserinimonas sp. (assembly GCA_040904805.1). Classification (GTDB taxonomy): domain Bacteria; phylum Actinomycetota; class Actinomycetes; order Actinomycetales; family Microbacteriaceae; genus RYN-87. Next base: position 233,859 of record JBBDSS010000004.1, on the reverse strand, counting down.
ACAGCACCTGCTCCACGTCGTGCTCGACGAGCACGATCGTGAGCCCGTTCGCCCTCAGGTCACGGAGCAGCTGCGCCATGACCTCGCGTTCCTCTCCTGACAGCCCTGCCATCGGCTCGTCCAGCAGGAGCAGGGCCGGTTCAGCTGCCAACGCTCGACAGACCTCCATCATCCGCTGCTTGCCGAACGGGAGGTCCGCCGCGAGGTGGTCTGCGGTGTCGGTCAACCGCATGGATGCCAGGATGCTGTGCGCCGTCGCCCGGTTCGAGGTCTGCTCCGCACCCTGAAGCCCGAACATCCCCCGCAGGATGCCCGCCCGCCCCTGACGGAAGCGGCCCATGTACACATTGCCGGAGACATCCGTCGACGTGAACACCTGCAGGTTCTGGAAGGTTCGGGTCAGCCCGTTCGTCGCCGCGACGTGAGGCTTGCGGCCCGAGATCTCCTGACCGAGGAACTTCACGCTTCCCGAACTCGGTGCCAGGGCACCGGAGATGATGTTGAAGCAGGTGGTCTTGCCTGCACCGTTGGGCCCGATGAGGCCGGTGATCGTTCCGGCCGGAACCGAGAAGGTCACGTTGTCGACCGCGACGACGCCGCCGTAGTTCTTGGTGACTCCCGAAATTTCCAGGATCGGTTCGCCGACCGGCACCGGCGTGCTCACCGCGGGAAGCATCCGCTTCGACTCGTCGGTGACGGATGCCGCATCGGCGGCCCGCCGGCGTGGGAACGGAATTCGCCGCCACACTGCTGTCACGGCCTGGTGCAGGCCGCCGGGCAGCAGGAGGATGACCAGCAGCAGGGCAAGGCCGTAGCCGAGCAGCTGCACTTCACCGGTCGCGCCGGGGATGATTGCCGGGATGAACTCCCGCATGCCCTCACCGAGGATTTGTACCAGGAATGCCCCGCCGAGCGCCCCCCACACCGAAGCGAGGCCGCCGATGACGACCATCAGCAGCATCGACACCGACAGGTGGAACTCGGCGATCTGCGGGCTGACGATGGCGACCTGATAGGCGTAGAGAACTCCGCCGAGGCCGGCGAACCCGCCGGCGAGCACGAAGACCTTCAACCGCAGCGCATAGGTGTTGACTCCCAGGCTTTCGGCGGCGAGCTCCGAGTCGTTGACTGCCGAGAGCGCCCGACCAGCGCGGCTGCGGGTCAGGTTGAGCGCGAGAATCAGTCCGATGACGACGAATGGGGTGACGAACCACAGGAAGAACCCGTTGTTGTTGATGGAGATGCCGAAGATCTCCGGGCGCTGGATTCCATAGATGCCGGTTGTCCGACCGGTGAACTCCGACTCGCGCACCGCGATCATTACGATGAAGCCGAGCCCCAGTGTCGCCAGCGCCAGGAAGTGTCCCCGCAACCGCAGGAGCGGCAGCCCGATGAGTAGTGCGGCGAGCATGGCGGCGAGAACTCCGAGAGCCGCAGCCAGCGGGCCGGGGAAATCGAACTTGGTGAGCAGGATGGCGTGCACGTACGCGCCGATGGCGAAGAACGCGGCCTGGCCCAGGCTCACCTGGCCCGCCAGCCCCATCAGCAGGCTGAGCCCGATAGCCGGAAGGGCGAAGATCATCGCGAACACGACGATATTGAGCACCGATGCCGTTGCCACGAACGGGGTGATGATCATGACGGCGACGAGAATGGCGCAGCCGATGACGGTGCCCTTGTTGTTGGCCCAGAAACCGGTGCCCGGCGTCATGGTGCCGACGAAGGTCGGCGTGGTGGGTTTCGTCATTTCTTTACACCCTGACCGTGGTTGGCTTGAGGACCAGGCCGCCGGGGCGGATAACGAGAACCAGGATGAGGATGATGAACGCGACGCCATCCTTCAGCCCGGACGCGATGTACCCGGCCACGTAGACCTCGAGGACGCCGAGGAGGAGCGCACCGACGATGGCTGCGCGGAACGAGGAGAATCCGCCGAGCACTGCCGCGACGAATCCCTTGAGGCCGAGCAGCAGGCCGCCTGACCAGATCGACAGGTAGATCGGCGACGACACCAGGCCGGCGACGGCACCGACAAATCCGGCGATCGCGAACGCCAGTACCGACGCGGCGACCGGCGAGATGCCGACCAGCCGCGCCGCTACCGGCTGTTCAGCGCACGCTCGGAGCGCCTTCCCCCACCGCGACTTCTCGTAGAACAACACGATGCCGCCGCCCACGATGAGAAGGGCACCGACCATCCACAGCTCCTGCGAGCGGATACTCACCCCTCCGAGAACCAGGTTCTCCCCGGGGAACCGGGGCAGCCCCTTCGCCTCGGGGCCCCAGATGAGGAGCAGGGTGGCCTGCAGCAGTGTTGCTACGGCCAGGGTGACGATGAGCGATGTCAGGGTCGTCAGTTTCTTGACCCTGGCGATCACCAACCTCTCCATCACGATGGCCACGAGGGTTACCGACAGCACCGCGATCAGGATGGCGAGCAGCAGCGGAATGCCGACCGACACCATCCAGGTCGCACCGAGCCCGGCGAGCATGGCGAACTCACCCTGGGCAATGTTGATGACGTGCCGAACCGTGTAGATCGCGATAAGGCCGATGGCGAGCAGGGCGTACACAGATCCCTGTGACAGCCCTGCCACCGTCAGCTGGAGGAAGTCGGTGAGCACCGACTAGTCCTTGACGAGGTTCCAGCGACCGTCCTGAGCCTCGGCGAGGATCAGAGCGGATGCGTCGAGACCGGAGTGGTCCTCAGCCGACATCTTGAAGACCCCGGAGATTCCGACGAACTCGGCGGTTTCGATTTCGGCACGCAGCTCCTCCGCGTCGGTGCCGACCTCATCGATGGCGTTGACCGCGATGTGCCAGGCGTCGAATGCGTGGCCGCCGAAGCTCGACGGCGCTTCACCGAATGCCTCGGTGTAGTCCGCCTTGAACTGCTCGAGAACCTCACGCTGCGCGTTGTCTTCTTCGAGCTGGTCGGCGACGAGCAGACGACCCATGGGAGCGATGACACCGTTGGATGCGTCGCCAGCCGCGTCGAAGAACGCCTGGTTCGCGATGCCGTGCGAGTGGTAGACCGGCTTATCGATGCCGAGCTGCACGTACGACTTCTGGGCGAGGCCGGCCGAGGGGTTGATACCCCAGATGATGACGGCATCCGCGTCAGAGCTGCGAATGTTGGTCATCTGCGCGGTGAAGTCGGTGGCGCTCGGCTCGAAGGCTTCGGTTGCTACCAGGCTGATGCCGCGATCAGCACCCATCTCCTCGATGTAGTCGGCGATTCCCTCGCCGAACCCGCTCGCATCCCGAACCAGGGCCAGCTTGGTGTAGCCCTTCTCCTCAGCATCATCCATGATGCGCTCGAGTACGACGTTGTCGTTCTGGGCGGTCTTGAAGACCCACTCCGAGCCATCGACGATGGCGATGTTCGCGGCGATGGAGATCATCGGGATCTTTGCGGCCTCTGCGATGGGGCGCATCGCCAGGCTGGGGCCGGTGCGCGATGCGCCGATGAGGATGTCGACGTCTTCGCTCTCGATCAACCTGCTGGCGGCCTTGGCTGCGCCGTCCTCGGTGGACTGGTTGTCGATGATGATGAGTTCGACTTCGCGGCCGTCGATGCCGCCGTCTTCGTTGAGCTGGTCGGCGAGCATGTTCAGCGTGTTCTGCTCCGGAACGCCGAGGCTGGCGCCGACGCCAGTGATGTCGAGGACCGCACCAATCTTGATCGGGCCGTCTTCTGCGCCTTCGGAGTCACCCCCGAGGTTCGCTGTGCTGCACCCGGCGAGCGCAAATGCGGTGATCAGGGCAAGTGGGGCAATCAGCCGCACACGAGAGTTCTTCATTGAATCTCCTTCATCGGAACAGTAATTACTAACCGAACAGTCGGTCACCAATCGAGTTGTTGACACAGTACTCGTCGGGCGGCAGCGGCGCAAAGTCGAGAACAGCACGGTTCCCTGGCCGCCCGCGTCTAAGCAGGGTCGGGCGGTTCCGGGGTCACGCGTAGGCCGGCAGCAGAGTTTGACAACCGCACGAGCTCTTCAACCCAGGCCCGGTTGAGGCGCGGCTCCCTGCCTCCGCTGAAATCGAACTGGAGCGGGATAGCCGGGTGAATCCAGATCGAACTGTGCCCGCTTCCGGCGGCCACCGTGTACTCCCAGGAGAACGTGAAGCTTTCACCCCGGCGCACTTTGGACAAGATCACGACTTTGAGGTGAGCGAGCACCCGATCGTCGAAGTCGACGGAGATGGAAGGGGTGCCGTAAATGAACTTGCCCATGGCTACTGCCCCAGCCCCTCGTCGATCTCGTCCATGACAAGGTTGAAGTCATCGGCAGTACGGGCGGCATCGTCGCTGGTCTCGACGGCACCGCTGATCCCGACCTGAGGCATATCCGGCACCGGGAAGCGCCTGGCCTCTTCCTCCTCAGAAATGCCCCCAACGTCGGCAATGTCGAACTGGCTGGCTGGGCTGAGCAGGAGAGTGTGAATGGACGTCTCTCCGTTCTCTTCGAGCACCGTGATGTCGACGGTGACGCTGTTCTCCGCATCCGCCACCGAGGTGGTGTAGTCGAGAAGCGCCGCCGTGATGGCATTGCCTGTCACGATGGATCCGCCGCTGTATGTGATGCGCTTCATGGTCTGACACTAGCTGTTCAACCAGAGAGCGTCGCGGTCGGCCGCGATGAGCTCGGCGCAACGCTCGCCGATCATCATGGTGGTGATGTTCGGGTTGACGGAGACCAGGGTGGGCATGACCGACCCGTCTGCCACCCGCAGCCCTGACACCCCCTTCACCCGCAACTGCGGGTCGAGTGGAGCCATCCGGTCCCCCACCGCGCCCATCCGTACCGTACCCGCCGGGTGATAGACGGTGTTGTGGGTCTTCCTGATGTATTCAACGATCTGCTCATCGCTCTGAATGTCCGGCCCGGGGTACAGCTCCTCCCCCGCCCACTCGGCCATGGGCGGCTGCGCCACAATCTCCCGCGCCCTGCGAATGCCCGCCACCATGACACGCATATCGTGCGGATCTGTGAAGTAACGGGGGTCGACCATTGGCTTGTCGCGGAAGTCCATGCTACGCAGCCGGACCGTTCCGCGGGAGCGCGCCGCCGTCACGTTCGGTGTCAAGCAGAAGCCGTTCTGGGTGCTGGGAAACCCCTGCCGCAGCGTGTGCATATCGAACGGCACGGCACCGTAATGGAACATCAGATCCGACCTGTCCAGGCCCCCCTCAGTGGGGCTGAAGATTCCGATCTCCCACCACTGGGACGACGTCTCAGGCATCGGCTTCTTTGCCTCCCACTGAATGACACCCTCTGGGTGATCCTGCAGGTTTTCACCGACCCCGGGAGAATCGACCAGTACTTCGATGCCGCATTGGGTGAGGTGGTCGGCGGGGCCGATTCCCGACAGCATCAACAGCTTCGGCGAATCGATTGCTCCCGCAGAGAGAATCACCTCCGTGCGCGCCGAAAGGGTGCGGGTTTTTCCGTACGACCCGTCGACCACATCGACACCGGTGCAGCGCAGGTTCGCGTCGAAGTTGAGCCGACTCGCGCGAAGCTCGGTGAGCAGCGTGAGGTTCTGCCGATCGGCGATGGGATGGATGTAGGAGACGGATGATGACGAACGGGTACCGTCTGCCCGCCGGTTGATCTGGAAGAAGTTTGCCCCGTTGATCACCGTTTTGCCGGAATTGAAGGTCACCCTGGGGATACCAACCAGCTCACACGCATCGAGCAGGGCGACACCGCACGGGTCGTTGGGCGGAACGTTCATGATATGCACGGGGCCATCGTGACCGTGGTGCTCGCCCTCGTCTTCGTTGGACTCCAGCCGCGTGAACAGGCGGAAGGTGTTCGCGGCCTCCCAACCCTCAGCTCCGTACTTGAACGCCCAATCGTTCAGATCCTCTTCCGGCGCCCAGAAGGCAATGCAGGAGTTGTGGCTGGAACACCCTCCCAGCACCTTGGCCCGTGCATGGCGCAGAAAGGAATTGCCGAACTCTTGCGGCTCAATCGGGTAATCCCAGTCGTACCCCGACTCCAGCAGCTCCATCCACCGGCCCAGATTCAGGACGACGTCCAGCCCCCGATCATCCGGCCCGGCTTCCACCAATGCGACCTGAACCGACGGGTCCTCGCTCAACCGGGCGGCCAGCGCCGCCCCTGCCGAGCCGCCTCCCACGACGACATAGTCGAAATCGTCCACAGTTTCTGAGGTAGTCGAAGTCATTGCTGAGCTCCTAACGTTCGGTGAACCATCCGGTGACCTGCGGGTTGATGTTCTGATAGATGTGCTTCGCCTCCTGGTATTCGGAAAGGCCGGCCGGGCCCAGCTCGCGGCCGACGCCGGACTGTCCAAACCCACCCCACTCTGCCTGCGGCAGGTACGGGTGGAAGTCGTTGATCCAGACTGTTCCGTGGCGCAGACCCTTGGCCACCCGCTGGCACTTACCGGCGTCCTGAGACCACACCGCGCCGGCCAGCCCGAAGTGGGTGGAGTTCGCAATGGCGACAGCCTCCGCCTCGTCGGTGAACGTCTCCACTGTGACGACGGGACCGAACGCCTCGTCGACCAGGACAGACATTCCGCGGGTTACCTGATCGAGAACGGTGGGCAGGTAGTAGTAGCCCTGCTCAAGCGCACCAGTGCCCCAGGTGCCGCCGCAGAGTACCCGCGCACCCTCCGCGACACCCTTCTCCACATAGGCGGTGACCTTGTCTCGGTGCGCCTCGGAAATCAGGGGGCCGGTCTCCGCTTCGGGATCGAATGGCCCTCCCAACCGAATCTGCTGCGCCCGCCGCACCAGTTCCGTCACGAATTGCTCCGCGATGGATTCCTCCACGATCAGCCTCGCACCCGCCGAGCAAACCTGGCCGCTGTTCAGGAACGCGCCGTTGAGGGTGTTATCAAGGGCTTCGTCGAACAACGCGTCGGCGAAGACGATATGCGGGTTCTTTCCGCCCAGCTCCAGGGCCACCTTCTTCACCGTGGCCGCTGCTGCTGCCGCGATGGTCCTGCCGGTTTCGAGCCCGCCGGTGAAGGACACCAGGTCGACGTCCGGATGCGTCGACAGCGGCGCGCCGGCCACGGCGCCTGCACCCAGCACGAGGTTGGCCACACCGGCTGGAAGCCCCAGGTCGTGCAACATCTCCACCATGAGCATCGAAGTGTGCGGGGTCAACTCGCTCGGCTTCAGAATGAATGTGTTGCCCGCGGCGAGTGCCGGCGCGATCTTCCATGCCGACTGAAGGAGCGGATAGTTCCACGGCGCGATGAGGCCACAGACCCCAACCGGCTCGTAGACCACCCGGCTCACCACGCTCTCATCACCGGCATCCACTACCCGCCCGGCATCCTGACCTGCGGTCTTGCCGAAGTAGGTGAAGCAGGCAGCGATGTCATCCATGTCGAGCTCACTCTCAACCAGCCGCTTTCCGGTATCGAGCGACTCCGCGCGGGCAAAGTCACCCTTGCGGCGACGCAACTCGTCGGCGACGCGCAACAGGAAGTCACCGCGAACCGGCGCGGGAGTGGTCGACCACTCGCCACGATCGAAGGCAGCACGGGCTGCTGCAATCGCGGCTTCAACATCCGCCACCGTCGCCTCGGACACGGTTCCGACAAGATCGCCATTCGCCGGGCAATGAATCTCGCGGGTGCCGCCATCCGCGGCTTCCACCCAAGCTCCATCGATGAAGAGTGTGGCCGTCGTGCTCAATCTGTCCTCCAGAGTCAGGGTGCTGCCGCTGTCAGTCGCCGGTCACCGCGGTGTTGCCCGGCTCGGCGCGATTCAGGTGCAGGAATTCGAGATGGGTCTCATAGTGGTCGAGTACATCCGAGATCAACTGATCCTTGTCGTAGTCCATCAGGTCATAGCCACGGCTGCCCTCCAGGGAGAAGACCTCCATACGGTAGTAGGTGCCGTCGGCCGAAACCGACCGGATGGCATAACTCGGAATCTCGTACCTCACCGGGTAGATCTGGTATTGGAAGTCCCGCTCTTCGCCCATCGACACGACCAGGTCGACGAAGGGGATTTTGAACTCCTCAACCACTCCTTCTGTGAGGGTGACGTCGGCTCCTTTGGTTTCGAGTTCGTCACGGACCATCTGCAAGGCAGGAAGCGCAACGTTCTGCACGAACCGCTCCGACTGGCGCGGCCCCGGATAGCTCATCGCGCGGGAAAGCCGATGCTGCCAATTGCGGCCGCGCGCCGATGGCCCTCCGCGCTCCGACAACAGGCCGGGCAGCCGGGTTACGTAGCTGTCTGCCAGCGATTTCTCCACCTTGAGCGCCCTGTACAAACCCAGCATGATGAACAACAGGACCACTGAGAACGGCAGGCCCATGATGATGGTGGCATTCTGCAGTGTCGGGATGCCACCGACCAACAGCATCGCCAGCGTCAACAAGCCTGTCGCCACCGCCCAGAAGAGCCGGACCGGCTTCGGACCATCAGAACCCGAATCCTTGAGGTGCGACGTGAAGTTCGACATCACCAGGGCACCCGAGTCTGCGGAGGTCACATAGAACAACAGCCCCGTGAAGGTTGCGATCGCTGCAGTGATCGGGGCCCCAGGGTACTCAGCCAGGAGCGAATAGAACCCTCGTTCCGGTTGGTTCATCGCCACATCGCCGAACTCGCTATTGCCGCCCATGACAATGTCGAGCGCACTGTTTCCGAAAATGGATATCCACAGCAGGATGAAGATGAACGGCACGACCAGAGTTCCGACGACGAACTCTCGGATGGTACGACCGCGTGAAATTCGCGCCAGGAACAGGCCGACGAACGGTGCCCAGGCGATCCACCAGGCCCAGAAGAACAACGTCCATCCGCTCAGCCAGTCCCCGGGTCGGTCGTACGCGAACGTCTGCAGTGTGAGGGCGGGGAATCGACTGATCATGTCGCCGAAGTTCTGGACGATCCCATCGAGCAGGAAGCTCGTCTTCCCGGCGATAAGGACGAAGAGCATCAGGGCGATTGACAGGATCACGTTGAGTTCTGCGAGACGCCGGATTCCTTTCTCCACCCCCGACAGTACGGAGATTGTCGCCATCACCACGGCAAGCGCGATAAGCGCAATCTGCACGAAGACGTTCTGCGGAACCCCGAACAGGAACGTCAAGCCGAAGTTCAGCTGGGCGACACCGATACCGAGAGTCGTAGCGATCCCGAAGATGGTGCCCAGCATTGCCGCGATATCCACGGAGTGGCCGATCGGTCCGTGAATCTTCTTGCCGAATATCGGATACAGCGCTGAACGGATGCTCAGCGGAAGGTTGTGGCGGTAGGCGAAGTATCCGAAGGCCAGCCCCATCAGCGCGTACAGGGCCCAGCCCGTTATCCCATAGTGGAACAATGTCCACACTATGGCCTGGCGTGCGGCCTCGATGGTTTCACCATCTCCGGTCGGTGGAGCCAGGAACTGGGACACTGGCTCCGCCACGGAGAAGAACATCAAGTCGATACCGATGCCGGCGGCGAAAAGCATGGCAGTCCAGGTGAACAGGCTGAACTGCGGTCGCGAATGGTCGGGCCCCAGCCTGGTCTTGCCCACACGGGACGAGGCCGCGATGATGACGAAGATCAACACCAGAGTGACGATGAGGATGTAGTACCAACCGAGGTTGGTGGAAACCCACCCCACGACGGTCCCGATGACCACGGACGCGTTGTCGCGAGCCAGCATGGCCCACAGCGCAATGGCGATGATTCCAATCGCCGAGCCGAAGAAGACCGGCTTGTTGATGCGCGTCTCGGCAGGCGCATCCTCCTCGGTCTGGTGTGATTGCGTCATCGCGTCTCCGAGCCCTCGTGCTGAGTGGATGCGAGATATGGTAACCCCCGGACGGGGGACGCAATGCTGGGAGGATCCACCCAATTTGCAAGGCTGGGCGCGTCGTGCTGAAGTTGTGCTCACTCACGGCTGCGTGACCGTGGCGGTACGACAGCGTTCCAACGCAATTTGGGAGCCTCCATATCCCACTCGGTCAGGACCTGCTCGCGAGACTTCACTGGGAACGTCGTCACCAGACGGCCGTCAACGACGTAGGCGAGCGGCCACGCCCCGCCGTGCGAGCGCCGACCGAGCGAGAGGGTTGTCCGAGCTCCGGCAACCGTTGTCTCCCGCACGGTCTCCCGCCCGCATAGGTCATCGGCTGCCTCCGTCACCTTGCCACCCAAACCGACCGCACGAGTGCGCACGGCGCTCATCATCGCCGCTTTCGCCGCGTTCACTGTCATGACCTGCATCCCCGCGATCGGCGGGATCGAGCTCGACCTCGGTGCGCTCGTGCGCAACTGGGGCCTTCCCCCACTCCCCCGCAGCCCAGCTCTGCGACATTGCCCTGGTCGTCGCCCCCATCAGCGACTCGTTCCGAGACGAGCTCGTGCACACCTCGCGCGCAGCGCTCATGCTCGTGACCGAGTCCATCGTGGGACTCCTCGTGGAGCGACGAGGAGCGAGCGCGCGCGCCGCGCAATCGGCGACGCTGTCTGTGCTCAGTCGTTCGCTGACGGACTGAGCAGATCCGTCCCCACGGCATCCGCGGCACCTCTGGCACACGGTCCGCACCGGCCTGGTGATTATTGCTCCCAGGCTCAAACTGTAAGCATCTTCGGCCGGCCACGACAACGGAGCCCGTCTAGATTGGCGCGCAGATCGGGCATCTTTTGTGGAGCCGCCTGTCAGAATCGAACTGACGACCTTCTCATTACGAGTGCGTCTGATTCGGACTGAACGTGCATTTCACTGATTGCATGCATTGCATCCGCTGTCGATTGCGGCGCTGGATGCACGCGTTTCGGTTCTGCGGGGACGACACGGGGACGGCAACAGCTAGCTCCGATTCAGTTCGCCATCGTTCGTGAAGTAAGGCTGGTGATCGTCAGCCAAGTCGATCACCCCATTCTCGGCACCGTCACGAATCACGTTGGCCAGGGTATTAATCACGGCGGCAGCAGCGCGGCACCATTCATATGTAGCGAATGGTGTTCGACCGGTGGAGGAACCGCTTGGAGGCGTGCCACTTTCCGAAGTCGCTGTGAAGATGCCTTCCATAGAGATCAATGATTACGCGCTCCCAAGCTGACACGGACCCGCCTTCGGGAGTATCGGCAAGGCGCGACGGGACTGTAGTGGATTTCGCAAACCTCTCCATCTCCATAAGGTTGGCGGCGACCCGTGGGTTGTCGGTGACGAACCTGCTCCTAGCAGCCCCTATCACTCTGTGAAGCTCTGTTTGCTCGCCATAGGCGAAGAACTTCCGAAGCAACGCGGCGTGCAGGACTACGACCCAGTAAAGGCGATCGCTTACGGCTCCGTTATGACCGGAGGGAAGATCGGGCAACGGGAACGTTTGCTGCAACGAGGCATAGTCGTCGGCGGCCTCCAGGAACATCTCAACCCGCACCCGTTCATTAGGTGGCTCCTTAAACCGGGCGTAGTAGCGCTGAGGGTGCGGTGGTTGATGCTTCATGCGGTCAGAGTAGCGGGACCACAGAAAGTGCTTCAGATCCGGCTAACCGGGAATGTCGCACACTAACACTATGGTGAGCATGTGCCAGCTAAGACTTCCACTGCCCCGAAACCATTGAGCCTCACTGAGATGCAGTCACGGGCCCGAAAGTTCATATCCGACTGGAATGGTGAATCTAGAGAGCGTGCAGAGGCGCAGTCTTGGTGGAACGCCTTCTTCGAGATCTTTGGTGTTGAGCGGAGACAGCTCGCCATCTTTGAGCGGAGTGCTCGGCGTGCTTCTACTGGTGGCGATGGAAGCATCGACGTGTTCATGCCCGGCGTAATGATCGCGGAGCACAAGAGCCTGGGTAAGGACTCGGGAAAAGGAACGTCCCAGGCCGTCGACTACCTCGAAGGCGGCGACATCAAGGCTCACGAGTTTCCCCGCTATATCGTGTCAGCTGACTTCGACACAATTGTCCTCACAGATCTCGAATCAGATGATCCCCCACTCAGCTTCCAGCTGAAGGATTTGCCTAAGTACGTCCAGCGCTTCGCATTTCTTGCCGGATACGTTGCCCCGAAACGACAAGGTGGGACCGCCGAGGCTGTTTCCATCAAGGCAGCCCGTGACATGGGGAAACTCTACGATGCGCTGCTCGGAGATGTCGATCCTGAAGACAACAGCGAGCATGCCGAAGACAGCGCCATCTTCATGACTCGCCTCCTGTTCCTCTTATATGGGGACGATGTCGTAGGTCTTTGGGAACCAGACCTTTTTGAGCTCTATATCAAGAACAGAACGTCGGAAGACGGCTCGGACGTCGGAGCTGCAATCAACACTCTGTTCCAGGTTCTGAATACAGAAGATCGGTCGAAGGTCCCAGCCGAGCTTCAAGCCTTCCCACACGTGAATGGGGGTCTTTTCAAGAAGCGAATCGAAATTCCTTTCTTTGACAGAAAGATGCGCGACGCGCTCGTGACCGCCACGGAGATTAACTGGTCGGGCATTTCACCCGCGATCTTCGGAAGCCTGTTCCAGGGGATGTCCTCCCGCGAGGAACGCCGCAAATCAGGGTCTCACTACACCACCGAGACGAACATCTTGAAGCTCCTCCGGCCGATGTTTCTCGATGGGATTGAGGAACGACTGCAACGTGCATGGGCGTCGATTTCTGAGTTAGAGAAGCCCCACAAAGAAATTGGTACCTATAAGTACCTCGACCCAGCATGTGGGTGTGGCAACTTCCTGATTGTGGCCTACCGCGAAATGGCGGACATCGAGTTTCGGATCATTAAGCGAGTCCGGGAACTCAGGGACGAGGTCGACTATGCGCTTGACGCAACCTGGGGTCTACAGGTGCGCCCGGAGCAATTCGGCGGTGTAGAGCTCAACTGGTGGCCCGTGAAAATCGCGCAAACCGCCATGTTCCTCATGCAGCACAAGGTGGCCCAACGACTCGGAGAGATCGGGGAGCCTCCCCAGATATTGCCCATCGAGGACGCTGCAAATATCGTCCATGGGGACGCGCTCTTAACCAACTGGAACGATGCCGTTGCAGCGGGTACCCATACATACGTCTTCGGCAATCCCCCGTTCCACGGCCACAAAGAGCGCAGCAAGGACGAAGTAGCCGCCCTGAAGGTCGCATGGGGCGATAACTACAACGGCAACCTCGATTTTGTCACTGCCTGGCATGCGAAGTCACTGTCATACCTTCGAGGCAAAGACAGGTCGAAGTTCGCGTTCGTTACGACAAACTCCATCGCCATGGGCCAGTCCGTTGCCAGCCTGTTCCGACCTATCTACAAGGATGGCTGGCGAATCGCCTTCGCCCACCGCACGTTCGTATGGGAGTCCGAGGCCTTCGGAGCGGCAGCAGTGCATTGCGTGATCATTGGTTTCGACAAGGCGACTACACCGCCAAAGCTCTTCGTTTATTCGAATGCGAAAGGTGCACCGGACGAGATCGAGGCCAGCTACATCAATGCCTACTTGTTGGACCTTGGTGAGCATTTTGTCGAGGGTCGCGCTGAACCCCTGTCCCCCGCTCTCGCGAGAGTCTCATCTGGGTCCAATCCGATCGACTTCAAGAATCTGGTGCTGAACGCAGCGGGTTACAAGGAGGCGAAGGCCGACCCCATCGCGGCGAAGTACCTTCGTCCGTTCTCCAACGGAGAGGATTTCATCAACGGGCTCGAACGGTGGTGCCTGTGGCTCAGCGATGCCCCAACAGTGGATGTCACCTCTTCTCCAGTCCTCAAACGCCGCGTGGCGAAGTTGGCGGACGACAGGCGCAATTCCGATCGTCCGGCCACCAATAAGTTGGCGGACACCCCGACTCTATTTGGCGAGGATCGACAGCCAACCGAGAGATTCCTCGCGATACCGCAGACATTCACCGAGAATCGCCGCTATATGACTGTCGGCTATTTGGAGCCGACCACGGTGATCGGGATGAAGATTTATTCGGTAGTTGATCCCACAGGGCTGCAATTTGCCATCGCGTCTTCGAGCATGATGATCGCCTGGCAGAAGACAGTCGGTGGCCGTCTCAAGTCCGATCCAAGCTTCTCGAACACGATCGTTTGGAATACCTTCCCTCTACCCGCTCTCACAGCTCAGGAAGAGACAAGGATTATCGCGGCTGGTCAAGCAATCTTGGCGGCCCGCTCGGCACATCCAGGGCGAACGCTCGCAGATCTCTATAACCCATTGAACATGCCACCCGATCTGATCGACGCACACAACGCTCTCGACAAACTCATAGATGCACGGTTCGGTTTCCGCAAAACACCGAACGGGTTCGACCGACAAAAGCGCCTCTTCGAACGATTCGCTGAGATGAGCGCGGCAAGTGAACTCGATATCCCGAAAACGGGTACTCGGGTTAAAAAGCGAAACGTGAACAACGCAACGGGGACAACGCAACCAGTGGGTTAGAGCCATTGCCGGTCCAGCGAAGGCAAGCGAAGCAGCGCTACGTTCCTTGCCTGCTCATCGCGACCGAGCGAGATCATCCTGCTGCCGTCTGGTCGCACCAGCTCATCTGCAACATGCATGTGACCATGGACCAGAAGCCGGGGCGAGGTCGTTCATCTACCTGGACGACCTCAAGATGGGGTTCGAAGGAACCCGTCCGGAGCCCAACGGTGGGACCAGCTCCGATGAAAGCTAGGCACCGCAGCATCTGAACGGGGACGCCTCAATCTTGGAGCACCGTCGATGGCAGTCCTTTCCACTCATGCCTGCGCCCCTTGAAGGACTTACCCTTCGGATGATCAAGCGGTAGGCCGTGAGGCTTGCCCTCATTTAGCCGGTCGATCTGGCGGTTCTCCCACCGATAATACGTATCCCTGATGAACCCGAGGGCGACGAACTCTTTGCACTCCGTGACCCGTTTCCCGCAGCTGCAACTCTCTCCTTCTTCATGGTGCAGCTCATCTATCCGGAAAACAGCGCCCATGACACGGTCCCGTGCCTTCGCCGCCGAGTCCGCTCGCCGGGATGCGTCGCTCACCACGGCTTGTTCTACGACATTCTGTACGTCGCCGATTGGGCGTTGCCTATAATCCGACACGATTGTCTCGGTCAGCCTCTGGATCTGTCTTTGTGCCTCACCGAGCTGATGCTCTAACGTCTGGCGCCGTCCGTCCAAGCGTTCCATCGCCCCGGCATGGGAAGCCCTCAGGCGCTCCATCATTTTTTCGTGAGCGAGTGCAGTCTTGTCTGGATTCCCGAAGTGAGGTTCGCATTCGCCACAAACCATCACGGGTCTCTGTGTGTGGGAGAAGCCTGGCGGGATTGTTGAGATGAAACAACAGCGGCAGAATGCCATGACTTCGCCTCCGGGAGTGACAGGGTCGTTACCCCGAGAGTAGGGGTTGCCCCGGACAAGTGCCCTCTGCTGTCCCTGGCAAGCGCTATCGTCAAACCATTATCAGGTAGGAGTTATCTTGGCGCTGGCCGACCGCATTGAGTCCGAGATCAATTCCTTCATAGTGAGCACTTGGGAAGTACGCCAGAGTGAAAAAATCCCCGATACGAGTGCCCTTGGCTTGATGACGACTACCGGGATTCAAATCCCAGCTACGTTTCTCTATTCCGATTTGGCCGAGTCTTCAAGCCTCGGCCAGAACCTGACAACTGTTGATGCCGCAAAAATCATCAAGTCGTTTCTGTACGCCTGCAGTTCGCTGATCAAAGCACACGGAGGAGAGATCAAAAGTTTTGATGGCGACAGGGTGATGGGAATCTTTGTCGGTCATCAGAAGGAAATGCGTGCGGTCCGAGCTGCTTTCGATATCAATTGGGTGGTCCAAGAAGTTATCTCTGATAAGGCGAGTCGATGGATTGCCTGGAGTGGGGGCCCGCGCCAGGTGAAACACGCGACGGGCATCGCATCCGGCGAAGCATTGCTAATTCGAGGCGGTGTTCGGAACGATAACGACATAGCCTCGATCGGCTCAGCTCCGAACCTGGCCGCGAAGCTCAGCGAAATACGTGGACGGCCAGAACGCACATTCGCCGATTCGGACACATGGATGCTCGCCTACGGAGATACCTGGAAAGACGCGCTGGGAAATAGCTTGTGGGAAGAGCCTTCCTATGTGGAGGTCGGAGGCAAGTACTTCGCCTACTACGGGAGTGCCCACAAACGGAAACCGACAGGAGCATGAGATGAGCTTGAGCGAAGATATAACCAATGCGATCGCGGGACTTTCCGATGATTGGACTGTCGTGCAGGCGCAAACCGGTTCAACGCAGGTCGCGGACACTGACACGCTTGTCGGAAATAAAGCATCAAGTGTGAAGGCGACGTACCTCTATACGGACATGGTCGACTCATCAGGGCTAATGGCAATCTCCCCTCGAAGCACAGTAGCTAGCGTGATATCAGCATTTCTGAAGTGCGCAGTCCGAATCATTCGCTCGGACGATGGCCACATCCGCAGCTTTGACGGCGACCGAGTAATGGGCGTATTTACAGGACCATCTCGCCAAACGCGGGCGGTCAAAGCAGCACTCAAGATAAATTTCGCAGTGAATACGATGCTCAATCCAGCCATTCAACAGAAATTCAAATCAATTCGTGAAAGCGATTGGGATCTCCGGCAAATGACCGGCATCGCTTCGGGTGATGTCCTGCTGGTCAAGGTAGGAATACGGAACAACAACGACGTCCTATCGGCAGGGGTTGCACCTAACCTGGCCGCGAAATTGAGCGATCTCCGGCAAAGCAACTCCCACCGGACGATTATTGGCAAAGGCACCTATGACGCGCTTGAGCCGTCGGCCCTATATTCGGCGGCGGGAAAGAACATCTGGTCTGGGCCGTTCACAGTCGACCTTAGGAAAAAACAGTATTCCTACTACACGTCCAACTTTCATAGGACATTTAAGTGAGCAAGCGAGATGCGCTGGATAACGCTTGGCGCATTCATCAAGCCCAACTCGACTGGACGAGCAAGGCCGATGCCAAAGCGGGATTTGCCTTCGGTATCGACTCCGCCTTGATCGCGACCGTGGCGATCTTGGTCTCGACCGACCGTGTATTCAACCGCGACGGCTTTTGGTTCGCCGTGCTGTTGATCTGCGCCGTCATCTTCCTAGTGAGCGCAATAGTTCTTGCGTCTGTGGGCGTGGCTCCCAGATTGAGGGGACGAAAAGCGAAGCGAGAGGCGAGGCACAACTACATCTACTTCGGCCACGCTCGCCACTGGACCCCAAGCAGGCTGGCCAGGAGCCTTCGTCGTGAAGACTTGCTGGATCAACTGACCAGACAGATCACGGTCACATCAGACGTGGCTTGGAGAAAGCACGTGATGGTTAGTTGGTCACTCTGGCTCACCCTGGCAGGAGGGCTCGCGCTCGTCGGGTACCTCGTGGTTGCGCAGTTGACCGCGCCCTGAGGGTCAAGCGCACAGCCCCGCTACGAGACTTGGCCTCGTGGCAAGGCGGGTACTCCACCGGGTTACGACACGCATCCCATCACGAAAAGGCGTCGAGTCTAAAACGTTCGTTTCTGACGCGCTACTCGAGGAGCGCGTATTCGTTTCGAAGGACGGCGAAAACCGGTCTCTAAACTCGTCGCGAAATCTAAGCGTCGAAATACAGAGAGCGAGATGAGTTATGGAACAGCGCGGGTACCAGCTCGGCTATGCCCGAGTCTCAACTGGAGATCAGAGCACCGACTTGCAAATCGACGCACTGGAAGCGGCACGCTGTGATCGCATCTTCGTGGATAAGGGGGTGTCGGGGATGCAGGCCAGAAGGCCGGAATTAGACAGGTTGCTGGATCTGGCGCGCTCTGGCGACACACTTGTGGTCTGGAAGCTCGACCGACTCGGGCGCGGCACACGAAACCTTCTTGAGTTTCTTGATGAGCTAAAGCAACGTGGTGTGAAATTCAGATCTCTTACCGAAGGCCTGACTGTCGAAGGCCCAATGGGTGACGCGATGATAACCGTCCGGACTGCGTTCGCTCAGCTAGAGCGTGACTTGCTTTCGGAGCGGACAAAGGCTGGCCTAGCTGCCGCTCGCGCCCGTGGTCGGGTCGGAGGGCGTCCAAGCGCCTTATCTCAGGACCAAGAGCGAGGCGTTTACCAGTTGTACCTGGTGAGGGGACACACTCTCGAAGAGATCGGCGCGATGTTCGGCGTCCACAAGTCAACGGTGTCCCGCGCAATAAACAAGGAGAAGGCGCGAATCGAAGCAAGCGCTCTCCAATCCAACGCGAAGCTCGACACGTAATTCTCAAGCAAGTCTCACTTTCGTATCTACAGTCGAAGTACGAAAGAAAGAGAGGCTGGCATGAGCGCGAAGCGGATTACAGGTCGAGCGCCAATAGCTCTCTGCTCACTCACGGTTGCACTGGTCCTGGCCATCGCGACTCCGGCAGTCGCAGCAGACGGAGACAGTGAACGCGGGTACCCCGAAGTTACGGCCGAGTGGTCTGCGCCCAACTGGTACAGCTCTATCCCCGCCTTCAACGACTATCCGCGCTATCCGCCCGCACCCACAAGCGATCCGTCATTGGAACGAGACGGGATCCATGTCATCTTCTCCCACCCGGGCGGTGGTGGCCCCGGTTCAGGGACCGGTGACCTGTCGCTGAGGTTCGCAGCATCCGACGACACTGACTCTGGGCAAGTCGACTTCAGCCTGCTACCGGTGCTAGCCGAGGGGATGGGTACCGAGTTCATAGAGGCAACGGTCCTCCCCTATCGCCCGAGGCACTCATTGATTGGCGTGTCTACCGAAACGGCTCTCCCAGATGTGAGCTTCGAGGGCTCCACTCTGGTTGTCACTCGACCGACCTGCGGTGTGGCCAGCCTGCATACGTATGAGAGCAAGTTCCAAGTTGCACTCCTTGCCACCAATGGGTTCAAGTACCTGGCAGACGCCCATGTGAGCTTCTACGGCAAGGCAAAGTCGAAGTGCGCCGAGGACGCCAAGCCAGAGGAGCCTTCACCGACCACGAAGCCCGAGGACGAGAAACCAGCAGTCTCGGACTCACCTCGCATTGAGGAGGAGGCCGAAAGGCCGAAGCCGGACGACTCAAATCCCTCAGAGGAATGGAATCTGCTCCCCGTGTTCGTGGCCCTAAGCCTGATCGGCGGAGCCTTCATTACCGCGGCCGTTATCCGCAGGAAACACAACACAAGCACTTCAGCTCGGTTCACCGCAGACGGGAATCTGTCCGAGAACACGCTTGTCGGCGATCATGGCACGCCGCTGCCCGTGCCCGACATCCGTACCGAGGAGGTTGTTGATGGTTAGCCCATTTTCCCTGCAGCGGAGCCAGAGCACCTCACCTTCATTGAGCCAGACCTTCGGAAGCTCAGGTCGCCGTGGCGAGCAAGGCGAGGCCTTGTATGCACGAAACCTGAAAAACTTCGCCTCGGCTGTCGCGCAATTGCACGGCTCCGTGGGGCTCACGTACCGAGTGGACCACGGCCTCAGCATTCCAACCTCGAGTCGCGACGGAAAGCGTTTCTCTGGCGACGTAGATTTCGGAATCAGTACTGGGAACGACCTCTTGCTAGTGGACGTGAAGTTCTGGGCTCCAGGTCTCTATTGGTCAGTCCCCATCCCACGGCTTGAACATCACCCGAGCCGCACTCTTGCCTTCCGAGGCCTCGGCCCACACGTCGAAGGCAAGTGGATCGCCAGTCAAAATATGGCGCTGGCCACCGAGCGTTATCGAGAGGCGTTGAATCCGCACGGCATCCAGGTCAGCGCTGTCGTCGTATTCATTCCTACGACGAGCACAAGGGCGAGCAACGTTCTCTTCATGAGGTGGCCGGGTGGCATCCCCAGCGTTGCCATGGAAGAGAGCTTCGATCTGATCCATGACTTGCTCGGTGCGCCATTCGAAGTCAATCCCGCAACTATCTCCCTTCTCAATCGGATGAAGAAGTAGCTATCTAGAAAGGGCCATCGCACCATGAACCTCACAACCAACCACATCCTCGGCCGGGTCATTGCTGCAGCGATTCCCGTCGGGGCAATCGTCGCACTCGGCGTTTTGCTCCAGACGGCCAACCTCTTCTCGTGGGTGATCACGTTCGCCATCGTTACCGCGGTCACATTCTTCAGGAATAGAAACCTGGGGCCGGAACTATCGGGAATGGCCGACCGCGATATTCCGGATGACAGACCCTTCGCGAGGCTAATGCGCGCGGTTGCCAGAGCGCCATGGGTGCGGCGTATCGACACGAACAAGGGTGCTCGCCTGCTGATCTCTTTGATACTCGGCGCCTTGGTCGCCACCATGGTGCCCATTGTCGCGACCACGATGCTGGGCGGGCTAGACGAGACATCAGGTTCGTTGGTCGCGATGTCCTTGGTGTTGGCCATCGTCTACTTCACCGAGGAGCGCGTGCGGGCCGCGTACAACCATCAGCCACCGCCCTGGGTTCAGGAGATTGTGGATGCGCTGTGGGGCCTCATTCGGCGCCTGATCCACAGACTCACGTTGCTTGAGACGAAGCCGATCAAGTTCGGACCGAACGCTTCGGCAGCCTCGTGGGCCTTGCTTCGAGCGACTGTCAGCGTTGTCGGTAAGGCATTCGCCATATGGCTTCTCCCGACGGTCTTCTCCGATCCAGTGGCAATCATATTCGTCGCTCTTGTCCTGCTATCGCTCATCATCTGGTTGGAGACCATCAGCAAGTGGTGGAAAACGAACGTGCTTCGGCCGCAGCCCAGCGCGGATATCCCTGATGTCTCGTCGTCGCGACAGGATTCGCAGCTCGGCGAGCGATGACTACTTACAGTTAGCGCGTAAACGACGAACCAGCGTTAGCAGCATCTATTGGAGGACACATGAGAAAGCGAACGGCAATCGCCATGGGTGCCATGGGACTGCGAGTGCTGAAGAAATCCCTCAACCCCGCGCTCCAGCCAGTCAACCTTAGGGAGCTTGGAGGTACCGCGCGACTGGATGCACGGCGACCCATTCCCTGGACAGGGTTCGCCAAGGCAGGTCGCTGGGCCGGCTTTACGTTCATCCTCCCCGGCTTGCTGTGCCTGTCACTGTTCTTTCCGGGCGTCTCATACTCCTGGCTCCCGTGGGATGCCACAGGTTGGTGGCTTCTCCTTATCGTGCTCGGGCTACCTTTCGTGAGCGTCGAGGGATGGTTACTCCTCGTCTTGCATCGATTGGCGGTGTTCGTTCTTAGGCAGAAGAAGGAGAACAGCGAAGGACTTGTTCAATTCGCGCTGTCGAGAGGCCGCGACCCGTGGTGGATGATTTTCATTAGTCTGATTCTTGCGACGCTCATCGTTCGCCTGCTCGCCGCTGGAGCGCCTGAATCTGTTTCTACCGTTCTCAACGAGAATGCAAGCTGGCTTTTTCTAATGTCGGCTTTCAGCGGCGTTATCGCAGCGATTCGGCTGGCGCTCAAGCGGTCGGCCTCACTCAAGCACGAGTACGAGGGATGGAAGCTTCACCAAAGACGCGGCACCTTGGCAGCGCTGACGGGAGGCAGGTACACCAGCGTCCCACCCGAACTGCACGACATCCTGGAGTTCGAGCCTGATTTCAGCTTCGCCTTGAGCGAGACTCCCCCGTACGTCGCCGAGCACCTTCGCTCCTTCGAGATGACGCTCACCAAACAGGAGAACGACGACTGGATGCTGGACGAGACTGTCGAGTCACCGATCGTCAGGGTCACTCAGACGACCTCAGAGAAGAGGGAAGAGCGTGAGCTGCTCCGAAGGAGCGACTTCCGGCTAGTGCGAATCTACGAGCGGGAAGTCGATTACAACGAGATTCTTGGATTCGACGTTGCGCTCGACGTCAAGGAAGTGAACCCCGACGCGACGAATCCACGTCGCCCGCAGCCGGCCCTCATTGCAGAGCACGTCACCGAGAAGGATCTATCGCAGATTCAGCGCTTCGCGGTGGAGGACGAGGACCGAATGACCATCGTCGGTTACGACCTCGAACGTTGGAATAGCGCAAAGCGGCGTCATGAAAACCTCGTGTACCTTCAGCGCGTAGACGCGGAAGAGGCAGCCGTCATCCAACAGGTTGCGAATCGAATCGCCGGAGGCAATGCGCACAACGTTTGGCTCGAATTTCACTGGGTTCCGAACGATGGACATAACGCGGACGTTTGCCCGCGGCACCTCGAAGCCGTTGTGGTGCTCCGCAGCCCGAAGCGCGGCCTCACCGAAGACGAACAAGAGAAGACATGGCGGTCGGTGATGGAATTCTTCCCAGGATGGACGAACGGCACCATCGAAGCTGTTGGAGTGTCCAGCGTCGTGATCCTTCGATATGCGAAACCGCTCGCACTGCCTGCCCTTGTGAGAACCATTGATTTGTTGCCTCCAAAGAGTGCCGACCCGATGCGTTGGGCGAAGAATGCTTACGGAGTCAACCCTGTCGGTGAAGCGGTGATGCATGACCTCTCGAAGGTCCCTAATCTCCTCATTGCGGGAAAGCCGGGTACCGGGAAAAGTGCGCTGGCCCGCCACATTTTGGCCATGCGTCTGGCTCTGGGCCACAAGGTAATCGTTCTAGACCACGAGAAAAAGGCGGCCTTCGCTCGCCCGTTCAAGAGCAGAACTCTGATCTGGGCGACAGAGAATAGGGCAATCGCTAACGCGCTTGCGTTTGCTCACCAAGATGCCCTGCGCAAGTACACGGTCATCCGGAGCTTGGGCTACGAGAACTGGTATGACGCTACTACCGAAGAGCGGAAGCGTTACGACCTGTACCCGGTCAGTATCTTCTTCGATGAGTTCGAGAATGCCATTGCGCCGAAAGATGTCAAGACGGCCGAGGCTGCCTTCGGCAAAGGCTCCAAACGCTACGAATCGGACCTCCGATTCAACGCCGCTATTGGGCTAATCCAGGACTACACAGCGAAGCTCGGAAAGGTCGATCGAGCCGCAGGAACGTATCTCGTGATCATGACCCAGTTCCCGTATCAAGAAAAGCTAAAAGACGTTCGAAACGCCCTTGGTATGAGTATTCAAATGGCCGCTACTGGAACGACCTTGAAGGCCAATGAGGTGGGTCTCACTCTCGGTCCAGACGCTAGCGAAGGAATTGAACTCCTCAACAAGTTCATTACTCCGTTCCCAGGTCAAGAGCCACAAGTAGGTGTCGGTGCGATGCAGGACACCGAGAACGGCGGCCTCACCGCGTTTAAGGCACCTTGGCTCGGTTTGGATGAGGTCGAGGAGTTCCTCTCGCTAGCAGGTGTTCCCGAAGTCCAGCCGTGGCGAATCACGGACCAACTCGGAGTCGGTCTACGTGCAGAAGAGGAGCCTGACCTCCGAACACCTATCGAGCCGCCGTTTGGCCAGACTCTTAGCCACCTTGACGAAGAGGAGGAAGGCGACGTCATCGACCTATACTCCGCGAGCGTCGAGCCAGTCGACATCGGCCCAGGCGGCAATGCTCATCTGGACGGGATCCCTCTCCCCTCCTCAGATGAACCCATCGAGGAAGAGCCGGACGAGTTCGAGAACATCTTCCGGAAGTAACCCGCGCTGACCCGCGCTGCTCCCTTTGAGAGACCGCAGTATCTAGTTCGATAGAACGCTCGACAACGCAGCTCGGGCCCGCAAATCGTCGTTGAGCGCTCCCGCTTTCACGCGCCCTCCCGCGCTCGAAAGCAAAGAACGACGGAGTTGGGTTTTTCTCTAGTCCAATCGAAGTAGAAGCGATAGCCCAGAAGTCACAGCTGCGCTTCATCCGGATACAAACCAATCGAGAGGACACCAAGTGGGAATCATCAACAGGAGGCGCGACGAGGCAGAGCCTCGGCGCAAGAGGAAGATAGCAGCAGCAGGACTCGCAGCTATCGCGGTCAGTAGCCTGACGGTTGGGGCGTTTAGCCTCTACAGCCAGTCGAACAGCGTGACCTCGGACTACTCGGCCGCCAGCTGGGGCATCATGCTCAACGACGTTCCAGTCGACGGTACCGAGCCGGAGATCAACATTGGAGACGGGCTCGGGCTGATGCCGGGGATGGCGGCTCACACCCAGGCACGGTTCACCAACACTGGCAGCTTCCCGGTCGTCATCGACCTTGAGTCTGTAACTGGCACCGGAGCCCTCGGGGAATACCTGGACGTCCGAGCAGTAGCAGTAACTTCGCTCACCGCAGGCACGTTCGGATTCGGTGAGTGCGTCGAAAGCGCGGGCACACCGGGCACATACGTTCCAGCTTCTGAGTGGAACTTCCCAGCTTGGGTCGCTCCTGCAGAACCGGCTGCGAGTGCCGTCGAGTGCGAGGCCGGCTACCAGTCCGCAACCATCGCAACAGCGAGCACCTTCCAGGACGGAGTAGTTGCTTCGCCGTTCGGGCTCATGATCTTCGCAGGTGAGACAGTCTCCGTGAACTTCGAGGTCACCCTGCAGGAAGGCACCACCTTCGAGCAAGCATCGGGCGCAACGGCCAATGCAGTCGCCAAGTTCAATCTCTCGCAGGCAGCTCTTGGCGGTGACAACGTCGGACTCGGTGATTACAAGGAAGCGTTTGGAACACGGGACGTTTACCAGCCGTAGTCCACACTGACCGCCCCGGGGTGAGCCCAACGATGGAACTACTTACCCCACTCACCCCGGGGCACCCACCGCGTTTGAAAGGAGCACCGTTGAAGACATTCATCAAGCGAGTCGTGAGCTTGCTCTCATGGTCGGCTGTCGGGCTCGGCATCCTCTCAGTAGTGACGCTGATCGTATTTGCCACTTTCGGCGCAAAGTTCGTCACGGTACTCAGCGAATCAATGACAGCATCTGGAATCCCTGTCGGCGCGGGAGTCGTAGTCGTTCCGATATCTGCGTCGGAGATCGAGGCCGGAGACGTCATCCTCGCAACCTCCCTTTACGGCGATCAAGTTCTTCATGAGGCTCAAGGCTCACCGGCCAAGGATGAGAATGGCCGGGATCAGCTGAATCTGAAGGGGACGAGCAACAATTCGCATGAGGCGTATCTCTACGATGTGAGCGACGGCGCGCATAGAGCTATCTGGTCTGCGCCGGGGCTGGGCTCCGTTGTGCAACTGCCCTGGAAGCCGATACCTCTTACCCAGAACCTAATCCCCGGCGGCGCTGGAGTGCCGTGGGCAGCATTGGCGGCCCCCCTCCTTGTCATTTGGTTCTTCTGGCCTGATAGGAAACGTCCGGCTCAGAAAGTAGGCGAGAGCGCGCACGAGCTAGAGGCGTCCGCAAACTAGCCGCGCTGACCCGCTACGCGCCGACATCGATTCGAACGATACGAGCAGTAGAGCTTTCACCATCAACGCCGCAAATCGTCGCTGAGCGATCCCACTCCGAGATAGCGAAAAGCAGAGAACGACTGAGCCGCGACTTTCTCGTCTACAACTCTCTTACGACGCGAGACTACCTCGCCATATCGAAGGAGCAACCATGAATGAGATCAATCGGGACAGCGAGCTGGAGGCTGGCAGCGACAAGCGTCCGAGCGTAATAGAACTGGTGGTCTTGGGAGCAGTCGTGTTACCTGCTCTCTTCTGTTCGACGTGGATCTTTGGTGACGTACTTTCCCACGCGGCTCGGGCGGCCCTACCAGTCACAGCGTTCGACTGGCTAAGTGACGTCGTATCCTTTGCCGCATGGCTCGTCGGCGTTCTTGTCGGTGGGCTCGTAATCATTGGCCCGTATTCCCTCGTTCAAGCTATTGCGCGCCGCCTCCGGCCTGGAACGACCGTAGCGGACTGGCTGGAAGCGCAGGACGACGCAGAACTCGACGCTGAGGCCTATTACCGTCAAGAGACTCCCGGCTTTTCCACGTTCATCGTCAGAGTCTTTGTCTGGTTGGCCCTGTTTGCCGGAAGTTACCTCTTGATCTCGAACCTCACTGGAACCAGCATCATGCCAACGCTGCTCTTGAGCGGCACCTTCGAAGCTTGGGCAATTTACGCAACGAGCGTCGTAGTGGCGATGTGCCAGGTGTATGTGTCGCTGGTGATAGCCACTGGCGGAGCGATACTCACGGCCGCAATTCAGAAGCGCGTAAAGGTTCGTAAGTCCGCGAACGAGGCTTCATGAACACCCACGAACTCGATGGACTGGTACCAGCCCAAGTAAGTCCGGACGACTGGCACAACCTGGTGCTTGGTCACGACAGATATGGGCAGCCTGCCGGAATCAATCTGCGTCACGGCGCACACTCCAGGATCGTTGGTTCCCTCAAGACAATTGCCCTACAACGGCTGGCGATTTCCGCGCTCAGCCGGGGCAATGAAGTTGTCTGGATCGACACTCAATCAGCCGAGGTCGGCAGGCTCCGTCCCTGGCTCAAGGAAGTGGCGACGACTCCAGCGGAAGCTGGGAGGTCTCTGATCTGGCTACTGAGAGAAGTCGGCCGTCGACAGGATCTCATGACGCTGTGGAACGTCTCATGCTGGCGTGATCTGCCTCGATCGATGAACCTGTCCCCTATAACCGTCCTTGTCGACAATTTCAACCAACTGATTCAGCGCGGCAGAAGCCTTGAGGAGGCGCTGACATCACCCAGGCGGTCGGTCAAGCGAAGGAATGCATTCGCACAATTCAGCGCAAGTTACCACCTGCAACGACTCATGAGCGAAACCGAGTCGACCGGGATACACCTCGTTGTCGCAGACGATGCTGCCTCCGCATTGCAGGTACCTCCCAGCATCCTGTCGCACATCTCGACTCAGGTTCTGGCGCCTAGACCCACCGACGCCTCGGGACACTTGATCGGTGCGCTGTTCCCCGGAGCCGAAGCTGAGGTCGTGAAAGCGATATGTGACCTCGGTGAAGCGCGCGGCGTGATGCTCATTGGTACCAGAAAGGGCGTTTCGGCAGTCCGACTATCGGCATCTCTTTCCGCAGAGGCTCCAGTGATCCTCAGTGAGATCGGAGTGCCGAAGCACAGTAATCGGTCTACTTGAAGATGCTTCCAAGCATGTCATCGAGGTTGTCCTCGATCTTCTTGTCCACCGCAGCTTCGATTAGGCGCTCTTCCTCTGCTTTACTCGCCCCGACCGGAACAGAGACTTCGATCCTCCACTCCTTCGGCATCAGACCAACTCCTTATTAGCGATGACCTGGGCGACTTCCCGCATCTTGTCCGGATAGGGCTGGAATTTCTCTGCGCGGAGTCTGCTCATCAGCGTCTCGAAGATTGCCTCCACATCACCGCCCTTCATCTCAGCGTTGACTCCGCGAACTATCGCCTGGCTGCGCTCATTTACCTGCTTCTGAAGTGGACTCTTACGAATCTGCTCCTCGATGTGTTTCTCCCAGCCCGGGTTCCACTTGAAAGTTACGTTGCTGGCCATGGTTGGCCCTCCATCTCTGCCAGCGCTAGGGACGCTCGCATTAACACACTGCATGGGAACACGCCGGTATTGGGTTGGCGACACGCCGATTCCGTCAAACTCATATTCGAACAAAGTGAATAACGACGACTCTTGAAATCGAAAACTCGAACATCGCCACTGCGTTAGCGGTTCCTATCGAGCCTCTCTAGCGCTCGAAACCGGAAAAAGACGGCTGTCTCGAAATGCCTAGTCCACTAGACGTAGACGATTCGAGACAAGGAGCCATGGACATGCGATGCAGTTCGGCAGCACTAATCACAGCCGCTCTCACCGGGGTATTGGTGATGGGCGCTCCCCTTATGGCTTCGGCTGCATACAACGAAGAGGGTGGCCCACTTCATAGGGCTGAGCTCCTGCCTGGATCCTTCGGGCATCAGTCCCTCAATCTCACAGGTGATGTTGGCTTCGACTCTTCCTTCGCGTCCTGCGCCCCGGAAGGATCGAACGGGGTTGACGACTCAGCGAGCTTCACGATTGAGCTCAATATGTGGATGCCCCTCGAGGGTCATAGCTATTCATTCGACCTGGCAGACATAGCTTGCCTCGCGGATCTCGGCATCGTCGAGCCAGCCATCCCGCTTGACCCGAATCGTCCCGGTGGCTTCGGCTTCGATACGTCGATGGCCGGCTCCGTTGCCAACTTCATCTATCGCTCCGGCACTGGCGGAACTGGGCAAACCTGGTTGGTCCCAGAGACCGCTGGTCACGCGAGAGTCAACGGAATCCTCTCCGTCAACGCCTCCTATGTTCAGTGTCCCGGACAACCTGGACCGATTATCGAAGGTGTCCCTCAGCCCACAGCGATCCCGATCACCCGAGACGTCAACTCGGAAGCGACCGTCCAGACACAGACGTTCAGCGATGACGAGCTGAGAGCTTCAGCGGCCTGGACTGCCGGGGATGTGTCGTCGCTGATTCCTGTCTTATTTGGTTCCTCCTCGTCAACCGGCGCAACTGACACGATGACCCAGGACGCCGACCACTCGATAAGCGTCAAGCCGAACCAAGCCGGAGGGCACGCCTTTCACTACTGTCTGGTCGATCCGGTTTCGCTGACATCCGCCATGGCGAGCGGGATCATACGAATCGAACCAGACGCCACAATCACAGCACCCGAGCCGGAAGCTCCAAATGAGGCAGCAGTGGAAGCACCCAGGGAGCTTCCGAGGACCGGACTCAATCCCCTGCTTTTTGTCGCCGCATTTGGGCTAACCGTCATCGGGCTCATCACGATGCGAGTCGGCTCTCGCCAGGTGACTATCGAGTAACCCCACAGTTTGAAGCGCCGCCCCTTTCTGTCCCGAGAGTCCGGGTGGGCGGCGCTTCCATTCTCGAAACCAAAGAACAATGTGCTGCTCGCTTTCTAACGTTCAATTCGAAGAGAAGTAATCGAGCTAAGGAGAGAACCATGAATGCAAAAATCTTGAGCGCAGCAATTGCGAGCATTAGCCTCGTCTGCATACTGAGCGCGTGCTCGCTTGGGGCAACGGACGAAGGAAAGGCGGTCGGCCCAGATGCTGCTGACTCCGGAGTAACCGATTCGGCAGCAGTAGCTCCGACGTTCTATGGGGCATGGGCGGGAACCGACAGTATGCCCGCTCTGCCACAGGCACCGGCACGCATCGAAAGCGGCGACCCTGTGGAGTTGATCTTCATGTTCGTCAACGGCTCCCCTTCGGAAACGCTCACCGCCGCATATGTTGTAGCGGCCGACGAGCCGGACGTTCGTTTCGAACTCCGGTGCATGATTGACGACGAGGGAGCGGGTGACATGATCGGCTGCTTTGCACCGCCGTTCACTGACCCGAGTGACAGCACGGAATACCGCGGGGTCATTGAGACATCTTCCGGTGCAGTTGAGGGCAGCGCATACATCAGTCGCTCCGCGGTATCCGGAGTCTGAGCGCAACGGATCGCCGCGGGACGCCGCTACTAGATTGCCCCGGACGCGCGCATTCGCAGCAGGAGTTCTGGACGTTCTAGGAGTGCTCCCGCTCCGGCCTCTGTGATGATGAGTGTCTCCCCGACGTCTTCTAGGAGTCCGGCGTCAATTAGCTGGGTCGCGGTCCTCGGATTCACCGACGACAGTTGTGGATCGTCAAGAATAACCAGCGCAGGACTTTGGTCTGTCTTCGGTCGCCATGCCCGCAGATTCCAGGTGTAGATGCGAGCGAGGGCGTGCAGTTCTGCAGCCGTGGGCACGTGACCCCTTGCCGGGAGCTTGTCCATCGCCTCAGCTAGGTTCGCATCATTCATGGCCCGGCTCCCCGGTGGGGCTGGTCCAGAGTTCGCGTTGAAGCATCATCGCTAGGTCCCGAAGCATTACTTTGTCCATAGCTTTGACGGACCGAGGGTGGGCATCGAGCACGCAGAGGACACCAATACGGTGACCGTCCGGAGCCTCGATCGGGTATCCGGCGTAGAAGCCCTTCTCCGAGCGCCCGGGAAAGATGGAAAGGCGATGCTGCACGTGGTTCGCCATGTTCGGAATTACAAGCGGACGTCCGGAGTCAATGGTGGCAATGGCCAGGGTCTCCAGATCGGGTGCTCCGCGAAACCCGGACTTTGACTTGAACCACGTGTCCTGTCCGTCGGCGAGGATGAATGCCGCGTAGGACACTCGGAAGTACGAGCGTGCGAGGTTCACAATACGGTCGAAGCGCTCCTCGGCTCCGGACTCAACGACCCCAAGATCGCGAAGAGAGCTTTGCCGCTCGATGGAGCTCTGCGGCATGCTGCGAATCTGCCTTGCAGCTCTCCGTTCACCGCCCGAGTAGGAGCCAGGGCCCGGTAGCCGTGGTGCCAGATGGTGGGCGATTGAGCGCGCCCACGAGGAGTAGGCTGCTGAAGTTTGTCGCTGATCCTTCTGACTGAGAAGCAGCGCCGGAAACGGTACGAAGGTGACGTTCTCCTGCCGATAGCAAAGCTGTTGAGTGGCATGGTTCAGTCGTGAGACATGGTCTCCGATTCGCTTCGTGACCGAGACTGCGAGACCAGGGACTGGTTCGATCGGGTGAATGCCGGTGACGACGATCGGTGTGCTGTCCGACGAGTCGGCCTGAATCGTATGCAGCAGTGACTCCATCGCCCTGTACCAACGCCGCGGATGGGTGAGCACACGAGCATCCGTCTCACCCAATGCGACAACCACAGCGTCGTACTTCTGCAGTTTCTGGCCCTTGATCGTCTGCGCGGCAGTCCGAATGGTTCGCTTCGTGTGGGCTGAAAAATCGACATCGACTCCTCGACTCGTGACCTGAGATACCTCCTCGGCGAGCCTTCCAGTGAGCGCCAATTGGTGACTGACCACTCCGCGCCCAGCAGCCTCGTGGGTTCCAAAGAGGAAAATTCGATCGGGATCAAGCCCGCTCGCGTGAGCCTGAGGCGGATCGGATGGCGTGGGTAGCGACACGGACTCAGCGACAAGCCGCGCATGCATCATTTCCACTACCGGCTTCAACAGTGTGTTCATCGGACTCCACAGACGAGGGCTGGCAGCTCCGACTGACGGCAGGGCACCGGAGCCGTTGGATCGTAAGTCGGTTGTAGCCGTCAACGGTGTCTCCCGCTGGCACGCGCAGTGCGAACCATGAGTGAGCGCAAGAGGGCAGCCCAACCGGTGGGCGGTTCCTCGGTCGGCGGAGTCTCGCGTTCGGTTCCGAGGACGAACTCAGTCCAGTTGCAGTCAGGGCAAACGCGAACATAGCGATGGACGGAAAGACCCACGCCAAAAAAGGAGTTCTCCAGAGTGCGGACTGAATCCCCGCATTCCGGGCAAATGGTCATGGGCATCACTGCGCAGCCCTAAATACGGTCCAACCGGAAGATGGCGCGCTAGTGAAATTGTCGATAATTCTGGACAGCAAAATAGAACAACCTTTTTGGCAACGTTGCGGAGAAAGAGAGATTCGCGGGCGGGGCCGCTTTCCGTCGTTCGCTGGCTAGTAGCGAATCCGTGACGGGGTTCTCACCTTTGTCTTGAGCACAAAAAGGCGCTAGACGACAGGCGTCGGGTAAGTCAATCCTCCATCCCGGGGGTACGAAGAAGGAAGCCCCAGAACAAGTGACAGTTTCGGGGTACAAACTCCGGAAGTCGCTTTATGCGCTAGAACGGCAAAGTGCGCCGGAAGGTAGAGCGCCGGGGTGCAAATCATTTGACGTCAGACGCTCAGAAGCGTTCTGTTCATATCGTTTCACCCTTGACTGCGGCCACTCGGCACGATCGTCAGTTTGGACGACAGGGGCATGCTCGGAATGTTCACTCGTTGCGCACTTCCGACGGCAAGCTCAGTCGGCGTCGCCTTGGTGTTCGCCCAAGTCACCCAGACCGCGGTCGAAGCGTCCTCAAGGGATTCGAAATAGCCGATCAGTGACCTGCCTGCCGAAGCTTCCGCCCAAGTGACAGCCCTGAACACTTCTTGGCGCCCAACGTCGAGCAGGCGGATGACCCCTATCTGACCTCTCGCGACACTCACCGTCCACTCGGATGGTCGCGCCAAATGGCTATAGCTCGTGTTCATCGCCCCTCTTGGCTTGTTGGTCCGATCGTCGTATGCTGCTTAACCTTCGAACATATGTTCTAGGAATGCAAGGGCGGGATCATGCAACAGTTGCGGCAGTCGGTGGCAGTTTGGCTTCGGGAAGGAATCCCCAATCGCCTGGTCTGGAAGGGTGCCCGTTATCGAGTGACCGATCGCCCGACACCACTCGAAGATGCCCTGTACGAAATCACACACCCACCGAGCGGCGTCAAGGGTTGGCGATTCCAGGGGACGGCCGACGACGGATCAACGCACGTGTTCGACATCAGGCAGGACGGCGAACGCTGGATCCTGGTCCATGTCTACGACTGACGCTAGAGCTGAAGTCAGAGCATGGAAGCCTCCGGATTCACTCCGGCTATTGCCGACTTTGCATTCGATAGCTCTCTGCCAAGTTGCACCGCGAGCGAGGCAGCCAGGTGCAGGTGCGTTTGGGCGATGGCAATGTGCTCGCGCTGGTCGTCCCCCTCGGTCACCCAGGGCTGGAAATCAGCAGCGAGGAAGAATACAAGTGACTCCCCGAGGTTATCGAGGACCTTCGGCAACCCATTGCTCGCGCCCTCAAGGTTCTCGAGGATTTCGCCCACAACCGGGAGGGGCAACTCACGAAAAGTCGAGGCTGCTGCGAGTCCACGAATTGCATCGTGCGCCATGGCTGAGCTTTGAACTACGGTCCCCAGAAATTCGGGCATGGTCTTTCTCCTCTAGATTCGGGTGATCTTATCGAGATCGCTTCGAGCGAGAGAGTATCCCAGCGCGCCCGAGTAGCGCTCCTAGACAAAAGTAAAACCCCTGATAGACAAGGGATTTAGCGTCTCGGAACTAAGCTAGATCGACTATCGAAGAATGGAGGCAGAGCATGAGCAAGCAGCGAGTAGGCGACGGGCCGCGAGTTGCTGCTGCCTTCAATTGGGAGGCCAACCCGTCGAAAGCAGAGCGTGCTTTGGCAAGTCTCGGGGAAGCCGGCATCGGTACTCTCATCCACTTCGGTTGCTATGGAGTTTCCCCGGACCAGTACGGCCGCGACTGGTTCGCCGAGCGCGTCGAGCACCTCTGCCACAAGCACAGCGTCACGGTATGGGTGGTTCCCGACGTAGGTGAACCAGGTCATGCGCGAAGCGACAGCTCACCAGAGCGGCTGCTCCCCCGTGGCATCACCCATCAGCTAATCGCTCCGCCCGAATCTCACGAACTGCTGACATGGCTCCTTCAGCGAAACCCGGACGCTGCCAATGAAGAAGTGTCGATCATTGATCTCACGGAAAGCGACTTGGATCTGACCTGGCTTACGTTGCCGTCGTTCACGGGCCGATTAGACGGGAGCGCTTGACGACGATTTGAGCGCATAGCGGGCTAAGCGCGACGATCTACTCGACCGAGATACCTGAATCGATTTGCGGGCCCCTAGCGGGTCTACGCGGATACCGCCTGATCGCTACGACCCTTAGCGACTAGGTGTAACAAAGGAAATGCCCCGGACCGACCCTCCGGGGCATTTCTCATTCAAGGCAGAAAGGAAGTAAATGTCTTGAAGCTTTGCGGTGTTAGAACGTAACCCAGATCGGCGCCGCGGCGATCAGCGTCGGGTCGCCTGTCACCTTGGAGATGCACTCGGCCGTGTAAGCCTCGCACTTGATGTAGTCGCCGCGAGCGTGGGTGGCGCTTCCGAAGAGGATCCCTCCACTCGGCAGGGCCGCTGCTAGGACGTAGTCGCTACCCTCGGCACTCACGACATACGAGAGCGTGGTCCCAGGTCGAGGTGCCTGCGCAAGCACAGCCGTCAAGTCTTCAATCGAAGCAGCGGATCGGTCAGCGTCTGCCCCCGCGAACACCTGTCCACCCTCAAGGCTCGCAATGGTTTCTGCGGCCTTGGTGACCTGAGCCGATTCTGCGACCCCCACGAAAGCCACGCCACCGCCCGCAAAGACTATTAGACCAAGCGCCGCACTAATCAGGTTTCCAGCCATGCTCATTTTCCGAACTTCCTTTCGGTTATGTTGCCGCTCGCTCGTTCGCTAGCTTCGATTTATTTTCTTACTATAACTAAGAAAATAGCCGCTGTCTAGCCTTTATGAGAAAACGTTGGAATAGCACGCTCCTCAGTGTTTTTTCGTGGGTCGCACGATGCGAGCAAGCGCCTGCATGTCGAGTATGCGGAGCCTCGTCTCTTGCTTGCCTTCTACGGGTACCTGTGCATGCCATTCCGCGTCCGGGTTCTCGGCAACGCGCTTCCGAACGGTCGGCCCACTGCTACCAACCTGTCGGGCTGCCTCGTCAACGGAGACTCCGGGAAGGTCATCTTTCGGAGCACTCGGAGCCTTATCCACCTGCCAGCGTTGGGTTGCCCCATTCTCGGTTAGGTCAACAAACTGGCCGATTTCCGCCCACTTGTAGTGCGCCCGGAGTCGGTCGACAACCTCTTGCTGGAGTGTCGGCACGTGATGCCTGATCTGCTCGGAGACCTGAAGACGTGCGGCATCCAGCTCAGCCTGGTCCTTCGGATCCTTCACCATCCCCGTCGCAACCTCGGTCACAAACTTCTGGAGCTTCGACTCCAGCCCGCTGGGTTTCCGCATCTCATTCCCCCTCATTTCTTCAAGTCCCAAGTGTCATCGCCGAGTTCATCGCTGGCTTCATGATTCTCAACGGCGTACAGGACGCGCTTGTAGCTGATTCCCAACAGGCGCGCGACTTCCTTGGAGTTTTGCTTTGCTTCGCCGTAATAAGTGGAGTTGATCATCTTCTCGGCGAACTCACGCTCCGCGGTCCCAGGCTGACTCGCCTCCGGGAGATCCCTTACTCTCTCCCACTCAGCCCACCTAGCCGCCTTCTGCTGTTCGAGGGCCCTGACCTCAGCAGCCCGGCGCCGGTCCTCTTCCGCCTCGGCCGCTCGCCGCGACAACTCGCCTTGGTACTCATGGAATGCCTCCAATTCCAGCGCCTTGAGCTGCTCGGGACTGAACTCCGGTTTCTGCACGAGCAGGTTTATCAAGACGTGAACTACCAGCCACATGGAGACAGGCATGAGCCCGGCGATCGAGGCTCCCCCTATAACCCTCACAGGATCAGCCTCTGGGGACTCGGAGACTACATGAAGTGCATTCCCTGCAACGCTGACTGCGGTGAACAGACCGACGAAAGACCAGGAAACGATTGTGGAGTCACCACGAGAACGTTGCAGGACTGCAGCCAGCGTGAAGACTGCAATCGAACCGTCAATGACGATTGGGACGGCGTATGCGACCACTCCTACAAGTAGCGCCCACCGAGCGAGTGCCATCTGCCCGGAGAAGGAGGCTGCTGTAGCTGCAGCACCGACTATCAGCACCGTGCAGAGCACAAGAAGCGAGAACCCGGTTGAGGACCTTGGGTCCAATCTCGTGCCCGTCAATATTCGTGGAATGGCAGCGACGTTCATCACTGTAGAACTAGACACGAGCATCTCCTTCCTTCGTAGAACCTCTTCCTACTTACTTAGTTAAAATAAGAATAGAGCCACAAAGAGAACCTCAGTCGAGATTTACCCACAGGGCTAGAGGTTGCACCTCAACCCACTGGGCTGCAGGAGGGGATACCGCCTCAGGTATCCCCTCCGCACCTTCCGTTCCAGCTCCACCTCGATTCCAGCGGCGACACCATGGCTACTCCACTTGAAGTACAGCTCCATCCGCGGGAGGAGACCCATGTAACGGTGGAACCGTTACTAGGGCCTCCCCTGCTCCACTCATCGAATCCCTGCTGCCCTCACTCCGCAGTCGCCCAGATCCAGGAGGGGCAACACCACTATCAACCCGCGTCCGTGCCATTGGCAGTAGTCCGTCAGTCGGTACACCATCAGTCGACAATGCGCCGTTCATCCCATGACAACTCGATGGCAGCGCACTGGACAAACCGGAGTCACATCGGTGTCATGCCGATAGCAATTTGGGCGCACAACAGGTGTTCAACGTCTGGCAATTGAGTGTCAACGGCCTTAGTAACGCCATGTCAATCTCGCTATTTTGTGCGAGCTACTCAGATATAGATACGAATCTTCTCCTCCGGAGCTCCCCCGAAGATTAGTATCTATATAGTAGTTCGCACAAAAGGAGAAGCCCATGGCGCTACAGCTCGTTGAGCCTCAAACAGACGTGCACCGTCTGTTATGGCCCAAACTGTCACGAACCAATGGATCCGCTAGTCGTGTGCTGCTCGCTGTCCTGGTGAAGGGCATTGCCAATGGTGTACCGACTGATGTCATACGCCAATGGGCCAAGCGGGCGATTGAGGTATCGCCGCCTGACCAGATCGCCTGCCTGAGGAGGCAGCAGGGATTCGATGCGCAATCAGGTACCTCTAGTGACAGCGCAGCAGTTACTAGAGGTACTCCTACGCTGATGGACCTTCTTACATGGAGTCAGCCATGGGGTCGCTTCTGTATAGAGGCGGAACGGAAGGTGCTCAGTTCTCCTTCGTTACCGGGCGTCGACGCGGTCGATCAGGTGAAGCTTCTTACTGCACGACGGAAAATGGCCAAGACACTTCTAGCAGGACTGCTGCTGTCCCCCGAGAACGAAGACGCCCGCTCGTTCACCGAGAAGCTCGCGGTGCGGGTGACGTTGGCCAGCTTTGGAGTGATGCTTCTCGAGGACCACCGAACCATGGCGTACTTTTTCCCAGACGCACCGGCTGCAAATCGCAAGGGGTGGGACACAGCCGGGTTCACGCAGCCACAACTTGTCGTGATGACCGGCTGGAGCCTTCGCACGGCCTTTAAGTACCTCCACATACTTGTAGAAGACCAAACCCTTACTCGCCTCAGCGCCCCCGGCGACTATGGCAGATTCCGCATGAGAAAGGCGGGCGCGAAGCAGTTGGCGCAGACCAGGCGGTTTCACCACGTCGCGGAGTCGATAGCCGATGACACTCCGGATCCGCTCGCTGACGTCATGCGAAGTATCTCCCATCCCGCATGGGCCTATACCGGCGCTCTTAGCCACAAGCACTGGCTTGTTCTACTCGCTGACCTTGCTGGGGTTCCTGCATCTCGATACGGGATGCGCCCGGAGGTGGAAGAGACGGTGCGCGGCGAGGTGGAGCATCTGGGCTTGATGGAGAGCGCTCAGGATCTCTGCATCTTCGACAAACTCGACTCGATAGCTGCAGCACCGCAATCCGGAATCGGCGACAACGAGTCCGGGGACAACGACTCTGCCCTCGACGTTGCGGAGCGCGCTTACAGCCTCTGGCGTATAGGCGCAGAAGAGGAGCAGCGAAGGAGGAGTGCGCAGAAAACGAGCAGCGAAGTGAATCGTGCCGAGGAGCTAGACCGCCGCAAGGTAGAGCGCGCTGCGAGGAAAACCGAACCGGTAAAGGCCAAGCGACGGTCGGACCGTGACGAGGTGGTAGAGCAGACGGCGACTCTGGCACCGGCCGCCGATCCCGAACATGAGATGTTGCAAGTCCTTTCAAAGAGGCCTGTGCCTAAGAGTGCTGAGCTACTGGACTGGCTTGCCCGGATGCGGAACATGGTCATTACCCACATGGACGACCGATTAGTGAACTCCAGTCGCCCGATACTTCACTTCGCCATAGATCAGGTCGGCTACGGAGCAGCGACAACAGACGCGCTGGTTGAGCACATTCTGGACGGAACCGATTTGCCGGTGGCGCTCATCAAGCAGCTCCAAGCAGCGATCGAACTAGAACCAGTTTTCTAATGGCGCGGCGAATCTCGCGTTCACAATAGCGCTAGCTAGCGATAGAGCTGGCGGTGAACGACGGAGAGATCAATGAAGAAAGCAATTGGCGCTGCGTTGATGGCGCTCTTGGTTGGAGCATCCCTGGCCGGGTGTGTCGCCGACGAGGGAACTACCGACAGTCACGAGGCCTCTGCAATTCCGGAGGCGACGAACGGAGACGAATGGCAGGCGATCACGGAAGACGAGCCGCTACTCGGTGATCGTCTGATCCCAAGCGAAGTCGAGTACATGACAGTGGGCGGGGGCGGGCGCGACAGCTGGGGTCCATCGCCTGTCTACTCCACTCATGGATTCGATAATGACGGCCAGCCCGGACCACTTGTGCTTGGACCCGATGGCGTAATTGACATCGTTGTCTATTTCTCGGCCGAGGAGATCCCGAGAACTATCGACCGGGCCTATGTAACTGACCGCGAAGACTCCGAAGAGGCAAAAACTTCCATGGAGTGCATTACCGCGATGCGGGACAAACGGCTGATGAACTATCAGGTCTTCAAATGCACGGCCAAGTTCATGGACAAGAAAAACCAGGGCGGAACCTATTTCCCGGTCATCGAAACCAGCCCTTCATCCTCAGAGCATTCTCACTATGGCGCTAAGCGCGCTGTTGGGACACTCACCCTCCAGGCCTTCGGCTCTTCGGGAGACCTGTGCGTCACCGACGGAACTGTCGTCACCTCCGCTTGCAACAGCCTCCCGAAGCGACAGAAGCCTGCACATTGAGAAATGAATTTCCCGCGGGTCTGTACCTCGTGTATTTTCTTAGATATACTAATAAAGTAACGAAATAGACGCACCGGAAAGGAAGCCCCGTGTTCAAGCCAGAAGTTCTTGTACCGATGAAGACCGTGAACCGTGACTACGCGCCGCGCTATGACTGGATCGATGACTCCCCTGGAGCTGACGACTGATGGGCCGGCCGTCGAACGTCTCGCAGCGCGAGGGTCGCAATGGGAAGCACCAGTTCAGGCCCACGGTGAAAATCTCTGCCGAAGATCGCCAGTTCCTGGTCGAACAGCTGGCTAAGCTCACCAGCTTCCTCGAGGAGGTCAACTACGTCGGGACTCTCCCAGGGCCGCTGCATCACGCACTCGGCGAAAGCAAGCACTGGGTAACGGCCGGAATTCGGCACGCAGATGGAAAGCACATCGCCCTACGCCACCTTCGTCTTCGCGCCGATCTTCCGACTGAGCGCGTCTTGATGGAAAAGTCCAAGCGCCTCGCGAAAGGCGTCGACCAGCTCATTGAGGACTGCCGCGCCAGGAAACCGAAGAACCAGCAGAAGGTCGAGGACAAGAAATGAAGATACAGAACATCCTGGTCCAGGCCAGACGCCGCAGGATCAAGAGGCGGCTGATCGCCTTGATAAATAAGCAGCATCGCCTCCTGAAACAGCTGGATGCCCCGGCCAAACGACAAGACCTGGGGGCGCCCATCGAGCTAGTGCCCAGCAGGCATCGCTCCGGTGAGGAGAGGGAACGAACATGACGATGACAACCACGGAACGGGCGATCGACCAGCTCATCGAAGACCAGTTCCCGGTGTTCGGCGATATCGCGAAGGTGATGGGCGAGGTACCGGACATTCCAGAGGGGCTGCTTGAGTTCGACGCTCCCATCTCCAATCGGAGAACGAGAGAGGTCGCACACGACATGTTTCTGGCGTGGCTACAGGTGCGGCTTACTGGTCGCTCGCCCAGAATCCCAACTGAGGAGCAGCTCCCTTGTGCAGACAATCCCGAAATCTATTCCCAGAGCTGGCCCGTAGCCGAGGACTTTCCTGACGGGAATGAGTCGCCTGAGTATCAGCTTCAGTCCCGTCGAGTCGAGCTTCAAACTGCAATCGCCAAAGAAGGATGCTCGATGTGCCCCTTGGCGGTCCAGAGAGCATGCCTCTTGAAAGCGTTGGACTACGACCGTGAATATTCGGCCCTGCCTGAGGTCATCATGGGCGGCTGGGGCGATGGCGCACGCGCCAAGATCCAGTCGCAACTAATGAATTTCATCCGGAGCTACGAGAGGGGCATCAGAGAGGACGCTGGCCTTGGCAGGATCGGCGCCGCGGAGGCCGGGATGTCAAAGGAAGTGCGCGAGGAGTGCGAACTCCTCGCCATGGAACTAGAAGTGGCGTGTTAGGAAGCTCCGGCTACTTCTTCTTGTTTCCGAACGTGTGACACCAGCGCCAGAGGGTTGAGCGCGGAATTCCGATCTCAGCGGCGAGCTCCGTGTAGGTCTTCGGCGTCTGGTTGACCGCGATACCGGCCATCATGATGAGGTGAGCATGGCACTGCCTCCAAAGCGCGGCCATCACCTGGAGTCTGGATCGTGAGTGCTTGGGGTCCGGTTCGATGAGCGCTGTCTTGAGCAGACTCCACAAGAACATCGTGAAGCCCGGATCCGTCAGGTCTCTGAGCTCTAGCTCCCTCAGGAGTTCTCCTTTAGTGATGTCCTGATTTTCGGGTCGCATGACGTAAGGCTGAATCATTGTGGCCTCTTAAAAGCTCGGCGTTTCATTTTGGGATGACGTAAGCGCGTTCGCGTCGAGTTTAAGCACCGGCCTAATGGGACCAACTCGAAATCGGCCGAAGGGTCCTAACTGGCGAATCAGTTAGGAGTCAGCGGCTGTCTCCACGTTCTTCTTATCGCGGGCATCCTTCAACGCATCACCCAGCAACACGACAGTGCTCGGTGCGTACTCCGCGGCAACTTCAAGTGCCGCCTCTAGCTCTTCGGCCACCTTGCCGTATGGGTCCGCACGGACCACCTTCAAGATTCGACGCCACTCAACTATCCCGCCGCGCTCCACCATCCACAGAATCGCGGTGAAGCCGACTTCCTCGATCGGGGCGTCTCGGTCGACGTTGATGTTGCGGAACTCCACTCCGGCTCCTCTTGACTAGTTTCGTCTACCACTGGACACACAAGGCCCTCGGGCGCGAAGCGAGCTAGCCCAGAACGATCACCTCATAACCCCTGTGTTCCGCCCATGATTCCACCTTGTCGACCATCGACTCGCGGTTGGATTCAGCAATAATCCCGGTGGCTTTGAGCGCAGATGGCACTGCAAACCACTGGATACCGCCGGCGCCGTTTGGTGATGGGAGAACGAACACCACGGGCTTGCCGATCGCCTCGGACTGCGCCTCTACAGTCTCCCTCGTCCGCGCATGCAGAGCGCCTACGGACTCCGGCGAGAAGTCGGTATTGGTCTTGTACTGGTCAGCGATCGGCTGAGCCTGCTGGGTCAGCACATCCTTGACGGCGGGTGGCAGAGGAACTTCGGGGTCAACCTGGACGGTGGTGCCGTCAGTCATCGTGAAGTCTCGAGGCGCGTTCTGCGCGAGAACCTGTTTCTCGAACTCGGACAGGACCCCATCGCCGTTGGTGTCACCTTCAATCGTGGCCGGAAGCTCGCTCGGAGAACTGGTGCTGGGCTGCTCGGGGTCGGTGGGCTCATCGCCACGGGCTCCACCAGGCACACAGGCAGTAAGTCCAAGGACGAGCCCTAATGCGATCACGCCCGCGACTACTTTTTTGGCTTCCAAATCTTCCCCCGAGTCGATTCTGAATCTTGGTTGAATCTATATGCCGCGCTGGTTGTCGGGCTACCACCAATCCGGGTTGCCGAGCCGCCAGAACCGCTCAATGCCCTACCGCTTTCGCGATGCTTGAGGACGCTGCACGGGCCGGGGTGAGGACCTGCGCCGGGTGGGTCGCCTGGAGGGCTTCACCTTCTCCTCTACAAACTGCGGAGATACGGCGACACGGTAGTAGTCGCTGCTTCCGTTGGTTGGGAACCGTGATCGCATGACAAGGCGGAATAGCTCTGGAGCTAATGCGAGAGCACGGTATTGACCTGGGCTCGCGGTGCGTTGGCCGCGAATCCACTGCCGGAAACAGGCCCAGGCTCGGTCGTGTTCCGTCCTGCCTCGTTGCTCTACGAAGGAGTCCTTGACCAACCAGTCGTCAATCGCCTGCGCCATGTCGTCTCGGGCTAGCTGATTCAGCAGCACCAGGTCGCGCTTGGGCAACCTCGGGCGTTCATCGTTATTCAAGTTGCACCTCTCAGCTTCAGGACGTGTTCGATCAGCGACGATTTGAGCGCATAGAGGTGATACTTCGCGTATTCGTATCGTTCGAAACACTAAATCGCCTAGCGGCCCCCTTGCGGGTCGATGCGGGGGCCATCGGACGCTCTCTAGTTCGCTAGACACCTAAGCGGATCCCGACATATAGGCGGGAGAACCAGCTACCGACCGTTGGGAAGCGTCCGCTCATGATCCAGTCGAAGGCTTCGAATGTGACCGTCCCAGACTCGACGGATTCGCCTGCCTCACGTGTGATCCATCCAAGGAAGGCGTACCAAGCCAATCGACGTGGGGTCACGGACGTCATACCTGCGGCGTCGATCATCTCGCTGGTGTCAATGACAACCTGGAAGTCGTCAAGAAGCCAGCCGTCAATGAGAGATCGAACGGCCTCAACATTGGCCGGCTCTGGTTGACCTTGACGGGTAGGAGTTCCGAGCATTCTGTGTCCTCACGATTCCTGTGCATCCGAGCGCCAGGCAGAAGCACCTAGCGATCGGCATGGTAGATCCGAAAGTTCGGGTCGAGGAGGAATCTGGCCGCATCGTGGGTGCGCGGAAAACCGGCAAGCTACAAGCTCGCTGGGGCGGGCGCGCGCGAGGGGCTAGCAGGTGAACGTCCTCTTCTATATTGAAGCCATGACGGCAAAGAAGATCACCAGGAAGCTCCGTGAGGAACTTGTCAAGGAAAGTAGTCGCCAGCTCAAGATTCAATGGAAGATCGGCCCGATGGAGGGTCAACGCGGATGCTGTCGCGATGGCCAGGGCAACAAGACCGGTGTTGCAGCAGAAGAGGACGATGCGGGTAACTTCACGAAGTTTGCGTGCAAGAAGCCTGCATGCAGACCTGGCGACCCTTTCGGCTGCTCAATGACCAAAGCGCGGCACGAGCGCGACAAGTTCAGCTTCATTATCAAGGAGTGGATGAAGGGCGGAGGGCACGCCTACCTTGTGCTCTTTGAACTGCGAGGGAAGAAAGA
This sequence comes from Homoserinimonas sp., assembly GCA_040904805.1. Classification (GTDB taxonomy): domain Bacteria; phylum Actinomycetota; class Actinomycetes; order Actinomycetales; family Microbacteriaceae; genus RYN-87. The sequence continues at coordinate 191,235 of JBBDSS010000004.1, read as the reverse complement.
TCTGCGCCTTTCCGGTGCGATCGATAAGAGCCTTGACGCCATCCGTGAACCCTTCCTGGGCAAGACATGGACCACGCGCAAGCAGAAGCACGGAATCGTCGGTGTGGCCAAGAACCTCCAGGTGACACGCAGCAAATCCGGTCGCTGGATCGTTCGCAGGTGGGCGATACTTACCTCGACACGTGAGCTAGATGGCCGCGAGATAGACGCCCTTGACAGCTACTTCTCCGCGAAGTGGAGCAAGGCAATCGCGGTCAGTGGCCGAATCTCGCGGGGGCGAGTCACAGGCCTACAGCGAATTTTCGACAAGGAGATTGAAGCAACGGCCCAGTTCATTACGAGCAGTTACTCGCCGTTACCCATCGACGCTCCGTTGGAGCCGTATGCAACGTCGCTAACTATACAAAGCAACATTCGCTCCGAGAAGGAGATCACGCCGGCAGAACTCGCTGCCCAATATCGAGACAACGGGGGACCGTTGGAGTCGCAGTTCAGCAAGTTCGACAGGAACTATTACCTGGTCAGGTCGAAAGGTCGGTACGAGCTCAGGTCCGAGTACGCCGCAGACCGACGATATCCGTTGGACGTTCCCGAGAAGTGCGCGGACTTTATGGACTACGCGCTCGGGATGCACGATCAGTACACATTCATGGCCGGTTCGGTGAAGCCGACTACTGAGTCCAAGACGCGATGGAACCAGATCATCGAAGGGATCGAAAAGGTCCCCTGGCATGACCCATACGAAGGCTGGCGTTCACGTACACCCAAGCTCGGGGTGAGCAGCAGCGGCAAGAAGTAGATTGCGGGAGCGCTCAGAGCGAATTTGAGAGCCCGTCGGCTATCGAGCTAGCTTCTTATCGAAGAGCTATTCAACGGCGATTTGCGGGGCGATAGCGGGTCAATGCGGAGCCATTCAAGCGTTCAGGCGATCTCGATTCGTCGCCTGAGTACCTTTTCTGGTGCTCATCAGTGCAATCGGCTCGTTGAACGGATTAGCGGGTAGGGCCCAATATCGGGATCGGTCACTCAGTTATGGTGATCGTGGATCATGGGTTGATGTGTCCTCTTGAAGTCTCTTGATATTTGTACAAGCCCCAAGGGAAAACACTGACTACTACCTAGCTAATTTCGTACCCCACTCAAAGATTGATGGCATCTCGAAATCATGGGTTAATCTCAAGATAGTCGCTCGACGCGAGGCAAGAGGATTGCAACTCCTTGTCTAACCAAACGCACCGGCGGCTTACGAAAGCAGGAGATCGAGGGCTCGTTCGCAGCTTCGGGACATTCCGGAGCACCTTTGGCGCGCCTCAAATCTCCAGGTTACGCATCAGTTTCCACTGGTGCCTGGATATGAAGAGGTACTACATGACAAGTGTTCTCACGGAACAAAAGCATCAAATTCGCTACGAAGGCATCACCAAGAAGCACAAACAAATCTTCCTCGACCACGTGGACAAAACCCGCGTTCAAGCGAGCAGGGACCGGGAGTTCCAGCAACAGCGTTGGGCGCCAACGACCGTGAAGTCCCTGCGAGAGTTCGGATACGCAGCCTTCAATAACAGGTGGTACAGCCCACTCGTCGTAGTTGACATCGACTCTCTGTACGATCACGATCGCCTGTCTGCGTTCGAGTTCCCGCCAAACCTAGTCGGGCTGAACACGAATGGGAATGGGCACGGGCAACTCATCTGGTTTCTGGAAACACCCGTCTACGGGACTTATGGCAGGCCAAGGGAATTTCTCAAACTGGTGAGCCAGGCGCTCAATGCCCTTCTCGACGGTGACCCACGGTTCACCCGTGGCATGGCCCGCAATCCCCTCTCGAATTCCGGAGAGTACGAATGGCACTTTCAACACGGACGCAAGGTAGGGCTCCGCGACTTACACGACGCGCTACCAGAGAAAGTGACAAGAGCGATTACAAACCCCGCCGCTAGCCCGGCGGTGGCGATGGTGACTGACACCACATCTGGTGCCCCTGGCCGCGTCGTATCCAGAAGCGCTTCGGCTGAAACTGGAGCAGCCCAACCGGAGTATGACGACGAAGGCCTCATGCGAAAGCAGTTTTTGTTTGACGAGGGAAAGCGACAGGCCTACAAGCTCATGTACCGGGGTGAAGCCGTAACGCCTGAATCCGTCAGATCACTCCTGATCCCCATAAACGATCGCATTGCACGGATGGATGGTCGAGGGCCGCTTGATGACGCGCGAGTTCGAGACACCGCTCGACGGATCAGCGTTTGGGTCAACGCAAACATGACTCCCGGAGTGTCGGGCTCAGGCAAGCGAGCGAGCCCATATCACCGTGCGCAGGCAAGCAAGGGAGGGCGTACGACAGGCGCGATGCACGCAGCCAGCGGGCATATGGCACACATGACCGAGCGAAGTGAAATCGTCCGCAACTCCCAACGTGTCATTCGGGAAGACCGTATCCGGAGAGCCGACCATGAAGCCCTTGTAGACGGCCGCACTCCACTAACCAACAGAGAAATGGGTGAACTGCTCGGAGTGACAGCTAGAACTATCAGCAGTGACCGAGCGGCCATCCGGGCGGCAGACAACCGAGTAATTGTCGTCGCCACGTACTAAGATAGAAACGTAGCGAGCATATGGGTGCTGCAATCGCCCGCTCTCTCCTGCTTTCGGACCCCGGCCTCCAATTCTTGAGGCCGGGGTCTTCTTTGTATAGAAACCGGCGTTCACCCTTCCCCTCAAGCTACGAAGTCGTGTTCGGACGCCGCCTTACGCCTGTGTTCACCCTGCTGCTCCCTGTTCTAATCAACTCGCGACATCGCCTGCTTGACTTGAACTACTCGAATCTGAGTGAAGCCCGAATGCCAGCCGTGAAAGGAGATGCAATGAGCGAGCCAAGCAAGTTGATGAAGAGCAGCGACGTCGCTCTCATGCTCGGTATCTCTCAGTCCGCGCTCTGTCGCTGGCGAACGGCCAAGAAAGGCCCTCCCTATCTCGACCTTGAAGGAAACCCTCGCTACCGGCTAGAAGACATTGAGATCTGGCTCAACCGCCAGACACGGCTGAAGGAAGTCGCGTGATCAACAAGACCGCCCAGGGCAACTTCCGCGTGCGAGTGAAGCACAAGGGGAAGGTCGTCGCCGACAAGACGTTCCAGCGAAAGGGCGACGCAGTTACCTGGGAGAGCGCGATGAAACGGCGCATCGCGCTGGGCGACTGGATTGACCCCCGCTTGGGGGAGGAGCCGTTGTCTGACATCGCGACTCGCTGGCTTGAGATGCGACAGAAGACTGTTGCTGGCAAGACGTACCAGACAGACGAGCTAATGCTTCGGCTCCATCTCAGCAAGAACATCACTCGCATGCCAATCAGCTCCATCACCGTCGCCGATATCGAGGACGAACTCCTCGCGGCTAGCGCCAAGATCGCTCGGTCGTCGGTCGTCAGGTTTCGCGCTGTCCTTTCTGCTCTCTTTGAATGGGCGGTCCGTCAGCGGATAGTCCGAACCAATGTCGTGAAGGAAGCCGCTGTTCCCCTTGGTACCGGAGTGGAAGAGGTCGCAGAGGTACACCCCTTCACGAAGGCGGAGCTGTTCGAGGTCTACGACGATCTCAAAACCGCAGGCGGAAAGTGGGCTGACTTGGCACTGGTCCTCGGCATAACAGGGCTTCGTTGGGGCGAGCTGATGGCATTGCGTCCCAGAGACATCCAGAACGTTCCCTACCCTGCGATTCGGGTGAGTCGGTCAGCGCCCGATGGCCAACCCATCAGAAACACCACGAAGGGCGGTACGGCTCGGACCGTCCCCTTGGCCGAGGACCTCCTGCCGATCTTCCAAGACTGGATGAAGGGTTTACGCCCGAATGACCTGATCTTCGCAAACGCAGCAGGGAACCGAACTGGCAACAAGAACTGGACTCGTAAGGTCAACTGGAAAAAACTGAACCGTGGCCGTCGTATCCATGACCTTCGGCACACGGCCGCCACCCTTTGGCTCTCTAGCAGCGTAGATCCAAAGACTGTGCAGACCTGGCTGGGCCACGCTTCTATGACCCTGACAGTGGATCTTTACGCACATTTCATGGGTCAGGACGCAGACCTCGCAGCGATCAATCGGATCAACGCTGCCCTCCGAGAAACGCCGCGAGTGCCCAAGATTCGCCGGGTGGACGGGAACGACAGGTAGCTCTCCGCTACCCGACCTGCATCGGCTCGCTTGCCCAGAGACACTCCGCGCACCCGAGGTACCAGCCCGCCTCACAGTTGAAGATCGAGAGGATCTCGTCGCAACCGTTCGGGCACTGCCAGGATGTGGATGCCATCCGAGAACAGTAGACAGGTTTGCCGAAACGAAGAGCAAGTTGTCCACAGTGACGATGAGCAGGTCTCCGTTAGAGCGTTTGCCAGATGCCACCTGGTCTGGCAACGATTCGCGTGTTGCCGATGCGCTTCAGAGCCCTACGGTCGGGCTTGCGCACTTCGAACACAATCCGGCTCGTCTCGTCAATCGGGAATGATTCGTGGCCGTCAATCCGCCTAACCAGTTCGTTCGGAATGAACCCGGCGATGCTCCCAACTAGGAATCCACCGCGGAGTTCAGTAGCTCTGGCTTTGCTAACTGGCCAATAGCCGACCCATCCCTGCTCGATCTCAGGTTGAGTAAGGCCCATGGGGTTGCCAAGCTCCCACCCGAACCACCTCGCTTGCGAGGCGCCATTTGAATCAGTCACCATCTCTTGTTGGTAGCTACCAAGATGAACGGCGATGCCGTACTCATCGGACTCAAGGTTGAGTAAGGGCCAAGCGGCCAATGCGTCGACCTCCGCTTCCTCCAGTGAGGCTAGAAGGCCAGTGGCCAACAGCTTGGAGAGTTGTGGACCGCTATTGATTTTCAGTCGCTCCATTGCCTGGCTGCGGGTAAGAACCATGGCTATGAGCACTTCTCCATTCGGATGACAGCAAACGCCCAAGAGCCTAGCGGGCAAACGAATGGCCGATCGATGGCACGGGACACAGCATCCCATGTGCAGTCGGAACGCTCATAAAGCACCGGACGAGTCGGTTCTCGGGGACGGTACGGGGACGACGGAGGGGAAGCTGAGAGCCCCTGTTTCCAACGCGGATGGCCCGGATCGTTGATTCCACGGGTGAAAACGGTGGAGCCGCCTGTCAGAATCGAACTGACGACCTTCTCATTACGAGTGAGATGCTCTACCAACTGAGCTAAGGCGGCGGTCAACGGCTTTCGCCGATGGCACAGCAAGCAAGCTTACCGGATGATCGGATGTCAGCAGAGCGGGTCGGTCTCGGGGACAGTTCCGTCTATGAAGTATCTGTCGACGGCGTCGTTCACACAGGAGTTCGACTTGTTGTACGCCGTATGCCCTTCGCCGTTGTAGGTGACCAGGTGTCCGTTCTCCAGCTGGTCGGCCAGGGACTGGGCCCACGTGTACGGTGTCGCCGGGTCGTTGGTGGTTCCGACCACCACGATCGGACCTGAACCGCTCGCCGCGATCGGCACCCGCAACCGGTTCGCCTCGAACGGCCACTCGCTGCATGATGTTCCGCCATACGACATCTGCGGCCCGAGCACCGGTGCCAGCCTGGCCAGCTCCTCCGCCTCCTGCTGCAATGTCTCCCGGGTGCTGGTCGAGACATAGTCGAGGCAGTTGACGGCGATGAACGCCTCCGTCGAGTTGTCGCCGAACGTCCCGTCATCGTTGCGCCCGTAGTACGAGTCGGCCAGCTGGAAGGCGAAATCCGCCCTGCCGTTCATCACGTCAACGAACAGGTCGTTTAGGTAGGGCCAGGTCGTCGAACTGTACAGCGGAAGGATCAGCGCGTTGAACATCGCGCTGCTGCCGAGCTGGCGGCCATCGCCGGCACGGAGCGGACTGGCATCCAGACTGTCGAACAGGGCGCGGATGTCGTCCATCGCCAGGTCGACAGAGCCGCGGAACGGGCACTCGGTCCCGGTCATGCAATCGGCCAGGTATGCGCGCAACGCGCTCTCGAACCCTTGCGCCTGGATCGCGGTGACCTCGAAGTCGGTGGTCGCCGGGTCCACCGCCCCGTCCAGTACCAGCCGGCCGGTGTTGTCCGGGTAGAGGTCGGCATAGGTGGCGCCGAGCAGCGTGCCGTAGGAATATCCGAGGTAGTTGAGCTCGGTATCGCCGAGAATCGCCCTCAGCAGGTCGAGGTCGCGCGCGGCGCTCACGGTGTCGACATAGCCGAGCAGTTCACCGGTGTGTTCCAGGCAGGCCCGGCCGAACTCGGCGGACGACTGCTCGATGTCGTCGATCCAAGCCTCACTGCCGACTTCGCCCGGTGACAGGTCGTAGAGGAACGCGGTCAACTCGTCCGGGTCGTCGTAGCAGTCGACCGCGGACGACTTGTTCACCCCGCGCGGGTCGAACCCGACAATGTCGTAGCTGGATTGCAGCTGCGCCGATACCGCGTAGTCGAGGCTGTCGCGAACGAACTCGAAACCGGATGCTCCGGGTCCACCCGGGTTGATCAACAACGACCCGAGCCGTTCGCCGGTGCCGACCTTGCGGATCAGCGCGAGCTCGATCGTCTCGCGTTCCGGGTCGTCCCAGTCGAGCGGGGCATCCGCTGTCGCGCATTGGAAGCCGTCTTCGCAGGCCGACCATTCCAGCACCTGGTCGTAGAACGGCTGGAGGTCGGCGGTCACCTTCTCGCCGGTCGGCGTCGAGGTCAGCGGCGTCGCATCGCCGAGCCAGGGCAGGCAGCCGCTGAGCACTACGGCGCAGGCGAGAACCGTGGCAATAGCGCCGGAGCGACGCAGGCGTGTCACGAAGTTGCGCCCCTTCTGGACGCCGAGATCAGCATCGCCTCGAGCGCGAGCGCCGGTGACACATTGCCCTCGATTCGGCGGCGGGCCGTCGCAATGGCATCCATCGTCGCCAGAGTCCGCTCCGGTGAGGATGAGGACGCGGCATCCTGCAGCCTGGGGTGGATACTCAGGTTCACCGGTTCGATGTCGGCACCCAGTTGCAGCAGCAGCACGTCCCGGTATAGGGACTGCAGATCGACCATGATTCGGTCGATGCCGTCGCGCAGGCTCCGGGTGGCTCGGCGTTTCTGGTCTTCTTCGAGGGCTTTCAGCTGGCCGCGGAGGCTCGGCGGAATGGTTCCTCCCGGCTCGACCCCGAGCGATCGAAGCGCGCTGTCGCGCTCCTCCGCGTCGCGTTCGGCCGTGATCGCCTTGGCATCCTCGCCGGCCAGCTCGAGGAGCGTTCCGGCGGCCAGCACGGCATCCGAAACACTGCGGATGCCGAGAGCTGTCTCCAGCGTCTGGTGCCGGCGGCGGCGGGCGTCGTCGTTGGTGGCGAGCCGGTGCGCCATCCCGATGTGACTTTGCGCTTCGCGGGCCGCCCTGGTCGCAATCGCCAGGTCGACGCCGTCGCGCCTGGCGATCAGCTCGGCGACGTCGGCGACCGACGGAACCCGCAGCCGCACAGTGCGCACCCGGGAGCGGATGGTCGGGAGCAGGTCTGCTTCGCTCGGCGCGCACAGGATCCAGACGGTGCGCGGCGGCGGCTCCTCCAGCGCTTTCAGCAGCACGTTCGAGGTGCGCTCCTGCATCCGGTCGGCGTCTTCGACGATCATCACCCGGTAGCGGCTGACCGACGGCGAGAATTGCGAGCTGGAGACGATCTTCTTGACGTCCTCCATTTTGATGATGACGCCTTCGGTGCTGAGCACGGCGAGGTCAGGATGCGAACGGGCAGCCACCTGGCGCTGGGTCGCCTCGTCACCGTCCGCCGTCCCCGGACTGAGGAGGGCTGCCGCGAACGCGTAGGCGAGGTTGGAACGGCCGGATCCGGGAGGGCCGGTGATCAGCCAGGAATGTGTCATCGCGAACTGTCCGACCGGGGCACCAATGGCCGTCGATTCGGCGGCGGCCCGGAAGACCGAGATCGCCTCGGCCTGACCGGTCAGTTCATCCCACACAGACATGCAGTAAGCCTAAAGGTCGCCCCTGACCGTGCGGCACCACGGCGGGGCTCCTACCGGCGTCGCCCGATCAGGCGGCGCCGCAGCGATAGTTCCCGTTGCGGCGAATAGTGCCTGTTGCGCGGGGAACTATCCACCGGAACGGGCACTTCGGACGAGGGGTCAGCCGAGCAACGCCTCCACCCTGGCACGGATCGCGGCGGCGATTGACTCCATGCTGTCGGTGGCGTTCAGTACCAGGAACCGCTCGGGCTCGGCGGCGGCCAGCTCCAGATAGCCTGCCCGTACCCGGGCGTGGAAATCCGCTTCCTCGGACTCCAGGCGGTCGTACTTGGTGCGCCGCTGCAGCCGATCGCGACCGGCTGTCCCCTCCAGGTCGAGCAGGACGGTGAGCGCGGGCATGAAGCCTTCTGTCGCCCACAGCGACAGGTTGCGGACCTCGGTGCCGTCAAGCACGCGCCCCGCCCCCTGGTAGGCGACCGAGGAGTCGAGGTAGCGGTCCTGGATGACCACGTCGCCGCGCTCGATCGCCGGGCGCACCTTGGTGGCGATGTGGTGGGCGCGGTCGGCAGCATAGATCAGCGCTTCAGCCCGGGGGGAGATAGCTCCACGGCGGTGCAGCACGATCTCGCGCAGCTCCAGCCCGAGTTCGGTGCCGCCGGGTTCGCGGGTGTGCATCACGGTTCGACCGGATGCCTGCAGCCAGTCGGCGAGGAAGCGTGCCTGAGTGGTCTTCCCCGACCCGTCGCCGCCCTCGAAGGTGATGAAGAGGCCGGTCACTGCTACTCCGAGTCGCCTTCGATGGACTTGGGGATGCCAGTCTTCTTGGCCGCTGGTTTCTTCGCGACCGGCTTCTTGGCCGGCGCCTTCTTCTTGGCAGGTGCCTTCTTCGCCGGCGCTTTCTTCTTGGCTGCCGGCTTTTTGGCCGGACCCTTCGCCCGTTTGTCGGCCAGCAGTTGCACCGCTCGCTCGAAGTCGACCTCCTCGACGGTCTCGCCCCGCGGAATCGTCGCGTTGGTCACGCCATCCGTCACGTAGGCGCCGAAACGACCGTCCTTGATCTTGATCGGCTTGCCGCTCTCCGGGTCCGCGTCGAACTCCTTGAGCGCGCTGGATGCCTTGCGGGCACCGTACTTCGGCTGGGCGAACGACTCGAGCGCGCCGGGCAGGTCGATGTCGAAGATCTGGTCTTCCTCGGTCAACGACCGGGTGTCCGTACCCTTCTTCAGGTAGGGGCCGTACCGGCCGTTCTGTGCCGTGATCTCCTCGCCGGATTCCGGGTCGGCTCCCACCACTCGGGGCAGGTCGAGCAGGCGGAGGGCGGTCTCGAGGTCGATGGTCGCGAGGTCCATCGACTTGAAGATCGATGCCGTCCGCGGTTTCGGCGCCGTGGACTTCTTCGCGGCCGGCTTCTTCTTCGGCTTGTCGAGGACTTCCCCGGTGGCTTCATCGACGGTCTCGGCGGTGTCAGCGGGCGCCTGGGTTTCTTCCGGCTCCGGGTCGAGTTCGGTCACATACGGGCCGAACCGGCCGTCCTTGGCGACAATGTTCTTGCCGTTGGCCGGGTTGATCCCGATGATCCGATCGCTCACCACTGGGGCATCGATCAGTTCCTGCGCCTTGGCCGGGGTCAATTCGTCCGGCGCAAGGTCTTGCGGCAGGTTGACGCGGCGTGGCGTTGCATCCGCTGCCGCACCGTCCTCGGCGACCTCGAGGTACGGACCGTACTTACCGATACGCAGGGTGATGTCGTCGGTGATCGTGATGGAGTTGATCTGCTTGGCGTCGATCTCACCCAGGTTGTCGATCACGGTGCGCAGTCCGCGGTAATTCTCGTTGCCGAAGTAGAAACCGTTCAGCCATTCCACCCGGTTCTGCTCACCACCCGCGATGTGGTCGAGGTCGGCCTCCATCTCGGCGGTGAAGGCGTACTCGACGAGGTCGCCGAAGAACTGCTCGAGCAGCCGGATGACGGAGAACGCGATCCAGTTCGGGATCAAGGCGGTACCCCGCGGCGTGACATAGCCGCGGTCGATGATGGTCGAGATGATGGCCGCATAGGTCGAGGGTCGCCCGATACCCAGCTCTTCCAAGGTCTTGACCAGACTCGCCTCGGTGTAGCGCGGCGGTGGGCTGGTCTCGTGCCCCTTCGCCTCGACGTCGACCGCGGTGAGCGCCTGGCCCTCGGTGAGCGGTGGAAGCTTGGACTCCTTGGCGTCGTCCTTGTTGCGCTCCTCGTCGGTACCCTCCTCGTAGGCCTGCAGGAAGCCCCGGAAGGTGATGACGGTACCGGTGGCGACGAACTCGGCGACGGTGCCGGCTGCGACGGTTGCGGTGATACCGACGGATGCCGTCGAGCCCTTGGCGTCCGCCATCTGGGAGGCGACGGTCCGCTTCCAGATGAGTTCGTAGAGCTTGAAATCGTTGCCGCGCAGGACGCCCTGCAGCTCGGCCGGGGTACGGAAGGTGTCACCGGATGGCCGGATGGCCTCGTGCGCCTCCTGGGCGTTCTTGCTCTTGCTGGCGTAGACGCGCGGCTTGTCCGGCACGTTCTCCGGCCCGTACAGGGCGCTGGCCTGCGCGCGGGCGGCCGTGACCGCCTGCTGCGACAGGTTCAGCGAGTCGGTTCGCATATAGGTGATGTAGCCGTTCTCGTACAGCCCCTGCGCGACGCTCATGGTCTGCCTGGCCGAGAAGCGCAGCTTGCGTGCCGCCTCCTGCTGCAGGGTGGAGGTGCTGAACGGCGCTGCCGGCCGGCGGGTGTACGGCTTCGACTCCACCGAGGAGACCACGATGCCGGTGCTCTGCTCGCGCAGTGCTTCGGCAAGGGCCTGGGCCGCCTGCTCGTCGAGCGCCCGGGCATCCGTCTTCAACTGGCCGCGGTCGTCGAAGTCGCGGCCGGCGGCGATGCGCTTGCCATCGATCCGGCTCAGGCGGGCATCGAAGTTGGTGACGCCTTCGCCGGGGGAGAGCTCGGCCGTGAGGTCCCAGTAGCTGGCGGTGGTGAAGGCCAGCCGTTCGCGTTCGCGGTCGACGATCAGTCGTGTCGCCGCTGACTGCACGCGGCCGGCGGAGAGGCCGGGGCCCACCTTGCGCCACAGCACCGGGGAAATCTCGTAACCGTAGAGGCGGTCGAGGATGCGCCGGGTCTCCTGGGCGTCGACCAGCGCAGTGTCGAGGTCGCGCGGGTTCTCCTGCGCTCGCTGGATCGCCTCCTGGGTGATCTCGTGGAACACCATCCGCTTCACCGGGACTTTCGGCTTCAGCACCTCGAGCAAGTGCCAGGCGATGGCCTCCCCCTCGCGGTCCTCATCAGTGGCGAGGTAGAGCTCGTCGGCATCCTTGAGCGCGCGCTTCAGGTCGGCGACCGTCTTCTTCTTCTGGTCGGAGACGACGTAGTAGGGCTGGAAGTCGTTCTCGACATCGATCGAAAACTTTCCGAGCGACCCCTTCTTCAGTTCGGGCGGCAGGTTCTTGGGCTCGACGAGGTCGCGGATATGACCGACCGAGGCCTGAACCTCGTACCCGTCGCCCAGGTACTGGGCGATTGTCTTCGCCTTGGCGGGCGACTCGACAATGACCAGTTTTCTCGTGCCTGACACCGGACTCCTTGAGGATTACGTGATTGGGGGTTGCCGTCCAAACCATACACACTCAAACCGCGTGTGCCGTTAATCGGCCATTCGCGCAGCGCTGGCTCACTACTCTTCCCCGGGCGGCCCGGCCGACGAAGTTGCCGCCACGGTGAAGCCGAGAACGGTCGACTCCACCCGCACCGTGACCACCAGCCCGTCGGGCCGACAACCGGAGAGGATCGTCCCGTTCGCCTCGGCAACCCGAGCGGCGACCACGCACGGGATCCCCGGCGCCCGGCCGACCGCGACATCCGCTGCGGCGAGCGCCGCGGCATCCGCAGCACCGCCGGTAACCCGCTTCACCGCCAGCACCGAATAGAGGGGTACCGACATCGCGGTCAGGCAGAGGACGGTCGCGATGATCGCCACCACCAGAATCGACCCTGCGCCCCGCTCCCCTCGTGGCAGGCGCATCAGTCGAACTCGGCCAGCGCGCAGGATGAGGCGGTCAGCGTCAGGGCGGATGCCGGACCGGGCAGCGCCGCCGGCAGCACCACCGTGACGCAGACCAGTCCATCCCGAGCGCCGCGGCTGACGGATGCCCCCGGCACCAGCTGCTGCACCTGCCAGGCGGTCCTGTCGTGAGTTTCCCCACGCGAGGCTCCGCGCACCGCGATCGACGCTGCGTCCTGCAGGCGCAGCTGCTGGCTGGCGAACTGCCCGCCAGCCAGGCAGAACGCGAGCACCAGGATGACCGCCGGCATCGCAGTCGCGAACTCGGCGGTGACCGCGCCCCGCTCGTCCGGTGCCGGGTCGCTGTCGACCAGCGCCCTAACCGGCAAAGGTCAGCGCTCGCTGGATCAGGTCGGTGAGGATCGCCCGCACCTCCTCGCTGCGCATGATGACGACCAGCAGCCCGGCGAAGCCGACGGCGGCAACTGTTGTTGCATTAGGGCAGTTATCAAAATGCCGAGCTAGGCTCGTGGCATGCCCGACAATTCCGACGCCGAACTCTTTTTCAATCATGCAGATGACATCAGCTTGGACAAGGCTAAGCGGGTCGACGAGTTGACGACGGCGATAGGCGCTTTCCCGCGGTCGGTCATCCCTGACCCGGGCCTCAAGCTGCTGGCGCTGCAACTGCTACAGGCGCTCGACGAGTGGGGTGGCGCCCTCAAAGACCTCGACGCTGAGGCCGAGCGGCTACCGCACGATGACGACGACGAGCCGAGCTAGCCGAACGGCTCGGCGAGCGAGATAACGCCGTGCTCGGCGCACGAGTAGGCCACCGCTAAGCCGCTCGCATTGCCAACGGCCTCGACGTCGAGCTCACGCCCGCACTCGGGGCAGGGCGGCCCGCTCCACTCGATGCCGTCGCCGCTCATGCGCTCAAGCATGCACCAATGACGGCGGGCGGGTGTACTGTTCGGGCATGGTCACGCTCGAGCAAGCCCGCGCCATCGTAGAGGCGCATGAGGCCGATGAGTGGCGCCTCGAGGATGGCACCCTCTACGTCGCGCCCGAGGGCTATGAGGATGCCGACTCTTGGCTCGTGGTGGTCGGTGCCCGCGAGCTCTTGGTCGACGATGATGCCGCATACCTCATGCTCGACGACCGAGCCCTCACGGTCGACAAGATCACCGGCAAGGTTATCGAGCTCAACTCTCTACGCGATGCCGCACGCCTCGGCGCCATGACGCCCGCCCACTAGGCAAGCCAAGAGGCCCTCTCGGTTTCCACTACCAAGAGGGCCTCGAGCTCGGCCAAGGGGGTGGCCGAGGTTCCCGCGGAGGCAGAAAGGTAGAGCCCCGCGGTGGTCTGTTAGGTCACGAGTCGATAGGTGACCTCTGCGGTATCGGTGCCGTCGACGCTCACAACGACGCCGACGAGCTCGACGTCGCTAATGTCGGCGGGGCGCGACAGCCAGGCGCCGAGAATGTACGCCTTGGCCCGCCGCTTGTAGGTGTCAGTGTCGTGCGTCGACCCGCCCGCCCACGGCTTGACGGTGAACGTCCACTCATTACCGCTCACGAGCTCGCCCCGTCGTCGAAACCGAGGGCGGCGGCCTGTTGCTCGCTGGCGGTGCGAGAGTCGGCCTTGCCCTCGCGGGTGGTCTCGTCGCCCGCTTTCTTGTCGTCGAGGATGAGGCGGGCTTGGTGGTTGGTGACGGTGCCCGCGGGGCGGTTGTCGTCGGTGAGGTTCCCCTCTCGCTCGAGCCGGTCGCTCTCGAGCTTGAGGGCGGCGTAGTCGCGTGCTCGGTCTTGTTCGGTGTAGCTCATGGTGCTCTCCTCGTGTTTGTTGGTGGTGCGGTTTCGTCTGGCAGCGTTGCGAGCTCGGCGTCGGGCCTCGTCGCGTGCCTCCTCGTGTGACATCCGGTTACTCCTCGTCGTGGTCGTAGAGCGCGGGGTTGGCGCCAAGCGGGTACATGAAGCCCACGACGCCCGCCCGCTGACGTCTGCGGGGTGCGGTCGCCTTGGCCGGGGTAGCTGGCGGTAGCGACTCCTCGGGGGTCTTGGTGGCCCGCGGTGGCGCCGCGTGCACGATGGCGGGCCGCTCCTCGACGACGACAGCCTTGGCCGCACGTCGGCGGGCTTTCTTGCCGCCGAATAGCTGGCGCTGTAGGTACGCCTCGCGGTCGGCCTCGGTGGTCGGCTCGCCGTGCTTGGCGAGCCACTTGGCCCGGCGCTTTTCGGCTCGTCGAGTCGACCGCTTGCGCATGTTTCGCGCCTCGGCGAGCGCGTCGAGCTCGGCATCCTCCTCGGCCGTGAGCTCGCCGGTGTTGCTCACGAGCTCGACAAGGCGAGCTCTCGCCGCCCGGTCGGACTCGTCGAGCATGCGGCCTAGAGCCTCGGTGGCCTCGCGTATCTCGCGCTCTTGCCAGGTCTCGGGCTGGGTTGTCGTGGCCTTGCGTACTCGGGGCATGGTGCCCTCCTCTGGGTAGTATTCGGCGAACGCCTCGGCCATGAACTCGACCGAGCGGAGATTGCGCATGGCCCGCCGCTCGGTCTCGGTGAGCCGCCGCCACTTGGATAGGTAGTAGGTGGCAAAGCCGTCGACGTGTTCACTCATCCGAGCCCCCCGCGGGGAGGTTGAGCCCGAGGAGCCGGGCGCGCTGCGCCTCGGTGGCGAGAATGAGCTTGTAGACGCCATTTCGGGCGGTCTGACTGTCGGCGAGTGCCAGGTCGACCGAGAGCTTGCGGAGCACGGCATCGAGGCGGCCCTCGACCTCGACTCTCAAGTCGTCGGCGGTCTGCTCGGACAGCCGCGAGTAGGCCACCGTGACGAGGCTTTGCGCCTCGAGCGCGGTGATGCTGAGGCGGTCGGCGATGTCGTGATGGTCGTGACCGTCGAGCCTGAGCGCGAAAGCACGGCCCGCGAGCTCGGTACGCCGCTCGGCGTCGACGCTCACGAGCTCCTTGCTCTTCTTGGCCATCAGAGCGCCCGCTGTTCGGCGACGGTGAGCCCGACGGCTTGGTGCAGGTTCTCGAAACCGGGGGCCGTGTGGAAACGGTACCGGGCGCGGGTGGTCGGCTCGGGGCGGGTGACGCCCTCCTCGGGTGCGAGGTCGTCCATCGTGTAGACGGCATCCATCGCGGCATCGAGTGCCGTTGCCGCCGCCTCGCCCTGTCGGGTGGCGGTTGCCAGGGCTAGGCTCGCTTTCTCTGCCAGGGCAAGCTCTGTCACCCGCCACTTGGGCTTGCGCTCGGCGATGGTGGCGAGGAGTGCCCGGTGGGCGCGCTGTACGGCGACGGCCCGAGCTTTGCGCACCACCTCGGCATCCGCGAGGGCTGCCTCGGCCTCGATAGTGGCCGCTCTCGGTGCCTCGGGGGTCGCGTCGGGGTTCTCGACGAAAGCATCGGCGAGGGCGAGCTCGTCGGCGTTCTTGGCTTGCTGCAACACGTCGCGCAATTTGTTGGCGGCGGCGTTCGCCTCGGCTCGCTGGCGGTCGGCGCTCAAGAGGGTCTGCCAGGCCGCGGCGACAGCCTTGTCGGCTATCTTCTCGGGGCTCGGCAGGTTGACCGTGCGGAGCGAGGTGTTAGAGCGGTCGCGGTAGGTCGGTGACATGGTGTTACTCCTTAGTTGGTTGGTGAATCGGGTGAGGTGGTGACGGTGAAACGGCTGCCCTTGAGAGTCAGTCGCTTGTTGCTCAATAGGGCATTGATTGCCCGGTAGGCGGTCGGGCGCTTGAATCCCGAATCGACGAGGAGGTCGCGGAGGTCGGTCTTGGTCGCGCCTGTGGCGCTAAACGCCCGCGTGATGTGCGCGAGAGCCTCCTCGAGTTTTGGCGCGAGCTCCTCGGTCTCGTCGGCCCATCCGTAGCCGAGCTTGCGCGTGACCACCATCGACTTGGCGGGCTTGACCGGCGCCAGCATGAGGCGCTCGAGCGGGCCACCGGGGCCGTCTTTGTCTTTGGTCGCCTCAAGCTTGAAATTGGAGGAGTCGCCGCTCACGACGAGAACGCTGTGCATCGCGGCGTGCAACGCCGAGGAGCCGCGCGCCCGGTCGCCATCGTGGCCGGTGTGGTGAACCACGAGAACGCACGCGCCGGGGTTGGCCTCACGTAGACGGTCGAGGCTGGCGATAATGACGCTCATCGAGGTTGCGCTATTCTCCTCGAGGCCGCCCATCGACCGGTTGAGCGTGTCGATGACGATGAGGTCGATCTTGCGCTCGGCAACCACGGCGGCCAGGTCGTCGACCTCGCTATCGTCGGCCAGGTTGACCGCGTGCGGGTAGACGACGAAACCGTCGGCCGGGATCTTGCCAATCCAACCGTGCAGCCAGGCGAGCACGCGCTTGTGCAAGCCGTCGTCACCCTCGGCCGCCACGTAGAGAGCGCGGCCCTTGCGAACCTTGCGGCCAAGCCAGTCGCGGCCGGACGCGATGCACAGCGCCCACGCGAGCGCGAGAAACGACTTGCCGAGGCCAGACGGGCCAACCAAGAGCGCCAGCGTGTTTCTGAATAGCAGGCCCTTGATAGCCCACTCGAGGCCGGGCCGGTCGGCGAGCTCGTCGATAGTAAGGAGCCCCTCGGCAATCGTCGGGCGAGCTCTGCCCTTGGCCTCACGCGCGACTCTCTGGGCCTCCTCGCGCACTTGAATCTTGGCAACCTCTGCGGCGACAGCGGCGTCGTGAGCGCTCGCCGTACCCGGTTTCGGGCCAACGGTGACGGGGGCGGGGTTGCGGCGCCCGGCTGCCATGCTGGCGGCGATGCTCTCGGTGATCTTCCGGCCGCCCTCATCCTCGAGCGAGCCGTTGATACTGCAAGCCTCGAGGAGTCGTGAAACCGCGTCGGCCTCGTCGATGATGAGGCGCCCCTCGGGGTCTTTGACGTGCAGGTATTGGCCGACCTTGTAGGCGGCCTTGTTGCGTGCCTCGTTGCGTTGGCCTCGAGGTGCCTCGGCCACGTCGCCGACGGCGCCACTGAGCACGGCCAGAACGTAGGTAATGGGCGCGAGCTTGCCCGGCCCCTCGAAAGCGTCAGAGGGCGCACTGGCGGCCGTTTGGCGGGCGGTGCGCTCAAGGATGCGCTTAGTGAGCTTGCGGTGACGTGGCAGGCTTGCGGGGCTCGGCGGTGGCTTGCTCTCCCAGGTGTACGGCTTGCCGTCGACCACGCTGGGCGGGGCAACGACGTAGCCGGTAGCGCCCTTGGTGTCGAGGCCGACGCCGACCCGGCCGCTCGTCTCGGGAATGGTGTTGTGCTGGTCTCTCACGTAGTAGTGACGACCTCCCGACGCGGTGCGCGCGATGACGGCGCTATCGAGGTCGACGCCTCGGGTGAGCTCGTCGAATGAGGCGAGGCCCTGCTTGCCGTCTTTCACGTCGACGTCGACCACGGCGACGCCCGACGGGCCGGTAGCGAGGCCGATATTGGCGGCGGGCCGCTGGCCCCACCACGTCGCAAGCTGCTCGGCGTCGGTGGTGGCGTCGTGCCAGCCGTGCGCCGTCATTGGGTCTTTGCGGCCCGGCTTGAGCGGCAGCACGTAGAAACCCCGGCTGGCGTAGCCGAGCGCCTCCTCGAGCATCGTGGGCGGCGGGGCCTTACTCATCGCCGTACTCCATTTCGGCGCGGGCCATGTACTCGCGGGCGAGGATGAGAGCTTGACGGCGCCGGGCCTCGGCATAGGGCCATTCGCGGTCGGGCCAGCGCTTATCCACCTCGAGCAACCAAACCTCGAGCTCGTGGGCGCTCGGCTCACGCTTGGCGGGCTTGCGAGGCGGTAGCCCCTCGGCCTCGCGGCGCGCTGCGTCTTTCGCCCACATGGCCGCGGCACCCTTGCGGGCTCGCTCGGAACGCTCCTCGGGAGTGAGTTTCGCGGCACCGGCGAAAGCGGCCAAGCGGGCGCGTCGGGAGTCGAACGCCGTGCTCGGCGCCTTGCGCTTTTTGCGGGTCATCGCTGGCCACCCTTGAGGAGTGCGGCGATCTTGGCGCGGGTCGCCTCGCTGAGCGGCGGGGCAGCGGCGACGATACGGGCAATGACGTCGGTGGGCGGGTCGACCGGTGCGTCGGTGATGGCGGTTGCCATGGTGCTCTCGGCTCTCTGTCGAAAGAGAGTCAGTCGCCGATGATCTACACCCCGAGGGGCTCGGCTCTCTGGCTTGCGGGCGATCGCCCGAGCTACCGGCGCACCCGGCTAGATCGAGAGGAGAAAGGCTTGGCTTGACCTTGTAGACGTTCGACGCGGGCTAAGCCACCATCGTCGAGGTGAGACCACTATAACCCCATAGTGCGCGGATGCTTGCGACACGCCAGGATGCCGACGTGCCACTTTTCGGGAGGTTTCGGCCAGGCCGGTAATCGGGGTGAAAGGTGGCCCCGGTCGGCGTCGCTGCCCGAGGAGGGCTTACCCCTCGCGTCTCACGTGTCTCACGTCTCACCCCTATAGGGGGGTGAGTGAGACGAGACGAATGAGACGGTTTGAGACGAATGAGACGATTAGCCTTGCATCCCAATGAATGCGGGGGTTTAGGCGCGGCTGAAAGCGTGAGACGGGGTGAGACGACGTGAGACGCGAGGAGAGTCGTCTCACGGTCAGAATGAGACGATTCTGGGCGCTAAACGCTTAGCGGGCCAATATCGGCGTGCTTAGTTAGCTGGTCGAGGCTCTTGGTCAGGGTGGTTGCTCGTCGTTAGCATCGCTGGCTGTTTGCCTTACCGGAGCCCGCGGGGAGAGCGAGACCCTTAGCAACGGGTTTCAGTCGAGCTAAGAGTGTTAGCGCGCCGAATATGCCGAGCTAACGCGCCCTCGTGTACGCCCTCGGTGCGACAGCGGGCGCGGTGGCTACTAAGGCGTACTCTGCCCCGGTGTGTGCCAGCGAATGTCGACGGTCTTGGCCATCGCCTCATCACTCATCACGCGCCGGTTGCCCTGCCCGACCGAGTGCACCACCACCACCATCAACGCCTCGAGGATGGCCCGCTTGTGGCCGAGGGAGAGGTCGCGCCAGGCCGCCTCGACGTCGGGCTTGCCCACCACGTCGGCGAGCACGTCGACATCTACCCCGGCCTGTAGCTTGGCGTCGATCACCGCGAGCCGTGCGTTGGCCCGCTTGGTGAGGCGCACCCGCTCGGGCCGACCGATCAGCCCGTCTTGCTCGTCGTCGCCCGCCTGTCGGATGCTGAGCTCGAGGCGGCGGCGCTCGGCCCTGAGCTCGTCGACGTCGGCCCGGTCGTGCTTGGTGAGGAGGTCGACAGCATCCGCCCGCGAGAGGCGGGCCACGATGACGCGCTCGATGAAGTCGTCGAGGGGCACGCCTCGCCGCATGAAGTGGGCCATCGAACGACAGCGGTACGAGTGGATGCCCGCCTCGCCGCCACCGGCTCGGATGGGCTCGCCGCACCCGGTCGCCCCGCACGTTGCCAGCCCTGAGAGGAGCCACCGACGCGCCGGGCCGGGCGACGTCTTGCGCTCGGGGTGGGCGAGGCGGGTTTGCGCCTCCTCCCACTCCTCGGGGGTGACGATGGCGGGCCACGCGCCCTCGACGCACTCGTCGCGCCGGATGTTCTCATTGCCGTAGGCGAGGCCATCCTCGCGGGGCAGCGGCAAGAGGGCGGCGTAGTAGGGCGAGAGGAGCATGCGCCGGAGAGTCGTCGGCCTAAAGGGCACGCCCTCGGGGTGGCGCTTGGTGCCGATGGTGCGCTTGCCCTCGGCGTTGAGGTCGCGGCAGATCGAGCCGAGCGGCACACCGGCCAGGAATGAGCGGTACATGCGCCGCACGTCCTCGGCGCGCTCGTCGTCGAGCTCGTAGGCGGCGAGGTCGCCCCGCTTGAGGCGCTCCTCGGTCTTTATCCACCGGTAGCCGTAGGGCACCCGCCCCGAGGTCGGTACGCCTACGGTGCGGCGGGCGGCGTTGGCTCGTTTCTGTCGCTCGGCTTTGCGGCGCCCCTCGAATCGGGCGATACCGGCGAGCATGGTGGCGCGAAACTCGCCGTCGGCGCTGGCGAGGTCTATCTCGCCGTTGACCGTGACCACCTTGGCGCCTATCTCGATGAGCTTGGTGAGGTCGCGCGTGGTGCGCAAGAGCCGGTCGAGGTCGACGGCGATAACGACGTCGAATTGCTTGGCCTCGATGGCGTGCAGCATCGCCGCCCATCGAGTGTTAGGCCCGCGCACGGTGGTCGCCGACGCTATCTCTTTGTACTCCTCGACCACTTGCCAGCCGCGGAGCTCGGCGAGCGAGCGGCACAAGGCGATTTGCTTGTCGTGTCGCTCGTCGGCGTCGACTCCCTGGCCAGGCTCGGCGGTTGACTGGCGCGCATAGATAGCGGCGCGAACGGGTGCGGCGGTGCGGCTTTTCGGGGTCATAGGTCAAGTATGCCTAATTAGTACGACGGTGGCCATGATCACGATGGCGTACTCTGCCGTCGCGGCTCCGCGCTCGCGGCCGTCGAACTTCCGCTCTCTCAGGCTCGTTCGCGCCTTTCTCAGTGTTCTCAGTCCTCTTAATGGGCTTCGCACCGTGTCACTCTTCCTTTCGCGGTCCCGGTCGCGGTTGCGGCCGCGTCCAGTCTGTTCAGAGGTACAGACTGCGTCCGAGTCGGTCGCCCATCAGTGGAGACGCTCACAATCCGGCGACTGTGGACGAGATGACGGCAATCAGCAGTGGGGCGACGCCGAGCAGCATGAAGGCGGGAAGGATGCACAGGCCGAGCGGAAGCATCAGGGTGACCGACAGCGTTGCCGCGCGGCGGGCACCGTCGCTACGGGCGCGGCGACGGACTTCAGCGGCCTCGGACCGCAGGAGTGCTGCCGCCGGCACCCCGGCGCGGCGGGAGAGGTGGAGCACGCTGTCGATGGCGAGGCGGTCCTGCTCGATCGGGATGGCGCTGCGACGGCACGCGTCGTCCACCGTCTGGGTCGCTCGCTCAATCGAGGCCCCGCCGCTGACCGCGATGGCGACCAGGTCGAGGGTGAGTCCGGGGCTGTGAGCGACGGGAGCGGCCGAACGCACCAGCCTCTTGTTCCAGAATCGCGCCGCGACCATCAGCCCGACTCCGGCCGCCAGGCAGACCAGGCCGGCCGGGGTTCCGAACAGCGTGCCGAGGGTGTCGAAGCCGAGCGCCAGCCCGAACAGCACGCCCACTGCGGGGAGGGCCATGACCATCCGTGCGGTCGCGATGGGGGCGGCGAGCGCAACCTGCACCTCGCGCCCGGTCTCGGCGAGGTCGCGCAACGAAGCGGCCAACTCCGCGAGAGTGGGCGCGAGCGGGGCGCCGGCGGCGGATGCCACACCCCAGGCCGCCGCCAGGCCTCGCCATCCGGCTGATTCCGGGGAACCGCCGACCGCGTTCAGGATCGCGTCATCCGCGGCGGTGTGGTTGCGGATGGCGCTCACCACTTCGACGAGCGTCGACGGCACGGCCTGGCCGTCATCCGGAACCAGGTAGCCCCAGGCAGACGGCGGTGCCACCCCGGCCGCGAGGAGGACGGCCAGGCGCTGCACCAGCGAGGCCACCTCCTCCTGGTCGGCCGGCGAGCCCGCCGTACTTCGATTCATGGCCCCTCGCCCGGCTGTTGGTCACTTGGCGGGTGCTCGACCATGCGCAGTCTGCCATGCGCTTCCAGTTCGAAGGAACCGACCTCGGCGAGCCGCCGCTGCCCGTGGTCGCGGCGCAGGTGCAGCACGGCGTCGATGGCGCTGACCGTCTGACGGGCAACGGCCGTCGGGCTCATATCGGCCAGCGCGCCGAGCGCTTCGAGGCGGGCCGGAACGTCTGCGAGGGAGTTGGCGTGCAGCGTGCCGGCGCCACCGTCATGCCCGGTGTTCAGAGCGGCAAGCAGTTCCCTGATCTCCGCGCCGCGGCACTCCCCGAGCACCAGGCGATCCGGGCGCATCCGCAGCGCTTCACGCACCAGGCGCTGCAGGCCGACCTCGCCTGCTCCCTCCAGGTTCGCCTGCCGTGCCTCGAGCGACACGAAATGCGGGTGCGCCACCCGGAGTTCCGCGACGTCCTCGATCGCCACGATGCGGTCGGTGCCGGGCGCGCTGGACAGCATGGCGGAGAGCAGGGTCGTCTTACCGCTTCCCCCGGCGCCGCTGATCAGGATGTTGGCTCGACGCTCGATCAGGCCCGTGATGGTGGTCAGCGGCACCAGGTCGAACATCCCGGCCGCGTCCAGGTCGCCCAGGGACAGGTGGTCGATTCTCGGCAGGCGGATCGACAGCAGGGTGCCACGTGGCGAGATCGGAGGCAGGACCGCGTGCACCCTGATGCCGTCGTGCAGGCGCACATCGACGCACGGGCTCGTCTCGTCGATGTGCCGGCCGCCTCGGGCGATCAGTCGGACGGCAAGCTCCCGGAGTCCCGGCTCGTCCAGCTGCGGAACCTGCTGACTTTCGAGGCCACGGCCGCGGTCGAACCACAGCTGGCCCGCCCCGTTCGCGAATACGTCGGTGACAAGCGGGTCGGCGACGAGGCTCGCCAGTTCGCCGAACTCCTCCAGGGTCTCCCCCGCGAGACCCCGGCGTACCCCGCCTTCAGCCCCTGTACCCCGGCCTTCGACCGCGGTTCCGGATGGACGCGCCACGAACCGCACTCCGGCGGTGACGAATGGCGACTCTTGTGGCTGTCGTGGCTGGACGGGCTGGTGGGGCGAGGCGGGAGGGAAGTCGGACATCTCCCAGAGGCTATGCACCGCGCATGACTCCCGCAGAGTGGCCGCCCCCTGCCGCAGAAAGCCCCGTGTTCGCCTGACTGGGGAGGGATAGTGGCAGAGCCCGAAGAGCTGGCCACACATGCGCCTTAACGAAGAGGGGCGGCGCCGGTTGGGGGAAACTGGCGCCGCCACAGCAGCGCCGGATTGGGGGGAATCACATGGCGCTACCAACCGGATTCGCATCCGGATTCGCTAAGTGTACCCCAGCGAACTGAAGTCGCAATAGGAAGAAAGCACAATCAGATAGTCTCGAATTCGGCTGGCGGCAGTCACCAGATACACCCTGTTGCAAAGGAGCGATTCGCGGAACATGAACACCATTGACAGTCTTCAGCACGAGAGCAGAAGGTTCGCGCCGGGCCCCGAGTTCGCCGCAACAGCAGCGGCGACCGAACAGCTCTACGCCACGGCCACAGCAAACACTCAGGAATTCTGGGCCGCGCAGTCCCGCGAACTCGTGCACTGGCACAAGGACTTCACCCAGACCCTGGACTGGTCGCAGGCACCGTTCGCCAAGTGGTTCGCCGACGGCGAGCTGAACGTCGCCTACAACTGCCTCGACCGGCACGTCGACGCCGGCAATGGCGACCGGGTGGCATTCCACTGGGAAGGCGAGAACGGAGACACCCGCACCCTCACCTACGCCGAGCTCACGGCAGAGGTCAAGCGTGCGGCGAACGTGCTGCTGAGTCTCGGCATCCGGTCAGGCGACCGCGTCGCGATCTACCTCCCGATGATCCCCGAGGCGGTCATTTCCATGCTGGCGGTGGCCCGCATCGGTGCCGTGCACTCCGTCATCTTCGGCGGATTCAGCGCCGACAGCATCAGCTCCCGAGTGGCGGACGCCGACGCGAAGCTGATCATCACCGCCGACGGCGGCTGGCGGAAGGGCAAGGTCTCAGCCCTCAAGCCGACAGTGGACGCAGCACTCGAGAAGGACGGCACCGGCTCGGTCGAGAACGTGCTGGTGGTCAAGCGCGGCGGCAACGACATCGACTGGGTCGACGGACGTGACCTGTGGTGGCACGAGCAGCTGGAGGCAGCGGATGCCGAGCACGAGGCCGTGGCGTTCGATGCCGAACACCCGCTCTTCATCCTCTACACCTCGGGAACCACCGGGAAGCCGAAGGGCATCCTGCACACCAGCGGCGGGTACCTCACCCAGGTCGCCTTCACCCACAAGCACGTCTTCAACCTGGACGCGGAGAGCGATGTCTTCTGGTGCACAGCCGACATCGGGTGGGTGACCGGCCACAGCTACGTCGTCTACGGGCCGCTGGCCAACGGCGCGACCCAGGTGCTCTACGAGGGAACCCCGGATGCTCCGCACCCGGGTCGCTGGTGGGAGATCATCGAGAAGTACAAGGTGAGTATCTTCTACACGGCGCCCACCGCAATCCGGTCGTTCATGAAAGTCGGACGCCAGGTCCCAGACAAGTTCGACCTGAGCAGCATCCGGGTGCTCGGCTCGGTCGGGGAACCGATCAACCCGGAGGCCTGGATCTGGTACCGCGACGTGATCGGCGCCGGCAAGGCCCCGATCGTCGACACCTGGTGGCAGACCGAGACCGGCGCCATCATGATCTCCGCCCTCCCCGACGTGACCACGCTCAAGCCGGGGTCGGCGCAAGAGCCGGTCCCCGGAGTCTCGATCGACGTGCTCAGCGACAGCGGCGAGCATGTCGGGAACGGCAACGGCGGCCTGCTCGTCGTCACCGAGCCCTGGCCGTCAATGCTGCGCGGTATCTGGGGCGACCCGGAGCGGTTCATCGAGACCTATTGGGAGAAGTTCGACGTCCCGGGAACCAAGAACCGCCGGATGTACTTCGCCGGCGACGGTGCGCGGCTCGATGAGGACGGCGACATCTGGCTGCTCGGCCGCGTCGACGACGTGATGAACGTCTCCGGCCACCGGTTGTCGACAGCCGAGATCGAGTCGGCACTGGTATCGCATCCAATCGTCGCCGAGGCGGCCGTGGTCGGGGCTGCGGATGAGACAACCGGGCAGGCTGTGGTCGCGTTCGTGATCCTGCGGTCAGACCAGGAGGATGCGCAGACTCCCGAGGAGGCGAACGGGATCCTTCGCGCCCACGTGGCCGAGCAGATCGGGGCCATCGCGAGGCCGCGCCAGATCTATGTGGTCACCGAGCTTCCGAAGACCCGCTCCGGCAAGATCATGCGCCGCCTGCTGCGGGACGTCGCCGAGGGCCGCACGGTTGGCGACACCACCACACTGGCCGACACCTCGGTGATGCAGATCATCACCGACAAACTCACCGGCGGCGTCCGGAAGGAGTAAGCGAAAGCGGGTCGAACTCGTCGAGACCCGCTGATCGGTGTGCGCAGTCGTTCGTATCCGACGGGGGCGCGAAGCGCCCCCGTCGGATAAGCTCGACCTGCTTCAGCTCTGGGTTACGCGAATTCCAGGATCAACTCGACCTCGACCGCGGTGTCGAGCGGCAGTGACGCCACGCCCACCGCGCTGCGGGCGTGGGCGCCGATGTCGCCGAATACCTCACCGAGGAACTCGGATGCCCCGTTGATCACGGCAGGCTGGCCGGTGAACGAGGGGTCGGATGCGACGAATCCGACAACTTTGACGACTCGCGTCACGCGGTCGAGCGACCCGATCGCCGACGCTGCCGCTGCGAGGCCGTTCAACGCGCAGGTGCGGGCGAGTTCCTTCGCCGTCTCCGGGGAGACCAGCCCCTCCCCCTCGCCGACCTTGCCTGCGGCGGCCATGGAGCCCTCCACCAGCGGAAGCTGCCCGGAGGTGTAGACCAGGTTTCCGGTGATGACTGCGGGAACATAGGCGGCCACCGGCTTGACGACGGGCGGGAGTGAGACTCCGAGCTCAGCGAGTCGGTCTTCAATTTTGGACATCAACGTTCCTCCATGATTTCGCGCTTGAGATAGGCCACGAGCCCGCCTTCCGGGCCGGTGACGACCTGCACCAGCTCCCACCCCTCAGAACCCCAGTTGTTGAGGATTGCAGAGGTGTTGTGGACAATCAGCGGTGTGGTCAGGTATTCCCAGTTTGGCATTACGGCATCCGTTCAGGTTCGACGGGGGGTTCATCCCGTATTCTAAATTCTATGTCTGCCCAAAAAACGAAGCCGAGTGGCGTCATCGGTGCCATCGCCGGCCTCCTCGGCTTGAGCGTCCTCGCTGGTGTTTTGGTCACCGCCATGGTGACGCCCGCGATCGCCGTGACCGGTCTCACCGCCCAGAGCTCGATCGGTATCTTCAACAGCCTCCCCGACTACCTCACTCTTGACTCCCAGTCGCAGAAGAACACGATCTACACGCTCGACAACAACCAGGAGCCTGTGGAGATCGCGTCGATCTATCACCAGAACCGGGAAGAGATCGCCTGGGAAGACGTGAACGAGAACGTCAAGAACGCGCTGCTGGCCGCCGAAGACCGCAAGTTCTACGAGCACGGCGGAGTCAATATCTCCTCCACTATCCGTGCAGCGCTGGGCAACGTCGTCGCCAGCGACATCACCAGTGGTGCGTCGACGCTGACCATGCAGCTGGTCAAGAACATCCTCATCATGCGCTCGCTCGAGGAAGAAACCCAGGCGCTTCGTGCGGAGGCGCGTGCGGAGGCGGAGGCTCAGACCATCGACCGCAAGCTCCGTGAGATGAAGCTGGCCATCGGCCTGGAGAAGCGGTACACCAAGAACGAGATCATGCTCGGCTACCTGAACATCGCCGGCTTCGGTGGCAACACCTACGGCATCCAGGCCGCCGCCAACCAGTTCTACTCGGTGGACGCCAAAGACCTCACGCTCCCCCAGGCCGCCAGCCTGATCGCCATCGTGCAGACGCCGACGTATCACACCCTCAGATACGAAGAGAACTACGAGGCAAACAAGAAGCGTCGCGACTTCATCCTGCACACCATGTTCGAGTTGGGATATATCGAACAGGCCGAGTTGGACGAAGCAGCCGCCGCCGAGCTTGACGTTGTTCCAAGCCCGCCGCAGGGTGGTTGCATCAACGCAGCCATCGCCAAGTACTTCTGCGACTTCGTCGAGAAGCATGTGCCCGAGTTGGAGTCGCTCGGCGCCACGGCCGAGGAGCGCCTGGCGAACTGGCAGCTCGGCGGGTACCAGATCTACACCACGCTCGACCACTCGCAGCAGAAGAATGCCGAAGCTACGGTGCTGAGGGAGGCGCCGGCGGAGGAGAATCGGTTCAGCCTCGGCTCTGCCGCATCCGTCGTCGAGCCGGGGACCGGTCGCATCCTCGCCATGGCCCAGAACAAGATCTATGACCCGAGCGACGACGACAACAACGCGACCACCACGGTCAACTACAACACGGACAAGCCTTACGGCGGCTCCTCCGGATTCCAGGTCGGGTCGACGTATAAGATCTTCACCCTCGCCGAGTGGCTGAAGCAGAATCACGGGCTGAATGAAACTGTCGACGGCCGGGTCAAGACGTACGACCAGACCGATTTCCCGGCGTCGTGCACCAGCTTCGCGGGGAGCCCGCCGTGGAAAGTGCCCAACTACGGCGGCGTCGGTGGCTCCATTTCCACCTCGGTGATGCGGGCAACCGCCCAGTCGATCAACTCGGCGTTCGCCGGAATGGCGGTGAAGCTCGACCAGTGCGCGATTCGTGACACCGCGCTGTCCATGGGCGTTCACCGCGCCGATGGCGGGGAGCTTGAGCCATACCCCGCCGCCATCCTCGGAACCAACGAGATCGCACCGCTGTCGCTGGCTTCGGCCTTTGCGACAGTCGCCAGCGGCGGCACGTACTGCAAGCCGATCGCCATCGACCGCATCGTCGACGCCGACGGCGAGGAGCTTCCCGGCCAGAGCCAGGAGTGCACCAGGTCGCTGACCCCCGAGGTCGCCGCCGGTGTTGCCTACGCACTGCGCGGGGTGATGACCGGGGGCGGAACCGGTCGGCAGGCCAACCCTGCAGACAACGTGAAAGTCATTGGAAAGACTGGAACGACGGACTCCGCGATTCACACTTGGATGGCGGGAGCCTCGACCAAGGCCGCCCTCGCCGTCTGGGTGGGCAACGTCGTGGGAAAGCAGAACCTGAAGCAGGTCTGGCTGCCGGGCGGAATCGGTGACGGCGCCCGCTACCGGATCTTCAAGGGCATCATGGGGCCGATCAACGGTGAGTACGGCGGGGGCGACTTCCCGGCACCACCATCCCGGTTGCTGAGCGGCCAGCTGTCCACCGTCCCCGACGTGTCCGGGCAGTCCGAAGACCAGGTCCGCTCACTCCTCCAGGGGCTCGGATTCACCCCGCAGAAGGGTGCCGACAGGGAGTCCAGCATGACTGCGGGACGAGCGGTGGGGACAAGTCCGGGAGCCGGAGCGAAGATCTCCCAGGGCTCTGTTGTCACCTACTATCTCAGTGATGGCTCCCTGACGCAGACAATGCCTGACGTGCTGGGAATGACCGCGGAGGACGCTGCAGCCGCGGTGGCCGCCCAGACCAGTGGTGCGATCAGCTACGCGTACGTCAAGACGGAAGACGTAACCCTGTACTGCACGGTGTCGGCCAGCAACCCGGGCCCGGGAAAGGGCATGACTGCGACGACACCAGTGGCGCTGACCGTCTACAGCAATGAAGACGGCGCTGCCCCGCCGGCAGGGCTCTGCGGTGGGGACGCCGAATAGATCGTCGGCCGCGACCGTAGCGACAG
>JBBDSS010000004.1:77047-162852 GCA_040904805.1 Homoserinimonas sp. | reverse complement strand
CCCGTCGGCCTCGGTGCGCTCGCCTGGGGGACGCTCGTGGAGCGGAACCGGTTCACGGTGCGCCGGGAAATCGTTCCGGTGCTCGACCCGGGCGCCCAGCCGATCCGGATACTGCACATCACCGACCTGCACATGGCACCGTGGCAGCACGGCAAACAGGAGTGGGTGCGGAACCTGCGCGCCCTGGAGCCGGATCTGGTGATCAATACCGGCGACAACCTGGGGCACGCCGCCGGCATCGACGGGGTCGAGCGGGCGCTTGAGCCGTTCCGTGGCATCCCGGGCCTCTACGTGAACGGGTCGAATGACTACCACGGTCCGAAGGCGAAGAATCCGTTCGGCTACTTATTGGGCCCCTCCCGCTGGCGAGAGGACCCGGCCCGGTTGAACACCTCGCGCCTGGAGGCTTTCTTCGAATCCCTCGGTTGGCAGAGTCTGAACAATTCAGCCGTGTCCATGGACATCGCCGGTTCCCCGCTCGATTTCTTCGGAGTCGACGACCCGCACATCGGAAGAGACCGACTGGACAGCCTTCCCGGCATCCTTGACGAGTTGCGGGAGGAGTCAGAGGAGGCCTCCCGCCCGGATCGGGACGTCACCAGCATCGGCGTGACACATGCCCCGTACCGGCGCGTACTCAACTCGTTCGTGACGCACGGGGCCGAACTCATCGTGGCAGGCCACACCCATGGGGGGCAGGTCTGCGTCCCCGGCTACGGTGCGCTGGTGACCAATTGCGACCTTCCGCGGAGCCAGGCGAGCGGCCTGAGCCTGTGGAAGCATGCCATGCGCGCGGCCTACCTGAACGTGTCGGCAGGGCTGGGAACCTCGATCTACGCTCCGATACGATTCGCCTGCAAACCGGAGGCCGTGCTGCTGACATTAACCGGTGACGATTTCGGCTATTCTTGATAAGGCTTCGCTGGAGAACTGTTCAGCGTGAACCAATCGGGGTATGGCGCAGCTTGGTAGCGCGCTTCGTTCGGGACGAAGAGGTCGCAGGTTCAAATCCTGTTACCCCGACACTTGTGATGTCGCAAGACATCGCGAATGCTCCGAACCCGCAGTTCGGGTTCGGAGCATTTGCTCTAGGCGGATCGGCTTAGCTCTGCAACCACATTGGCTGGAGGGGTGGCGCGCTCTCGAGGTGTAGTGGTGCGCCGTAGTTCAGAGATGCCGGCGAGCCGCTTCAAACTGGTCGTCGACGTCGACGACCCGGAGCGCACGCGCAAACCAGCTGACGACGCGAGTGGTCGCTCGGAAGCTCCAGCGGTAACGGTCGTCCTCGTAGCGGGGCACCTGCCAGCCGCACGAGAAGACAAGGCGTGCATCGGGTGCGCTGAAAGCGAGCACAGCCTGCGCCGTGCCTGACGAATACTGCCGCAGGTGCTGCCCAAGTTTCCCTGAGGCGCCGATGCCCCCGGACCACCGAAAAGAGCGCGCGGCCGGCTAAGAACCCGTGTGGAAACGCAGCTGCGCAGCGGTGAGGCCTTCGTGCGCGACCAGCTCGACGGCATCCGCCGCATCGGTCAGCACGTTAGGCAGCGCCGAGCGCTCGGCCGCGCCGAAGTCGCGCAGCACGTAGTCTGCGGCTGGCTGCCGCCCAGGTGGGCGCCCGATGCCGACGCGCACCCGGATGAAGTCACCGGTTCCCAGCGCCGACATGATGTCGCGGAGGCCGTTGTGGCCGCCGTGCCCGCCACCCTGCTTGAGCTTGACGCTGTCGAACGGGATGTCGAGTTCGTCGTGCACCACTATGAGGCGGCTCGCGTCGAGCTTGTAGAAGCGCGCCAGGGCGGCGACAGGGCCGCCTGACAGGTTCATGTAGCTGTTCGGCTTGGCCAGCACCAGGCGGGGGCCCTCAAGGCCGGTACGCCCCTCGGCGACCATCGAGTTGGTCTTGTGGCTCCGGAACGCTGAGCCCGCCCGGTCGGCCAGCTCCGCCAACACCATGTGCCCGACATTGTGCCGGTTGCTCGCGTAGTCGGGCCCGGGGTTACCGAGCCCGACTACGAGCCACTGGTTGGCGTCCAGCGGAGTGGTCTTCCTGAAGAGGCCGATGATTCTGAACTACTACTCTGCAGACTCTTCTGCGGGGGCTTCCTCTGCGGCTGCGCCCTCTTCCTCTGCGGCGGTCTCGGTCGGCTCTTCAGAGACGGTCGGCACGGTGACGGTGACGACGAGCGTCTCGGGGTCGGCGAGAAGGGCGACTCCCTCCGGAAGCAAGAGGTCGCTCGCGTACACGTGCGAACCCGCCTCGAGTCCCTCGACACTGGCGTCAACGCCCTCGGGGATGGTGATGGCGGGAGCCTCGACGAGGATGGTGTGGGCTTCCTGGTCGATCATGGTGCCAGGGGCCGCCTCGCCGACGACGTGGACCGGAACCTCAACGTGAACCTTCTCACCCTTGCGGATAATGACCAGGTCGATGTGCTCGATGATCTGGCGTACCGGGTCCTTCTGAACATCCTTGACCAGGGCGAGCTGAGCCTTGCCTGCGATGTCGAGGTCGATCATCGCGTTCGCCTTGCGCAGCAACAGCGAAATCTCGTGGCCGGGCAACGTGAGGTGCTTCGGCTCGGTGCCGTGGCCGTACAGGACGGCCGGGATCTTGCCGACAGCGCGCAGCTTGCGTGCCGCACCCTTGCCGAACGACTCGCGCACCTCGGCGACGATGTGGTTGCCCGGGTCCACCTTCTCGGCGTTGCTGCGCTTCGAACGGTCGAACTGCTCTTTACCGGAATCGATGGTCATGTTGTTTCTCCTTGTCGGGCCTCGCCCGGTTATGTGTTTTCAACTCGAACGCCCGGCAGGTCAGCAGATCTGCAGCGTGAGGAAAGACCGAAGCCCAACTCACCGCGTCGATTACGGATGTCTGTGACAGCATTGCGTGCCGGCACCAGGCATCCCTCGCCGAAGTTCAGGGAGTCAGTCTACAGGAGACCGCGGCACTCGCCGATCCATCACCATTCCGCGAACGAGCCGTCAGAGTGACGCCACAGCGGAGTGCGCCAGGCCGAGCTGCGACTGTCTGCTTCGCGCACTGCCCGCTCATCTATCTCAATGCCGAGACCCGGTGCCGTCAACAGCTCGAAGTTGCCGTCGACGAACTTCAGCGGCTCGATGTCGGCCACATAGTCGAGCAATTCCGCACCCCTGTTGTAGTGGATTCCGATGCTCTGCTCCTGGATGAGAAAGTTGGGGGTGGCGAACGCCACCTGCAGGCAGGCGGCGAGGGCGAGCGGGCCGAGCGGGCAATGCGGGGCCAGTTGCACGTCATAGATCTCCGCGAGCGAGGCGATCCGCCGCACTTCGGAGATACCTCCGGCATGCGCGAGGTCCGGCTGGGCGACTGCGATGCCGCCCTGGATCACCGGCAGGAACTCCTGGCGGCTGTAGAGCCGTTCCCCGGTGGCAACCGGGATGGTGGTCGACCGGGCGAACTCACCGATCAGGTGTGAGTTCTCAGGGACTACGGGCTCTTCGAGGAAGAAGGGGTGGAACTCTTCCAGCAGGGGTGCGATGCGCCGCGCACTTCCCAGGGTGAACCGGCCATGGAAGTCGATGGCGACGTCACGGTGCGGCCCGAGCACGGCGCGGGCAGCAGCCACCCGCTGCACGACGGCGTCGAGTTCGGCGACGCTGCCATTTCGGCTCATCTTGCCGCTGGCGTTCATCTTGACCGCGGTGAGCCCGACCTCGAGCTGGGCGGCGATATGATCGCCGACCTCGCTGGGGTCGTCCCCTCCGACCCAGCCGTAAGCGCGCACCCGGTCGCGAACGGCTCCGCCGAGAAGACGGTGCACCGGCACACCGAGGGCCTTGCCCGCAATGTCCCAGAGCGCCTGGTCGATTCCGGATACCGCGCTGGCAAGCACCGCTCCCCCGCGATAGAAGCCGCCTTTGGTGAGGACCTGCCAGTGATCTTCGATGCGACTCGGGTCCTTGCCGACCAGGTACTCGGCAAATTGCTGAACGGCAGCGCGCACGATCTCCGAGTTGCCTTCGAGTGACGCCTCGCCCCATCCGACGATGCCCTCGTCGGTCTCGATCCGCACGAACAGCCACCGCGGGACGACGACGAAAGTTTCAATCCTGCTAATCACCACGGTGGTCTCCGGCTCGGACGTCTCGCTCGATCGCAGCGACTGCACGATCGGTGATCAGCGCCGGCGGCAGCTTGATGTCTACCATCACGCCGCGTTCATCCGCTGCCAGCGGCTCGAGGATGTCGTACTGCGATTGCAGCAGTTCTGGCGGCATGTATTCGTGCTCCCGCTCGCTGATCCGGGCGGCGATGAGCTCGATCGGTCCCTCAGGGTCGACCACGAACAAGTCGGGCACAGACTCGCGCAACAGGTCGCGGTACTCACGCTTGAGCGCTGAGCACACCACGACGATCCCCCGCTCGCGTCCGTCCGCCAGCACCCGGCCGATGTCGCGCAGCCAGGGCAGCCGCTCGTCGTCGGTCAGCGCGATACCGGCGGCCATCCGTGCGACGTTCTCCTCGGAGTGCAGGCGGTCTCCGTCGACGAAGACCAGGTGGAGCCGTTCGGCGATCATCGACCCGATGGTCGATTTGCCTGCTCCTTGCACCCCCATCACGACGACGGGGGGTATCACGGCGGACATGGCTAGCCTTTCGTCGCGCCGGCGGTGAGGCCGGACACGATGTACTTCTGCGTGAAAAGCGCGATAACCATGATCGGCAGGGTGATGATCACGGCAGCCGCCATGAGGCCGCCCCAGTCGATGCTGGCGTAAGCGACGAAGTCGAAGATGGCGACCGGAAGTGTCTTCGTCTTGGCTCCCGAGAGCACCAGGGCGAACATGAAGTTGTTCCAGGAGAAGATGAACGACAGGATGGCCGCCGTCGCCACGCCGGGGATCGACAAGGGCAGGGCGATCCGCAGGAACGCACCGATCGGAGTCAACCCGTCAACCTGCGCCTGCTCCTCCAACTCGACCGGGAGCGAGTCGAAGAACGACATCATGATGTAGACGATCAGTGGCAATGACACGAACATGTGCGACATGATCAGCACTTCGTAGCCGCCGACCAACTTCAGGTTGGCGAAAATGAAGTACCACGGCACCAACAGGCTGACGCCGGGGATGATGCGTGCCATCAGCACCAGCGCCGCCGACTTCCTCATGACGAACCTGCTCATCGAGTACGCGGCGGGGAGCCCGAGGACGAGCGAGAGCCCGGTCGCTGCGAAGCCGACCCAGAAACTGTTGAAAATGTACTGCAGGTAGTTCGCCTGGTTGAAGACGGTGTCGTAATTGTCCAGCGTCGGCGTGAAGACGAGAGCCGCGGCCGGGTTGTAGATGTCGACGTTCGTCTTGAACGACGCCAGCACCATCCAGGCCAGCGGAGCCAGGAAGGTGGTGACGACCAGCACCAGCATCGTGACCCGGAAGACCGAGTACCCGCGCACTTTGGCCGGGCGACGGCGTGGGGCTGCGGAGACTCCGGTCGCGAGCTCCTTGACTGTAGGGGTCGAGGTCATCAATGTTCACTCCTCTTCTTGCGCGCGGTGAGCAGCCAGATGCAGCCGACGATCATCATGAAGAAGAGGATCAGCACCGTGGACGAAAGCCCGTACTTGTTGTAGTCGAAGCTCAGCCCGTAGGCGTAGACGTTCAGGGTCTCCACCTCATTGAACGAGCCGCCGCCTTTGCCCTTGGTGGCATAGAGGATGTCGAAGGTCTTCAACGCGTCGATGCCGCGAAGCAGGATCGCGGTGATGAACGTCGGCATGATCAGCGGGAAGGTCACGTACCAGAACCGCTGCCAGGCGGATGCGCCATCAACCCTGGCCGCTTCATCCGGTTCGTCGGAGAGGGAGGTGAGGCCGGCCAGCAGGATGAGCACCACCATCGGGGTCCACTGCCAGATGTCGACGAACATCAGGGTCGTCAGCGCGGATTCCTGACCGGAGAGCCAGGGCTGGGGTGCGATTCCGAACCAGGAGAGCATTTGGTTCGCGAAACCCATCTGCGGGTCGAAGATCAGACGCCACATCATGCCGACGGCAACCGGGGTTGCGACCAGCGGGAGCAGGATCGCGATTCGCACCCACTTCTCGCCGCGGAACGGGCGCCAGAGCAGCAGGGCGATGCACATTCCGAGCGCCATCTCCACCAGGAGGGCGCCGCCGGTGAAGTAGACAGTTCGCCAGACGGCCGGCCAGAACCGGTCGGTGTCGGTCAACACCGTGGCGTAGTTCTCAAGTCCGATGAAGTCATGGGCGGCACGGACGGAGCCCGAAGCATCCGTCACACTCAGGTACAGCGTCCAGCCCAGGGGGAAGGCGATCAGCAGCGCCACGAAAGCCATCGCCGGCGCGGCCAGAACCCATTTTCGGTGCTTGTTCGCCCAGTGGGAGAACGACTGCATGCCGCTGTGCTTGTGGTTCGCAGTTGCGCTCACCGGTCACCTCTCATTCACGACTGCCGCGACGCGACGGGGTCGTAGGGGGAATGTTTCAACGCTATGCACAGGGGTGGCGGGCCGTCTACCCGAGGGAGACGACCCGCCAGCTCTGTTGTTAGCCGTTCTCGTTGTCGAGGAACTTCTGGAATCCCTCATGTGCTTCTGCTACTGACGCCGCGACGTCGCCGCCGGTGATGGCGACGACGATCGGCATTCCGACGATCTCGCGGGCCTCAGCGACAGCAATCACGAGCGGGCGGTCGTGGCCGACGCCGGTCTCTGAGCCGATGGCAACGGCCTTGGCGAGGTCCTCAGGGAATGACGCGGTCCCCGCCGGGTCGTTCCAGACGGAATTACGTGCACCGGGAACACCGGCCTCCTGGATTTCGAGGGTCATCTCGGGGCTGGTGGCCCACTCGATGAACTTCCAGGCGTTCTCCTGGTTCTCGGATGCCGCGTTCACGCCGAGAGCCCATGACGGAACGTTGTACGGCTTGGACCCGGCCGGGCCGGCCGGGAACGGTGCGAAGCCGACCGAGTCGGAGACGGTGGAGTTCTCAGCCTCGGTCAGGTTCTTGTAAAGGCTGCTGGCATCCGTGTAGAACGCCGCGTTGCCCTGGGCGAAGATCGCTGCCGCTTCTGGCCAGCTCATATCGGTGCTGACATTGTCCGGACCGTAGTTGTGCAGCAGTCCGCCGTAGTACTCGTAGGCCGCCTGAGCCTCTGGCGAGTCGATGACGGAGTTGCCCTCGTCATCGATGAAGTCGCCACCGAAGCTGTACAGGAAGCTGGAGAACTGGGTGACCGCAGCCGACTTGGCGGTGCGGGC
Organism: Homoserinimonas sp.; assembly: GCA_040904805.1. Taxonomy (GTDB): domain Bacteria; phylum Actinomycetota; class Actinomycetes; order Actinomycetales; family Microbacteriaceae; genus RYN-87. The sequence continues at coordinate 155,584 of JBBDSS010000004.1, read as the reverse complement.
AACGAAGCCGGCGACGCCTTCGTTGGTCTCGGAGATGACCTTGGCGGCCTCTTCGAGCTCTTCCAGGGTCTTCGGTGCCTCAAGGCCGGCAGCCTCGAGCAGGTCAGTGCGGTAGTACAGCACTTCCTGCTCGGTGATGGTCGGAACTCCGACTACCTGGTCCTGGTAGGTGGTGGAACCGACTGGGCCCGACTGGAAGTCTGCCCAGTCCCACTCGGAGTTGCCCTCGACACGGTCGGTGAGGTCGGCAAGGTAGCCGTTCTCGGCGAAGAGCTTTCCTTCCTGAAGCGGGCGGTACATCATGACGTCGATCTCGTCGGTGCCCGCGTTGAGCTTGACGTTGTACTGGTCGGACAGCTGGTCCTCTCCCAGCTGCGTCAGTTCGACTTTCAGCCCGGATTCATCTTCGAACTCGGCGATCTTGTCCTTGACGATGTCCGTCCAGACGTGGTTTGCCAGCGTGACGCGGAGGGTACTCGACCCCTCGCCTTCGTCCCCGCCAGCGCTGCACGACGCCAATGCGCCGACAGCAAGAACGGCCGCTGTGGCGATTCCGGCAACTCTCAGTGCTGAATGATGCTTCACTGCATCTCCTTTTTCTCCCATGCGCCGCGAGGCGCATGACCGGCGAGGCATCGGTACGAATGCCTCATAATCAGATTACTCTAATAAATCATACGTATATGAAGTGTCGCGTCAATCCCGTGCGGGCGTCGTTGCCGGAACGAGACGCGAATCAGGCACCAAATACCCCACAAAGACAGGGAAGGCGCAGTATTTGATGAAGATTGACCTGAGCGGCCAAGTCGCAATAGTCACCGGTGTCGGGCGCGGAATCGGGCGCGAACTGGTGACCAGACTGTCCGCAGAAGACGTCACGACGATCTCAGTCGACGTGACTCGAGCCGACCTGGCGGAGGTGGCAGACGAACTCGCCGCCGAAGGTCACGAGGGACGCCAGTATGTGGGGGACGTGCGCGATGCCGCACGCATCAGAGAGATCGTCGCCGAAGTGAGCGAGGAGTTCGGCCGGATCGACATCCTGGTCAACAACGCGGGTGTCGCGGGCAACGGCGCGATCGACACCCTGCCGGAAGAAGTCTGGGATTTCGCGCACGACGTCAACCTCAAGGGGACATTCCTGATGTGCCAGGCGGTCCTGCCGATGATGAAGCAGCAGCGCAGGGGGCGGATCATCAACGCCGCATCCTTCGCGGCGATCGTGCCGAGCGTCGGCAGTGCGGCGTACGCGTCGTCCAAGGCGGCAGTCGCCCATTTCACTCGCGCGCTGGCCGGGGAAGTCGGCCCCTGGAATATCACGGTCAACGCGTACGCGCCCGGAATGATCCCGACCACGCTCAACCATTTCACCGAGCTTCCGCACGACCAGCAGGAGCGCCTGCTTGACACCCTGAGCCTTCGCGAGTGGGGAGAGAAAGAAGATATCGCCAACCTGGTCTGCTTCCTCGCCTCCGACGCCGCCCGGTACATCACCGGTACGCTCATCGATATCAGCGGTGGCAAGCTGGCAACCCAGGTGCCGCGCGCGGCCTACGAAACGGCAGCAGCAGATGGTCAATACGAGTTCCAACCCGAGAAGTGGGATGCACGTGTCTGAAATCGCCCGTCAAAACCAGCCGCCAGTCAAGTACCGGCCTCGTAGCAGGACAGGCTCCGGGCTGTACGCCCACGTGGTGGAGATTCTCGGCCAGGAGATCATCAACGGCGAGCTGCCGGTCGGCAGCATCGTCTTCGCCGACCAGTTGTGCGAACGACTCGGAGTCTCCCGGTCGGTCGTGCGCGAGAGCATCCGCACCCTCAGCTCGATGGGGCTCGTCGAGGCACGGCCCCAGGTGGGCACGCGCGTGCAACCACAAACCAACTGGGACCTGCTCAACCCCCACGTAGTCAAGTGGCGCGGCCAGGGGCCCGACTACGTGCTGCAGATGCAGCAGTTGCTGGAGGTGCGTCTCGGCATCGAGCAGGCGGCCGCCCGGCTGTCGGCCGAGCGCATCCGGCCGGAGGACGCGCAGAAGATCCTCGAGATGGCGCACCTCATGAAGTCGTCACTCGAGTCTGGCAACCGTCGTGGGTTCTTCGACGCGGATGTCACCTTCCATCGCCTCCTCCTCGAAGGCACGGACAACGCGGTCATGGCGCAGCTGGCGGACACCATCGGTGCCACCCTGCACGTGCGCGGCGGAGATCCGCGGCCGGGCATGCACGACATCAGCCTGGAGGCCGTCGAGCATCACATCAGCCTCGCCGAAGCCATCGTTGGCGGCGACTCGAAGCGGGCGCAGGAGCAGGCGCTGCTGCTGGTCGAGGGGACGTTGCACGAGTTCGAGAACATCCCCTCGCAGCGCTGAGCGAGTCAGGCCCGGTTCTTAGCCAGGCATCACCATCACTGACTTGATGTTGCGGCCCGATTCCATGTCATCGAATGCTGCCTCCCAGTCGGCGAGTTCGTAGACCCCGCCGAGAACGGTCTGCGTGTCGAGTTTGCCCTTCGAGAACAGCTCAAGCACCCGCTCCCAGGTCGTCCAGGTGTGCGAGAACGAACCGTAGAGCGTGACAGCCTTGGCGACCAGCGGGTCCAGGCTGAAGTTCAACGGCTGCGGACCCCACCCGATCTTCACGATCGAACCGTAGGGCCGCACCAGGTCGAGGCTCTGCTGCAGGGCCGCACTGACACCGGTGGCGTCGACGACCAGATCGGCACCGAAACCGTCACCGAGCGAACGGATGATCTCCCCGGCATCCTCTGTGGTGATGTCGATAGTTCGGTCAGCACCCATCGCAATCGCCTTCTGCAGGCGGATGGCGTCAACCGGCGTACCGAGGACGACGGTCGTTCCGGCTCCCCGGAGCTTGGCCATCTGCAGGGCGAGCGCACCGATGGCGCCAATTCCCTGAATGACGACCAGGTCGCCTGGGACGACGGGCGCCCTCTCCACCATCGCGTTGTAGGCGACGGCGAACGGTTCGGTCATCGCCGCCTGCTCGTAGGTGACGTTGTCGGGGATGCGGTGGAGAACCCGCGGCTCGGCGACCATGAGCTCGCCGAATGCGCCGTCGCGAATGGCCCCGTAGCCCTGGCGGTAGGGGCACAGGTTGTAGCGTCCCGTGCGGCAGAGGGCGCAGGTCCCGCAGATCGAGGCAGCAGTCTCGCAGACGACGCGGTCGCCGACACTCCACCCCTCGACGTCGTCCGCCACTGCCGCGATGACGCCGGCGGTTTCGTGGCCGAGGATGACGGGCTGGCGGGTTTCCCAACTCTGCTTGTTGCGCCACATGTGAATGTCGGAGCCGCACACTCCGACGGCGCGGGCCGCGATCAGCACCGTCCCCGGGGTGAGCGCCGGCTCTGGCACGTCCCGTACTTCGACGTCGCCGTCTTCGAGACCGAACTTGACGAGTGCCTTCATCGGGCGACCTCCCTTTCACTGGCCAGCGCCGGCTTGGCGATGCTGGCGAATCCTGCGGCACTCCTGGCCGCTTCGTGGTTGTCGACGCGGATGGCGGTCGAGCCGCCGAAGTACTCGTCCCTGGCTGCGCGCAGGTACTCGACTGACTCGAGCATCTCCCCCATACCGTTGACGCCGTCTTCGATGCTGATCCAGCCGTCGTAACCGGCATCCACCAGGGCCCGGAAGATGCGTGCATAGTCGTTCAGCCCCTTGCCGATGACCCCGTGCTGCAGCAACGGGGAGTAGCCGAGGGTGCCGTCGCTTTGGCGGAGGTCGTCGAGCGAGCCGCCTTCAGCGAGGGACCGGTCGGATGCCTGCATCGTCACGACCCGGTCGATCACCTGGTCGAGGAAGTCGGCAGAGTCCTCGCCGGCGGTGATGGCGTTCGACGGATCGAACTGCACGCCGAAGTGGGCACGATCGGTGATGCGGTCGACCAGCTCCAGGAAGACATCCGCCCGCTGCGCGAACTCGGGGTATTTCCAGAAGCCGTCCTTGTAGTGATTCTCGATCGCGAGGGTGATGTCGAGCTCGCGGGCCAGCGGCAACAGCGTCTCTATCGATTCCTGCACCCAGTCCAGGCCCTGCTCGCGGGTGACGCCGGGGTGGCGCTGGCCTGAGAGCACCCGGGTGCTGGCTCCTGGGCCACCGAGCCGGGCGGTGATGCGCATCATCTCGGCCTCCCGGTCGAGCTCGGCCTTGCGAACATCGGCGTCAGGGTTGGTGAAGTCGGGGGACGCGCAGAGCATGGGCATCTCGAATCCGGCTGCTTCGAGACTGTCGGCGACGCGGCTGACGAAGTCGTCACTGGTCTCCCAGAACATTCCGGAATAGAGTTCGAGGCCCTCCGCCGGGAGCACCTTCGCCTTCTCGATCCAGTCGAACACCGTCATGGTCTTGTCGACGACCATGGCGTCCAGGTCCCCTTTGGGGAACACGCTGATTCTCATACTGTCCTCGTTGACGGGCCCCTGAGGGGCCGGTGTGCAGGAATGGCAGAGTGTGCCTACCACTCGGATAAGTATGACGTATAAGATTAACTTTGAGATAATCGAAAGAGCTACGCCACCCGCACCGCTGCGGCAGAAGGGTACAACACATGTTGATCGAAGCAGATCGCCTGGGGACCTGGGCAACCAGCCTCCTCGCGCAGTGGGGCTACAGCCAGGAAGACGCCAGTTATCTGGCCACAACGCTGGTCGACGCAAACTCACGCGGAGTGGATTCGCACGGGGTCATCCGTCTGCCGGCCTACGAGAAGCGGATCGCCGAGAACCTGGTGACCCCCTCAGCCACGCCCATCGTGAGCGTCGACGGGTCGGTCGTCAAGGTGGACGCCAATGGTGCCGCCGGGCAGCTGGCCGCGAAGGCCGCCGTCGAAACAGCGCTCGAGGTGAGCCGCCGCACCGGCGTCGCCACAGCTGCCGTGCACGGCAGCACCCATTTCGGAACCGCCGGCCACTACGCGCGCTGGCTCGCCGAGCGGGGTGCGGTGGCAATCGTCGTCTCCAACTCAGAGCCCATCGTCGTGCCGTTCGGCGGCAAGGATGCCCTCCTCGGCACCAACCCGTTCGCCTTCGCCGCCCCGACCAACGGCGACCCGATCAGCCTCGACATGGCGACCAGCACCAGCGCCATGGGCAAGGTGTTCGTCGCCCAGGCCGAAGGCAAGCCAATTCCTGACACCTGGGGCGTCGACAGCGAAGGTTCGCCGACGACCGACCCCAACGCCATCACGGCACTCCTGCCGGTCGGCGGCCCGAAGGGCTATGGACTCGGCTTCCTCGTCGAGATCCTCAGCGGTGTGCTCACCGGTGCCGCGTTCTCGCACGGCCTCGGCAATATGTACAACGACTTCAGCAAGCCGCAGGATGTCGGCCACTGGCTGGTGGCGATCGACATCGAGCACTTCATGCCGCTTGACACGTTCACGGAGCGGATGCAGGTGCTCATCGACCTGGCTCACGCCAGCACCCCGGCGCCGGGCTTCACCGGGGTCCTCGTCCCGGGAGAACCCGAAGAGAACACCCGCCGCACCCGCCTGGCCGACGGGATTCCGCTGGCCGACGCCACCGTGGCAGAACTGCGCGACCTGGGCGAGCGCTTCGGCGTCGCCTTCCCCGGAGAGGGCCCCGAATGAGCTTCAAGATCCTGATGCCCACCAGCATCCCGATCACCCTCGCGGAGCACGATGGGGTTGACATCGTCTACTACAACGCGGCCGAGCCCATCCCGGTCGAGCATGAGGACGCCCAGGCGCTGGTGTTCTGGGGCGGGCCTGACCTGGTGCTCGCGGATGCGGCACAGCGACTGACCGGCCTGCGCTGGGTGCAGGTGCTCTCCGCCGGAAGCGACAATGCCGTGAAGGCGGGGTTCGCGGACGACGTGATCATCACCTCCGGCCGCTCCCTGCACAACCTGCCCGTCGCCGAACACGCTCTGGCGCTGGTGCTCGCGGCTGCCCGCCGCCTGCACACGCTCACCCGCGCCCAGATCGGGCACCGCTGGGCGAGCGAGATCGGCGCCCTGCAATCAGAGCCGAGCCCCGGCCTGTTCAGCACGCTGCGGGGAGCCAACGTCCTCATCTGGGGCTTCGGCAGCATCGCCACCACCCTCGCCCCCCACCTGGTCGCACTCGGGGCGAGCGTGACCGGCGTGGCCACGACCGCGCGCGAACAGGACGGCTACCGGGTCATCAGCACCAACGATCTGGCCACCGAACTGCCGAGCACGGACCTGCTGATCATGATCCTGCCGTCGATGCGCAGCACCGACAACATCCTGAACGCCGAGCGGCTCGCCTTGCTGCCAAACCACGCCTGGGTGGTCAACGTCGGCCGCGGAAGCACCATTGACGAGGATGCCCTGCTGGCTGCCCTGAAGGCGGACCAGCTGGGCGGGGCCGCCATCGACGTGACGGCCGTCGAGCCGCTGCCCGCGGACTCGCCGCTCTGGGATCAGCACAACCTGGTCATCACCCCGCATGCCGCTGGGGGACGCCCGCTCCACGCCGCAGCGCTCATCGACGACAACCTGTCCGCACTGCGCGGCAGCCGGGAACTGCGCAACATCGTCCGCCGCTAGACCTCGACCGCTTTCGACGAAGAAGGAACACGCATGCCCCACGCCATCCGCGGTATCACCCGCGACACCCTCACCCGCCCGCTCGTTCAGATCTCGCTCGACCTGACCAACAACGACGAAGCACTGCGCACCGCGGCCATTGCGGTGGAAGCAGGAGCGGACTGGATCGAGGTCGGAACACCACTCGTGCTGGCCGAGGGGCTGCACGCGGTGCGTGCCCTGCGCAAGGAGTTCCCCGAGCATCCGCTGATCGTCGACCTCAAGACGATGGACGGCGGCTACCTGGAGGCCGAGATGATGGGCGACGCGGGTGCGGACGCCGTGATCGTCATGGGCCAGGCACACGACGCCACCATCGACCGCGTCATCGAGGCAGGCGAACGATTCGGAATGCTGGTGATGGGCGACGACCTGGGTGCCGCTGACCGAGTCGCCGAGTGCGTGCGACTCGAGAAGCTCGGCATCGGCATGGTCATCCACCACATCGGTTTCGACCATCGCAACAAGCATCCTGAGCTCGGCCTCACGCCGCTCACCGACCTGGCGGCCATCGTCGCAGCCACCACTGTTCCGGTGCAGGCTGTCGGCGGGCTCAGCATCGACCAGGCTGTCGGATGCCCGGCCATCGGCGCCCCCGTGGTGGTCTTCGGCGCCCCGCTGGCGATCGACGGGGAATCGTTCTCGGCTGCGGAAGGCGACCTGCTCGGCGTGCTGACCGAAGCCTGTGCCCGGGTCCACGCAGCGCCGATCCGCTACCCGTGACGCGCTAGCCTTGAAGTCGGCGTAACGGTCAACGAACCCAAGGAGCAGCTGTGCCCAACCCCACACAACAGGCAAACATCGGCGTCATCGGTCTAGCCGTGATGGGGTCGAACCTGGCCCGCAACCTGGCCAGCCGCGAGGGAAACACGGTCGCCGTCTACAACCGCAGCTCCGAGCGCACCGAGTTGCTGATCACCGAACATCCGGAAGCCGGCTTCGTAGCGGCGACTTCGTACGAGGAGTTCGCCGCCTCCCTGTCGAAGCCGCGAGCCGCCATCATCATGGTGAAGGCGGGCAAGGCGACGGATGCCGTCATCGATGCCCTGACCGAAGTGTTCGAGCCGGGCGACATCATCGTCGACGGCGGCAACGCCCTGTTCACCGACACCATCCGCCGTGAGATGGCGATCCGGGAGACCGGCATCAACTTCGTCGGCGCCGGCATCTCGGGCGGGGAGGAAGGCGCTCTCAACGGCCCGTCGATCATGCCCGGTGGTTCGGCGGAGGCATGGAAGACGCTCGGGCCGATCCTGACCTCGATCGCGGCGGTCGCCGAGGGCGAGCCGTGCGTGACCCACGTCGGCACCGACGGCGCCGGGCACTTCGTGAAGATGATCCACAACGGCATCGAATACGCCGACATGCAGCTCATCGCCGAAGCCTACGACCTGATCAGGCGAGGCACCGGAAAGACGCCGGCCGAGATCGCCGACATCTTCGCCGAGTGGAACACCGGCGATCTCGAGAGCTACCTCATCGAGATCACCGCCGAGGTGCTGCGCCAGGTCGACGCCAGGACCGGCAAACCGCTCGTCGACGTCATCGTCGACCAGGCCGGAGCCAAGGGCACCGGCGCCTGGACAGTGCAGAGCGCACTCGACCTGGGTATCCCGGTTTCTGGGATCGCCGAAGCCGTCTTCGCCCGATCACTCTCGTCGAAGCCCGCCCAGCGTGCCGCAGCGGCCGACCTGCCCGGGCCGTCCCAGGAGTGGAAGGTGGCCGACGTCGACGCCTTCATCGAAGACGTTCGCCAGGCCCTCTACGCCTCCAAGATCATCGCCTACTCGCAGGGCTTCGACGAGATTGTCGCCGGCGCCGAAGAGTACGACTGGGACATCAGGAAGGGCGAAATCGCCAAGATCTGGCGCGGCGGGTGCATCATCCGCGCCCGATTCCTGAACCGCATCACCGAGGCCTACGACGAGGACCCCGGCCTGGTGGCGCTGGTGGCCGCACCGTTCTTCACGAAGATCGTGTCGGAGGCCCAGGACTCGTGGCGCCGCGTGGTGGTTGCCGCCGCAGAGTCCGGCATCCCCTCCCCCGCGTTCTCCTCATCGCTGGCCTACTACGACGGCCTCCGCGCCGACCGACTGCCGGCCGCACTCGTGCAGGGACAGCGCGACTTCTTCGGAGCGCACACCTACAAGCGAGTGGATACCGAGGGCACCTTCCACACCCTGTGGTCGGGCGACCGCACCGAGATCCCCGCGGTAGACAGCCACTAACTCTTCCGGTCCCCCGCGTTACTTCGTCGCAAGTGCCCGTTCCGGTGAATAGTGCCCGTTCTGCAGGGCACTATTCACCGGAACGGGCACTTTCGCGACAGCTGGCCACGCCTTCTCCTGGTGTTGCGCCACCCCTCGACGCCGGGGCGACAGTCGGAGGTTGACGCGGAAGCTGTCAGACTTGGACAGTGAGCGACGAGCATCCGGAACTGAGCGGCTACGAACCGTACAAAGAGAAGCCGATGCGCAGTGCCGGCAAGACCTGGGCGCTGCGGCTGATCGTGCTTCTCGCCGTGCTGGCCCTCGTGCTGCCCGGGATATTCACCACGATCTCAGTCGGCACCAGCAACGCCTGGCAGGCGTGCACCCACCGTTCGGCGCTCGTCGACCCGTCGCTGCGCGCCGTCCCGCGCTTCGAACTGCTCGGCCCTGGCGGCCTCGGCTGGGAATGCTACGCCCTCGACCGCTCGGGGGTGGAACACCACATCGACTCGATGGGACTCATCCCGGTGGCACCGGGACCGCGTCGGGCACCCACGCAGGAGGCTCTCGCCCGCTGAGTTCGTCGAAGCGCGGCTACGCAGCCCCGTCGAACATGCTGGTGACGGAACCGTCGGTGAAGACCTGGTGGATGGCCCCGGCGATGAGCGGCGCGATCGGCAGGACGGTCAGCTTCTCGAAACGCTTCTCCTCCGGCAGCGGCAGAGTGTCGGTGACGACAACCTCATCGATGAAATCGCTGTTGAGAACCGTCGAAGCCGGGTCGGAGAACACGGCATGGGTCGCCGCCACCACCACGTTGGTCGCTCCGGCGTCCTTCAGCGCTTCAGCCGCCTTGGCGATGGTCCGGCCGGTATCGATCATGTCGTCCACCAGCAGGCAGGTTCGGCCAGCGACCTCACCGACAATCTCGTGAACCGACACCTGGTTGGCCACCTTCGGGTCGCGCCGCTTGTGGATGATCGCCAGCGGTGCCCCCATCCGGTCGCTCCAGATGTCAGCCACCCGAACGCGGCCCATGTCGGGCGAGACGATGGTCAGGGTGGAGGCGTCCAGCTTCTCCTGGAAGTACTTCAGCAGCACCGGCATCGCGAAAAGGTGGTCGACCGGGCCATCGAAGAAACCCTGGATCTGTGCCGCGTGCAGGTCGACGCTCATAATACGGTCGGCGCCGGCAGCCTTGAACAGGTCGGCGACCAGGCGGGCTGAGATCGGCTCGCGGCCGCGGCCCTTCTTGTCCTGCCGAGCGTACGGGTAGAACGGCGCCACCACCGTGATGCGCTTGGCGGATGCCCGCTTCAGCGCGTCAACCATAATCAGCTGCTCCATGAGCCACTCGTTGATCGGAGTGGTGTGCGACTGGATGACGAAGGCGTCGCAACCGCGCACGCTCTCGTCGTACCGGGCGTAGATCTCACCGTTGGCGAAAGTGCGTGCATCCGTGGTCACGATCTCGGTTTCCAGCGCGGCAGCAATGTCTGCCGCGAGCTCCGGATGCGCACGGCCGGTGACCAGCACCAGGCGCTTCTGTCCGCTGACGGTGATTTCGGACAAGAATCGCTCGCTCTCTGCCGGTGCCCAGAGACTGGGACTTGAAATAGCGCGGAACCTGTGTGGAACCTAGGACTGAGCCGACTCCCCGTCGGATGCCGCAGCGGCAGCTTCCGCCGCTGCAGTTCCCGCACGGTTGGCCTCGACCCACCCTGCCATGTTGCGTTGTGGCGCCACGTTGATTGCAAGCGACCCTGCCGGAACGTCCTTCCGGACGACCGTGCCTGCACCCGTATAGGCTCCGTCACCAATTCTAACCGGCGCGACGAACACGTTGTGCGAACCGCTGCGCACGTGCGACCCGACCACGGTATGGTGCTTGTTCACGCCGTCATAGTTGGCGGTGATCGTGCCTGCACCCACGTTCGAATGCTCGCCGACCTCGGTATCACCGATGTAACTGAGGTGCGGAACCTTGCTTCCGGTACCGATTCTCGCGTTCTTGGTCTCGACGAAGGTGCCGATCTTGCCGTCGGCACCCAGGTAGGTGCCCGGTCGCAGGTAGGCGAACGGGCCGACGGAGGCGCCGTCTCCGATCACGGCCAGCGTTCCATCGGTGCGCTTCACGGTGGCGTTCTCGCCGATCTCGCAGTCGAGGAGGGTCGTGTCCGGGCCGATCGTGGAGCCGCGCCCGACAACGGTCGCGCCCTTGATCTGCGTTCCGGGGAGGATTTCGACGTCCTGCCCCAACTTCGCCTTGAGGTCGATCCAGGTGCTGGCCGGGTCGCGGACGGTGACCCCGGCGACCTGCCAGCCGCGCACGATGCGGGCGTTCAACTCGGTGGCGGCAGCCCCGAGCTGCACGCGGTCGTTGATACCGGCGACCAGCCAGTGGTCGGATATAGCGACAGCCTCGATGCGGCCACCGGATGCCCGAATCCCGGCCGCGGCATCCGTCAGATACATCTCCCGCTGGGAGTTGTCGGTGCCGATGCTCGCCAGGGCAGACCGCAGGCTCCCCGGCTCGAACACGTAGACGCCCGCGTTGATCTCGGCGACCCTCAACTGGTCGCTGGTCGCGTCCTTGTGCTCGACGATGCCCTCGAAGTGGCCGTCGGCGGAGCGGATGATGCGCCCGAACCCGGAAGGGTTGTCCAGCTTGGCGCTGAGGATGGTGAGCGAATTGTTCTCGTGCCGGTGCACCGACACCAGTGAGCGCAGGGTGGCCGCGTCCAGCAGCGGCACGTCGGCACTGAGCACCACGATGGGGCCGTCGAAGTCGTCCGGGAGGCCGCCGAGGGCCACCTCGACCGCACGTCCGGTGCCCGGGATCTCATCCTGGTCGACGATGATCGCGCCCGGCACCTGCTCGGCCACCGCTGCCGAAACCGCGTCCCGCTCGTGGCGAACCACCACCAGGATGTGCGCGGCACCCAACTCCTCGGCGGTGGCCAGCACGTGGCCGACCAGGGGAACACCGGCAATCGAGTGCAGCACCTTCGCCTTGGCCGACTTCATGCGCGTGCCCTGCCCGGCGGCCAGGATGACAACGGCGAGACCAGAGGCTGACATGGGGCTCCTTGTGGGATAGGTGTTCAGCGGGATACGCGCTGCTCCGCCCCCAGGACTCGAACCTGGACCTGACAGTTCCAAAGACTGCAGTGCTGCCATTACACCAAGGCGGAATGCTCCGTCACGAAACGGCGCCGTCCAATTCTGCCAGACGAGCCGGGCCTCCCGCTGACAGCTCCCGTTTCAAGGACTTTGGGGCCCCCGCCGGTGCGGCGACACACATCCGACCCGAGAGCCGACCAAATCTCCTTGAAACGGGATAGGCAGGATAATGGGGGGATGCCCGCACACGACGAAGTCGACCGCATCGTCGAAGCGTGGGTGCGTGAGCGACCCGACCTCGACTTCGAACCGCTGCAGGTGCTCAGCCGTGTCGGAAGGCTGGCCCGCCACCTCGACCGCGCCCGCCGCAGTGCTTTTGCGGCATCCGGCCTGGAATCGTGGGAGTTCGACGTGCTCTCGGCGCTGCGCCGCGCCGGGGCCCCGTACCAGTTGAGCCCGAAGTCGCTGCTGCAACAGACCCTGGTCTCATCCGGCACCATGACCAACCGCATCGACCGGCTGGTGGCACGTCGCCTGGTCGAGCGGCGCACCGACCCGCGCGATGGCCGAGGCATCCTGGTGGTGATGACCGATGACGGGCGGGAGCGGGTCGACGCCTCGATCAGCCAGCTGCTGACCGCCGAGACGGAGTTGCTCGACCGGCTCTCCCCTGCCGACCGCACGCGGCTCGCCGGGCTGCTGCGCAAACTGAGTCTCGACTTCGACTGACGCCACACCCACCGACCTCGCCGCCTCGATCACGCCAGGCTGAACCGTGAGCAGGTTCTGCTCGACGATGCGGCTGATGCCGAACGCGGCAGCCAGCGACAGGGTGAAGATGATCGCGCTGTTGCCGATGCCGGTACCCACCACGGCCCGGGCGAGCGGCTGCGCGTCGGCCAGGAAGATGATGAACGGGATCGGCCGGAAAATGTTCACCAGCACGTTCAGCACCGCGAATACCGGGCCGTTCTCAAGGATGCTGCCCCGCCTGGTCGTATACAGCCCGAGTCTGATCGCCAGACCGCCGATTCCGCCGAACAGCAGCGAGAGCCCGACGATGAAAAGTGTCTCGTAGGTGGACTGCCAGAGCAGCGGCAGCAGGTCGATGAGGTGCCCCTGGATGTCGTTGATTCCGCCGTAGATCAGCTCGAATGCCACCCCGCCAGACGCCAGCTCCAGGAAGACCGACGACTGGGACACATCCCCGTCGCTGAACGACAGGGTGACGATGCGCCCAGGATGCTTCCGCCGCAGCGCGGCGAGCTCGGCTCGGGAACCGCCTGCTGCTGTGGATGGTGACAACAACCAGCATCTGCGCGGCAGGCGGCCCGGAGAAATTCTGTGACCCGGTGTGACTTCACACGGCGTCACACGCGGCTACGAGGTGGCGGCAGCGCAATCTATGCAGGTGGCGGCATACGGGCGAGCTTCGAGCCTGGCGGGCGCGATCGCTCCACCGCAACGGATGCACACGCCGTAGGTTCCGGCGTCGATCCGTGCCAGGGCAGCGGAAACCTCGGCCAGCCGCTGGGTGGACTGGGCGAGCAGGGCATCCGTCTGAGAACGTTCGAAGGCGAGAGTCGACCCCTCAGGGTCGTGCTCGTCGTCGCTGTTCGAGTCCTGTCGACCGGTGACCAGCACGCTGAGGTTCTGGCCGAGGTCGGCGATCAGCGTGATGGTGTCCTGCTGCTCGGCCAGCAGCAGGGCGCGGAACTTCTGCGACCGGCCGGTCACTTGCCGAGGGACTCCGACAGCTCCAGCCAGCGCAGTTCGAGTTCCTCCATCGAGGACTCCAGCGCGGAGATCTCCGCAGACATAGCGCCCAGCCCGGTGTAGTCGTTCTGGTCGTGGGCGGCCATCCGGTCGTGGATGTCGGAGATCTTGCCGGTGACCTTCTCCAGCTTGCGACTGACCGATCCCAGTTCCTTTTCCGCGTTGCGCAGTTCGGCACCGGCCAGTTTGCTGCCGCCCACGTTCTTCGCGGTGTTGCTGCCCGCCGGCACCCCGCCGGTGGTGGTCGCTCCGGAACGGATCTTGAGATACTGGTCCACCCCGCCGGGGAGGTGGCGCATCCGGCCTTCGAGGATGCCGTACTGGTTGTCGGTCACCCGCTCCAGGAGGTACCGGTCGTGGCTGACGACGATGAGCGTGCCCGGCCAGGAGTCGAGCAGGTCTTCGATGGCGGCCAGGATGTCGGTGTCGAGGTCGTTGGTCGGCTCGTCGAGGATGAGCACGTTCGGCTCGCCCAGCAGGATGAGCAGCAGCTGCAGGCGCCGGCGCTGGCCTCCGCTGAGCTCCTTCACGCGCGTGCTCAGCTGGGCGCTCATGAACCCCATGCGCTCCAGCAATTGACCGGGGGTGAGCTCTTTGCCGCCGGTGACGTAGGAGCTTTTCTGGCGGGCGATGACATCCATCACCCTGTCCTCCTGGATGTCGGCGAGTTCGTCCAGCTGCTGGCTCAGGATCGCCACCTTCACCGTCTTGCCACGCTTCACCCGACCGGCGGTCGGCAGCAGGGTGCCGGCGATCAGGGAGAGCAGAGTCGACTTCCCGGCGCCATTGACGCCGAGGATGCCGGTGCGCTCGCCCGGGGCGATGCGCCACTCGATGTCTTTCAAAATCTCCTTGTCCCCGTAGGAGACAGCCACGTCGAGCAGGTCGACGACATCCTTCCCGAGCCGTGAGGTTGCCAGTTGGCTCAGCTCCACGGTGTTGCGGGGAGGCGGTTCGTCGGCGATCAGCTCGTAGGCCGCGTCCATCCGGAACTTCGGCTTCGCGGTGCGGGCGGGCGCCCCGCGGCGCAGCCAGGCCAGCTCCTTCTTCATCAGGTTCTGGCGTTTCGCCTCGGTGACGGATGCCATCCGGTCCCGTTCCACCCGCTGCAGGATGTAGGCGGCATAGCCGCCTTCGAACGGCTCGATGAGCTGATCGTGCACTTCCCAGGTGTCGGTGCAGACCTCGTCGAGGAACCACCGGTCGTGGGTGACGACCACGAGTCCGCCCTGGCTGGCCGGCCAGCGCTTCTTCAGGTGCCCGGCGAGCCAGGCGATGCCCTCGACGTCGAGGTGGTTGGTCGGCTCGTCAAGGAAGATGACGTCCCAGTCGCCGACCAGCAGCTTGGCCAGTCCGACGCGGCGCCGCTGGCCTCCGGAGAGCTGCCCGAGGGTGGCGTCCCAGGGAATGTCGATCAGCAGGCCGTCGATGACGTCGCGGATGCGGGCATCCGACGCCCACTCATACTCCTCTCGGTCGCCGACGATGCAGTGGCTGACGACGAGGGTGTCGTCGAGTTCGTCGCCCTGGTCGAGCATGCCGAGGGTGACGCCGCCGCGGCGGGTTACCCGGCCGGCGTCCGGCTCGATGCGTCCGGCGAGCAGGCGCAGCAGAGTCGACTTACCGTCGCCGTTGCGTCCGACGACACCGATCCGTTCACCCTCGTTGATGCCGATGGTGACCTTGTCGAAGATGACGCGGGTCGGATATTCGAGATGCAGGGACTCGGCCCCGAGAAGATGTGCCACTGAATTGACTGTAGCCGGTCAGGCTGCGCCCAGCCTCCGCGAGCTACCGGGGCGGAGTCACCGGCTGTGCGGCCGGTCGCATCGCATGCGCCATCCACCACCAGGCGAAGAGGCCGACCGCCGCTGCTATCACGACGTTCAGCAGCAACGAGACGATCACTAGGGCGATCGTGATGGCCAGGCCACCCTCGACGGTGGTGAACGCATCCGCTGCAATGACGGAGCCGAACTGCATGGGCAGCCAGGCGATCCATGAGACGAACCAGCTGGCGGCGACGGCGATTCCGGCTCCCGCCCAGGTCACCGCCCACGGCGACGGATGCTTGGCGCGCGCGAGGATGCCTCGGCTGATGTACAGGGAGCACGCCCATAGGGCGGCGCCGACCACTCCGGCAATGACGAGCGGGATGACCCACGCTGCCGGGTTGATGGTGTCGATCAGCTCCATCAGGCGGAAGAAGTCGGCGTCGCGACCCTCGCCCGATGCGCTGATCAGCCCGAGCACCCAGGCGAAAAATCCGGCGAAGAGCCCGATGCCGGCTGCCGTGGAGAACAGGCCCCAGCCGATCGTCATCACGGTGAAGCTGACCGCACCGGCGATGAACGCGGCCCGCTTCAGTTCCCGGGAGAGCGGCGGTTTCTTCAATGCGGCCTGGAAAGGCTGCTGCGCGGGGGAGGGTGCGGCATAGGGGCTCTGCTCGGTCATGGCTTCTACCCTAGAGAGTCTTCGCGCTGGAGGGCGGCTACTCGGCGACGAGCCGGGCGCCGTGCACCGGCCCGGTGGCGCGCACGACCTTGAGGCGCGCCGCGCTCAGGGCGATCTGCAGCTCCAGGGCGTTGTCGAGGTCCGAGGCCAGGAACGCCACTGTCGGGCCCGATCCGGAGATGATGCCGGCGAGGGCGCCGTTCGCCTCCCCCAGTTCGATAATGCGGGACAGGCCGTGCTCGAGGTGGAGCGCAGGGGCCTGCAGATCGTTGTGCAGCACCTCGGCCAGCATCTGTGGATCACCGGCGCGCAGGGCCTGCATCACGTTGGCGTCCACGTGCGGTTGCACCTCGACCGGGAAGATGTCCTGGGCGTGACGGTCGCGGTGCCGGTCGAGTTCGTCGTAGACCTCTGGGGTGCTCAGGCCGTAGTCGGCGAGCGCCAGCACCCACTGGAACTGCCCCTTGGCCAGGGCCGGGCTCAGCTGGTCGCCGTTTCCGGTTCCGATGGCCGTTCCGCCGATAAGCGCGAACGGAACGTCCGCCCCCAGCTGGGAGGCAAGGTCGAGCAACTCCTCCCTGGTCAGGCCGGTTTCCCACAGGGAGTCGCAGGCGAGAAGGGTGGCAGCGGCATCCGCCGAACCGCCGCCCATGCCGCCGGCAATCGGAACGTGCTTCTCGATCTCGAGCTTCACCCCGCGGCGGTAGCCGGTCTTCCGCGCGAGAAGGCCCGCCGCCTTGAGGGCGAGGTTGGAGCCATCCGTCGCCAGCTCTGAGCAGTCGATCGGCCCGCTGAAACTGACGGAGAAATCGCTGGCTGGTGTCGCCCAGACATCCTCGTACAGGGACACTGCCTGGTACGCGGTGGCCACGTCGTGGTAACCGTCTTCGAGCAGGGCGCCAACCTTCAGATACACGTTGATTTTGCCCGGTGCCCGTGCGTGCACCACCCTCGATGCAGCCCCGATGGTCATGTCCTTAAACCTAGTCGACTGATCTGTCCGCTCTTGACGCCATGCATCTCAGCTTGGAGCGCGGCGGGGCTAACGGTGGCGTGCGATCGCCAGGAAGTCGTGCACGGTCAACTGCTCGCCGCGTTGCGTCGGTGCGATGCCCGCTCTCTCCAGGACCTCGGATGCGCCGGCCGAACTTCCGAGGACGCCGGCCAGCGCCTGCCGCAGCATTTTGCGCCGCTGGCCGAAGGCGGCATCCACCAGCCGGAACGTCGCGAGGCGCTCCTCCTCGGTGCCGATCGCCTCGTCGCGGACGCGGAAGCCGACCAGGATCGAGTCGACGTTGGGGACCGGCCAGAACACCTGCCTGCTGACCATGCCGGAGGTTTTCCAGTGCCCGTACCAGGCGGCCTTCACGCTCGGGCTGCCGTACACCTTCGACCCGGGCTCCGCGGCGATGCGCTGTCCGACTTCGGCCTGAACCATCACCAGGCCTGCGCTGATCCCGCGGAAGTGTTCGAGGAAGTGAAGCAGCACCGGCACCGACACGTTGTACGGCAGGTTGGCGACCAGGGTGGTCGGGTTCCCCGGAAGCTCGGTGATCGTCATGGCATCGTGCGTGATCACGGTGAGGTCGGCATCCGGTTGCAGTTGTGCCACCGTGAGGGGCAGCTGGGTTGCCAGGCGCGCGTCGATCTCGACCGCGATGACGGATGCTCCCACCTCGGTCAGCCCGAGGGTGAGCGACCCGAGCCCCGGGCCGATCTCCACCACAGTCTGCCCGGGAAGCACTCCGGCTACTTTCACGATGCGGCGAACCGTGTTGGCGTCGATGACGAAGTTCTGGCCGAGTTTCTTGGTCGGCTGAATGCCAAGCAGGTCGGCGAGGTCCCGGATCTCGGCCGGTCCGAGCAGCGTCTGCGTCACGCGAGCTCGTGCGGTTCGATGGCCGGGTCGAACGGGGAGGCGGCGCCCTGGGTGACCGGCTCGGCATCCCAGCTTCCGTAGACCAGCTCGGTGTTGGAGCAGATCTGCGCTGCCAGCATGGACGGTTCGGTGCCGAGGTGGTCGGCCATGAAACGCAGGGTGTGCGGGATCAGATATGAGGAGTTCGGCCGCCCGCGGAACGGGGTGGGCGTGAGGAACGGCGCATCCGTCTCGATCAGGACCTGGCTGCGCGGGACTATCTCAAGTGCATTACGGAGGTTAGTCGCGTTCTTGAAGGTGACGGTGCCGGCGAACGACAGGTACCAGCCGTTGTCGGCGCAGAGTTTCGCCATCTCGGCGTCGCCGGAGAAGCAGTGGAAGACGGTGCGCTCGGGGGCGCCGACCCGCCGGAGGGTGGCGATCACCTCGTCGTGGGCGTCGCGGTCGTGAATCTGCATGGCCAGGTCGTACTTCTTCGCAATCTCGATGTGGGCCTCGAATGAGCGGAACTGGGCAGGCCGACCGTCCTCACCGGTGCGGAAGAAGTCGAGGCCGGTCTCGCCGACCGCCCGCACCCGGGGCCGCCCAGCCAGCTCATCGATCTCGGCCAACGCGACGTCGAGTTCGCCGGCTCTGTCGAGCCTGGGCGCCTCATTGGGGTGGATGGCGACGGCGGCGAGCATCCGCGGCTCCCTGGCCGCCGTCTCCGCAGACCAGCGGGACGACTCCACGTCTGTGCCGACCTGCACGACACCGCGGATGCCGACGCTGCTCGCCAGATCGAGTTGCTCCCGGTAGTCGGGAGACTCGTTGTCGAGACGCAGCTCCAGATGTGTGTGATTGTCGTACACCGGTACCACCAGCGCTTCCGGAAGCGGAGGGTACGTGGTGTCAGTCATGGTGGGAACTCACAGAGCGGGCTCTGGCTGCTCGATTCGGGGGAACAGCGCGGCGAGGGTGCCCAGCCTGGTGCCCGGCTCCAGCTGACCCCAGGTGCCGGCATCCGGGATGCGCTGGGCCTGCACCGAGGAATCGTGACCCAGCGCTTCCCACAGCCTCGCGGTCGCGTCCGGGATGACCGGCGACAACAGCACGGCGAGCGCGCGAAGCCCTTCCGTTGCCGTGTAGAGCACGGTGCCCAGGCGTTCGCGGGTTTCGTCGTTCTTGGCCAACACCCACGGCTCCTGAATGGTGATGTACCCGTTCAACTCGTCGACGATGGTCCAGATGGAGGCGAGGGCGTCATGGATGGCCAGCTGCTGCATGGCCGCGTCCGCGTTCACGACAGCATCCGCCACCGTGCGCTGGATGCCCAGCTCGGCGTTCGAATACTGGCCGGGCGCTGGCAGCTCACCGCCGTAGTAGCGGTTCACCATCGCGATGACACGGGAAGCAAGGTTGCCGAATCCGTTCGCCAGCTCGGATTGGTAGCGAGCCGACAGGTCTTCCCAGCTGAACGAGCCGTCCTGGCCGAAACTGATGGCGCTCATGAAGTAGTAGCGGAACGCATCCACCCCGAAGGTGTCGGTGATGTCGGAAGGCGCGATGCCGGTCAGCTTCGACTTGGACATCTTCTCGCCGCCGACCAGCAGCCAGCCGTGACCGAACACCCTGGTCGGGATCTGCAGCCCGGCCGCCATCAGCATGGCCGGCCAGATGACGGCGTGGAAACGCGCGATGTCCTTGCCGACCAGCTGGGTGGCCGGCCAGCGGCGGTCGAACTGCTCCTGGTCGACGCCGTAGCCGATCGCGGTCACGTAGTTGAGCAGCGCCTCGAACCAGACGTAGACGACGTGCTTGTCGTCCCAGGGGATCTGCACGCCCCAGTCGAAGCTGGATCGGCTGATCGACAGGTCGCGCAGGCCCTGCTTGACGAACTGGATGACTTCGTGGCGAACGCTCTCCGGCTGCACGAATTCCGGGTTCGACTGGTACAGGTCGAGCAGCGGCTGCTCGAAGTCGCTCATCCGGAAGAAATAGTTGGTCTCCTTGAGCACCTCGACCGGCTTGGAGTGGATGGCGCAGACCTGCTGCCCCTCGAACTCGCCGGTCCCGGGGATCAGGTCGCTCGGCTGCTTGTACTCCTCGCAGCCAACGCAGTAGTGGCCCTCGAACTCGCCCTGGTAGATGAACCCGTCGTCGTAAAGCTTCTGCAGGAACAACTTCACGCCGGTCTCATGGCGCTCATCGGTGGTGCGGATGAAGTCGTCGTTGGCGATGTTGATGGTCTCCAGCAGCGGCTTCCACGCGGTGTCGACGAGGCGGTCGGCCCATTCCTTGGGGCTGACCCCGTTGGCGACAGCGGTACGGAGTATCTTCTGGCCGTGCTCGTCGGTGCCGGTCAACAGCCAGGTGTCGTCGCCGCTCTGCCGGTGCCAGCGCGCGAGAACGTCCGCCGCCACCTCGGTGTACGCGTGCCCGATGTGGGGCACGTCGTTGACATAGAAGATGGGCGTCGCAATGTAGAAGGAATCACCGGCGGCCATGGTGTCCATCATAAACGGCGGGCGGATGCCGTTACTCCGGCTCATTCAGCGAGCGGCCAGCGCGCCCTCATACAGCTCGCGCTTGCTGAGGCCGGTCGCCTCAGCCACCTCGGAGGCGGCGTCCTTGAGCCGCGACCCGGCCTCCACCAGTGAACGCACCTGCGCAATGCCGGTCGACAGGTCGATGGTCGCGGCTTCGGCACCTTCGACGACGACGCAGATTTCGCCTTTCACCCCGGCGGATGCCCAGGCGGTCAGTTGCTCGGCGGTGCCCCGTTTCACTTCCTCGAACATCTTCGTCAGCTCACGCACCACGGCGACGCGCCGGTCGGCGCCGAGCACGGACGCCACATCGGCGAGCGCATCGGCCAAGCGGTTCGGCGACTCGAAGAACACCATGGTGCGCGGCTCGCGGGCCAGCGCCGTGAGAGTCCGGCGCCGGTCGCCGGCCTTCCGCGGCAGGAACCCCTCGAAGCAGAACCGGTCGGTGGGCAGCCCGCTCAGCGCCAGCGCCGTCAGTACGGCGGATGGGCCCGGGATCGCGGTCACGGTGACGCCGGCCGCAGCCGCGACAGAAACCAGGGTGAAGCCGGGGTCGCTGATGGCCGGCATCCCGGCATCCGACAGCACCAGCAGGTCGGACTCGCGGGCGAGCTCCACCAGTTCGGCCGCCTTCTCCGACTCGTTGTGCTCGTGCAGGGGAATCAGCCGCGGCCGGTTCTCGATACCGAGCGCGCGCATCAGGTGCACCGTGACGCGGGTGTCCTCGGCGGCGATCACTGTGGCCGTACGCAACGCCTCGACCAGTCTCGGCGACGCATCACCGAGGTTGCCGATCGGGGTGGCGGCGAGAATGATCATCGCCCCATCCTCGCATCCCGGGCCGACTGCGGATCGCTAGCATTGCGGGATGAGCAGCGGAATCGGACGCACAATCGATGCGCCCGTCGGCACCCGCCTCGATCAGTGGGGGGAACGGATGCTGCGCACCCCCCGGCGCCGGCAGCTGTGGCAGTGGGGCGGCCCCGTGGCGGTCACCCTGCTCGCGACCGTGCTGCGCCTCTGGAACCTCGGCACCCCGCAGACGCTGATCTTCGACGAGACCTACTACGTCAAAGACGCCTGGACGCTCCTGAACCTTGGCTACGAGTCCGGCTGGCCGGATGAACCGAACCCGGATTTCGAGTCAGGCGCTGTCACCGGGTTCCTCACCAACCCGGCCTTCGTGGTGCATCCGCCCCTCGGCAAATGGCTGATTGCGCTCGGGCTCGCCGTCGTCGGCGCGGACAACGGCGTGGGGTGGCGGATCAGCACGGCGGTTGCCGGCATCGTCGCCGTCGCGCTGGTGTGCCTGGTCGCCTGGATGCTGTTCCGCTCCACCGCACTGGCCACCATCGCCGGTGGCCTGATGGCCATCGACGGCCACGCGATCGTGCTCTCCCGGGTGGCGCTGCTCGACAACTTCCTGATGCTGTTCGTGCTGCTCGGGTTCATCGCCGTGCTGCTGGACCGCCAGCACAGCAGGCGACGCCTCGATTCCTGGCTGGATGCCCGCGGTGGTCGGCCGGGCGACTGGGGACCCGCGCTGTGGTGGCGGCCATGGCTGATCACCGCCGGCATCCTGTTCGGGCTGGCGTCCGGGGTGAAGTGGAGCGGCATCTACTTCCTCGCCGTTTTCGCCGTCTACACGCTGGTGGTGGATGCGCTGGCCCGCCGGCGCGCTGGCGTCACCTTCTGGGCATCCGGCACGATCGTCAAGCAGGGCCCGGTGAGTTTCCTGCTGACCGTTCCGGTCGCCGCGATCGCCTACCTGTCAACCTGGGCCGGATGGTTCGTCACCAGCGGAGGCTATTACCGGCACTGGGCCGACCAGGAAGGCAACGCCTGGCAGGGCCCCCTCGCCTGGGTTCCCCTCGACTGGCAGAGCTGGTGGCACTACCAGGTCTCGGCCTACAACTTCCACGTCGGCCTGACCACACCGCACAGTTATTCGGCCGACGCCTGGACCTGGCTGCTGCTCACCCGGCCGACCAGCTTCCACTACTCCGACACCGACGGCTCGGCAGTGCTGATCACTTCGCTGGCAAATCCGATCATCTGGTGGGCGGCCGCCGCCGCGCTCGTCTACCTGCTGTACCGGCTCATCCGCTATCGGGAGTGGCATGTCGGCCTGGTCCTCACCGGTGTCGCTGCAGGCTACCTGCCCTGGCTTGCCTATCCGAATCGCACGATGTTCCAGTTCTACGCGATCGCATTCGAGCCGTTCATGATCCTCGGGCTGACGCTGGCGCTCGGCGTCATCCTCGGGCGCCGCACCGACGCGACCTGGCGCCGGCTGAGCGGCATCCGCCTGGCGGCGGTCTTCCTCATCGCAGCAGCCCTGGTCAGCGCCTACTTCTACCCGGTATGGGCCGGGATACCTATGCCGGAACTCTTCGTGCGTTCGCACTTCTGGCTGCCGGGCTGGCGCTGACGGACGACCGACGCAACGGCGCAGTCCATCACCTTCGCGTCCCTCCCCCAGCTGGGCCGCCGACACTCCCGTACCGGCTGCGGGCGCATGGGCGGCGCTAGCCGTCGAGTGCTTTAAGCCCGATCACGCATCCGACGATGCCCAAAACCAGCAACACCTTGAGGATGGACACGCTTTCGCCTCCGAACACCATGGCGTAGGCGACGGTCAGTGCGGCGCCGATCCCCACCCAGACGGCGTACGCGGTGCCGGTGGGGATGTCCCGCATCGCCCAGGCGAGTCCCGTCATGCTGAGCGCGAGGGCGACGAAGAAGGTGACGGAGGGCCACAGCTTGGTGAAGCCCTCCGACTTTCCGAGGGCGGTGGCCCACACGGCTTCGAGCACTCCGGAGATGATGAGGATGATCCACGACACGACGATGACCTTTCCTGGTCAGTCTTGTCGCTCGCCGGGTACTGCTCCCTCGTCCGGAGGCCGCTTCGAGGCCGGTAGCCAGTCAATCAGACGAGTGTGATCATCCGCTGTGCACCTGTGCACCTATGCGTCAGTACGACGCAGCACGTTTCGGGAACATTGGAAAGTGTCGAACGTTGAGCGTGAGCAGCCGCGCACCCACTCTGTCGACGCAGACGCCGTGACGCGACGCTGTTCAGCGAGAACGGTTCGCGTCGGTCAGGCATCAAGGTCTGCGGCGGCGGTGGTCGGGAGTCGGCAGACGAACTCGCGGCAGAGGTAGGCGGTGGGTGCGCCGCTCGGGGCGGTGCGGCCCTCGAACAACTCGAAGCCGGATGCGGCGAAGGCGGATGCCTGCGGCTCGGTGACCGACGCGACCAGGCTTGCGCGATGGGTGCGCGCTGCGGCGATGACCTCAGATTCCGCTGCGTCCACGGGCGCCACGACGACGAGCTGCACCGACCCCGTTGCGAGTTCGGCCATCAGCCGCAGGGCGGCCCCGAACCCGATCGGACGCTCGACCGCCGGGGCCGCCACGATGCCCATGGTCTTGCGGGCGGCATCCAGATAGCGGCGCTCAGCGGTCAGCAGGTACAGGGTGTGCGCGGCCGAGGCTGCGGAGGTCAGTCCGGATGGATACGCCCCCTCGGAGGGATCGGCCGCGAGCGCCGTCCCGTGCGAGACCAGCACCGGGTCGGCCCCGCCGGGCACCGCGAACGGGATCCCGGCATCCGGCGCTCCGGTGAGCGTGGCGTCGATCAAGCTGCGGCCAGCCCCCGCATAATCGGAATCCCCTGTCGCGAGCGCCAGGTCGAGCAGCCCTCGGGCGAGCATCCCGTAGTCCTCCAGCGTCGCCGTCGCTGTCGAGCGGCGGCCGGCGATGGATGCCCGCACCAGTCGCCCATCCGGCAGCAGGTGGTTGGCCAGCAGGTAGTCCGCGGCCCGCCGCGCCGACGCCAGCCAGTCAGCCCGATCGAACGCGAATCCCGCCCGGGCGAGCGCGCTGATGGCCAGCCCGTTCCAGCCGGCCAGCACTTTCTCGTCCCGTTTCGGCGGCGTCTGCCTGGCCCGGCCGGACGCGGACAGGGAGTAGTAGTCGCCCTCGGTCAGGTCACCGTCGACCACGCTCTCACTGTCCTGTGCTGACGCGAACCCGCCGGACGACAACTGCAGCACGTCCTCCAGGAAGTCGGCCACGCCGTCTGCCGTCACCGCCGCCCACTGCGCGCCAGTGAGCTTCCATGCCTGGGTGTACCCGTCAAGCAGTTGGGCATTGTCGTAGAGCATCCGTTCGTAGTGCGGTTCAGTCCAGTCGCGCCTGGTCGCATAGCGGAAGAACCCGCCCTCGATCGGGTCGCGGAGCGCGGACGAGGCCAGCCGCTCCAGCGTGCGGAGGGCGAGCGCGTTGCCGCGCTCCCCCGCCTGGTCGGAGAGCAGGAAGAGCAGCACCGGAGCCACCGGGAACTTCGGCGCACCGCCGAAACCGCCGAACTCCGCGTCCTCATAGGCCTCAAGCTGCTCAACTACGGCGGCGAACTCGGTCGGCAATTCGGCGGCCTCCGGTATCGCCTGCTGCGCCAGTGCCATCACCACCGCCGACGCGGTGTCCTCCACCTCGGCACGATGGTCGATCCAGGCATTCTGGATCGCTCCAAGAATTTCCCGGAAAGACGGATGCCCGGCCACCGCGGCCGGAGGAAAGTACGTCCCGGCGTAGAACGCCCGGCCCTCCGGCGTCAGGAACACGTTGAGCGGCCAGCCCAGGCTCTCGGTGAACGCGCTGGCGGCGGCCAGGTAGCTGGCGTCGACATCCGGATGCTCTTCGCGGTCGACCTTGATGGGAACGAAATGCTCGTTCAGGTAGGCGGCGAGCGCCGGGTCGCTGAACGACTCCCGCGCCATCACGTGGCACCAATGGCAGGTGGCGTAGCCGATCGAGACCAGCACCGGAACGCCGCGCCGCCGCGCCTCAGCGAACGGCTCGCCGCCCCACGGCCACCAGTCGACCGGATTGTCGGCGTGGCTTCTCAGGTAAGGGCTTACGGCATCCGCCAGGCGAGTGGCCATCCCCCCACGCTACGCCTTCTGCCGGGAGAATTTCGGGCAGGATTGTGCCAGTCGTTGACGGGTTAGCTGCGCCGCTGACGCCAGGCGTTCCAGGCGAGCTGCACTGTGCAGTAGACCAGCAGTAGCGCGAAGAGGACGCTGCCGACAGCGGGCGGCACCAGCACCGCTGCGGCGACGCCACCGAATGACGCCGGTATGGCGAACAGGCCGATGACGGCGGACGCCCGCAGGTCGACGTTGCGTCGCCGAGCGTTGGCAATCGTGCCGGCCACACTGGTCGGGATGATCATGAGCAGCGAGGTGCCTTTCGCCACCAGGTCGCCGACCCCGAAGAACAGCATCAGCGCCGGCACGACGATCACACCTCCGCCGATCCCGAGCAGGCCGGACAGGATCCCGGTGACCAACCCCAGCCCCAGCAGTCCGACGATGGCGGCGAACCCGAACTCGAGGTCGGCCGACCGGTCGGGGACCAGGAAGAACATCCGCACCGCGACGCCGCCAAGGAAGACGACGAAGATCCAGCGCAGCAGACGCTGCGGAATGACATGCAGGAGCCAGGTGCCGACCAGCGAGCCTCCGACCGCGCCCACGGCGAGCACTCCCCCGGCCACCCAGTCGACGTTCCCTCCCGCGGAATAGCCGATGAGGCCCGCGATCGCCGTCGGCAGCACCGCCGCCAGTGAGGTGCCGCTGGCAAGGCGCTGCGAGAGCCCGACAGCCAGGACCAGGAGCGGAACCAGGATGATTCCACCGCCCACCCCAAACAGCCCGGAAAAGAACCCGACAGCCAGGCCGATGCCGGCGAGCCCGAGGAGTCGTCGAGGAGGCGGCCGCACTAGCTGACGTCGTCGGGGTGGCCGCCCACGCGGCCACCGCTCTCCAGTGCGGTAATGCCGGCGACCTCTCCCACGCTCAACTCGAAGTCGAACACGTCGAAGTTCTCTGCCATCCGCTCGCGCCGGTTCGACTTGGGGAAGACGATGTTGCCGGTCTGCAGGTGCCACCGGATGACCACCTGGGCCGGCGACTTGCCGTGGGCGGCTGCGGCATCCGCCACCGACTTCTCGCCGAACAGGTTGTACTTGCCCTGCCCGAGCGGACCCCACGACTCGACCTCGA
Organism: Homoserinimonas sp.; assembly: GCA_040904805.1. Classification (GTDB taxonomy): domain Bacteria; phylum Actinomycetota; class Actinomycetes; order Actinomycetales; family Microbacteriaceae; genus RYN-87. The sequence goes on along the minus strand of JBBDSS010000004.1, from coordinate 128,947 downwards.
TCCCCTTCGACCGTGCGAAGGAGGTGGCCTCACGCTGCTGGTAGGCGGGGTGCAATTCGAGCTGATCGACGGCCGGAACGACGCTGCCCTCTGCGAGGATGCGCTCCAGGTGGGGCACCAGGAAGTTGGAGACGCCGATCGACCGGGCCTTGCCCTCGGACTGGAAACCCTCCAGCGCGTGCCAGCTCTCCACGTAACGGTCGTTCACCGCCGCCGGCCAGTGGATCAGGTAGAGGTCCACGTAGTCGAGCCCCAGCTTGGCGAGGCTGTCCTCGATGGCCGCGCTCGCGGCATCCGTCGCCTGGCTCGTGTGCCACTGCTTGGTGGTGATGAACAGCTGGTCGCGCGGAATCCCGGAGGCCGCGATCGCCCGGCCGACGCCCTCCTCGTTGCCGTAGATGGCTGCGGTGTCGATGTGGCGGTAACCGACCTCAAGGGCGTCGCTGACGATGCGCTCGGTCTCGACCGGGTCGACTTTGAAGACGCCGAACCCCAATTGGGGGATGTCGTGGCCGGAATTGAGGGTGATGGTGGGGACGGTCATACCCTCAATCGTATGACCGATCCCTACAGGTGCCGCTCCTCAGGCCCGTTGTAGGCGCTGAGCGGGCGGATGAGCGAGTTCGCCTCCAGCTGCTCCATGATGTGGGCGGTCCAGCCGGTGATGCGAGCCGCCACGAACAGCGGGGTGAACATCTCGGTGTCGAAGCCGATCAGGTGGTAGGCCGGCCCGCTCGGGTAGTCGAGGTTCGGTTTGATCCCTTTGCGCGCATCCATCGCCGCCTCCAGGTTGGAGTACAGCTCGCCGATGTCAGGCCGGTCGTATTCGACGATGAGGGTGTCCAGGGCCGCCTTCATGGTGGGTACCCGCGAGTCGCCGTTCTTATAGACACGGTGGCCGAAGCCCATCACCTTCCGCTTCTCGGTGAGGGCGGTGTTGAGCCATTCCTCCGCCTTGTCGGCGCTGCCGATCTCCTCGAAGGCATGCATGACCGCTTCGTTGGCACCACCGTGCAACGCGCCTTTGAGCGCGCCGATCGCACCGGTGACGGCGCTGTACAGGTCGCTGAGCGTGCTGGTGACGACGCGCGCGGTGAAGGTTGAGGCGTTGAAGGAGTGCTCCGCGTACAGGATCATCGACACGTCGAATGCGTTGACGACGGTGAGGTCCGGAACGTCGCCGAACGTCATGTGCAGGAAGTTGGCGCTGTACGACAGGTCGCTGCGCGGTTCGATCAGGTCCTGGTCGCGTCGTCGCCGCTGGTCATAGGCGACGATCGCCGGCAGCTGGGCGAATAGGTACACCGCGCGACCTTCGTTGAGGTTTCGATCGGTCAGGCCGTCGGTGGCTGACAGCGTCGGGTCGGTCGCGCCGATCGCACTGACGGCCGTGCGGACAACGTCCATTGGATGCGCGGTGAGCGGCAGCTCGTCGATGATCCGCTTGGTTCGCGCGTTGAGCGGGCGCAGCGAGCGTTCCAGCTCCTGGAACTCCTCCAGCTGCACGCCGGTCGGCAGTTCGCCGTGCCAGAGCAGGTAGGCGACTTCCTCGAAGGTGCACTTCTCGGCCAGCTCCTGCACCGGGTAGCCCCGGTACAGCAGCGAATTCGTTTCGGGGTTGACCTTCGAGATCGCGGTCGTGTCTGCCACGACGCCGTCGAGCCCCTTGCGGATTTCGTCGCTCATTGTGCTCCTTTGCTGTGTTCGTTCATCGCTAGCTCGAACAGTATTTCCTGGCCGTCCTCGTCATCCCATTGTTCGCCCACCTTAGTGAATCCGAAACCGGCGATGGTGGCCAGTGATGCGTCATTGGTCGGAGAGATGGATGCTCGCACCACCGTGACGTCGGCCTCGGAGGCCGCCCGCTCCAATAGTGCCCGCAGTATCGCTTTCGCGAAGCCGCGCCTGCGGAACTCGGGGACGACGGAGTATCCGACCTCCACCATGCCACGTTCATCCGGCGGACCGTGGAACCCGGCGTGCCCGATCGCGTCGCCATCCGGAATCGAGACCACCACGCGCACCAGCCACTCGGCGCTGGCCGGGTCGGTCTCGACCTGCTTGATGCGGTAGTTGCACAGCCAGATCATGCGCTCCTCGGCGAAGAAGGCGGGCAACTCAACGCCGGCGAGTTCGCTGGCACGGCTTCGATCCCCCGCCACCAAAGCCTTCATCGCTTCGAGCGTGAGCGGGAGTAATCGAATCGTCGGTGCAACCATCACTGTCCGAGCGTGAAGTTGAAGATCGACGAGTCGAAGGAGTTGTACGCCTCGTAGTCGAGCAACTCGTACAGGCGGGCACGGGTCTGCATCTGGTCGACCGCCGCCTGCTGGGTGCCGTCGGCCAGGATCGTGTCGAGGGTGCGCTCGGCGGCGCCCATCGCACTGCGCAGCAGTGTGACCGGATAGATGACGATGTTGATGCCGATGTCGGCCAGTTGCGCGGTGGTGAACAGCGTGCTCTTGCCGAACTCGGTCATGTTGGCCAGGATCGGCACGTCGACCGCAGTTCTCACCGCCTCGAACTCGCGCAAGTCCCTCATCGCTTCCGGGAAGATCGCGTCAGCTCCGGCGTCGACCAGCTGCTTCGCCCGCTCGACGGCGGCGCCCAACCCGTCGACAGCACGGATGTCGGTGCGCGCCATGATCAGCAGATTGGGGTCGCGACGCGCATCCGCGGCCGCCCGGATGCGTTTGATCGCGGTCTCTGAGTCGACGACCGCCTTACCGTCCAGGTGACCGCAGCGCTTGGGGTTGACCTGGTCCTCGATGTGGAGCCCGGCAACCCCGGCATCCTCGAGGGTTTGCACGGTACGCGCCACGTTCATCGGTTCGCCGAATCCGGTGTCGGCGTCGACGATCGCCGGCAGGTCGCTCATCCGGGCGATCTGGCTGGATCGCTGGGCAACCTCGCTGAGGGTGGTCAGGCCGATGTCCGGCAGCCCGAGGTCGGCGCTCAACACAGCGCCGGAGATGTACACGCCCTCGAACCCCTTCTCCTGGATGAGCCTCGCGCTCAACGGGTTGAAGGCGCCGGGGAAGCGCAGCAGTTCGCCGGTCTTCAGGGCAGCACGGAGCTTCGCTCGCTTGTCGGCTGGTGAGGTTGTCGCGTAGAGCATTAGTGAGCCTTTCGGAGGGGGTGCGTCTGCTGGCGAGCCGTTTTCGGCATCAGAAGATCCCCGGGGAGGTGCGGGTCTCGATGGCGGCGGTGATGCTGAGACCGGTGAGCTCGGCGGCAGTCAGCTCCGGCAACCGCTGGGCCACATCGAGGAACCGCTCGATCTCGGCCGGCGCGAGCACCCCATCGGCCAGGGTGCGGAACTTGGCTGTGTATTGCGCCCTCGCGAACGGCCGGGCACCGAGCGGATGAGCATCCGCCACCGCGATCTCGTCGACAATGCGGGTCCCATCGGTCAGCTCGATCTCCACCCGGCCTCCGAAAGCCTTGTCGGCCGGATCGATCGAGTGATAACGGCGCGTCCATTCGGCGTCCTCCACCGTGGTCACCTTGCTCCACAGTGCGACCGTGTCTGCGCGGCCCGCACGCGACGGTGCATAGGAGTCGACGTGATGCCAGCTGCCGTCCTGCAGGGCGACGGTGAAGATGTACGGAATCGAGTGGTCGAGGGTCTCGCGGCTCGCGGTCGGGTCGTACTTCTGCGGGTCGTTCGCTCCTGAGCCGATCACGTAATGGGTGTGGTGGCTGGTGTGGAGAACCACGCCGACCACGTTCGCCGAGTCGCGAAGGGCCGGGTGCTGCTGGCCGAGCTTGCGGGCCAGGTCGATCCAGGCCTGCGCCTGGTACTCCGCCGAGTGCTCCTTCGTGTAGCTGTCGAGGATGGCCCTGCGGGCCTCGCCGCGTTCGGGCAGCGGCACCTCGTAGTTCGCGCCCGGCCCGTCGAGCATCCAGGCGATCACACCGTCCTCGCCCTCGTAGATCGGGGTCGGGCTGGTCTGGCCACGCATCGCCCGGTCAACCGCCTCGACGGCCAGCTTGCCGGCGAAGGCTGGGGCATGGGCCTTCCAGGTGGAGATCTCGCCCTTGCGGGACTGCCTGGTGGCGGTCGTCGTGTGCAGGGCCTGCCCGATGGCCTGGAAGATGGTCTCGGTCGGCAGTCCCAGCAGGGTGCCGATCCCCGCCGCGGCACTCGGGCCGAGGTGGGCGACGTGGTCGATCTTGTGCTTGTGCAGGCTGATCGCCTTGACCAGGTCGATCTGGACCTCGTAGCCGGTGACGATGCCACGCAGCAGATCGGCCCCGCTTCGCCCGGCATGCTGCGCCACCGCCAGGATCGGCGGGATGTTGTCGCCCGGATGAGAGTAGTCGGCGGCGAGGAAGGTGTCGTGATAGTCGAGCTCACGCACGGCGACGCCGTTCGCCCAGGCTGCCCATTCCGGACTGGTGCGCTCGTCGACACCGAAGACTGTCGCGCCGGCACCGTTTCGCGACACCGGATGAGCGACCGCCTGAGCCCGGGCGGCCACCACCGGTTCGCGGCCGAGCGACGCTGCCGCAACTGCTGCGTTGTCGATGATGCGGTTGATCACCATGTCGGCCACGTCATCCGTCGCCGCGACCGGCTCGGAGGCGAGCTCGGCGATCTTCCAGGCGAGTTGGTCTTGCCTGGCGAGGTTGTCTGAGCTGGGGTGCACGCGCACCGAGTGGAGCTTCATGGCGATCCTTTCATGGGGACTTCGATGGGCTGGCTGGCGGCGAGACGGTCGGCGAACCGGCCGGCCTTCGCCGCGTGCAAGGTGTTCTGCAGGCTCAGGTGGAGGTGCACGTGGGTGGCGTGAGCGGCGAGCTCTCTGTCCCCCGCGACGATGGCGTCGACGATAAGGAGGTGCTCGCCGGCCGCGGCGGCGAGCCTCGACCGGTCGTCCTGGGCGAGGCGGCGGATGCGCACCAGGTGGGTGCGCAGGCCGCGGAGGGCGGCAACCAGGTACGGGCTGCGGCTCGCACCATCCGTCGCGGCATCGATGCGCGCGACCAGGTCGTAGTAGGCGTGCCGATCGTCGAGCAGGGTCGACGCCTCCCGCAGCTCCTGCTGCAGCCTGCTGAACACTGCCGGGTCGCGGCGTTCGGCCGCCAGCGCCGCCGTCCGCTGCTCGAGTGCCTGGCGCGCTTCGAACAGCTCGGTGATGTTCTCGATCGAGATGCCGCTGACGACCAGCCCGCGGCCGGCCTGGGGTTCAGCGAGCCCGTCGGCGACCAGTCGGGACAGCGCTTCGCGAATGGGGGTGCGGCTGACACCGAGCCGGGTGGACTGTTCCACCTCGCCGAGCACGCTGCCTGGAAGGAGTTCCCAGCCGACGATCTCTTCGCGGAGGGCACGGTAGGCGCGATCGCTGGCACGCATTTGGCCCCACCTTCCGACATTGATGTATACAGAGCCTCTCCTACACCAGCTCGAATCGCAAGTTATGCCACTTTCTGGCCGATTTTGTATACATCGCCGCCTCAGCGCAGGCATCGCAACACAGCCGCAACCGACATCCGCCTGGCTTCGTCACAGAGATTATTCTGCGAATTCAACCAGACAGTGCTATCGCGTCAGCGGCTCCAGCACCCTGACCGGTCGGCCGTCCAGGAACGCGACGATATCCTCCACGGCACCGGTGAAGTACCGACGGTAATTGGCCGCAGTCACATAGCCGAGATGCGGCGTCGCCAGCACGTTGTCGAGCCGGCGGTAGGGATGATCGACCGGAAGCGGTTCGAGGTCGAACACGTCCAGTCCGGCGCCGGCGATCTGACGGTCCCGCAGGGCTCGCACCAGCGCGCTCTGGTCGACGACCCCGGAACGGGCGGTGTTGATGAGGACGCTGGTGGGCTTCATGGTGGCAATCGCATCCGCATCGATCAGGGCGCTGCTGCGGTCGCTGAGTCTCAGATGGATTGACACCACGTCGCTGGTTGCCAGCAGCTCGATGAGGGAACCCGCGCGGCGCACACCGACCGCGGCGGCGCGCTCATCACTCAGGTTCGCGCTCCACGCGGCCACATCCATGCCGAACGCGAGGCCGACCCTGGCGACCCGTTCGCCTACCTCGCCGAGTCCGACCAGGCCGAGCGTGGAACCTGCGAGGTCCAATCCGACAGTCGACTGCCACGGCCCGCCGTCGCGCAGGGCGGAGGCCTCCGGGACCAGCCGGCGGGCGAGACCCAGGATGAGCGCCCAGGTCAGCTCTGCCGGCGGCGTCGACGCGCTCTCGGTTCCGCAGACCACGACGCGGTGGTCGGCTGCCGCGACCAGGTCGATCGACGGGTTGCTCATCCCCGTGGTGACAATCAGCTGCAGGGCGGGGAGCCGCTCGATCAGGGCGCGCGTGATGGGAGTGCGTTCCCGCATGGCAACGACGATCGCGGCATCGGAGAGCAACTCTGCCAGGGCATCCGCCTCGGTCATATGCCGATCGACGAATGTAACGTCGACCCGTCCGGCGAGGACTCCCCAGTCGGCAGCCCCGGCCGCCGCCTGCTGATAGTCGTCAAGCACCACGCACTTCATGGTCCGAGAATATCGCGCCGCCCTCATCGTTAGGATGGAAAGCCCATGATTCCCGACCAGCTGCCAGCGTCGAGCGACGCCCTGTCGATCGTGTATCCGCCGGAGTTGCCGGTCAGCCAGCGACGGGACGACATCGCGGCGAGCATCCGTGACCACCAGGTGGTCATTGTCGCCGGAGAGACGGGCTCAGGCAAGACGACCCAGCTCCCGAAGATCCTGCTGGAGCTCGGATACCAGAGCGTCGGGCACACCCAGCCGCGCCGAATCGCCGCCCGTACCATCGCCGAGCGCATCGCCGAGGAGCTCGGTGAAGAGGTCGGCGGGCTGGTCGGATACCAGGTGCGCTTCACTGACCGGGTCGGCAAGGGCACACGGATCAAGCTGATGACCGACGGCATCCTGCTGAACGAGATCCACCGCGACCGGATGCTCCGCAAGTACGACGCCATCATCATCGACGAAGCCCACGAGCGCAGCCTCACCATCGACTTCCTGCTCGGGTACCTGAGGCAGCTGCTGCCGAAGCGGCCGGAGCTGAAAGTCATCATCACCTCGGCCACCATCGACCCGGAGAGCTTCGCGAAGCACTTCGCGGCCGCCGACGGCTCGCCGGCGCCCATCGTCGAGGTGAGCGGGCGCACCTACCCGGTCGAGATCCGATACCGGCCGTTGGCCCCGGACGCCGCCTCCGACGACCCGGACGACGCGGAAGCGGATGGGGCGTCCCGTGGCCGCGCCGCTCCCCTCCGTCAACAGGACGGATTCGGCGGGCACGGCGCGGCGGATGCCACGACCCGGCGCGGCGGCAAAAGCAGCCTGTTGACGGATGCTGGCGCGGGCACTGAGCCGGTCGACCTGTTCGACGGGATCAACGCCGCGATAGACGAACTCGGGCGCGAGGGCAGCGGCGACATCCTGGTGTTCCTCAGCGGCGAGGCCGAGATCCGCGACGCAGAGGACGCCGTCCGGGCGAAGGGTCGTCCACATACCGAGGTGCTCCCCCTGTACGGGCGCCTCAGCGCCGCCGACCAGCACAAGGTGTTCCGGCCGTCCACCACAGCAGGCACCCGGCGCCGCATCGTGCTGGCCACGAACGTGGCCGAGACCAGCCTGACGGTGCCGGGCATCAAGTACGTCATCGACGCCGGTACCGCACGCATCAGCCGCTACAGCGCCCGGGCGAAGATCCAACGGCTGCCGATCGAGGCGATTTCGCAGGCATCCGCCAACCAGCGTTCCGGACGCAGCGGGCGCACCAGCGACGGCATCGCCATCCGCCTGTACTCCGAGGACGACTTCGTGCGTCGGCCGGAGTACACCGAACCGGAGATCCTGCGCACCAACCTGGCCGCCGTCATCCTGCAGATGATCTCGCTCGGCCTCGGTGACATCGCCCAGTTCCCCTTCCTGCAGCCACCGGACTCCCGCGGCATCAAGGACGGCCTCGACCTTCTGCGCGAGCTTTCCGCTATTGCCGGCCCGGCATCCGAGCCGGCCATCACCAGGGTCGGCAAGCAGCTTTCCCAGTTGCCGCTCGACCCGCGGCTGGCGCGCATGGTGATCGAGTCGAAGGAGTACGGCACCACGCGAGAGGTCATGGCCATCGTCGCCGGCCTGAGCATCCAGGACCCGCGCGAGCGACCGCTGGAGAAGCGTCCGCAAGCCGACACGGCACATGCCCGGTTCACCGACCCGACCAGCGACTTCCTCACCCTGCTGAACCTGTGGAATTACCTCAAAACGAAGGAGAATGAGCTTTCCGGCAACCAGTTCCGGCGCCTGTGCAAGGCGGAGTACCTCAATTTCCTTCGTATTCGGGAGTGGGCGGATGTCTACCGGCAGCTGGAGCGGACGGCGAAACCGCTCGGCCTCACGGTCGGCGAGCCGAGCGTGAACCCTGTCGGGATCCACCGCTCGATACTCGCCGGCCTGCTCAGCCAGCTCGGCGTCAAGGACCTGGCGTCGAAGAAGGAGACGAAGTCGAAGCAGGGCGACTACATCGGTGCCCGGCAGATCCGGTTCAGCGTCTTCCCCGGTTCAGCCCTCGCCAGGAAGCAGCCCGCCGAGCTGATGAGCGCGGAACTGGTGGAGACCTCCAGGTTGTTCGCCCGGATGAATGCCGCCATCGACCTGTCCTGGGCGGAGCCGATCGCCGGCGACCTGGTCAAGCGCAGCTACGGGGAACCGCACTGGGAGAAGAAGCAGGGCGCTGCCGTCGCCTACGAGAGGGTCACCCTCTACGGTGTGCCGATCGTCGACCGTCGACGAGTGCAGTTCGCCCGGATCGACCCGGAGCAGGCACGGGAACTGTTCATCCGCCACGCGCTGGTCGCCGGCGAGTGGGATATCAGCCAGCTCGACCAGCGGCTGACCGCGTTCGATCGTGCCAACCGGAAGCTCCGGAAGGAGCTGTCCCAAGTCGAGGAGCGCACCAGGCGTCGCGACATCCTGCTCGACGACGAGGTGGTCGTCGAGTTCTACGACCGACGCATACCCGCCGAGGTATGCACCCAGCGCGACTTCGAGAAATGGTGGAAGACCACGCGCCCGGAGCAGCCGGATTTGCTGACGGCAACAGCGGACGACCTGCTCGACGAGGAGGCTGAAGCGCCCGCCGTCCGGCTGGTCGAGAGCGATTACCCGAAGTGGTGGGAACAGGGAGACCAGCGCCTCAAGCTGACCTACCGGTTCGAGCCGGGAGCCGAGGACGACGGGGTCACCGCGCACATTCCGATCGCACTGCTGGCGCGCCTGTCACCGCGCGGCTTCGACTGGCAGGTGCCCGGACTGCGCCTCGACCTGGTGACCGCACTCATCAAGGCGCTGCCGAAGGCCATCCGCCGCAATGTGGTGCCCGCCGCCGACTGGGCGAACCGGCTCCTGCACGATCTGCCGGTCAACGCCATCGAAGGGCTGTCGCTGACGGAGTACCTCGCTGAACAGATCCAGCGCCAGACCTACACCCCGGTGGCCGCCGACGATTTCGAGCTCGACCGCGTGCCGCCGCACCTGAAAGTGACCTTCGCGGTGGTCAACGAGCACGGCACCCAGGTCGCCCGCTCGAAGGACCTGGCCGGCCTGCAGGCCAAGCTCAAGTCCCGCGCCCGCGAGTCGGTTGCCAAAGTGGTCACCCGCACTCCGAACGCGCTCGAACGCGATGGCCTGACGACGTGGGACTTCGACGCCCTGCCGAAGGTCATCGACACGAAGCAGGGCGGCAACACGATTCGCGCCTATCCCGCCCTGGTCGACGCGACCACGGCCGTCTCGATCCGGCTGATGAGCACGCCCGCCGACCAGGCCCTCGCCATGAGGTCAGGGGTGCGACGGATGCTGCTGCTCGCCATCCCGTCCCCCACCGGATACGTTCAGAACCACCTGACGGCCGCCGAGAAGCTGAGCCTGGGCGCCAGCCCCTACCCGAGCACGGCAGCGCTGTTCGAGGATTGCATGATCGCCTGCATCGATGCGGCGCTCGGCGACGCCGAGGTGTGGACGCGCGGCGAGTTCGAGCGGATTCGCGACCGCGTTTCGGCGAGCATCATGGACGACCTGTTCGCCGTTGTCGGCCTCCTGGCGAAGGCACTGGCAGCCACACGGGAGGCGGAGAAAGCGATCAAGTCGGCCAGCAGCCTCGCACTGCTCGCGCCGCTCGCCGATGCGCGCGAGCAACTGGGCGCCCTCCTCTATCCCGGGTTCGTCTCGGCGACTGGACTGCCGCAGCTGCGCCGCGTTCCGGTCTATGTCGCCGGCATCACGCATCGCATCTCCAAGCTCGCCGAGAACCTCGGTCGGGACCGGGTCTGGATGGGTGAGGTGCAGGCTGCCACCGAGAAATACCTGGCCGCGGGCGGCACGATTCCGCTGGACGCGGATGCCGTGCCGAGCCTGGTGCGCGCCCGCTGGCTCATCGAGGAGTTCCGCCTCAGCCTGTTCGCCCAGCATCTGGGAACCGCGGAACCGGTGAGCCTGCAGCGCATCCAGAAGGTGCTCGGCTCCGCCGGTTGAGCAGGAATGCTCCCACTCAACCGACGGTCAGGGCTTGGCCCGCCGAGGCGAGGCTGCGGGACAGCGCCGCGAACGGGTCGAGCGCGTAGTTGCCGTCGCCGAAGAGCTCGAACGTCGCGAATCCGGTGTAGCCGACCTCGCCGAGGCTCTGCAGGTACGACTCCAGCGGCAAGTCGCCGTCGTCCCAGGCGAGGTGCCCGGCCGGGGTGCCGTCGATGAGGTGCACGTGCAGCACGCGCTGCCCGAACGCGGCGAAGTAGTCAGTGATGTTCTCCCCCGCTACCGCCATCGCGACCGTATCCAGGGCGACCCCCATGTTGTCGGCACCGACCTGGTCGAGCATCCGGCGGATGTCCGAAGTCGAGTTGACAAGATTCGACTCGACCCGCTGCAACGGCTCGAACACGCAATTCAGCCCCAGCGAGCCGGCGTATTCCGCGATCTCGGCCAGGGCATCCGCAGACCGATCCCAGGCATCGTCCACCGGCTCGGTCTCATACCCCCGGCCCGGGGTGAGGAACAGGTAGGGTGACCCAAGCTCGACGCAGATGTCGGCGGCCTTCCGGAACATGTCGATACTGCCTCGCCGCAGCCATGGCTCTGCCGAGGCGATGTTGACCGGATACACGACCTGCTCCGGGGTGATGCAGGCAACCGACAGTTCACGGTCGGCAAGCTGGCGCCTAATCCGGCGGATGTCGGAAAGGCCGACCTGCGGAATGTGCAGATGCGGCGCGATCCCCCACAGCTCGACATGGGTTCGCTCCAGCTTCACCATGTCATCGAGGAAGCGCTCGAACGGCAGGTGCTGGTACGAGAAGTTCGATCCGGTGATCTGGCTGAGAGAGATGGCGGTCATCGCGTTACTTTCCTATCCCGTCGGCGAGGCCTTTGATGAAGTACCGCTGCCCGAAGAAGAAGATCAACACCACCGGCAGGGCGGCGATGACCATCCCGGCGAAGACCACCGGGTACTCGGTCCCGTGCTTGCTCATGAGGCTGGTCAACCCGACCGGCAGCGTCTGCACATCGCTTCCGCTGGTGAAGATCATCGCGAACAGGTACTCGTTCCAGGCGAAAAGCACGTGGAGGATGATCGTAGAGACGATGATCGGCTTGCACATCGGCAGGATGATGCGCCAGAAGGTGAGCGTGCGGCTCGCCCCGTCGACGGCCGCTGCCTCATCGATCTCGGCAGGAAGGTCGACCATGTAGGCGCGGATGAGGAAGGTCGTGAACGGAATGCGGAACGCCGTATAGAGGATCAGAAGCGCCCAGAAGGTGTTGTAGAGGCCAAGGGACTGGAACATCTTGACCAGCGGCACCAGGGCCACGGCCGGCGCGAGCATGAGCCCGCCGAGGATGAACCCGGTGACGTATTTGTTGAAGGGGATCTTGACGCGGGTGAGCCCGTAAGCCGCCCAGGCACTGATGAAGACTGTCGCGATCGTCGAGGTGACGGTGACCAGGATGCTCATGGTGAGGTAGTCGCTCACCCCGCGGTTCCAGGCCTTGGCGTAGTTGTCCCAGTTGTATTCCAGTGGCAGTGCGAACGGGTTCCCGAAGAGCTCGGTGTTGGTCTTGAATCCGTTCAGCACCATCCAGGCCAGGGGGTAGACGACCACCACGACGAGCCCCAGGAGGAACGTCCATACGAACACGCGCCCGATGACGCTGAGGAATGAGATGCGGCTCACCATTCCACCCTTCTTCTGCGAGTGATCCAGAGTTGGAATAGTGCGATGCCGAGGGTGACCGCGAAGATCACCACGGCGACGGCGGCAGCATAGCCGAAGTCGTTTTTGACGAAGCCGTTGCGATAGAGCCAGGTGGCGAGCACCTGGCTGGAGTTGTTGGGACCACCGGACGTCATCACCATCACTTCGTTGAACACCTGGAAGGCGCCGCTGATGGTGACGATCATCATGAGGGCCGTCATCTCCCGGACGAGCGGCATGGTGATCTGGAAGAATCTCCTGATCGGCCCGACCCCGTCGATGGATGCGGCCTCATAGAGCTCGGAGGGGATCCGCTGGATGGCCACGGCGAACAGGAGCGTGCAATAGCCGAAGCCCTGCCACTGGCTCATCGCGATAATGCCCCAGATTGCCGTGCTTTCCAGCCCCAGCCAGGGCTGGGCGAAGGCTCCGAGGCCGATGCCCTCGAGCACCGAGTTGAGCATGCCGACATTCGGCTCGTAGATGAAGTAGAACAGCAGCCCGGCGACGGTGAGCGAGATGGCCGACGGAACGAAGTAGATCGCCCGGAGCATCCGGCGCCACCGGTCGCGGCGCAGGCTCTCGATCGTCGCTGCGAGGGCGAGGGCCCCGAATACCTGCATGATGATCGAGATGACGGCGTACCAAAGGTTGTTCCAGAGCGATGTCCAGAAGATCGGATCGCTGAACATCTTGGCGTAGTTGTCGGCCCCGACGAACGTTTGCTCCCCGCTGTAGATGTCCCACTCCGTGACGCTGAAACCGAAGTTCTGGATCAGGGGCAGGTACACGAAAATGCCGAGCACGATCAAGGCTGGAAGCACCCAGATGTATCCCGATAGTCGTTTGAGCTTCGCTCTCATTGCTCGTCCTCTAGTGTGCGGGGTGCCGCCCCCCCGCTGTTCGTCAGGTGACCTGGGCCAGCCGTTACTTGGCGGACTCGGATGCTGCGCGAACGCTTTCCAGGACGTTCTCGGCCGTCATGCTTCCGCTAACGAGCCCTTCGCCACCGGCAAGCCAGGCGAAGGCGACATCCGGGACGGTGACAGTGTCGAGCCAGATCACGATTTGGGATGCCTCGTTGACCTGTTCGATACCTTCGATGACGGCGGGACTGGACGACTCGGCCGAAACGGCATCGATCACGGTGCTCGGCTGGCCGTAGGGCGGTGAGGCCATGATGGTCGCGTTCTCCATGTTGGTGACGAACTTCATGAAGTCGACGGCCAGGGCGGCGCGAGGCGACTTGGAGTTGATGAGGTAACCCTCCGGGGAGCCTTCGATCGCCTGCGCGTCACCCGCGGCGTCCTCGGGAACCGGGAGCTTGAAGATGTCGAAACCCTGACCGTTCACGACGTTGCCCTCGGCGTTGATCGTGTCGAACTCGAGGATCTCCTGGTAGTACATCGCCGCCTTGCCGTCGGCCATCGCCTGCTGGGAGGTCGTGTACAGCACGCCGTTCGAACCCTCGCCGGTGTTGGTGCACTCATCGACGAGGGTCTTGAACTCGTTCATCGACTTCACATAGCCCTCGTGGTCGAGGGTGGCTGTCTCCGGAACAAAGTCGGCCTTCAGCTCGCCGGTGGGGACGTTATAGGCGAACAACTGCTGCAGGTAGTGCAGGCCGGGCCATCCGTCCTTGTTGCCGAAGGCGATCGGCTCGTAACCTGCATCCTTGATCACGCCGCAGGCCTCGATCAGGCCCTCGAAGGTCTCGGGAACGTCCAGGCCGAGCTCATCGAAGATCGCCGTGTTGTAGCCCATGAACTTGCCGTTGTTGTAGAGCGGGATGGCGAAGTACTTGCCGTCGTACTTGAACGCGTCGAGGGACGCCTCGCCGAAGGTCGATCCCCACTCCGTGTCCGGGGCGATCACCGGGGTGAGGTCGGCGGCGAGGCCCGCTTCGATGAAGTTCTCTGCCCAGTCGCCGGTCCAGGTGAAGTAGATGTCGGGGAGCGCCTGCGATGCGGTGAGGGTCTTGGTCTTGTCCTTGACGCTCTGGTCGGTCTCCTGGATGAGCTCGAAGTCAACGTCGGGGTGCAACTCTGTGTAGGCGGCTGCCGCGTTTTCGAAGAACGGGCCGAGGGGTTCACCGCCGAACTTTGTCAGGATGCTGATCGTGCCCGAGTACTCGGGGTCGGCGGTGATGTCGACTGCCGCAGTGTCGCCGCCGCCGGACGCGCAGCCGGTGAGCACGAGAGCGGTTGCCGCGACTGCGGTCAGGGCTTGGGCCATCTTTCGTGGATACATCGTGTTCCTTCGGTCATGAACGCACGGCAGGATGCCGTTCGTCCGGTTCGGATGGAAGGTCGCAGACCCGCCATTGGATCGTGGTGATGCAGGCACCTGCTCGGCACGAATGCTTTACGCATCTGTGATACCGGTACCAGTGCCGAATATATACCAATCGCCCTGCCGGCGATAGTTACAAATCGATAACTAACCTCCCGAGGCCAAAATACTAGGGAAAGAGCGGACGAAAGCGACAACCCCTTGCGCCGGTAGGCGCAATGTGCCAGCATGGTGGCCGACTGGTACCGGTATCACATGCCACGGCGCCCGGCGGTCTCCCCCACATCCGCTCCAGGAAGGACACACCATGCTCGGCTTCGATGAGAAGCAGTTTGTCAGCCAGGCCGCCAGCGCCATCGCGCTGAGGCCCGAGATCGAGAAGGCAGTCAGCGATATCACCAGCCGCGGCTTCTCCAGCCTGTTCTTGATCGGTGCCGGAGGAACCTACGCCGCGGCCTGGCCGTACGAGCACCTCATCAAGACTCACTCTGCGCTTCCAGTGCGAGTGTCCATCGCCGCGGAGCTGCTGCTCTCCGGGGACAAGCTGCTCGACGAGAACTCGGTGGCGCTGTTCACCTCCGTGTCGGGAACCACCGAAGACGTACTGAAGGCGATCGCCTACTGCAGGGAACGCGGTGTTCTCACCATCGGCTTCACCGGCTACCCGGAATCGCCGCTGGCCGAGGCGGTCGACATCGCCCTGATCACCGAGCCGAAAGCCTGGCCGTTCGACTACCAACTGCTGCTCTTCGTCACCCGGCTGCTCTCAGAACGCGGCGAATTCGACGGCTACGAAAGATTCGCCGACGAGCTCGCCTTGCTGCCGGAAATTCTCGTCAAAGTTTCCGAGCAGGCCGAGCCTATGGCTGAGGCCTTCGCCGCAGCTCACAAGGAGACCGACTACCACTTCGTTGTAGGGGGCGGAAACCTGTGGGGCTACGCCTACTTGTACTCGATGTGCATCCTTGAGGAGATGCAGTGGCTGCGCACCACCCGAGTTCACGCGGCGGAGTTCTTCCACGGCTCACTGGAGCTCATTGAGGACGACACCAGCATGCTGCTCTTCGTCGGCGAAGACGAGACCCGGCCGCTGATGGACCGCGTGGTCGACTTCTCGAAGAAGTACTCCAGGAACGTGACCGTCATCGACACGAAGGACTACGCCCTCGAGGGCATCAGCCCCCAGTTCCGGCCGCTGCTTGGGCCAATCCTGCTCGACACCATCACCGGGCGCATCAGCAAGCACCTCGAGAAACAGCGCGACCACTCCCTGGACCTTCGGCGCTACTACCGCGTCGTCGAATACTAGGCCAGGGAGCATCAGCAGCCGATGAGGGCCATGGGGTTCGGCGACAACATCATCGACCGGTTCACCGATCGCAAGGTCGTGTATCCCGGCGGTAATTGTGTCAATTTCGCCGTGTTCGCCCGCCAACTCGGTGCCGAATCCGCCTACCTGGGCGTATTCGGCACCGACGCCTACGCCGGCGCAATGAGGGGCGCCCTCACCAGTCTCGGGGTCGACATCTCCGAGTGCGTCACGGTCGAGGGTGAGAGCGGGCTGACCGACATCTACGTCTCCGAGGGGGAACGTGTCTTCGGTGAATGGAACGGCGGAGGAGTCACAGTCGCACACCCCATTGTGCTGACCGACCGTTTCATCGACTACCTCTCCGGGTTCGACATCGTGCATTCCAGCGCTTACTCGAGCCTGGAGTCGCAGCTGCCCAGGCTCCGCGAGATCGACTGCCCGGTCAGCTTCGACTTCTCAGACGAGCCGGTGAACCGCTCCCCCGAGTACCTCGACCGGGTCGCTCCCTACGTCGACCTGGCACTCTTCTCCTGCTCCGCCCAATCGGCCGACGAGACCAGGACCCTGCTGGCGGATGCTGTCAGGCGCGGCGCACAGGCCTCCCTCGGAACCCGGGGAACTGGTGGCGCCATCTTCTTCGACGGCACCGACTTCCACGAGGGGGACGCCGTCGTCGTGAATGATCCCATCGGCTTCGTGGACACCATGGGCTGCGGAGATGCCTTCCTGACCGCGTTCGCGCTCGACCTCCTGCAGAGCGGATGGTCCAGGGACACGGTGCCCGGCGCATCCGCCTGTGCTCGCGCCCTTCGTGTGGGCGCTGAGAACGCCGCACGGCAATGCCTCGTCGAAGGGGCGTTCGGCCACGGCCGGCGGTACGGCAGCACGCCGAGCGGTAGTCTGTGGGTCGAAGATCTCACTGACCAGACAAGGTGACCGAGAGCGCGAATGGCAGTCGAACGTGCACAGCGAGGCAGCCCCCCCACGATTTCCGAGGTAGCGAAAGAAGCCGGGGTCGGGCGCGCCACCGCGGCACGCACTCTCGGGGACTACGGCTACGTCAGCGCAGAGCTGCGGGAGAGGGTGCTCGCAGCCGCCGAGAAGCTCGGCTACCGGGCCAATAGCCTCGCCCGCAGCATGTCCACCGGAGTGAGCCACACCTTCGGGGTCATCGTCGCCGATATTGCGAACCCATTCTTCGCCGGCGTCATCGGAGGGATCGCGACGACATCGCGAGTGCGCGGTTTCGACACCCTGGTGCTCAGCACCGGAGAGAGCCTTGAGCTGGAACGGGATGCGGTCGGGCTGTTGATCGACAAGAGGGTCGACGGGATCATCATCGCCTCGGCTGCCGTCACTGCTGCTCAGACCGAGCACATCCGTGATGCCCAGCAGCGAGACATCCCTGTGGTGCTGGTCGACCGCATCATCGAGCACCTGCCCACTGACGCGGTGGTCATCGACAACCGCGAGGCCGCCCGGGGGGCTGTGCGCCTGCTGCTGGAAGCCGGCCACGAGCGCATCGGCTTCGTCTGGGGCCCGGAACTCGCGCAGCCGGTGACCACACGCCGGGAACTCGAAGCGGCGGCGGCGGCAACCCTGTGGACAGACGGTGAGCGGCTTCGCGGCTACCTCGACGCCCTCGACGACGGAGGAATAGTCGTCGACCCCGCCCTGATCTCGGTCGAGGAGAAGACGGAGGACGGCGCCCGGCGGTCGGCGAGGGCCATGCTGTCGAGCCCCAACCCCCCGACCGCCATCTTCACGACCGAGACCGACGCGATGATCGGCACCATTCGCGCCATGCGAGAGCTCTCTCTCGAATTCCCGGGGGACGTGTCGCTGGTCGGCTTCGACGACACCTCCTGGGCGGCCATCATGGACCCTCCACTCACCATGGTCGAACAACCCATGACGCAGCTCGGCGTCGTGGCGGCGGAGCGGTTGCTGGCCCGGATAGACGGCGACACCGAGCCTGCCAGGGTGCTCACCCTCAGCACCAGGCTGATCGAGCGGGCATCCGTGCGCAAAAGCTGAGAGCGTCAAGGCTTCCTCGGAATAAAATAAGGTGAGCGTATGCGTCACGCCACCAGCACCCTGACCCCCGTCGAGAGCGTCGTCCTTGAGGCCATCGACGAAAACGCCCTGGTCGCCAGCCTGGTCGACCTCATCCGCGTTCCCAGCACGACCGGAACCGACGCCGAGTCCGACCTCCAGCACAGCCAATCGTCGGAGTTGGCCCAGCTGGGGCTCGACGTCGACAGCTGGAAATTCGACCTGGACGAGCTCCGGTCCCATCCGCTCTACCCCGGAGAGGAGACCGACCGCTCAGAAGGTTACGGCCTGGTCGGAATCACGCCGGGCGACGGCACGCCTGCCCTGGTGCTGCAGGGGCATATCGATGTGGTGCCGGAGGGTGAGCTGGAGAAGTGGGACGGCCGCGACCCGTTCGCGGGCGACATTGTCGGCCGGGTGTTGCATGGTCGTGGCGCCTGCGACATGAAGGCCGGCGTTGCCGCGAACCTGGGGGTGGTGCGGGCCCTGCGCGCCGCCGGCGTGACGCTCGAGCGACCGCTGGCCGTGCACTCGGTGATGAGCGAGGAGGACGGCGGGCTCGGAGCGTTCGCCACCATGCTGCGTGGCCACCGCGGTGACGCCGCCGTGCTCACCGAGCCGACCACCGGCCGCATCGTCACGGCCTGTGCCGGAGCGCTGACCTTCCGAATCGAGGTCGCGGGCAGAGCCGCGCACGGCAGCACCCGGATGAGCGGGGTGAGCGCCTTCGACTCTTTTCTCGGGATCGATGCGGCCATCAAACAGCTGGAGGCGGAGCGCAATGCCACCCCCGACCCGCTGTTCCGCAACTACGAGATCCCGTTCGGCATCTCGATCGGGCGCCTTCACGCGGGCAACTGGTCGTCAAGCGTGCCGGAGAGCCTGGTGGCCGACGGACGGATGGGGGTGCTGCTCGGCGAGGACCCGGCGGATGCCCGTGCGGCCTTCGAACAGCGAGTCGCCGCTGCTTGTGCCAGGAACCCCTGGCTGAGGGACAACCCGGCGATCGTGACTTGGCCAGGCGGCCAGTTCGCCAGCGGGAGTATCGACGCGCAGCACGAGTTCATCGACGAAGTGTCAGCCTCCATCTCGGATCTCACCGGCTCCGGCGCACCGGAACGGGCCGCCGCACCCTACGGCAGCGACCTTCGCCTGTACTCCGGCATCGGCGGAATCCCCACCCTGCACTTCGGGCCGGGAGACGTGAAGTTCGCCCACGCCGTGCGCGAGCAGGTGAACCTCGACGAGCTGATCGCCGTGACGCGCTCCCTCGCCCTGCTGGCCGTGCGCCGCTGCGGCGCCCGACTTCAGAAGCACTAGCGTTCGGCCGTCCTGGCGATGACTCGGGTGGGCCGGGCCTCTATGGACGGACCCGTCGCCGGGGCGGCCGAGCCGCCCGCGGGTTACAGGACCTTGGAGAGGAACGCCTGCGTCCGCTGGTGCTGCGGGTTGCTCAGAACCTCGGTCGGGTCGCCGGCCTCCACCACGACCCCGCCGTCCATGAGCACCAGCGAATCGGCGACCTCCCGCGCAAACCCCATCTCGTGCGTGACCACGATCATGGTCATGCCCGACTTGGCGAGGTCTTTCATGACCTCCAGCACTTCCCCGACCAGTTCAGGGTCGAGGGCGGATGTCGGCTCGTCGAACAGCATGAGCTTCGGGTCCATCGCCAGGGCCCGGGCGATCGCCACGCGCTGCTGCTGCCCACCGCTCAGGTGCGCCGGGTAGGCGTCCGCCTTCTCGGCCAGCCCGACCCGGTCGAGCAGTTCGAGTCCGCGAGCCGTGGCATCCGCTTTCGACACCTTCTTCACCAGCATCGGCGCTTCGATGATGTTCTCCAGCGCCGTCATGTGCGGGAACAGGTTGAACCGCTGGAACACCATGCCGATGTCCTGCCGCTGCTTCGCTGCGACCTGGGGCTTCAGCTCGTAGAGCAGGCCGTCGCGTTCTTCGTAGCCGACAACCACACCGTCGACGGTGAGGCGTCCGGCATTGACCCGCTCCAGGTGGTTGATGCACCGCAGGAAGGTGGACTTGCCCGACCCGCTGGGCCCGACCAGGCAGAGCCCTTCACCGCGCTTCACTTCGAGGGAGATGCTCTTGAGCACCTGGTTCGAGCCGAAGCTCTTGGAGACCCTCTCGGCCTTGACCATGGCGACGTCGGTCATTTGGTGTGCTCCGAATCTGGGGAATCGACGGGCCCTGGGTGGGTCTGGATCGCCCCGGTCTCGGTCGCGCCCTTCTTCTCGACGGCACGCCCGACTCCACGGGAGAACCTTTTCTCCAGGAAGTACTGCCCGACCATCAGGATCGAGGTGAACAGCAGGTACCAGGCGGATGCCACCAGCAGCAGCGGGATCGGGTCGAAGATCACGGCGGAGATGTCGCGCGATCGACCATAGAGGTCGAAGCTGTAGGGGATGGCCGCCACCAGGGAGGTTGTCTTCAGCATCGAGATCACCTCGTTGCCGGTCGGCGGGATGATGATGCGCATCGCCTGCGGGATCACGACACGGCGCATGGTCTGGAGCCAGGACAGGCCGAGCGCGGTTGCCGCCTCGTCCTGCCCCTTGTCCACCGACAGGATG
The DNA here is from genome assembly GCA_040904805.1 of Homoserinimonas sp. Lineage (GTDB taxonomy): Bacteria > Actinomycetota > Actinomycetes > Actinomycetales > Microbacteriaceae > RYN-87. The sequence continues at coordinate 108,460 of JBBDSS010000004.1, read as the reverse complement.
CCGGCACGAACGATTTCCGCCATATAGGCAGACTCGTTCAGGGCCAGGCCGATAACGGCCAGCCAGAAGACGTCGATGATGTCTTCTGTTTCCCAGGTGACCCACGGCTCCAGGAACGGGATGCCGATGTCGATGGTCGAGTAGATCGTCGCGAACAGCCCCCAGAAGACCAGCTGGACGTAGACCGGGGTGCCCCGGAAGATCCAGAGGTAGAGCCAGGCAACCCCGCGCACTGCCGGGTTGTTCGACAACCGCATCACGGCCAGTGTGATGCCGAGGACGATGGCGATGACCATCGAGTAGATGGTGAGCAGTACCGTGTTCAGCGCCGCCTGCGAGATCCGCTGGTCGAAGATGTACTTCGCGAAGTTCTCCCAGCCGTAGGCCGGGCGCTGCGCGGCGTCCAGCACGAACAGCACCAACGCAACGACGAGGATGCCAGCGAAGATGTTGCGCCAGGGGTGACGCAGACGGATCGCCTGGATCGCTTCGGCCTGATCGTCCGGGTTGGTGCTGGTCGCCGGACGGTCAGTTCCTGAAGTGCGCATCAGCGCTAGCTACCTGACGATGCCGCGTTGATGGTGATAGTTTCGATCCCACCGGAGGAGACCCCCCAGTTGTCGAGGATTGTCGCGTAGCTGCCATCGTCGATGAGCGACTGGAGTGCTGCCTGCAGGGCCGTTCCCAGATCGGTCGCGTCCTTGGCGATCGCGATGCCATACGGTGCAATGTCGAACGCCTCGCCGGCGACCTCGATCTGGTCCCTGACCTGCGACACCGCGTACAGCGTGATCGGGGAGTCGGCGCTCATCGCATCCGCACGCCCGAGGGTGAGGGCGGCTGTCGCCTCATCCTGGCTTTCGAACTTGAGGATGTTGATGGGTTCGTCGCCGTTGGCGACGCACTCCTCGGACTTGGCCGGGAGCTCATCCGTCTCCTCGTAGGTGGTGGCCTGCACGGCGACGGTCAGGCCACAGGCATGCGCCGGGTCGACGTTGCCGCCGATGGGTTGCGCCCACTGGATTCCCGCGTTGTAGTAGTTGACGAAGTCGACCGACTTCTCGCGCTCGACGGTGTCGGTGAACGACGAGTAGCCGATGTCGTAGGTTCCACCAGTGACGCTCGGGATGATCTTGTCGAAACTGGAGGCGCGGTAGTCCATGGTCACGCCCAGCTTGGCCGCCATTGCGTCGGCGAGGTCGATTGACCAGCCCTCGGGACTGCCGTCCTCCGCCTTGTATTCGTTCGGTGCATAGGCGAGGTCGATGCCGGCAACGATGACACCGGCATCAGCGATGTCGGCCGGCAGGAGCGCGGCAGCCGCGTCGTCGATCGTCACGTCGACCTTGTCCTCCGGAGCCGTATCCGGGGTGCTGTTGTCAACGCATCCGCTGAGTGCCACAGCGGCGATGACAGCCATCGCTGCAAATCCGTACTTGGTGCGCATTGCTTCTCCTCATGGTGCGACCTCGGTGTCGCATCAGCATGTGGAGCCTACTGCAGCCCAGACGCAACGTTTCGCCATATCACGGCGGATCGTTTACCCCACAGCGGCAGTCTTGATACGTTGCGCAAGGTCGGTGTGTTTCTGTTGAGCGGCGGTTGCCGCGGCTATTCCTTCGCCCGCACCGTCGCTTTCGCGTTCGCCTCATACGAGGTGTTGGTCGACTCGAAAAAGTTCACCAGCTCGAGGGTGTCGTTGGCGGTTGCCATCCACTTCGCCGGGTTCGACACCTTGTAGTGCGGTTCGAAGCCAAGCTCCTCGAGACGCCGGTCAGCCAGGTACTTGACGTACTGGTTGATGTAGCTGGCGTTGAGCCCCAGAATACCGCCAGGCAGGAGGTCACGGTTGTACTCCTCCTCCATCTCCACGGCGTCCAGGATCATCTGCCGGATCTCGTCGGCGAACTCCTGCGTCTGAAGCTCCGGGTTCTCGTCGAGCACCGTCAGGATCAGGTTGATGCCGAACTTGAGGTGCAGGCTCTCGTCGCGCACCACCCAGTCCATCAGCGAGCCGAAGTTGCGCAGCAGGTTCCGCTGGCGGAATGACAGCGCCACCATGAACCCCGAGTAGAACCAGATGCCTTCGAGTACCACGTTGTAGGCGACCAGGTTGCGCACGAAGTCCTGCTTGCCCTCCGTAGTGGTGATGTCGAGGGTCTCCTCAGTCATCCGCTTGATGAACTTGACCTGGAAGTCCTCTTTCCTGGCCATCGATGGGATGTCGACGTGCGCATCGTAGGCGGCGGCCCGGTCGATGGGGAAAGTCTCGAGCACGTACTCGAACGACATGCAGTGGTTCGCCTCCTCCCACATCTGCTTCGCGAGGTACAGGTGCGCCTCAGCAGCGTTCAGGTAGGGGTAGACGCCGAAAGCGAGCGCCTTGTTCACCAGCAGCTCGTTCGGGTTGAAATAGCTCATCAGGAAGGTGACGGCGTGACGTTCCTCGTCGGTCATCTTCTTGAAGTCGGCGATGTCCTCGCCCAGCTGGATCTCGTTCGGGAACCAGGTGTTGGCGACCGCCTGGTCGTACAGGTCCATCGCCCATTGGTACTTGATCGGCTTGAGGAGCAGGCCCTCCTGGATGCCGGTGCCGAGAATTCCCATCAGTACTTTCATCTTCTTTCATTGTTGTCAGTTGCACGGCATGCGTGACCGCCGAAGCGTAGCGTCGTCGGCGCTGGCGTCGCGCGATTGCGATGCAATCGCCATAGCTCCAGCGCGCTACTGGCAGCTATCGCACTGCAGGTCGTCCATCGGGTCGACCGGGACGTAATACGGGTCGACGCTGTACTCCTCGTTCATTACGAGTCCGCCTTCTGGGTCAGTCCACCGAACCCGAAGCCCTTGCGCGCCGGAGCCGACACTGCCGGCTCGGCGGCGGGAACTGCGGAAACGGCGGATGCCTCGGCCGGCGTCACCGGGGATGCCGGCCCGAAACCGCGCTTGGTTCCCGAGTTGATCTCGACCGACTTGTTCACCTTGACGGTCGACTGTTCCGCCTGGTGCCGCGGCTTCATGTGCAGGTAGTACGTGGTCTTGACCCCACGCTCCCAGGCCGCGTAGTAGATGTCCATCATGTCGCCGAGGTCGCGCGTCTCCAGGTACATATTGCGGCTGATGGCCTGGTCAATCCATTTCTGGGCACGAGCGGCCACTTCCAGGAACGCGTACGGCGACAGCTGGAAGCTGGTCTTGTACACCGCCTTGATGTCGTCCGGGATCGTGTCGATGCCCTGGACGTCACCCTGGCTGCGCAGGATCGCCTCCCGGGTGCTGTCCCAGATGCCGAGCCGCTGCAGGTCGATCACCAGGTTGCGGTTGACCTCCAGGAACTTGCCGTTCGAGGTGGAGCGGCTGAAGATCTGCGAGAACTGCGGGTCGAGGCCCGGAGTGGTTCCGGCGACCAGACCGATGGATGCCGTCGGCGCGATGGCCATCAGGGTTGCGTTCCGCATTCCCCCCTTGACCTTCTCCCGCATGGCGTCCCAGTCGAGACGGGTCTTGCGGTTGACCTTGATCGGGACGCCGCGGTCGGCTTCAGTCAGCGCGATGCTGTCGAGGGGAACCATCCCCTTCGACCATCCGGAGCCTTCGAAGTTCGTGTAGGCGCCGCGCTCCTGGGCGAGGTTCGCGCTCTCGTCGATGGCCGCGTACGACACGTGCTCCATGATCTCGTCGATCAGGTCGTACGCCTCTTCGCTCTCGTAGCTGATGCCCAGCTTCTCGACGATGTCAGTGAAGCCCATGACTCCCAGGCCCACGGCCCGGTTCTGCTCGTTCGAGAAGTCAGCTTCCTTGACCGAGGACCGCGTGATGTCGATGAGGTTGTCGAGTTGGCGCACCGCGATGCGCGCGCTCTCCTCGATCTTGTCATAGTCGATCCTGAGCCCGGCTTCGGCCGACCCCAGCAGGTGCTGCGAGAGGTTGATCGACGCCAGGTTGCAGACCGATACGTTGTCGATGTCCTGCGGCAGGGTGATCTCGGTGCACAGGTTCGACAGGTGGATGGTTCCGGTGTTGTTGTTCAGCGCCCGGTTGTTGATCGTGTCTTTCCAGGTCAGCCACGGGTGGCTGCTGGTCTGCAGGGAGATGAGGATCGACTTGAACTGCTCGCGGGCCTTGATCTTCTTGAACATCCGCATCTCGCCGGCGTCGGCGCGGGCCGCGTATTCGGTGTAGCGGGCAGAGAATTCCTTGCCGTAGAGCTCGTTGAGGTCGGCGACCTCGAGCGGGTCGAACAGGTACCAGTCGTCGTCGTTCTGCACGCGCTTCATGAACTCGTCGCTGATCCACACCGCGGTGTTGGCGGTGCGGGTGCGGCGGTACGGGTCGCCGGAGTTCTGGCGGAGGTCAAGGAACTCGGGGAAGTCGAGGTGCCAGTTCTCCATGTAGAAGCAGAGGGCGCCGAACTTCTTGCCGCCGCGGCTGACGGCACGGAGGATCGAGTCGATCGTGTGCATAAACGGGATCGGCCCGGTCGAGGTGGTGTTGTTCGAGCGGATCGGTGAACCCTGCGAGCGCAGCTTGGTCACCGAGAGTCCGATGCCGCCGGTGCCCTTGGTGAGCCACATCACGTCGCGCGTGGTCTTCGCGATGTGCTCCATGTCGTCCTGCATTTCCATGACGAAGCAGTTCGCCAGCTGCGGGTAGATGGTTCCGGCGTTGACCAGGGTGGAGCCTGCTGCGAGGTATTCGAGCTTCGACATCTTGTCGTAGAACTTGATGGCCTGTTCGGTCGGGTTCGCCTCGTTGAGCGACAGGCCCATGGCGATGCGCATCCAGAAGTACTGCGGAACCTCGAGGGCGTCGCCGTTGCGACCCTTGATGCCGTAGCGGTTGTTCAGAGTGACGACGCCGACGTATTTCAGCAGGTCGTCGTGCTCCGGGTCGAGTGCGTCTGACAGGACGTCGAGGTCGAAGAGCTCGGTCAGGCGTGGGTCGAGCAGGCCCTCCTCGACACCGCGGTGGATGTTCGGACCGAAGTGCTCGACGTGCAGCTGCTTGAGCTGGTCGGCACTCTCGTAGTCGCCGAGCACGCGCTTATAGATGGTCTTGAGGAGCAGTCGCGCTGCGACGACGTCGAAGGCGGGGTCGTCCTTCACATTCTGCAGGGCCACCTGGATGACCGCCTCGTCGAGCTGCTGGGTGGTGATCCCGTCGAACAGCGTCAACTCAAGCTCGCTGGCGATCTGGGTGACCCAGGTGATGTTCTCATCGAGCCCGGCGCTGGCATGCTCGATCGCCAGGTTGATCTTGTTCGCGTCGTACGGCTCCCGTTCGCCGTTGCGCTTGACTACCGTAATTCCCACTGGTCTAACCACCCGTTCCCGAACCTGTGGTTCGTCGATCATCTCTATATTAAGAACGCTCCGACCAGCGTTTAAATGCCCCAAAACACCGCCGCTCTCGCCGGTGAAAGCGCGCAGAGCGTTCTCGAATTCTGTGGGCTGAGCGCCACTCTTGTTGAGATGCCGCCCAGCTGTCCCATCACTATATAGCGGGTACCAACTGCCTGCCACATCCCATATCTAGTGGGCGTGTCATCCACAGTTGTGCATAACTTCGCCGAGTTCTGCACAGCCTGTGCACTAATTCTGGTGCCGGCCACCGACATCCGAATGCCTCGTGACGACCCCTCGCTTCCGGCCGCGCCACTACTAGACTTGAGACCTTGTGAGCAGCTACCTGGAACTACTGAAGACGCGGGGCGTCGGCCGCATCATGGCGGCCCAGCTGGTAGCCAGATTCCCGTCCGGGATGCTGGCGCTCGCCTTCCTCTTGCACGTCGAGAAAGTACACGACTCCTACGGCGCCGCCGGCCTCGTGCTCGCGGCCACCAGTCTCGGTCAGGCTCTCGCCGGTCCCCTCACCAGCCGGTGGATGGGCGTCTGGGGGATGCGCAAGGTCATCGTCATCACGACCATCATCAGCGCAATTGCCACCGGAGCGATCGCCTTCACCGCGCTGCCGGTTCCGCTCTACATGGTGCTCGGACTGGTCGCCGGCCTCAGCTGGCCGCCTATCCAGCCAGCGGTGCGCACCATCTACCCCAAGATGGTCAACTCCAAGCAGCTGACCCCGCTGTTCTCGCTCGACGCCTCGGCGCAGGAGATCATCTGGGTGGTCGGCCCGGTCATCACCACCCTCGTCGCTACCCAGATCGGAACGATGCAGGCGATCGTGCTCGCCCTGGTCTTCTTCATCGGAGGAGGCGCCTGGTTCGTAGCCTCGCCGGAACTCGGCCAGGTGCGCATTCCCCGCAGCCGCCGCAAGCTCGGCGTCGTGCTCGGCCGGCCGCCAGTGCTGCTCGCCACGGTCGTCGGATTCCTCCTGGTCGGGGCGGCCGCCAGCGTCGAGGCCGGGGTGGTCGCGACCTTCGACCATGGCTCCGCGGACGCCGGTATCGTGCTCGCCATCTTCGCCGTCGGGTCGCTCGTGGGGGGTCTCGCCTTCGGCCACCTGCAGATCGGACCGTGGGCACTCGCGCGCCGAATGTTCCTGGTCTTCGTCGGGATGGCCCTGGCCGCGCTGTTCCTCGACTTCTGGTGGTTGTCGCTCACCCTGTTCATCGCCGGTGCCGGCATCGCCCCGGCGCTGGCCGTCATGTTCTCGATCGTCTCAGCCAGCGTGAAGTTCAGCGATACGGCGGAGGCTTACGGCTGGGTGGGTACCGGTCAGCTCATCGGTGCCGCGCTCGGCTCTGCGGCGGCCGGGTTCCTGATCGACGCCAACGGGTCGGTCGGCGCGTTCTGGGTGGCCGGGGTGTTCGCGTTCTTTGGAGTGCTGGTACCCGTGGTCTTCCGCCGGGCGCATCCGGACCTGCGCGGCCGGGACTCGACACCCATCCCCGACACGGAACCGATCACCACCATCCGCTGACCGCCGCTCGGCGCCCGCCATGTCCTCCTGCACGAAAGGAGGAGCTTCGGGGCACACCGCAGAAATACTTCCCTCATTCACTGCGGAGGCCGCGAAAGCGCTCTCGATTGCGCCGGGGAAATGTGCGCGCGGGGATGGCTCAATACGAGGATGCGGTCCAGAGGTGGAAGAGCGCGTACGCCCGGTACGGGCGCCAGGCTTCGGATGCCGCCTCCGCGGCCGCGACGTTCACACCGCCGAGCGACCGTCGCAGCACCAGGTCACTCGCGGTGAACGCGTCACGGTCGCCGAGCACCCGCACGGCAAGGTAGTCGACGGTCCACGGCCCGATTCCGGGCAACGCCAGCAAGTCGCTCCGGAACCGCGCAGGGTCCGCTCCCGCACCCAGCGGCAGCCCGGCTGCGCACGCGGCGGCGAGCCCGTGCAGGGTTCGCGCCCGCGCACCGGTCAACCCGACTGCCGCCCGAAGGTCGTCGGGCGAGGCTGACGCCAGGATTTCCGCCGTCGGGAAACCGGTGAGACCGCCCGGGCCCGCCTGCCCGAACGCTGCCACCAGTCGGGCTCCGAAGGTGCGTGCGGCTGCCAGCGAAACCTGCTGGCCGAGCACTGTCATGACCGCCGTCTCGAAGTCGTGGGGAGAGCCGACCACCCTCAGGCCCGGCCGCGCCGTCAGCAGCGGCCCGATCACCGGGTCGCCACCAAGCGCACCGGCAACGGCAGACGGATCGAGGTCGAGATCGAACCAGCGGCGGATGATCGCGGTGACCGCCGGCACATCCGCTTCGTCCGTACTGCCGATGTCGGCGCTCACCGCCTCCGGCGTCAGGGTAACCGACACGACCACCGGCCCGGATGTCGCGCCGATGATCCGCGTGATGGTGTCGCCGTCCACCCGCTCCGCTCCGGCGACCAGGTGGGCGCGCAGGTTGCCGAGCACTGCCGCGGCGTCGAACGGCGGGGTGAAGGCGAACTCGACCCGCGAGAGTGCCCGTTCCGGAGGATTGCGTCCGTTGCGCTGGGCACTATCCTCCGGAACGGGCACTTCGGGCACGGGCACCGTCACGACGGGTTACCAGCGGCCGTGGACTGCCGCGCGGAAGTAGCGGTCATACAGGTCGACGACACCGCCGGTGAACCCGTCGCTCAACTGCGGCACCTCGCCGGCTGCCGCGTTGGAGGCCGCCTGGTCGACGTTTCGGGCGCCGGGGATCACCGAGCTGACCCCGTCCAGTTGGGCCACCCAGGCAAGGGCGAGCTGCGCTGTCGAGTAGTCGGAGACGGCAGGCTCGGCAGCGATCAGGGCGGCGAACTCCTGCGCGGCGGCGACCCCGGCTTCGAAGTCGACACCGGAGAAGGTCTCCCCCACGTCGAAGGCCTGCCCGTTGCGGTTGAAGGTGCGGTGGTCGTTCTCGGCGAAAGTGGTGCCAGCCGTATATTTGCCGCTGAGCAGGCCGGATGCCAGCGGCACCCGGGCGATGATGCCCACCCCCGCCTGGCGGGCGGCCGGAAGCACGCCGTCCAGTGGTTTCAGCCGGAACGCGTTGAGGATGATCTGAACCGTGGCGAGGCCGGGGCGGGCGATGGCGGCGAGCGCCTCGTCCGCGGTTTCGACGCTGACACCGTAGTGCGCGATGACACCCTCGTCGACGAGGGTGTCCAGTGCGTCGAACACCTCGTCGGAGGCGAATATCGCACCGGGCGGGCAGTGCAGCTGCACCAGGTGCAGGGTGTCCATCCGCAGGTTGCGCCGCGACCGGTCAGTCCATTCGCGAAACTTGTCGAGGGTGAAGTTCGCCGGATCCTGGGCCTCGCGCCGGCCCATCTTGGTGGCGACGGTGATCTCAACGCCAGGGTTGCCGGCCAGGTAGTCGCCGATGAGGCGTTCACTTCGGCCGTCTCCGTAGACATCCGCCGTGTCGAAGAAGGTGACACCACCTTGAACGGATGCGTCCAGCACGGCGACGGCATCCGCTTCACTGACATCGCCCCAGTCGGCGCCGAGCTGCCAGGTCCCCAGGCCGATCACTGAGACGTCCCGGCCAGTGCGTCCGAGGATTCGTGTGTGCATGAAATCGACGCTACCCGATGACAGCCGCGACCACTTTGGCCAGACGCTTGCGGATGAGGTGGTCGTTCGCATCCACCTGGTGCATCGTGACGTGGCGCAACTTCTCCACGATGCGCATGCCGCCGGGCACGATGACCTGGTCGAGCGCGCCGTAGACGATCTCGACCGGCGACTCGATACCGGCGATGTCGCTGATCGTGGTCTGCGATTCGATGCAGTTCTTCAGCGACTTGACGAAGGCATCCCAATTGTTCTCGGTCACCTCGAAAACGTTCCTGATCGGCAACAGGCGCGAGATGATGGCCGCATTTCGCAGCGTGAACTGCTTGTTGGCGCGCAGGAACTCGTACACCCTCAGGTAGGCGCCGAGAGCCGCCCGCTCGAAACGGTCACCCAATTCGGTCGGCGACATATAGATCGGCGGACTGACCAGCACTGTCTTTGCCACCCGTGCCGGGTTCTCCCTGGCGTAGCGGCTGACCAGCAGCGCGCCGAGGGAATGGCCGACGATGACGAACGGTTCCCGCAGCCGGAGCGAGCGGATGGTGCGCTCCAGCCAGGCCACATGCTCCTCGATCGTGTAGCTTGCGCGGGGCGGAACTGGTGACCCGCCGTGGCCGAGGATATTGATCGAGATCACCCGGTGCCTGTCGGTGAGCAGCGGCACCAGGTTCTGGAAGGTCACCGACGACGAGGCGATGCCGTGCACCAGGATGACGACCGGTCCAGCTCCCTCGTCCTCGGCGATCTGCAGCGTGGACCGGCCGAGCAGGCTCTGCCGAAGATCACCGAACCAGGCACCCACCCGCTCGACCACAGCCATACTCGCGATTATCGCAGGCGGCCCCGACACCGACCACACCCCGCGCGCCGCCTGACGCTCGACCGGGGAAAAAGGTTGGGTAGCGGTCGGTATGAGCGCGCGGCTACCGTTGTTCCATGAGGCCCCGACTGCTCCCCGCTGCCGTGCTGCTGTCGGTCCTGGCGCTGAGCGGTTGCACGTCGTCCGGCACCTCCGCGCCTGACATGGTGCCGTTCGACGGCGGTGCCGCGACCGAGGATGTCACGGAGTCGAGTCCGGAATTCTCCCGAGATGATGCCGCCAGCGTGGTCGATGGCGATGAGAAGGTGATCGTGACCGGTTACCTGACCCTCACGGTGGAGCGCCCGGCAGAGTCGGCGACCGAGGTCGCGATCATCGTCGAGAGGGCAGGCGGGCGCGTTGACGCCCGAACTGAGCAGGCGCCGGATGGCAAGGACAATGGGCGTGCCGAGTTGAGGGTGCGCATCCCCGCTGAGAAGGTCACCGACACCCTCGAGTCGATCAAAGAACTGGGCACGGTGGAACGGGTTGAGCATGGGCAGCAGAATGTCACTGCCGAGGTGCGCGACCTGGAGTCGCGGATCAAGGCACTGCGCGCATCCGTCGATCGCCTGATCGCCCTGATGGCTGACGCCGACACGACCGCGGACCTGATCAGTATCGAGTCCGCCCTCTCCGAGCGGCAGGCCAATCTGGAGTCCCTCGAATCTCAGAAGCGGTCACTGGATGACCTGGTCGACTTGTCAACGTTCACGATCGTGTTGGGAACGGAGGCGGATGCGCCAGTCGACGAACCGGACACTTTCCTCTCCGGCCTGGGCGCCGGCTGGGAGGCGTTCGTCGGGTTCTTCAGCTTCCTGCTGGTCGCGTTCGGGGTGCTGCTGCCGTGGCTGGCCCTGGTCGGCATCGCCCTGCTCGTCATCCTGGTACTGGTGCGCCGGCGGAGGAGGGGAACCGCCTCGACGGATGCGGTCGAGGGCCTGTAGGGGACGCTCCGGGTGGTGCTCCTGGTCGTCTCGGCGGCGCTTTCGGGTGGTCAGGTACCGCCCGAGACCGACCAGCAGAACGGCGCCGATGGCGACTCCGGCGAGGACGCTGAAGGTGCTGGCGCCCGATTCGTCGGGTGTCAGCACCTGCAGCAGAGCCGCGCCCAGGTGGTTCCACGCGTCCCCATTGCCGTACTCCATTACGCCGCCCCTGTCGATATGTCATCCATGACGGTCCCAGTATCGGCTAGATGCGTATGCATTGATATATCAGGGATCACCCCAATCCGGGGACTGCCCAAAAGACCGCAACACCGTCGGCCGTGGTACGAAGAACAGATGACCTCTGCCTCAGGACGCCGCCAGGCCAGGGCGGCCGCGCGAAGGGCGAGCAACAGTCGGCCGATGCGCGTGCTGGCGAGAGGCGGCCTGGTGGCCAGCGGCATGCTCCACATACTGATCGGCGCGATCGGGATCAGCGTCAGCTATGGGCGTCACCAGCGTGCCGACTCGTCTGGTGCGTTGAGGGCCGTGGCAGAGACCCCGGGCGGCGTCGTGCTGCTTTGGACCGCGGCCATCGCCCTGGTCGGGCTGGCCGTCTGGCAGTGGACCGGCCCGATGGCCTGGCGGCCGGAAGGCGTCGCCCCCAATCGCATCCGTGACCGGCTCAAGTCGGCCGGGTTTCTGATGGTCGGCCTGGCCGCTCTGCTGTTCGCCGTCGGGGGCCGCGGGGACACGGCCGAAACCACCAGAACGGTGACTTCCGCGCTTATCGACATCCCGGGTGGCGTCTTCCTGCTGATCGCGATCGGCATCGGCGTTGTCGGCGGGGCGTTCGTTTTCCGCGGCGTCTCCCGCAGCTTTCGGCAGGACATCGCTCCGCCGGGTGGCGCTGCCGGCATAGTGGTGGTGTCTCTCGGCGTGATCGGCCACACCGCGAAAGGCCTCGCCCTGCTCATCGTGGGCGCGCTGTTCGTCGGCGGTGCCCTGTTCACGGACGCCAGCTGGGCATCCGGGCTCGACGGTGCCGTACGCTACCTGGCCAGCCTGCCGACCGGGGGGTGGCCGCTCTTCCTGGTGGCGGGCGGGCTGATCCTGCACGGGGTTTACCTGATCACTCGGGCCAGGTTCATGCGGCGCTGACCGGAGGAATCAGTCCTCTTCAGCGACAGCCTGCGCCTTGCCCCGGGCGTCACCGCGTGCAAGCACCAGAGCGACAATGGCGGTGACCAGCATGACGATGCCCACCGGGTTGGCCACACCAATCGCGATGCTGAGTCCCGGCTCCCGCGGACCGGTGAGGATTGTCTGGAGGCCCAGCGGCGTAACATCCGGAATCACCAGGCCGAGCAGGATCCCCAGGGCCCAGGATGCGATCAGCATGGCGATGGTCGCCGGCCGGACGCGGTACCCGTTCTGGGCAGCGCGCAAAAGCGCCTCGGTGATGAAGGCGTGCAGCAGGAAGATGATCAACCCGATGCTGAAGGTGTAAACCTGTGTCAGTTCGCCGGCCACACCGAACAGCAGCCGCCCAAGTGCCACCCAGGCTGCCAGCAGCAGCCCCACCAGAACGACCAGAACGGAGGGAACAATGGAGCGGGGCTGCATGCCTCCACCGTAGCGAAGGAACCGCCGGCCCTCAGGCAATTGCTGTAGCGTGAGCCGTTCGGCACTGTGCCGAGTCAGGGAAGACCGCTTCATTGCACGTTCGGGCCAATCGGCCTGTGCCACGGTCAGGTCGCCTCCTCTGGGAAATCAGAGGAGCCAGCATGCCAGCGCCCATCTTCAGTCACGAAGCGGAAACGAATCCGGATGACGGCTTCCACGCCACGTCCCGGCAGGCCTCGCCGAACTCCGCCATCGTCTACTGCGACGGCCAGTTCGGCGAACAGGATGGTAAGACGGCGAACGGCCTGGTGCGCCACTCGGAGAAGTTCGACATTCTCAGCGTCATCGACAGTACTCGGGCGGGCGCTGACGCTGGAGCGCACCTCGACGGAACCCCCAACGGGATCCCGCTGCTGGCGAGTCTCGAGGAGGCCATCGCCCATGCAGGGTTCGTGCCCGCGTACCTGATCTGCGGCCTCGCCCCGGTGGATGGCATGTTGTCCGGGCCGCAGAGGATCGTTCTTCTTGACGCCATTGCCCGTGGAATGCACATCATCAATGGCCTGCACGAGTTCCTCAACGAGGATGCCGAGTTCGTGGCGGCCAGCATCCTGGCCGGCGTGACCATCACCGATGTTCGCCGCCCCAAAGACAAGAAGGACCTCAAGGTCTTCAGCGGCCGCATCTTCGACGTGACCTGCCCGCGCATCGCGGTTCTCGGCACTGACGGCGCTATCGGCAAGCGCACCACCTCGACACTCCTGGTGCAGGCGCTGAACGCCCGCGGCATCCGTGCCGTCATGGTCGGCACCGGCCAGACGACACTGATCCAGGGCGGAAAGTATGGAGTCGCGCTCGACGCGATCGCCCCCCAGTTCTGCTCAGGTGAGATGGAGGCACAAGTCGTCGCCGCGTTCGAGAACGAGGACCCGGACGTGATCATCATCGAAGGCCAGGGGGCGCTCAGCCACCCGGCCTACCTGACCTCGGCGTATATCCTCCGCGGCAGTCGGCCGGATGCGGTGATCCTGCAGCATGCGCCCGCGCGGGTCACGCTGGGCGACTTCCCTATGCTCGCCATGCCGACAGTGGCCAGCGAAACGGCATTGATCGAGGCGTTCGCCGACACCAAGGTCATCGGCGTCACCATCAACCACGAGCATCTGAACGATGATGAGGTCCTCGCCGCCATTCTCACCGTGGAGGTGGAGAACGGGCTTCCGGCAACGGACCCGCTGACCAGGCCGCTGGATGAACTGGTTGACATGGTGCTGTACGCCTTCCCCGAGCTCGCGGCATCTCCGAGGACCACTGTCCGCTAGCCGGGCGGCCGCAGCTCAGGTCTCATAAGGTCGGGAATAGCGCGGTCAGGGAAGGCCCCCAGCTCTGCGCGGGTAAACTTCACGCTACTTTTCGGCCGGTGGGGAAGGGGAGCTCTGTTCCAGCATCTCGCTGAGCGCCTGCTCGAGCGCCTGACCCTGTGACTCCGCGATCGCGTTGCTGTCGAACACCTTGGTGATCCGCTCGTTGATCTTGTCGGCGAGGTCGTTGCTCATTCGCCTGGTTTCGGTCATCTCCCGGCGGATCTGCTCCAGGGTCCTGCGAGTCTCCGCCTCGGTGAGGCGCGAGAGCCTGAGCTGTTCCTCCGCCATCAACCCGTGCCACGATGAGATAACGACGGCGATCACGGCGACCACGAGCGCGAAGACTGCCAGCCCTTCCATCGAACTCCTTCCATGGATACTCGATTCAGGTCAATCCTGCCACATTGGGGCACGTGCCAACACACCGCACAGCGCCCGCGGAGTCAGACCCCGTCGACGTAGACCCAGGCACCGGAGTCCCGCACGAAGCGGCTCGTCTCGTGCTGCCCTCCGGCGCCATCCGCTGTCTTGTAGTGCGCCCGGAACTCGACAGTGCCCTCAGTGTCGAGCATCCCACCTCGGGACGTCGCCAGGAGGTCGAGCCGATACCAACGCAGCCCCGGGTCGAGCACGAGCCGGCTGGGGCGGGTACTCGGGTGCCAGGTGCGCAGCAGATAGGCCACGTCGCCGATCGCGTACGCAGAGTAGCGAGAGCGCATCAAGCGTTCCGCGGTGGGGGCGGCGGCTCCCGCGTGGACGGGGCCACAACACCCGTCGTACGGTGAACCGCTCAGGCAGGGGCAGCGAACATCCGTCATGCGTCCATTATTGGCGGCGAGATGATTGCTCGCGCGCCTCCCTCAGGGTCTGGCGCCTGTGCCGCCGGCGCGATATCCGTGGACAGGCCCAGCATCCAGCGCTTCTGACCCACGATGACAGGGTAGGCAGGGCGGTCAGGGTCGCTGATCTCGTCGTGGACGTTGATCATGGAGCACCCCTTGCCACTGTGTTCCGTTCCACCTGGATTGTGACGCGTGCGCCTGCGGGGAACACAAGAGCCCCGCATTAGGTGCGGGGCTCTTGTGTATGAGTGGACCTAAGGAGATTCGAACTCCTGACCTCCTCGATGCGAACGAGGCGCGCTACCAACTGCGCCATAGGCCCGTACTGCGGTAGCTAGGTTATCACTTCGGACAGGCGAACTGCCTCACGGAGAAGCGGATGCCTAAACAGCGCGGCGGCGGCGAAGCACCTCGTCGAGGTTGGGGGTGCTCGCCTCCTCCACGTCGACGATGCCCATGCGAGCGAACCGGTTGGCGGGGGGTGCCACAGGCTCGGGGCGCGCGATCGGCGTGGCCTGCTCCTGCGCCGCGCGCAGGGTCTGCTCGGCCTGGGCTGCCGCCCGCCGCAACTGTGCCGCGGAGTCGGCCTGGGCGACCTGCTGCTCCACCGGGGCAACTTCGGATCGCGACAGGTAGAGCGGCTTCGGCACCGGCATGGGCGTCCAGCTGGTGCGCACCGGCTGCTGCCGGTTGACGGGAACCTCCGCGTCGAAGACGTGGGCCGCGCGGGACGGCCGCACAGTCTGCGCGAGCTGGGCGCGCGCACCGCTCACCTGGTTGATCTGCACGAGCAGAGCCACCGCGCCGACGCCGACGACCCCGCCGGCGGTCAGCAGCACGGCGCCACCACCGACCGCAAGCTGTCCGATGCCGAACCCGACAGCGACGGCAGCGACGAGCATGGCCAGGGTTGTCATCGCCCGGGAACGCCTCAACCGGCGGGAAGCCTTCGACGATGGGGCGACGGATGCCGCGATCGCCGGTCCGGTCTCCGCCAGTCGGCGGGCCGCAGCTCGGGCGGCAGCCGCATCCTGGGCCCGGGCGATGGCCTGGGTTCGTTGCATTTCACGCTGCAAAATCTTCTCCTGTGCTGCCACGTTTCGCGTCGTAGCCTCGATGCGCACCTGGTTGGGGACTTCCGCGGTCTCAGCCATGATGCGCAGCGTCTGCTGGAGGCGAACCGCGTTGCGCTCGGTGGAGAGGTACTCTCGGCGGCGCAACCAGGTGGGGACCAGATAGACGAGCCACAGCACGGCGGCGAGCACGATCACCACGCTCGAGCTGAGCCCGTCCATTCCCATGGTCCAACGGTACGAGTGCGGGGGGCCAGCCGGCCCCATTCAGTGAGGTGTGTCTACCCGGTTCGGGCCCTAACGGGGGCCCGCCATCGGCCGGGTGGCCGCGGTCCGATCGGCTTCCGGGATGACCGCGTTCGCGGCGGGCACCTGGCCGTCGAGCCAGCGGCGCAGCACACCGGTCGGCACCTCCTCGACGATCAGTGCGAAGCAGAAGTGGTCCCGCCAGTCACCGTCGATGTGGATGTACCGGCGGCGCAACCCCTCGTAGCGGAAACCGAGTTTCTCCACCACGCGAAGCGACGGCACGTTCTCCGGCCGGATGCAGATTTCCATCCGGTGCAGTCCCAATTCAAAGAAGCAATGGTCCGTCGCGAGCGCGACAGCGGTGGGGGTGATGCTCTTGCCTGCGAACCGCTCAGAAACCCAGTAGCCGATGCTCGCCGACGCCAGGGAACCGTAGCTGATGCCGGACACGTTCAACTGCCCGGCGAACGTGCCCTGGTACTCGATGACGAACGGAAGCCCGTGGCCACTGCGCGCACTCCCCTGCAGGCTGCGGATGCTGTACCTGGTGTCGAACTCGGTCGGGCCGCTCGGGCTGGTCGCCTCCCACCGCCGCAACCAGGAGCGGTTGTCCAGGAGCTCACGCTCCAAATGCTTCGCGTCCCGCACCCGGATCGGGCGAATGGTGGTCTTCCCCTCGCTGAGGGTGGGCACGGAGGCAACCATGACTCAGTCCAGGGTGGCTACGAAGTCTTTGATCCACGGGCGCAGCTCCCGGCCCAGGTCGTCGCGGTCGATCGCCAGCTGAATAATCGCCTTGATGTAGTCGACGCGGTCACCGGTGTCGTAGCGCCGTCCTCGGAAGACGACCCCGTACAGTCCACCGGTCTCCTCCGGGTTCTCCGCCAGGGTGAGCATGGCATCCGTCAGCTGAATCTCGTTGCCCTTGCCCGGGGCGGTGTTCTCCAGAATGTCGAAGATTTCGGGGCGGAGCACGTAGCGGCCGATGATGGCCAGATTGGACGGCGCCGTGCCTGGGGCCGGCTTCTCGACGAGGCCGGTGACACGCACCACGTCGTCCACGTCGGTGGCCTCCACTGTGGCCACCCCGTAGAGGTGGGCGGATGCCGGGTCGACCTCGAGCAGGGCGACGACGCTGGCGTTGCGCTCTTCCTGCACTTCAAGCATCCGCGACAACAGCACGTCGCGGGCGTCGATCAGGTCGTCTCCCAGCAGCACGGCGAACGGTTCGTTGCCGACGTGCTTGCGGGCACGCAGTACGGCGTGGCCGAGCCCGAGCGGGTCACCCTGCCGCACGTAGTGCACATCCGCCAGCTGGCTGGACTCGTTGACCTTCACCAGCCGTTCGGTGTCACCCTTGCGCTTGAGCGCATCCTCCAGTTCGCCCACCCGGTCGAAGTGGTTCTCGAGTGCGCCCTTGTTGCGGCCGGTGATCATCAGGACATCACTCAAACCGGCAGCCACCGCCTCCTCGACGACGTACTGGATGGCCGGCTTGTCGACAACCGGTAGCATCTCTTTCGGCATCGCCTTCGTCGCGGGTAGGAAGCGCGTACCGAGCCCGGCGGCCGGGATGACGGCTTTCGTGATGGATGGTGGCATACGCCACAGGTTACCTTTTCCCTAGGATGGCTGCATGACTGGTGACCCGAGCAATGAGAAGCGCGCCCTCCGCGCAGAGTTGCGCGAGCGACGACGAAACCTGACCGCGCCCGAGCTCGAAACGGCGACGGATGCCTTCACCCGGCACCTGATCGACCTCACCACCGGGCTGGACGCCCGCTCCGTGTCGGCCTATCTGCCGAATGTCGACGAGCCGAACATCCGCGACTACATCTCCTGGGCCCTCGAGCACGACATCAGGGTGCTCCTGCCCATCTCGCGCGACGACGGGCTGCTCGACTGGGTGGTCGCCGATGGGGAACACGAGGAGGAGGGCCCGTTCGGCTGGCCGGAACCGGTCGGTGAACTCCTCGGGCCGATCGCCATCAACGATGTCGACCTCATCATCGTGCCGGCGGCGGCCGTCGACCGGTCAGGCGTGCGGATGGGGTGGGGTCGCGGCTACATCGACCGCACCATCGGGTCAATGGAGCAGTGCCCGCCGGTTTATGCTGTGATCTTCGACAACGAATTCGTCGAGGCCGTCCCCACGGAGTTGCACGACAAGCCGGTCAACGGCGTCGTGACCCCGAGCGGGGTCGTCTCCTTCTAGCGTCACTATTATCCAGAGGTCAACAGTTGCCCACCTACTCCTACGCTTGCACCTCCTGCGGACACGACTTCGACCAGTACCAGACCTTCACCGACGGCACGTTGACGATGTGCCCATCGTGCGGACAGACCACGTTGCGCAAGGTCTTCAACAACATCGGCGTTAGCTTTAACGGGTCTGGTTTCTACCAGACGGATTCGCGGTCGGAATCGGGTGCGAAAGCGGAAAAGTCGTCCACCTCTGCTCCGGCGAAAAAGTCGACCGACTCCTCCCCCAGCACTCCGGCGCCCGCGGCGGCGCCGAGTACGGCCAGTTCTTCCGGTTCTGACTAAACGCTAGGAGTACAGCTGATGCTCAACGGCTTCAAAGAGTTCATCATGCGGGGCAACGTCATCGACCTCGCCGTCGCATTCGTCGTCGGCGTTGCGTTCACCGCCGTAGTCAACGCACTCGTCGAACATTTGATCAACCCACTCATCGGAGCGCTGTTCAGCGCCGACAACCTCAAGAACACCTTGATCATGGAGATCCCGACCCCGTCCGGTGGCACTGCTGAGCTCTTCTTCGGTGCTGTCATCGCCGCCATCATCCAGTTCCTGCTGGTCGCCGCCGCCGTCTACTTCGCGTTGGTGCTGCCGATCAACCGGCTCAAGCAGCGTGCCGAGGCGAAGCGCGAAGCCGGCCACCCGGATCCGGAGGCTCCGACCACCGAGCTTGACCTGCTGACCGAGATCCGCGACCTGCTGGCCAAGACCGAAAGCGGCGAGCACGGCTCGCACGTCGCGAAGTAACTCCCGCCTGCTCGCCTCGCGCCCCACCCAGCCAGTCGTCCCAAATGAAGGAGATTTCGCGCACTTCCGCCTCCGATCCCATCGGAGCGTTACGAGCGGGGAGATTCTCCTTCATTTGGGATCAGGCGCGGTCGGTGAGTAGCTAGCCCCAGTGCGGCGGCACGTCGCGCTGGAGCTGCTCGTCGTTCTCGCCGGAGGGATGCCGCCGCGGCTCCGGTGACGGCTGAGGATCTGTTCCGGGAACCGGGTCGGTGGTCACCCGGCGACGGATGCGCGGACGAGGCTTGTCGGCATCCGGAACATCGTCAGGAACCGGCTCATCGCCAGACCGGTGTTTCGGGCTCATTCAGGAAGCCTGACTGATGACCGGAATCGGTTCGGTTGTCGGACCAGGCGTCGCACCCAGCATGCCGACGATGCGGTCGGCCACGGTGTCCGGGTTACTGAACAGCTCGAACGCGTGCACGCGCAGGTAGTGCCAGCCGAGCCTCCGGAGCAGCTCAGGACGCAGCCGCAGCGACTCGCGCAGGCTCGAGGAGAGCAGCACCGAGTCAGTCTCGATGGTCAGGCACATGCCGCCATGAGAGGTGACCAGCCCCAGCTTGCCGTGGTGGCCGAGTGCCACCCGGAGTCCACGGGCTTCCAGTCGCTTGGCGAGGTCGACCAGCATCGGCTCACTGTCGTCAGGGAGGTTCTCGCGCGCGCGCCTCGCCGTCGCATCCGCCAGCACGTCGGCCAGCGCGATGGCGCCGTACTGCATCCGGCTCTCATCGATATCGTCCGATTCGAAACAGGTGACGATGACCATGCCGCGGCGTGCACGGGTCATGGCGACTGCCAGCAGGCGCTCACCGCCCGGTCGGCCGAGGGCACCGAAGTCTGACAGCACTCGACCGTGCGGGGTGCGGCCGTAGCCGATGGAGAAGATCACCCGGTCGCGGCTCTGCGCCACCGCGTGCTCGATGGTGCTGATCAGGAACGGCTCAGAGCGGTCGCTCAGCACGAACTCGCTCAGTTCAGGGCGCCCGGCCAGGGCTCCCAGCACCGCTCGCTGCAACCGCACGGCGTGCTTCTCGCTCGCGGTGATGACCATCAGCGACTCTGCCGGCCGCCTGGACGCGTGCTCCATGACCAGCTCGACGACTCGGTCGACT
This sequence comes from Homoserinimonas sp., assembly GCA_040904805.1. Lineage (GTDB taxonomy): Bacteria > Actinomycetota > Actinomycetes > Actinomycetales > Microbacteriaceae > RYN-87. The sequence continues at coordinate 88,405 of JBBDSS010000004.1, read as the reverse complement.
TCGGCATCGACGCTTTCCACCGCGCCGGAGTTCGGGTCGGGCATGCCGTGTCCGCCCTCGACATAGTCAAGGGTCAGGCTGCCGTGTCCGAGGAAGCTACCCGCCCACGGGAACGACTCGATCTTCCCGGCATAGAAGCGCCGGTTCACCAATTCGGCGAGGTCCTCGCCGCCGGCGCGGTAGCTGCGGGTGAGGGCCAGCGTCGGCAGCAGGGTACCGAGGCGCGCCAGCGCCGAGTCGGCGTGCAGGGCATCCAGCTCCTCGGAGTCCGGGTGCAACTCGGTCGCGTCCTCGTCGATGCGCGTGGTGAAGGCGGCCGGCGTCTGGGTGACCGGGTCGCCGAAGGCGACAGTCTGCTTCGCGCGGCGGATGGCGCCGACGGTCTCAGCGAGGGTGACGGCGCCGGCATCCAGGATGACGACCGCGTCGAAGTGCATGGCGTCCGAGATCTGGTCGACCTCGTACGGAGACGCCAGCCACACCGGGGCGAGGGTTCGCGACAGGTGCGGGGCAGCGTCATGGAGCTGCTGGGAGCTAACGGCCGCGCGACGCAGGGTGCGCTTGAGTTCGGTGGCCTCGTCCGGCCAGTCGACCAGTCCGATCTTCCAGTTCTCGGCCAGCTGCCAGGCGAGCAGTTGCGAGCTCCCGGCGGCGTGCGCCTCATCGACCAGGCGGAAATCGGCCTCCAGGCGATCGAGCACCGAGGTGTTCGCGCCGAGCAGGGCGCGGTCGGCCTCGAGCAGCGACTCGAGCGCGGACTGCCACCAGGCGAGCTCCAGCTCGGCGGCCACCTGCTCGGTGGCGACGTGACGCGATGAGAGGTCCTCGATCAGCGGGGTGATCTGCAGGTCGCTCAGGGTGACGCGCAGCTCGGTGCGCTCCTGTAGGTTCGCCAGGGCATCCGAATCGGCAGCCAGGCCGGCCAGCCAGCCGGTCAGCTCGGTGATCGGCTGGTTCACCAGCTGGCGTTCTCCGGTCAGGCCGAGTGGGGCATCCAGCGACTTCAGGTCCTGGGCGATCTGCTGGTGCAGCACCTGCACCGAGGCGATACCGACCGGAACGTGCGGGGTGATCCCGGCCGGTGCGTACCGCTGCCAGAGCAGGCGCTGCTGCTGGATGCGCACCAGTGCCTCGTTCATGTCGCCCACGTGCACGCCGGGTCGCAGGTACTCCCTGGCCAGCTTCTTCAGGCGGCGACGGTTCGCCCCGGTCATGTGCGACGACTCGCGGCGCGATGAGGTGGCCGCGATCAGTTCCCCGAGCGAGCGGTCGTAGACGACCGGCTGGAACTTGTCGAGGGTGTCGCGGATGTCGGTGAGCAGCCGAAGATAGTTGCCCAGCTCGTCGATGCTCTGGAACGGACGCATATGCGTTCCGTCGATCAGCTCGCTGGCGCGCACCAGAAGGCGGGGAACGTCATCCTCATGCAACCGCTTGGCCAACTGATGAGCGTTCTCGGCGGCCTGGCTGTTCGGGAACTCGGCACCGTACCAGGGCGAATCGCCAGGGCCGTACTTGAATTCGCCGAGGGTGGCAGCCTGCACCATGGCTTCGGCCGCACGGTCGCGGTTCTCCGCCAGCCTCTCGACGCTGGTCCGCGACAGGCGTGCCGTGGTCGATGGCGGCTTCGGCAGCAGGGCGAGCCTGGACAGCTCGGTGAGGCAGTCCAGCACTGAAATCCCGATACCCAAGTCGCGGCGGGCGATGGCGGCCCGGTAGTCCAGCAGCACCTTGCGCAGCCGCACCATGGCGTCGTCGACATCGGTCAGCGAGGCCGGGTGCGCCTTCTCGTTGCGGCCGATCGAGCGGATGAGGTCACGCCGCAGGGTGGACGGTGACACGGCGAAGCCCGGCAGGCCGATGTCGCTGAGGCGCTGGCCGATACCGGCCAGGGTCGAGCGGCGCGGGCTGACCACCAGCACCCGCTTGTTCTGGTTGACCAGGCAGCCGAGGGCGTTGACGATGGTCTGGGTTCCGCCGGTGCCCGGCAGGGTTTTCACCACCACCGAGTTGCCCGCGGCGATCTGGGCGATCACGTTCTCCTGTTCGGAGTCCGCGTCGAGCAGCAGGGTGTCGGTTTCGGGGGCGCGGTCGTCCGGATGTTGCGGCTCCACCGGTGCATAGCCCTCGCCGACCGCCCACTTGGCTCCGGGGTTGCCTGCCAGGGCGTCGAGAATCGGATGCTCCAGCTCGGCAGCGTCTTCGCGCATCCGCCTCGACACGTCAACGAATGACGACACCACCAGACGCGGCTGCACGTTGAACCATTCGAGGTGGGAGGTGAGGCCGCGCAGGCGGTCGATGACCTTGTTCGGCTTGAAGGAGCCGTCCTCTTCGGCGAGCGCGACGAACGCGCCGGCGTCGAGAGTGACGCCGAACTGCTCGGTGAGCGCGTGCGCGAGTTCAGGGTTCAGGTATGGCAGTCCACGCAGGCGAAGCTCGAAATCCTTGCCGTAACGACGGATGCCGAGCGGGCGCAGCAGAACCGGGGCCCTGAAGTCCTCGCCGTCGTGCTGCCACTCGGCGATGCCGATGCCGAGGTGCACCGCGTCGAGGCCGCGGGCGGTAGCCAGTTCGAGCCCTTTGGTGGCGACTTCGGCTGCGGCGACTTTGGCGCTGCGCAGGGCGAGGTCATCCCGAATCAGGTTGGAGAGCAGTGTCGACTTGCCGGTGATGAACTGGGCGAGTCCACCCGGATGCGTGGTGCTCAGTTCGATGCGCGTGCGGGGTGAGTCGATGAAGTGCAGCAGCGGCGACGGGCCGCCGACCTCGGCCAGCTGATCGCGCCACCCGGTCCAGGTCGGCTCTGCGATGTTCGCGGCTGAGTACCTCGGGTCTCCGAGGCTGAGCGCGTGCGGGGATGTCACCTGGCGCTCCACGCGCGCAGGTTCGCTGTTCGAGTCAGACTCGAAGTCATCATCATCCAGTTTTCTGTCGGCGTGCCACACAGGGCAACCTTAAGCTGCTGCTCCCCGGATTCCGTGGATGCTGGGGGGAGTTTCGCACAGAATGCGCTCGTAAGCTGGGGCCATGGCTGATGCGGGAGAGTTCGTTCGGGCCACCTGGACGATCGCCATCACGGTGGTCGTGATCTTCGCGCTCCTGGTCGGCGTCGGCTTCTGGATGCTCCGGCGCAACGCTCGGGCATCCGGTGCATCACCTGCGTCGGGTGGATGGCGACCCGCGCAGCCCGTGAAGCAGCGGGCCAACATCCTGCTGGTGCGCCTCGACGACGCCGTCGCCACCGGTGAGGAGGAGCTGTCATTCGCCATCGCCCAGTTCGGGCGCGAGGTCACCGACGAGTATGCCCTGGTGCTGGCATCCGCCCGCGCCAACCTCACCGAGGCCTTCACCCTGCAACAGCGGCTCGACGATGCCCACCCCGACACCGAGGCGCGCAAGCGCGACTGGGCGGCGCGCATCGTGCATCTCTGCGAGACCGCCCAATCTGCGCTGGCCGCTGAGCAGGCGCGGTTCGACGACCTGCGTGGGCTGGAGAGGAACGCCCCGGCGAACCTGGAGGACGCCCGCACGCTGATCGCGGCGTTGAGCGAGCGCCGCCGGGCCAGCGCCGAGGAAGTGAAGCGATTGCGGAGCAGCTACTCGGCGAGCGCCGTCGCCTCCGTCGCCGACAACCTGCAGCGAGCGGATGATGCGCTCGCCGCCGCGACCACAGCGGCCGACACCGCGGAGGGCGCACTCGGGAGCACGTCGACCACGGCAGCCGTCGATGCCGTGCGCGCCGCGACCGACAGCGCGCACCTCGCCGCCCACCTGCTCGACGCGATCGACTCGCTCGCCACCGAACTGGCCAAGGCGACGGAGGCCGCGAACGCCCTCGCCGACTCCACCCGCGCCACCCTCGAGGAGGCCAGGGGTGTTCGCGACGAGCCCCCGGACCCGGCGACCGGCGCGGCGGTTGCCGCTGCGATCGAGCATGCCTCCCGAGCGCTCTCCGCCGTGCCGAAAGATGACCCCTTCCGGGCGCTCGACGAGCTGCGGGAAGCCGATGCCGGGCTCGACTTCAGCCTGGCCGGCGCCCGCAACCAGCGGCAGCGGCTCGACGGGGCGAGAGCGGCGCTGGCCGGGGCGCTGGTGGCGGCGAGGAGCCAGTTGTCGGTGACGCGCGACTTCATCTCCGCCCGGCGCGGACGGGTCGGCGCGGAGGCGCGGACCCGGCTGGCGGAAGCGGAGCGGCTGCTCACCCTCGCCGAGACGGAGGCCGACCCGGTGCTGGCGCTGGACACCGCCCGCAGCTCGGCGACCTACTCCCGCGATGCGGATGCCCTGGCCCGCTACGACGTGCGCTGACCAGCGCCCGACGCTGAGCGGCCCCCGGCGGTGCGAGCGCCCAACCGTTCAGGGCTACCCGCCGATGAGCGCCTCTACCGGGCCACGAGCAAAGTAGATGGCGAACCCGACAGCGGTAACCCACAGCAGCGGCGACACCTGGCGGGCCTTGCCCGACAGGGACTGCAGCACGACCCAGGCGATGAACCCGGCGCCGATACCGTTCGCGATCGAGTAGGTCAACGGCATCACCAGCACGGTGAGGAAGACCGGCAACGACACGGCGAAGTCGGTCCAGACGATGTCGCGGATCTGCGCCATCATCATCGCTCCGACGATCACCAGTACGGCTGCGGCGACTTCGCTGGGGACGATCGTGGTGAGCGGCGTCAGGAACATGGCCAGCAGGAACAGCACCCCGGTGATCAGGTTGGCGAATCCGGTGCGGGCGCCTTCGCCGATCCCGGCGCCGGACTCGATGAAGACGGTGTTCGATGAGCTGGACGTCAGTCCCCCGGCGACGGCGCCGACACCTTCGACAATGAGCGCCGACTTGATGTTGGGGAAGTTGCCCTTCTCATCGGCCAGGCCGGCTTCTTTCGAGAGCCCGGTCATGGTGCCCATGGCGTCGAAGAAGTTGGTGAACACGAGGGTGAAGACCAGCATCAGGGCGGCGAGGGCGCCGATGCGCTCGAAGCTGCCGAAGCTGACGGCTCCGATCAGGCTGAGGTCAGGCAGGCTCACCCACTGCTCTGGCAGTGTCGGGATGGTCAGGCTCCATCCGCCGGCGTTGTCGACTCCGCTGCCGAGCTTCGCAACGGATTCGACGATGACGGCGATGACGGTGCTGATCAGGATGCCGATGAGCAATGCTCCGCGCACCTTGCGGGCGACCAGCACACCGGTGAGCAGGAGGGTGAAGACGAACAGCAGCGTCGGGATGGTGGCGATGGAGCCGTCCACGCCGAGCCCGACGGGCGGGGAGCCGAACCCGGTCGACGTGACGAAGCCGGCGTTCACCAGCCCGATGAAGGCGATGAACAGGCCGATGCCGACAGTGATGGCGATCTTCAGCTGAACGGGAACGGCGTTGAAGATGAGGCGGCGCAGGTTGGTGGCCGACAACAGCACGATGATGAGGCCGTTGATGACGACAAGGCCCATCGCCTCCGGCCAGCTGACCTGGCCGACGACACTCACCGCGAGGAACGAGTTGATGCCGAGACCGGCGGCGAATGCGAACGGCAGCCGCGAGACCAGCCCGAACAGGATCGTCATGACCCCTGAGGTCAGCGCGGTCGCGGCTGCGACCTGGGTGAAACCGAGGGAGTTGCCATCAACATCCGGGCTCCCGCTCAGGATGATCGGATTCAGGATGACGATGTACGCCATCGCCACGAACGTGACGACACCACCGCGAATTTCACGCCCGAAGTTCGATCCCCTCGTGGTTATCGAGAAGAACGAATCGACTCTGTTGCGGACTGTCGCAGTGGGGGCGGGGGTGGGGGTCGCAGTCTTGGTCACGGGCTTACTGTATTGCCAGCGGACGCTCAGGCACCAGTTACCACGCCCACAAAAACTCGCGCTATCGCAAAAGGCCGCGCGCCCAGTAGTGTTCGGGCAACCTCATTGAACGGAGTGCACTTATGGCATTGCCCTGGAAACTGCATGGAGACGGCAAGGACGTCTCATCGGATGCGATCATCCTCCCGGAGGAACGGCTCAGCTGGTGGCGGACCATCGGCTTCGGTGGACAACACGTCGTCGCGATGTTCGGCGCCACCTTCCTCGTTCCGATCATCACCGGCTTCCCGCCGGCGACGACTCTGCTGTTCTCCGGGATCGGAACACTGCTGTTCCTGATCATCACGGCGAACAAGCTCCCCAGCTATGTCGGATCGTCATTCGCGTTCATCGCTCCGATCCTGGCGGCAACGGCATCCGGCGGCCAGGGCGTTGCCCTCGGTGGCATCATCGTCACCGGCGCGGTGCTGGCGATCGTCGGAATCGTCGTACATCTCTCGGGCACCGGCTGGATCAATGCGCTCCTCCCTGCTGTGGTGAGCGGCTCGATTGTGGCCCTCATCGGGTTCGCGCTCGCACCGGTGGCGAAGACCAACTTCGACGCCTCCCCGTGGGTCGCCCTGATCACGCTGTTCGCCGTCATCCTCTGCGCCGTCGTGTTCAAGGGGTTCATCAGACGACTCTCGATCCTGGTCGGCGTCGTGATCGGTTACGTCGCTGCCTGGATCAATGGCGAGGTGGACTTCACCAAGGTCGAGGCTGCCGCCTGGATCGGCCTGCCCACGTTCACCACCCCGGTATTCGACATGCAGTACCTCCCGATCTACCTGATGTTCCTGCCGGTCGTGCTGGCCTTGGTGGCCGAGAACGTCGGCCACATCAAGGGCGTCGGTCAGTTGATCGACCGGAACCTGGACCCGCTGACCGGTCGCGCCCTGTTCGCGGACGGGTTCGCCACCGTGATCGCCGGCTTCGGCGGCGGTTCCCCGACCACCACCTACGGCGAGAATATCGGCGTGATGGCGGCGACCAGGATCTTCTCGACCGCGGCCTACTGGGTGGCCGGCATCACCGCCATCCTGCTCGGGCTGTCGCCGAAGATCGGGGAGCTGATCAACACGATCCCGCCGGGGGTCATCGGTGGTGTCACCACGGCTCTGTACGGCCTCATCGGCATCATCGGCATTCGCATCTGGGTCGAGAACAAGGTCGACTTCTCCCGTCCGAAGAACCAGATGACTGCCGGTGTCGCCCTGGTTATGGGCATTGCGAACTACACCCTCTCCTTCGGTGAAGTGAAGTTCGAGGGCATCATCCTCGGCACTGTCGCGGCCGTGGTGATCTACCACCTGATGAACGTGATCGGCAAGTGGCGGGGTACGGATGCTCCGGCAGCGATCGTGCGGGAACCGCAAGCGGTCGAGTAACTGACGACGAAGCTGCTGACGAATGCGCTCGGGATCCCCCGGGCGCATTCGTAGTTGTGTGTACCCCCGTTTTGGGATGATGCAGAAACGATATATTGCGGGCATTCTGGTTGACAGGAAGCTCACCCTTTACCCCTCGGAGTGGGCTTGTTACCCACCGCAGTAATGGTCATCCACCCGAAGGATTATCGTGAGTTCCGCAGCCGAAGGTTGGTACGTCGATCCGTCGACCGGTACAAACCTGCGCTTCTGGGACGGCTCGACCTGGACCGAACATGTCGCCCCGCTGCCCGACGAGACGCCGCGCGCCAGCCCAATAGACCTTCTGGCGGCACTGGCTGCCGCTGAGTCGGCGGCCGAAGCTGCCGCTGAATCGGCTATCGCATCAGTGGCCGCACCAGTCGCCGACCCCATCCCTGATCCCGTCGCCCAACCGGTCGCCGAACGGGTCGCCGAACCCCTTTTTGAACCGGTCGCCGAACCCGTTGCCGAACCGGTCACCGGGCGGCACGCCGGCGCCGTGGCGGCCCCGCCGCTGGAACCCGAACTCGAGCACACCCAGCTCACCCGGCGGGAGCTTCGTGCCCGGCGCGGTGGCAACCCCGATCTCAATGACGCCCCGAAGCACCTCCCCCCGATGGTGCCCCCGGCCGCCGACCTGATCGATCGCTCACCGCAGCCAGAGAAGGAACTCGAGATTCCGGACGCGAGCGCCGGCGAGCCCGGGTCGGACACTCCAGAAGAACCGCGCCAGCGCCCCCGTCGCGCTCTCCGCCTGTCGGTGCTCCTCGGAATCCTCACCGTGGCGAGCAGCATCGCTGTACTCACCGCTGGATCTCTCTAGCTGAGGACTTGACTGTTGGGTCCGTCGGCGTACGGTCGAAGCATGGACATCGTCAGCGACCGCGAGTATGAGCCGAACCTCGAGGACGAGCGCGAGGAGGACCTCTCGGACGAGCCAGAAAGGATGCCTCCGCCCACCATCGACCCGGACGAGCGGATCGAGGCTGAGGACCAGGATTACGACGACGGCGAACGGCACGACGAGGAACTCTGACCGAACCGTCAGCCAGCACTGGCTCCGCGGCCGGCCGGAGCGAACCGGTAGTCATCTTGCGCCACCCACCGCACACCGCGATTGTGGCTGAGCAGCACCCCGCGAAGGTCCAGCCTCTCCAGGTCGAAGGCGTCGTGGATGCCCTTCGCCCACGCCATGTCGACCGGTGTCAGGGCGGATGACGCGTAACGCTCGATGACCACGATGATCGATTCGGCGCCGGCCGCCTCCATCGCCTGCCCCATCGCGCGTGCCAGGTCGTGCACGGTGTCGTCCGGCGCGCTGGGCAGGTCATCGAGCGGGATCATCAGCGGCAGCTGCACCTGGTTGCCGTCGAGGAAGAGGAACCACAACTGGTGGCGACAGGCTCGTCCGATGAGTGCGCGCACGCGTTCTTCGACCTGCGCCTGCGAGGTAAGCGGCTGGGATCTGGTGTCCTGAAAGTTCGGAGGTCTCATCGCCCCATGCTGGCCTGACCGGCTTCGGTGGCGACCGGAATGGCGTGACCGGTGGCAAGGGTGGCGAGGCGCTGCCTGGGGAGGAGCGTTACGGCGCCAGCATCCGCGATGCCAGTACCGCCGCCTCGGTCCGGGTCGCGGCTCCCAGCTTGCGCAGGATCGCCGACACGTGCACCGAAGCAGTCTTCGAGCTGATGAACAGCTGCTCGCCGATCTGCCGGTTGCTGAGACCCTGCTCGACCAGTTCGAGTACCTGGCGTTCACGGCTGGTTAGCTCCACTGCGGCGGATGTTCGCTTCGGTTGCGCATCGTCGAGGGTGATGCCGGCTCGCGCGGCGAATGCGTTGGTTCGGTCCACGATGAGCCCTGCTCCGAGTTCGGTGGCTGCGGCGAGGGCGGCCCGCAGGCTCTCGCGACCGGCGATCCGATCTCCCGCCGAGACCAGCGCCTGTCCGAGCCGAAGCAGTGAGTATGGGACCAGGCGGGCCGGACCGGTCGGCGCCCGCTCCACGGCCGCCTCCCAAGCCTCGACCTGGCGTTCCGTTGCCAGCTCAGCCTCGAATTGGCTGTCCCACACCGGCCAGGTAGGCCAGGATCGCATCGAGGCCATCAACTCACGCAGCCCTGACTCGGCGGCGTTGACCTCCTCGACTGGAATTGAAGCGTCCCGCCTGGCGGCCAACACCCGGGCCGCAACGGCGAGCACCGGCACCCCGTAGCCAGGTATCGGGCGGCATCGCCCATCCAGCAGAACAGCGACCTGCTCCCACGCCTCATCCACGTCGCCGTTCTCGAGCAGCAGCTGCCCCAGTACCTGCGCGTTAGCAAAAAGGTTCTGGGCTTCGGCCTGGCCGCCCCTGATCATCGCCGGCCGCCACTCCCGGTACTGGGCTAATGCCTCCCCGACCCGCCCTCGCCACATCAGCATGGACAACCGTGATTGCTGCAGGAAGGGCTTGAATCCACCCGGCGGCACTAGCGCCAGCATCCGCTCGATGAGTTCCTCCGCTCGGTCCCAGCGGCCCAGCGCCATCAACGGATCGATCGCGTTGGCGGCCAGGATCACTCCGGTTACCCTTTCGACGCCATATTCGCGGGCTCGCTGCATGCCCTTCTCGGCAATGGACAGGGCACGGTCGTACTGCCCAAGGTGGAACCGCAGATCAGAGGCGTTCACGCGGTATCGCAGCATGGCGCCAGGATCACCCTGGGCGAGCGGGCGAGCGCTGTCCAGCTGGGCAAGCCCCTCGTCGACCTGACCGAGATGAGCCTTACAGAGGCCGGCAATGTTGGCTGCGATGGATGACTGCGCCGGGAGGTCAAGGGTCAGCGCCAGCTCGACCGCGTCATTCGCGGCTTCGAGGGCCCGGTGCAGGTTGCCCTCGAGCATCAGCCGGCCGGCCAGTGTGTTCAGCAGAGTCACGCGCAGGTTCTCATCGACTCCAGGAGGGACGAGTTCCAGCGCCCGCTCGAGCGGTGCCACCGAACCGCCCTGCCCAATCTGTCCGAGGTAATTCCCTTTGTCGCGCAGCAACCGTGCCAGGGTTGCTCCTTCGGTTTCATATTCGTTGATCGCGACGTTGACCATGGCCAGCGCCCGCTCGCCGTCGCCGGCGTTCCGGAGCGCGGATGCCGTCTCGGCGAGCAGATTCACGCGAGTGCGGCCAGCCACCTCCCCGGCATCGACAACCTGATCCCAGAGCGACAGGGCCCGCTCCCCCAGCTGGGCCGCCGTTGCGTAGGCATGGGCGTGCTTAGCATCGTTCATTGCTGCCAGCGCGGACGGAAAGGCCTTGGCCGGGTCGCCCGCGGCGAACCAGTGTTGCGCCACCTCGGCAGACGAGCGGTCGCCGGCGGCCTCCAGCGCCTCTGCGAAAGCGGTGTGGAACCTGGCCCGCTCGCCTGGCAGCAAATCGGCCTCGATCGCCTCACGGACCAGGGCGTGCCGGAAGGTGTAACTATCGGCGCCGGCCAGCAGCACATTGGCCGACACGGCCTCCCTGGCTGCGGCATCCAGCCCGTTCATCGGCAACTCGTAGACCGCGGCCAGCAGGCGGTGGGATACCGTCACGCCTCCGGCAGACAGCATCCGCAGCAGCTGTTGGGCTTCCGCGCTGAGGCGGTCGTAGCGGGCCAGTAGCAGGTCGCGCAGGGTGTCAGGCAGGCCGACGCAGTCCTCATCGACCAGTTCCTCGACGAAGAACGGGACTCCCTCGCTGCGCTCGAACACGCTGGCCAGGGTGTCGGGGTCGGGTGCGGAGCCGAGGATCTCGCGCGCCTGCACGCCGACTTCCGCCAGACTCAGCCGGCCCAGGTCGATGCGGGCCATCCGGCGAGCGCGTTCGGCGTTGGAGAGGAAGGTGCGAAGCGGATGTCCGCGTCCGACATCATCGCTGCGGTAACTGAGCACCAGCATGATGCGCCCGGCGGTGACAGCGTTCACCAGGAACTGCAGCACGGTGAGGGTTGCGCTGTCGACCCAATGGAGGTCTTCAATCACCACGATGACCGGCTGCTCCCGTGCGAAGCTCTCCAGCGTCACGGCCACCATCTCGTGCAGCCGGTCCGCCCCAGCAGCCGACCGGCCGGCCGGTCGGCC
>JBBDSS010000004.1:0-77037 GCA_040904805.1 Homoserinimonas sp. | reverse complement strand
CCCCCCCCCCCCCCCCCCCCCCCCCCCCCCCCCCCCGGCCAGCTCAGGGAGCAGAAGGGGCAGCGCTTCCCGGCCCGGGCCAGCCGCATCCAGCACGGCATCCGCCCCGGCCTGTTGCACCAGCGAGCGCAGAATCGAGATGATGGGAGCGTAGGGGACGCCGGCAGTGCCGAAGTCGACGCATTGGCCGAACAGGATGCGAGCGGATGCGCCCAGATCAGCCTGGAACTCGGCCAGCAGGCGTGTCTTGCCGATTCCGCCTTCACCCGCGACGACAACCGCCCGCGGAACACCGTCGAGGGTCTCCGCGAACGCCTCGTGCAACAGCCGCAGTTCACGGCCACGCCCGATCATGGTCGGGCTTGCCACCGCCGATTTCACTCCCCTATCGTGCCACGCATTGCCGGTGACGGCGGGTTCGAGGTCGTTCCGGGCATCCGCCGGTGGATGCGTCAACGCTGATCGGCTGCGCGCCCGAATGCGCGGAACGCCACCACGAGGTCCGGCGCGAACCGCCCTTTCCGGCGCGCGGCCGGGGCTGCGGCGTCCTCGGCCATCCGCTCGGCGATCACGCGTGACTGCTCGAGCTCACGGGGAAGGCTTTCCTCTCGCTGCTTCCACTGGCTGTACTGGATGAAGTCCGACATGGTGTCGCTCCTTAGTTCGATGTATTCATCGTGATTTCTAAGGAGGGGTCGGCGGATCGGGCGATTGCCCTATCTTCTGCGCGGGGAGGCGTAGTAGGCGGATGCCGGTGAGGAGTGGAGGTCTTAGAAGACGCTACTGGCTCTCATGCTCGGCGATCAGCAAGTCAGCGACGCCCCTGGTCCGTTGGGCAGCGAGCGAGTCGCCCATCATCGCCCCGATGATCGCGCCCTTCATCAGGATCTGGAACGTGCGCGCGAAGTTCAGCGGGTCACGCAGCGAGGCGTCCTCGGCCATCTGCTCCACCGACTGCCGCACATCACCCAGGTGTTCGATACTCGCCCGGCCGAGCGGATGCTGCGGTCCCATCTCGATGAGCACGTTGACGAACGAGTCACCTTCGAAGTCTTCCCGCTGAAACCACTCATCGAAAATGTCGAAAATCGCCAGCAACCGGGAGCGCGGCTCCCGGGATCGCCGCTGAGACTCCGCGACGACGGCCTCTGTGCTCCAGAGTTCGGAACGGAGCTGCAGGAACTCGGCGGCCAACTCGTTCTTCGACGAAAAATGCCGGTAAAACGTGGCGATGGCAACCCCGGACGTGCGAATTATCTCGTCGACGCTGACGTCACGGACCCCCCGCTGCGAGAACAAATCGTACGCCGTGAGAAGGATGCGTTTCCGTGCGCCTAATCGAACGGCATCCGCCATGTCAACCCCCCTATCTACTCTGCTTGACAGAACGTCGGTTCTACCCCCTAATGGGTCATAGAGAGAACGCTCTCTCTATCGATCCTAACCTCGGGAGGTCGTACCGTGAGCATTTCAGAGATGGTTGAGCCCCACGTTGCCCCTAAGACCGCCCCAGCGAAGCAGGCGCTCCCGGGTGCCAGCGACGATGCGGTGCGGGACTACCTGCAGAAAATCGGTTCGATTCCGATCCTCACGGCAGAGGAAGAAATCTCGTTGGCCATCTGCATTGAGGCCGGCGTTCTTGCGCAGGAAGAGCTCGACTCCGGCGAAGTCGATCCAGCCAGCGAGCTGGGTCGGGAGCTCCGGACCCTCGCCCACGATGGCGAAGCTGCCTACCGGCGTTTCGTCCGTTCCAACCTGAAACTCGTGGTCACGGTCGCCAAACGCTATGGCGGAAAAGGCACCCAGTTCATGGACCTCATCCAGGACGGCAACCTCGGCCTCGATCGTGCGGTCAAGAAATTCGACTACCGGCAGGGTTTCAAGTTCTCCACCTATGCCATGTGGTGGATCAAGCAGGCGGTGGCTCGCTCTGTCTCTGAAGCCAGGCTCATCCGGGTGCCGGTGCACACTGCCGAGAAGGTCGCCAGCGTGCGTCGCAGTTCGCACCAGCTCGAGCTCGAGCTCGGCCGGGTACCCACCCCAGAGGAGTTGGCGCTGGAAACCAACTTCAGCCTGGAGGACATCCACAAGTTCCTCGACGCCGACCGCGAACCGGTGTCGCTGCACACCCTCGTCGGAGATGATGACGGCACCGAGCTGGGTGAACTGATCGAGGACGACGAAGACGCGCCCGTGATCGATATCGTCGGCGCACGCATGCGCTCAGAGCTTCTGCGGAGGAAGGTCGCCGACCTTCCGCCGCGTGAGGCGGAGATCATCCAGATGCGATTCGGGCTGCGCGAACATCCGCCGATGACCTTCACCCAGGTCGGGTCGGCACTTGGCGTCTCACGGGAACGGGTGCGTCAGATCGAGCATCGAGCGCTGGCCCGCCTGCGCTGCAAGGAGCTTAAGTAGTTTCTCTCCGCCGCCTTGTCACTATCGGCAGCTTTCGGTTTGCGGTGATGAGGGCGTCCCACCAAAACTATGACGGCTTTGTGTAGGTTCGCTCCGGGTATTCCGCCACGTCATCAGTCATGATTGTGGTACGAACGCGCGAGGAGATCTGAGAGTCATGGGAGTCACCGCAACCACCCGCCTTCCGGCCGGGTGGTATCCGGATCCGGACGGCGGCGACCGGCGACGCTGGTGGGATGGCCAGGAATGGACGCCATATACGGCGGACTTCCAGCGCCCCACCTCGGTTGACGAACTCGATCTCGAGCCCGCAGCACCTTCGACGGCAGGGAAATCAGTCAGGCCGGCCAAAGCCGCCCGCAAGCTTCACCGGGTTGAGGCCGACGAGCCGGCATCGCCGACGAGTGACCGCACCCCACCGGTGCGAGCCAACGCGGTGCGACTCGGTCGCTGGCTGGCCGGCGCCGTGCATTTCGGCCCGTCAGTTAAAAGGCGCCGTCGTGCTCATCGCTCGACCCGCTGAGCACGCCCTGACCCGCCCCCATCATGGGGGCATGAACTGCGCCTGCCTTCTCCCCTAGACTCGCAGGCGGGGGCACGCGAGGTCTCGGTTAGGGGACGCTGAAGTTATGACCGACGCACTGAATCCGACAGTGCCGGCGGGATGGTATCCAGACCCGTGGGGATCCGCGTCGCAGCGCTGGTGGGATGGCACGGTCTGGACTGACCGCCTCGACCCGCCCGCCCAGACACTGATCACACCGCAACCTGGACCGTCGCCGGTGCCGGATGCCCCGCCGCTCGGCCCTTCCCTCCCCTCCCGTCGCTCGTTGCGCGAGCTGTCCACCGCTGTTGAGGAGGAATCGAGTGCCCCTCCGAGCGAGAATGCGGTGATGACCGAGGCACCCCCCAGCCAGACGGCCGACTCCGCCGCAGCCCTGCCGGCATACACGCAGGCTCCGGAATTCTCGCCCGAGCCGGTCTCGGCAGTGTCGCCCCCGGTCTGGACTGAGCCAGTCGAGCCCCCACCGGTCGCTGAACCGGTTCCCACCGCTGCGCTGGTTTCCGCTGCACCGGCGTCAGCTCAACCGACAGCCGCTGACGATGACGGGTGGGCAGCGTCGCTGTCCCGCTGGGACATTCCCGACCCGGCCGTGCCGTCCGATGACGTCGCCCCCATTTTCGGCGACGCTCCACCGGTCTCGTACTCGCAGCGTGCAATGCGGTACAAGCCACTGCACGGACGCACCCTGGCCGTGTGGTTGATCGTCTTCATGCCGCTCGTGCAGCTTACCGCCATGATGGGAAGCATGCTCGTGTTTCCCGGGCTGCTGCAGTTCGACGGCCGTGTCGCCGCCTTCGTTCCGACCGCGGACGCGGTAGCCGCCCTGCTCAGCCTGCGCGACTGGCTCCTCTACGCAGCCCTTCCGCTGACAGTCGCCTTCTTCCTGTTCACCTTCGTCCTCGGGTTCCAGGACCGCTCGCGACTTCGGCTGCTGGGACACGACGAGGCCGCGTCAGCGTGGTGGATCGTACTCAGCCCGCTCGTCTACCTGATTGTTCGCAGCGTCAGGGTACGCCAGTCCACCGGCCGGCGGGGCTCCGGGCCGCTGACCACCTACGCCTGCCTCTACATCGCCCCGCCGATCGCGCTCATCGTCGCCCAGGCCGTGAGCAGCGCGCTCTACGGCGCGATCCCGATCTGACCACGGCGGCGCGGCACGATCACCCCTTCACGCGGCCTGATGATGAGCGAGAATTGCACCATGCACGCCCTCGCCATGCTCAACCAGCCATCAGCGGATGCGCCACCGCACCGTCAGGGCACGCCGCCGTTCGAGCTGGTCGACCCCCACGGGCTCCACCTGAGTGTCCTCGACCTGGGTGCGACGCGTGGCGACGGAGTCTTCGAGACGATCAGCGTCTCGTCCGGAACGCCGCAGGCACTGGAGCCTCACCTGGCACGCTTCGCCAGATCAGCGGCGGCTCTCGACCTTCCCGCACCTGATCTGGACGTTTGGCGGCGGGCGATCATCGCGGTGGCCGGCCGGATCGCGGAATTGCCTGAAGCATCCGTCAAAACCGTCTACACCCGCGGGGTGGAGGGTGACGGGCGCCCGACCGGGTGGGTGCACGGAACCGCGGCGCCCGATTTCACCCGCGCCCGCACCGATGGCATCGCGGCGGTGACCCTCGACCGCGGATACCGGCACGACGTCGCCACCACCTCGCCGTGGCTGCTCGCCGATGCGAAGACCCTGTCATACGCGGTCAACCGTGCCGTCGTGCGGGAGGCTGTAAGACGCGGCGCCGACGACGTGATCTTCGTCAGTTCGGACGGCTACATTCTTGAGGGGCCGTCATCTTCGGTGCTGATCCGGAGCGGCAACACGCTGGTGACCCCCGGCACCGGGCTGGCCATCCTGGAGGGCACCACCCAGGCGAGCATCTTCGAGTTCGCGGCGGCCAGGGGTATGCGCACCGAGTTCGCGCTGGCCCCGGTCGAGGCGCTGCGGCAGGCGGATGCGCTCTGGCTGGTCTCCAGCACCCGGTTGGCGGCGCCCGTCATCGGGCTGGACGGTGAGCCGGTGCCGAGCGACCCGGAGCTGACCGGCGCCATGAACGACTATCTGATCGCGCGGACTGCCTAATCGCGCGGACTGCCTGAGCCGCTAGCCGGCCAACCGCTCGTCGGCCGAGCCGAGCCACATCTCTGCCGCGGCCTGGACGGGGAGGTCGAGTGCTTCACATAGCCCGACGACCGTGCCGAAGCCCGGGCTGGGCATCCGGCCGGATTCGATTTTCCGCAGAGTTTCCGGGGAGATCCCGGCGGAGCGCGCGACCCCGGCCGGGGCGCGCCCGGCGCGCGCCTCCCTCACCAGGGCACCGAGGCGCCGTCCAGCCGCGACCTGCTCTGGGGTAAGTGGGACTCGGACCATACTTCATGGTATCGGTATTTATGTACCAGCCCTGCTAGTGTCGCTGGTATTCAAATACCGGCGGGTGAAGGGGAACTGTGATCGAGCTCAAGACTGCCCAGGAAATCGACAAGATGGCGGTCGCAGGCAGCTTCGTCGAGAAGACCCTTACCGAGCTGGTGGCCCGGGCGGAGCCAGGGTTGGACCTACTCGAACTGGAGAGTCATGCACGGCGCCTCATCGATGAACGAGGCGCGGTGTCGTGCTATTGGGACTATTCCCCGTCATTCGGCCACGGACCGTTCCGGAACGTCATCTGCCTGTCGGTCAACGACGCCGTGCTTCACGGACTACCGCATCGATACGCCCTCCGCGACGGCGATGTCCTGACCCTTGACTTCGCCGTGTCGGTTGACGGTTGGGTAGCCGATTCGGCGACGACCGTCGTCGTGGGAACCGCCCGCGCGGACGATGGTCGGCTCATTGAATCGACGCGGCTTGCCCTGGAAGCGGGTATCGCGGCTTCCGTTCCTGGTGCACGCATCGGCGACATCTCCGCCGCCATCGGCGCTGTCGCTCAGGACTACGGTTACCCGGTCAACCTCGAGTTCGGCGGGCACGGCCTGGGACGCACAATGCATGAGGGCCCGCAGGTGCCGAACGCGGGGCAGGCCGGTCGCGGTTTCCAGCTCCGCCCGGGCCTGACGCTGGCCCTGGAGCCGTGGTGGTCGGCAACGTCGAACGAGCTGGCCGTCGACAAGGACGGTTGGACCCTTCGAATCGCGGACGGGTCGCGCGGCGCCCATGCCGAACACACGATCGCCGTTACCGAAGAAGGCCCGCGGGTGTTGACCAGGGCCGGCTGAACGGCGGGAGGCCGCGACCTGTTGCTGGTCAGGACAGCACGCCGCGCAGACTCTGGGCGAGCCACTGGCGGTAGGCATCCGTCGTCCAGTCACCATCCACCACCAGCGAGCGGTAGATCTGCGGATGCCCGAGGGACCAGATCGCGGCGGCCGCCTCCGCGTCGGTGGTTCCAGCGGTGAGCCCGCCCCGGGCGCGCGCGACGGCAGCCGCTCGCCCGTAATTGCTGAGCCGTCGCTCCCCCCGCTCACGTTCCAGTGCCGCAACCTCCGGGAATACGGCTGCGGTCTGGTGGATGAGGGTGAGAATCTCGGTGCTGCGCTCATTCACTTCCGCAATCCAGTCGGCGAGCAGTCGGCTGAGGCCGGTGATACCGCCGGTCAGATCCGCCCGCTCCTGCATGAACTCGGAAACGCTGCGGGGAGCGCCAGGGCCTGTCGTCGCCTGGTCGAGCACCGCGGCAAGCAGCGCGGCCTTGTTGCCGATCGAGTTGTAGATGGTTTGCACGGCGACCCCGGCGAGTTCGGCCGCAGCGGTCAGCGAGGTGCGCACATAGCCGCGAGTGAGGAACAGCTCCCGGGCGGCGGCAACGATGTCCGACCTGGTGGCATCCGCCTGCTGCTCCCGTCGATTCGCCATCCTTAGAGCGTAGGGCCCTCGGCCACTGAGTGCAGGCTGAGCATTCTCTCACCGGATGGGGCTGGCCGAGCAGTGAGCGCCTATCGTGGTCGCATGAATGAGCGCGAGCACCCAGAAGACCCGGCCGAAGGCCCGGAGGAACCCAACGCCTACGAACCGAAGCCGAGCCAGCCGGAGCCCGGGCAGAACGGTGAAGCGACCGGCATCGGCGTCGATGACATCGGTGAGGCTATGCCAGGAGCCGGGAGGTTGAACGAGAGCACGGAAGACCCGGACTCGTCTGACCCCGACCTGCGCACCGACGGCCCGGCTCCGCTGCCCTGAGCTCAGGCGGCGCTGATGCCGAACAGGCCGATGATCAGGGCCATCACCAGGTAGCTGACCAGCTCGTACGAGATGTTCAGGAGGGTAAGCATCCGCGGCCGGTTCTCGAAGGCGTCATGGGTGATGAAGCGCGCTGCAGTGAAGCCCGCCCAGAGAATGATCGCGGTGATGATGGCATTGGCCAGGAAGCTTCCGCCGTAGAACTCCTGCGCTATCGCCGCAGCACCGGCCAGCACCCAGGCGCTGATGAAACTCACGACGATGGTGATGACGATCGCCACCACGGCATTCGCCTTGGTCTCGACTCGCGCAGTCTTCTCCCACCAGGAGCCGAACACTTTCGGTGCGTACCAGACGGATCCGACCACCATAGTTGAGACTGTGGCCAGGATGACGGCCAGCCAGTTGATTTCGGGAACCATAACGCACCCCTTCCTTGAAGTTGCCTCGAAGTCTATCGTTGCCGCCTTGCGGCAGTGCGCCCGCAGGCGTACACCCGTAGCAAGAAACGGTTGCAACGCGAGGCACTACCCACAAGAAAGGGTCGATGATGAGCACACCAGAGAACCGGGACCGCGGTCACGACGCCGACGGCCACAACAACGGCGGTTACAGCACACGGGACGACGGGCACGGTGGCGCCGTACCGGCTGAGCCGAGGAACTCCCTCCGCGAACAGGCGGTGGAGCGGGAAGAGGAGCGTTTCGGCGGGGTCAAGATCGGCTCAGCCTTCTTCGGCTGGCTGACGGCCACGGGCACCGCGGTGTTGCTGACCGCCTTGATCGCCGCCACTGGCGCCGCCATCGGGCTGGGCACCAACGCCATCGATGAGGCCGCTGATGCCGCGGCCGAGAACGCCGAGACCGTGGGAATCGTGGGCGCGATCGCTCTGGTCGTGATCATGCTCATCGCCTACTACTGCGGTGGCTACGTCGCCGGGCGTATGGCCCGCTTCAGCGGGGCCGTACAGGGGGTCGCCGTCTGGGTGTGGGCGGTCGTGATCGCCATCATCGTCGCCGTCCTGGCGGCGATCGGCGGTGCGGAGTTCAACGTTCTCGGGGACGTGAACCTGTTCCCGCGCATCCCGATCAACGAGGGAGACCTGACGACTGCGAGCGTCATCACAGCGATTCTGGTCGCCCTGGCCAGCCTGGTCGGCGCCGTCCTCGGCGGCATGGCCGGGATGCGCTACCACCGCCGGGTCGATCGAGTCGGGCTCGGACGGTAGAAGGGACGCGGTAATGATCAGCAATGAGAACCTCGGGGCACTAATGGGTGCACCAGTTGTCGGCCCGGACGATGAACGCATTGGAACGGTGGGCCAGGTCTTCGTCGACCCGAACACCGGTTCCCCGAACTGGGTGACGGTGCTGACCGGCATGTTCGGTCGGCACGAGACGTTCGTTCCCCTCGATGAGGCGACCTGGGACCGAGAGGTGCTGCACATCCCGTTCGAGAAGGACCTGGTGAAGGAGGCCCCGCGAATCGACACCGAAGAGGCGCTGGAGCCGCAGGCGGAGGACGAGCTCTACAGGTACTACGGGCTGGAGCCGGCGGTCGACACCACCGGCGGCGATCGGGATGGCGCCGAGGTCGCTGAGAGCCTGCGGCTGCGCAAGTACCGGGTGACCGAAGAGAAAGATGTGTCAGTACCGGTCACTCACGAGGAGGTACGGCTGGAGCCGGAGCCGACCCAGGAGTCGGACGCGGCGCCAACAGACGATGATGACCACCGGGATGACAAGGTCCGCGGCCGGAAAGGGAAGCACCGGGCATAGCGGGGCGGCGCTTCTCCGCCTCAGGGGCCTTCCGGCTCGATGCCGTAGCCGTCATCATTCGGCCGGGTGCCAGCCGCTCAAGACCAGGCAAACAGACGGCCTCCGCGAGGCGGCCGGCAGCCTCTATCGCTGCACCCGTGACATCCGCAGGTTGTCGTCGTAATATCGCCGCATCGATTCGCGAGAAGGGGAAATCACCATGAGCAACACGGACCTTCCGTCTGGCACCCACGAGACGACGGCCGACCTCTACAACATGGACGGCGCCGACGCTGAAGACGAGTTCGTGGGCGAAGACACGGTCGACGATGTGGCAGTGATCGACGATGCTGACGATGTCGTTGACGACGATCTGGCGATCGACGACGATCTGGTCATCGAGGAAGACGACGACGATTTGCTCGACGACGACGAGCTGTAGGGAACGGGCCGGGTCAGTTCCGGTCTGAGCGGGCGAAGGTCAGGGTTTCGCCGCGAGCGCCGCCCATCCAGATGTCCTGGCAGGCTGCGGCCATCTCATCGAGGCCCTCGACGATAGTGCCGAACACGTTGCCGGGCACCCAGCCCTGGTCTCCGTTGATCAGCAGGTTGTTGCGCCCGTAGAACAGTGCGAGGTCGATGATGTCGTAGTTCTCGGTCGGCACGCCGGTGTCGTAGCCGTGCGATGGCGTGACCAGCACGTCGGAGTTGAACTGGAAGTAGCAGAGGTCGCCCGGGATGGGCGTGATGGTGGTGTTCTCGGCACCGGGCTCGACCGGAGCGAACGCCGGTACCAGGTTGTAGATCTCGTTGCGCGCGTACTTGCCGTGGAATACGGCCGACGACAGCGGAAGTGCCTCCCAGACGGCGTTCGCGGTGCGCGGCGCCTCATCATCGAGCAGCCGGGCGAGGCAGCTGACGCCCCGTTTCTCTAGAGTGACCGTGATGTGGCGCGCCATGCAGAACTCCTCTGATTTCCCGGATCGAACTACCCTGAGACTAGGTTGGTTAACGTAGGATTGTCAACAATAGTCGGACCCTCGGATGCCGCGCCCGCGACACCGCAGGATCCGCTCACTCGGAGGCACAGTGGCACCCCAGTTCGGCAACCCCAACATCCCGTCCGGGCCGGTCCAGCGCACGCCGATCGGCGTGGTCGCCCCCTACGACATGGCCCTCGATGCAGAGCTCTGGCGCTGGGTGCCGGACGGCGCATCCCTGTTCTTCGCGCGCACTCCATACGAACCGCTGCCGGTCACCCTGGAAATGGTGGAGCTGCTGGGCGACGACGCCGGCCTGCGCTCCGCCGCCGAACAGCTCAAGACCATCTCCCCCGCCGCCTACGCGTTCGCCTGCACCTCCGGCAGCTTCGTGAAGGGCACCGCCGGCGAGAAGGCCGCCGCGGCAGCACTCACCGAAGCCGGTGGCGCCCCGGGCGTCACCACATCCGGTGCCCTGGTCGCAGCGCTGGCCCGTCTGGGCGCGCGCACGGTGGCCATCGCTACGCCGTACGACGCCGCCATCACGGCGAAGCTCGCCGACTACCTGGTCGAGAACCATATCGCGGTCACCGGGGTCGGCTACCTCGGCCTCGACTCCGACATGTGGACGGTCCCCTACCAGCGCACTGCCGAGCTCATCCGCGAAGCCAACACCCCGGATGCCGACGCCATTGTGGTCTCCTGTACCAACCTGCCGACCTACGACCTCATCGCGCCCCTGGAAGCCGAACTCGGCAAGCCGATCATCAGCGCGAACCAGGTCACCATGTGGGCCGTGCTCGAGAAAGTCGGGCTGTCGGCGGTCGGCCCAGGCCAGCGCCTGCTCAGTACCCGCTGACCCTCGCGGTACGGACGGCAGCGGCCGGGCCATCACAGGACAGCCCGGCCAGCAGCCAACCACTGGCGGCTAGTAAGGGTTGACCGCCTTCAAGAACTGTTGTGTCCGCTCCTGCTGCGGGTTCTTGAAGAGCTGCTCCGGCGGGCCGGCCTCGACCACGACGCCCTTGTCGAACATCACGACGCGGTCGGAGATCTCCTGCGCGAACCGCATCTCGTGCGTCACCATCAGCATGGTCATGTCGGTCGTGGTCGCCAGGCGACGAATGACGTTCAGCACCTCGCCGATCAGCTCGGGGTCGAGGGCGGAAGTCGGCTCGTCGAACAGCATGACGCGCGGTCGCATGGCAAGCGCCCGGGCAATAGCCACGCGCTGTTGCTGGCCACCGGAGAGCTCCGGTGGAGTGTGCTTCATGTGGTCCTTCAGGCCAACCAGCTCGAGCAGGTCGACCGCCCGCTCGTTCGCCTCCTGCTTGGAGATGCCCAGCACGTGGATGGGCGCCTCGATGACGTTCTCGAGAACCGTCATGTGCGGGAAGAGATTGAACTGCTGGAAGACCATGCCGACCTTGCGCCTGGTGGCGATGGTCTGCTTGGTCTCCTTGTTCTTCACGCCGCGCTTGGCATCCCAGAGTACATCGCCGCCCACGGTGACCAGGCCCTCGTCCGGAGTCTCCAGGGTCATCAGGATGCGCAGGATGGTGGTCTTGCCCGACCCTGACGGGCCGATGATCGAGACCTTCTCGCCTGGGGCGACCTCGAAGTTGAGGCCGCGCAGCACCTGGTTCGACCCCCAGGCCTTGCTCACATTGGTGAACGAGATTTCGACGTCGCTGGGCGCACCCTTCGAGTTCAGGGTCCGCAGGGTGTCAGTGTGTGGGGACAAAACGTCGCTCCAGTCTTCTAATGAGTAGTGAGCAGGGGAAGCTGATCGCAAGGTACATCAGCCCGATGATCGTGATCGGCTCCAGATAGCGGTAGTAGTTGCTGCCGATCTGCAAGGCCGTACCGAGCAGTTCGAGGATCGTGATGGACGAGAGTATCGCCGAGTCCTTGAACATCATGATCAGGTAGTTGCCGAGAACGGGGATGATCGGGCGGACCGCCTGCGGAACCACGATGCGGAACCAGGTGCGTGCGGGCGGCAGGCTGAGTGCTCGCGATGCCTCCCACTGCCCCTTCGGCAGCTGCTCGATGCCGGCCCGGTAGACCTCGGCCGTGTACGCGCTGTAGTTGAGGCCCAGCACGACGATGCCGGTGGGCAGCGCGTCGTAGACCAACCCGAACGACGGAAGCACGAAGTAGGCGATATAGGCCTGAACCAGCAGCGGAGTGCCGCGGATGAACGACACGTAGAAGTCGCCCAGGCGCGAGACGATCGGGATCTTGAGGAACCGGATGACCGAGACCACCAACCCGACGGCGAGGCTGATCAGGAACGACCAGAAGGTGATCTGGATGGTGATCCAGAACCCATGCAACAGGACCGGGATGATGGAGATCGCGAATTCACTGTCCCAGATGCTCATGCGGAGACACCCCCAACCAGGTTCTTCAGCGGGCGGGCCTTCGCCAGGGACTTACGGTCGAGTGCGTACTTCTTCTCGAGCCACCTGGTCAGCCAGCCGAGCAGCAGCGACAGGAGGTAGTACAGCACCAGGATGGTGAGGAACAGTTCGAGAGTCGCGCCGGTGACGGTACGGGCGGTGAACGCCCGCCAGGTCAGGTCGGAGACGGTGACCAGGGACACCAGCGAGGTGTTCTTCAGCAGGTCGACCATGACGTTGCCGAAGGCCGGCAGCATCGAGGGGAAGGATTGCGGGAGCAGGATGCGTCGCATCCGCAGTGACGGGCTCATGCCCAGTGCGATGGCCGCTTCCGTCTGCCCCTTGGGCCGGGAGCGAATGGTTCCTCGCACCACTTCGGCAGCGTAAGCCCCCTCGTTCAAACCGAGGGCGAGCACCCCGGCCATCAGCGGGGTCAACTGGATCCCGAGGAACGGCAGCGCGTAGAAGAACCAGAACATCTGAACGAGCAGGCCGGATCCGCGAAAGAATTCCACGAAGATCGAGGACGGTACCCGCAGCCACCAGTGCTTTGACAGACCCGACAGGCCTGCGGCAAATGCGACGACGATGGTGAGGAGTGCACCGAGTACGGTGACGAGAATCGTCACCCAGAGGCCCTGCAGCAGCAGTGGGCCGAATTCAATTACCGCGTTCATCTACCTGCCTTTCCTGGCGGGAGTGCGATAGCGGGGTGCAGCAGGCATCGCTGCGCTGCACCCCGCGACCGAGGTTCGGCTAGCCTTCGGTCTGGCAGAGCTCTTCAGCCGTGACACCCTCGACCACTGTCGGGTCGAAGCCCCACTGGGTCAGAATCTCGGCGAACTCCGGGGTCTCCTTGAACTCGGCGAGTGCCTCGTTGTAGGCGTCGAGCAGTTCGGTATCGGTCTGGCGGAATGCGGCGCCGGAGCCGGTACGCGGTGCGTCCTCGATCGGCTCGGTGACTTCGATGCTCGCATCCTGTTCAATCAGCGACAGGAGCGAGAGCGTCGGAAGCAGGAACGCGTCAGCACGGTTGGCGGTCACCGCCTCCATGCCACTGCGAGCATCCTTGACCAGCACGTGCTGTCCGTCGGGAACGCCCATGTTCTTCAGGATGCCCTCCTCGAAGCCTCCGGAGAGGACGGCGATCTTCAGGTCGGCGTTGTCGATGGCATCCTGAATGGTGGTGATGTCCTTCGGGTTGCCGATCGGCACGCCGTACGATTCGGTCGACACGATGACCGGCTCGGAGTAGGCGACAGCCGCACAGCGTGACTGCTTCATGAACAGGCCTGCTGCGACCACGTCCCAGCGGTCGGCGTTCAGGCCGGGGATCATCGCGTCGTAAGGAGTGATGACGCCCTGGATCTCTTCGATGCCCATCGTCTGAAGCACTGCGCGGAGGATGTCCGGTTCGGCCCCGTGGACGGAACCGTCGGCGTTGACCTCGGTGTACGGCGGCTCGTTGGCGATACCGACGCGCAGGTAACCGTCTTCCATCCCACGCTCAAGCGTGTTGACATCGGCAGGCTCGCCGGCGCCGGGGCCGCCCGGGGTGGTCGTGGTACACGCTGCGAAGGTTCCCGCGAGAAGCAGTCCGGCGGTGGTGACTCCGATAGCTCGAAGCATGCGCTGCCGTGTGGGAATTCGGTTCATCGTTGATTCCGATCTTTCTGGGGGCCTGCATCAGGCCTTAACGGTCCCTGCACATGGTTCGACAGGAATTCTCTCGGTGCGTTCCTAGAAAACCTATTCACTCTGTGTAGGATTGTCAACAATCAACGAACACTTTTTGATCTCGTTTGGAAGGGCAGCCATGACCGAGTTGAACACCGTGCCTTCTGTTGGGCTGCTTTACCCGGGGGTGGGAGCGGAAGACGACTTCCCGTACCTGGAGGAAGCCCACGACGGCGTGCTGCGGCTCCCCCTGGTTCTCACCGCTGGCGGCGATGTGGCGCACCTCGTCGAGGAACTGCTCGCGGTCGGCGGCAGCGAAAACCTCCTGGAGGGCGCCCGGGAGGTCGCCGCATTCTCCCCGGATGCGGTCATCTGGGCGTGCACCTCCGGCAGCTTCGTCTATGGCTGGGGAGGCGCCCATGACCAGGCGGATGAGGTCGCCCAGGCGATCGGGATCCCCACCTCGTCGACGTCGATCGCATTCGCCCAGGCCTGCCGTGCGCTCGGCGTCGGCAAGGTCGCCGTGGCGGCCAGCTACCCGGACGACCTGGCCCAGCACTTCAAGCGGTTTCTCGGGGACGCCGGCATCGAGGTCGTGTCGTTCCAGAGCAACGACATCGCCACCGCCGGCGAGGTCGGGTTGCTGGACAGGGAGCAGGTGATCGCCATGGCGAAGGCGGCAGACCACGCGGATGCCGAGGCCATCCTCATCCCGGACACCGCCATGCACTCCCTGCGCTGGGTCGACGACCTGGAGCAGGCCACCGGCAAGGTCGTGCTCACCGCGAACCAGGTCACCGTATGGGAGGGCCTGCGGATCGCCGGGCGTCCGCTCAAGCTCCCCGGCCTGGGAACCCTCTTCCGCGGGTAGTCGTACCTATCGGGGGCGCGGGTCCGGTGGGACGAAGCCCAGTTGCTTGTCTACGACGTTGAGCAGGGGGGCGCCGTCGAGGTAGCGGCGCGTGTTCTCGCCGAACAGCGCGGAGAGCCGTTCCAGCCATCCGACGGCGTCGCCGCTGAGGTGCGACGAGATGAGCACGTTCTCGAGTCCCCACAGCGCGTTGTCGCGCGGCAGCGGTTCGGTGCTGAAGACGTCGAGGGCAGCACCGGCGATCGTCCCGGACCGCAGCGCGTCGACCAGGGCCTCGTCGTCGAGCAGTTCCCCGCGACCGACGTTGACCAGGCGGGCGGGCGGCTTCATCGCCGCGAGCACCTCGGCGTCCACCATGCCGCGCGTCGCATCCGTCAGCGGGGCGATCAGCACCACATAGTCGCTGTCGGCGACGACGGATGCCAGCCGGCCTGCCGCATGCACCACCCCGAAGTCGGGGTCACCAACACGGTCGGTGCGCCCTACGCCGGACACCCGCATGCCGACCGCCGACAGCAGCCGGGCTGTCTCGCGGCCGATCGACCCGGTGCCGACGATGAGCGCCGTCGAGGCATCGATCCGCTCGGTCTCGCGGTGTTCCCACACTGCCGCCTGCTGCCGCCGCAGCGACCCTGGCAGGTCTTTGGCGAACGCCAGGATGCTGGCCAGCACGAACTCGGCGATCGGCCGATCGAAAATTCCGCGCGAGTTGGTGACAATGACGCCGGACTCCCGCAGCTCGTCGAACAGCAACTTGTCGACCCCGGCCGCGGCCACGTGGATCCAGGTGAGCGAGTCGCAGTTCTGCCAGATGTCCTTGACCGCGGTGGAGAAGAAGTCCCAGAGCAGCAGCGCATCCGCTCCCCTGATCGCCTCAGCCAGCCCGTCCGCCCGGGTGTACCGCACCTCGGCGACGGCTTCGATCTCGGCCATGCCTTCCGGCAGCCCCTCCTGATACAGCACTACGAGGATCATGCGACTCCTACGGTTCGTATGGCGAGCAAGGCATATGCCCGCGTGGCGACTTCCAGCTCCTCGAGCCCGACCGACTCGTTGGCCTGGTGCGCCTGGTCGTTGAGGCCACCAGGGCCGAGCACGATGCAGGAGACCCCGACGTCGCGGGCGATGAAGCCACCATCGCAGGCGGCGGTCCAGCCGCCGATGGCGATGCGGCCTCCCCCGGCGTCGTCGATGGCGTCGACTCCGGCGGCGACCAGCGGATGCTCGGGGTCGGTTCGAAAGCCGGGCATCTCCATCTCGACCTCGACGCTCACCTCGATGCCGTCGCCGTCGATGCCGGCCTCGCGGATGCGGGTCTTCAGGTCGTCGGCGATGTCCTGGGCATTCTCGCCCGGCATCAGCCGTCGGTCGACTGCCGCGGCGCAGTCGGCTGCGACGATCGAGGTGCCGGTTCCGCCGACGATGCTGCCGATGCTCCAGGTGCCGGAGCCGAGCAGCGGGTCGGGATGCTCCTTCAGTTCGTGATGGTTCGCGCGCAGCAGCTCGAACACCCGGGCCGCTGCCGCGATCGCGTTGCGGCCGTCATCCGGCCGGCCGGAGTGCGCCGCCTTGCCGGTGACGCCCAGGCGCAGGTAGCTGTCGCCGCGGCATCCGATGACCGTCTGCAGGTCAGTGGGTTCGGCGACGACACAGCCGGCGAACATCCCGCGCGGCGCTGTCGGAGCGTAGGCGCGGATGCCGAGCCCCAGGTCTTCCTCGTCGACAGTGCAGACCAGCTGCACCGGCCCGCGCAGCGGCGTCGCCGACAGGGCGGCCATCGCGAGAATGACGGCCGCGAGACCGCCTTTCATGTCGGTCGAGCCGCGGCCGTACAGGCGTCCGTCTTCCACGAACGGTTCGAAGGGTTCGCTTTTCCAGCCTTCGCCGGCCGGGACCACATCCGAGTGGCCGAGGAACATCAGGCCGAGCTCGCTGCCGCCGGACAGGGTGGCGATCAGGTTCTGCCGCCCGGGGGCGACATCCTGGAGCTCGACGGTGAAGCCGTACCTCTCGCAGGCATCCGTCAGCACTGAGACTGTCGCTTCCTCGGTGGAACCCGGGTTCTCGCCCGCGGCGCCGACCAGGGCCAGGGTCAGCTCCCGCAGTTGGTCGGTGTCGATGCGGTCGAGCAGTTCCTGCTCAGCCGCAGTGGTCATAGCCGGGCTCGATCAAGGGCACGGTGCTGATCGAGGGCCCTGGCCAGCCGCCGCACGCCTTCATCGATGCGGTCGGGCGTGGACGAGGCGAAGCACAGGCGCAGCGCGTCATCGAATTTGCCGCTGGCCGACAGCGCCGGTCCGGGGATGAACGCGACGCCCTCTGCCAGGGCGGTCTCGAACAGCGCGGAGGTCGAGGTCTTCGCATCCTCGCCCTGCAGGGTCACCCAGAGGAAGAAGCCGCCCTCCGGGTCGGTCATCCGCACCCGGTCGCCCAGGTGGCGGGTGATGCTCTCGGTCATCGCGTTCTTGCGCTCGAGGTAGGTCTTTTTGATCGACTCCAGGTGGTCGCTCAGTCCGCCGCGACGGATGAATTCGGCCACCATCTGCTGCGCCGGGACATTGGTGCAGGTGTCCATCGCCTGCTTGGCGTTGATGACCAGCTGGCGGATGGCCGGGTCGGTGTCGACCCAGCCGACGCGCAGGCCGGGGGCCAGGATTTTGGAGAAGGTGCGCACCGAGAACAGCAGCGGGTCGGCCGGGCTGAGGCTCTGGAAGCCGGGCAGTTCTTCGCCGGCGAAACGCAGCAGCCCGTAGGGGTCGTCGTCGATGATGACAGCATTCCACTCGTGCGCCAGTTCAAGCAGGTGCTCGCGGCGGGCGGCGGACAGCGTGGTGCCGGAGGGGTTCTGGAAGTTCGGGATGACGTAGATCGCCTTGGGGGTGCGGCCGGCCTTCGCCACCAGCTCGGGCAGGGCCTCCACGATGAGCCCGTCGTCGTCCATCGGCGCTTCGAGCAGTTCGGCCCCGTAGCTGGCGGCGGTGGCGCTGCCGTTCGTGTAGGTCGGGCTCTCGACGATAACCAGGTCGCCCGGGTCGACGAAGATCTTGCAGGCCAGGTCGAGACCCTGCATGCCACCGGCGGTGACGATGATCCGATCGAGTGATGTCGGCTCCGGGGTGGTCGACAGGTAGTCGACCAACTGTTCCAGCAGCTCCGGCTCCCCCTCGGTCGCGCCGTAGGTGAAGCTGCTGTAGTCGAGCTCGCTGGCCGCGATGTCCCTGAACTCGTCGAGCGGCACCGCCTCATCCGCCGGCGACCCCATGGCGAAGCGCACGATGTCGTGAGTCTGCGCGGCCAGGAGCGAGGTGCTCGAGTCGATGATCGACCCGGTGAGGCGGCTGGCGCGGGCCGCGAACGGCAGCGTGGTGGTGCTCATTATCGATTCCTTGCGTAGATCAGGTCGCGAGGCAGCGAGGTGAACGTCTCGACGCCGTCTGCCGAGACCCGGAAGGGTTCGGACAGTTCGTAGCCGTAGTCGTCCATCCACATGCCGCACATCAGGTGGAAGGTCATGTTCTCCTGCAGCACGGTCTCGTCGTCACCGCGCAGGCTGACGGTGCGCTCTCCCCAGTCCGGCGGGTAGCCGATGCCGATGGAGTAGCCGATGCGCGACGGCTTCGACAGCCCGTACTTGGCGAGCGTGGCATCCCAGGCCGCCGCCAGTTCGCGGGCCTGCACGCCAGGGCGGATGATGCTCAGCACCGATTCGACGCCTTCGCCGACTGCGCCGACGACTTTCTGCAGCTCGCTGGTGGGCGTGCCCAGCATGATGGTGCGGGCCAGCGGCACGTGGTACCGCTTATGCGTGCCGGCGATCTCCACCGAGACGCCCTGGTTGTCGATGAACGGGTCTTCGGTCCAGGTCAGGTGCGGGGTGTCTGCCGCCGCCCCCATCGGCATCATCGGCACGATCGCCGGGTAGTCGCCGCCGTGCTCCGGGGTGCCGGCGATCTGGGCCCGGCTGATCTCGGCAGCGACGTCGCACTGGCGGGCGCCGACCCGGATGTTGTCGATTGCGGCGTTCATGGCGTTGGTGCAGACGTCGGCAGCGATGCGCATCAGGCCGATCTCTGCCGGCGACTTGACGACCCGCACCCAGTTGACGAGTTCGTAGCTGTCGACGAATTTCCACTCTGGCAGGGCGTTCAGCAGGGAGAGGTAGGCCTTCGGCGAGAAGAAGTGGGAGTCGAGCTCGAGCCCGACCTGGCCGGCGGATGCGTCGGCCACCACCCCGAGTTCCCGCAGCTGGGCGCCCACCCAGTCGAACGGATGCTCGTGCGGGCGGTGCACCAGGGTCTCCGGGTATCCGATGATCTGGGTTTTCGGCAGCCAGGCGGTGCGGTGGGCGCCGCCGGCGTCCATCGCCCGGGCGAACAGGATGAGGTCGCCGCTGGCCGGGACGAACAGGAACTGCGGTGTGTAGAACGACCAGGCGTTGTAGCCGGTCAGGTAGTAGAGGTTCGACGGGTCGGAGACCAGGAGCGCCGAGAGGCCCTGGTCGGTCATCCGGGCACGAACGTTGCGCAGGCGCTCGTCGTATTCATGTTGCGAGATCTCCACGCAGGCACATCCATCTTCTTTGGTAGATTGTTGACAATCACGCTAGCGGGTGCGCTGCCGCTCCGCAAGCGGTTTCGACTCAGGCGGGGAGCGACTGGCCTGAGGCCACCATGGAAGCCGTCAGGTCGCGTACGGCGAGTTCCATATGCTTGCGGATGGCGGCGCTCAGCTGTGCGCCGTCGCCGCTGGCCACCAGGGCTACAAGCTGCTGGTGCTCTTCGACCAGGGCGTGGGCGTGCGGGTACGACCCCTCCAGATTGACGATGCAGATGCGCGACTCGGCGGCCAGCGTCGAGTAGATCTTCGACAGGCGGGAGTTCTTGGCGCTGGCGACGAACGCGACGTGAAAGCTGAGGTCAAGTTCGGCCAGGGTGCGCCAGTCTTTCGCCGCCACCAGTGGACCCATCTTGCCGACGATCTTCGACAGCGACTTCACCGTCGCCGCGATGGCCTCCGGTGGGAGCTCGAGGATGGCCTCGGCCGCGCCCAGCTCGATGGCCTCGCGCGCCGCGTAGATCTCGGCGACGTCGCCCACCGACAGGTCGAGCACGAAGACGCCGCGGTTGCGGTGGCTGACCAGCAGACCCTCCTGGCTCAGCCTCTGCAGCGCCTCCCGCACCGGGCCGCGCGACACCTGCAGCTTCTCGACCAGGCTGGCCTCGCGAATCTGCTCGCCGGGCCGGAACGACCCGTCGATGATCCGCTCGCGCAATTGGTCCGCAATCAGTACGGATGTTGGCCTGCCCTCCAGGGCAGCCAAGCCATCTTCGCCAGCCATAGTGTTCTCCTTGAGTGTTCCCGGC
This sequence comes from Homoserinimonas sp., assembly GCA_040904805.1. Classification (GTDB taxonomy): domain Bacteria; phylum Actinomycetota; class Actinomycetes; order Actinomycetales; family Microbacteriaceae; genus RYN-87. The sequence goes on along the minus strand of JBBDSS010000004.1, from coordinate 56,821 downwards.
CTAGCGGCGCGGGATTGCCAGGTACTTGTATTCCAGGAACTCGTCGATGCCGACGCGCCCGCCTTCGCGGCCAAGCCCGGACTGCTTGACCCCGCCGAATGGTGCTGCCGGGTTGGACACCAAACCGGAGTTCAACCCGACCATACCGACCTCCAGCTCTTCGCCGAGGCGGAGGGCACGGTCGATGTCCTGAGTGAAAATGTATCCGACCAGACCCCACTCGGTGTCGTTGGCGATGCGGATGGCCTCATTCTCGTCGTCAAACGGCACGATGGGCGCCACCGGTCCGAAAATCTCGGCGCTCATCAACTCGGATTCGGGGCTCACATCGGCGAGCACGGTCGGGGTGTAGAAGTAGCCGGCGCCCTCCGGTCGGCTTCCGCCGGTGACGACGGTCGCGCCGCGGTTCACGGCGTCGTCGACGAACAACTGCACCTTGTCCAGGCCTGCCTGGTCGACCAGCGGCCCGATGTCGGTGCCGGCGACGCTACCGTCGCCCACCGTCAGGGCAGCCATCCGCGCCGCCAGCTTCTCGGTGAACTCGGCCGCGACCGAACGGTGAACGAGGAAGCGGTTGGCCGCGGTGCAGGCCTCCCCCATGTTGCGCAGTTTCGCCTGCATGGCTCCGTCGACGGCGGTATCGATGTTGGCGTCCGCGCAGACGATGAACGGGGCGTTGCCGCCGAGCTCCATCGAGGAGCGCATGACGTTTTCGGCCGCCTGCGTGAGCAGGATCTTGCCCACCTCGGTGGAGCCGGTGAAGCTGACCTTGCGGGCGATTCCGCTGCTCATCCAGCTGCCGACGACCTTGGACGCCGTCGAGGTGGTCACCACGTTCAAGACACCGGATGGCAGGCCGGCCTCTTCGAGGATGGCCACCAGCGCCAGAGAGGTGAGCGGGGTCTGCGCCGCCGGCTTGAACACCATGGTGCAGCCGGCCGCGACGGCCGGTCCGATCTTGCGGGTGCCCATCGCGAGCGGGAAATTCCACGGCGTCACCAGAACGCAGGGGCCGACCGGCACCCGGGTGACCAGGATGCGGCTCTTGCCGTCGCCGGTGGTGGTGTAGTCGCCGCTGATGCGCACGGCTTCCTCGGAGAACCAGCGGAAGAACTCGGCGCCGTACACGACCTCTCCCCTGGCCTCGGCCAGCGGCTTGCCCATCTCGGCGGTCATGATCGCGGCCAGCTCGTCGGTGCGCTCGATGATCAGCTCGTAGGCCCGACGCAGGATCTCGCTGCGTTCCCGCGGCGACGTCCTGGCCCAGTCGGCCTGGGCGGCGCCGGCGGCAGCAATGGCGCGTTCGGCATCCGCCACCGACCCGTCAGCGACGTGCGCGAGCACCTCGCCGGTTGCCGGGTTCTCGACCGGGAAGGTCTTGCCGTCTTCGGCGTCCACCCACTTGTTGTTCAGGTAGAGGCCGGTCTTCAGCTTCGAGATGATGGTCTGTGCGTCAACGATCGGTGCAGCGATGGTCATAGTTGTTCCTTAGTTGCGGGGCTGGCGGGGCTGGGCTGGATGGTCTGGGCTGGCTTGGCGGGGTCGAGGAGTTCGGCGATGTGCAGTCCGGTGCGGTGGGGGTCGACCTGCATGAGCTGCATCTGGCAGCTGAAGCCGTCGGCGAGCACCGGGGTGTCGGCTGGAGTCTTCTTGAGGGCGGGGATCAGCGCCTGTTCGGCCACCTGCATGCTGACGTCGTAGTGGCTGGGCTCGAACCCGAAGTTCCCGGCGACACCACAGCATCCGGTCGCCTCCCGAATCTGCGACACCCCGACCGCGTGGAGGGCAGCGCTCTGGGCTTTCGCGCCGAAGACCGAATACTCGTGGCAATGGGTCTGCACCGTCACTTCGGCCGGGGCGCCGTTCGGCCACTCCGGTTGCCAGCCGTCATCCGCCAGCTCCTTCACCATGCCGGCGAAGCTGCGGATGCGCGCCGAGACCCGGCGGGCGGCATCGGTGTGGATCAGCTCCGGCAGGTCCTTCCTGAAGGCGGCGGCACAGCTCGGCTCGATCACCACGATCGGTCGGTCGGTGCCGTCGTCCAGGTTCTCGGCGGCGCGGGCCAGCGTCCTCTTCGCCTTGCCGAGCTGCCCGGTGGAGATCATGGTGAGGCCGCAGCAGACCTCGGCGTTGCACTCGATGGTGTTCCCGGTGGTGTTCAACACGCGCTGCGCAGCGCCGGCCACCTCCGGCCGGAAGCCCTTGGTGAAGCTGTCGATGACCAGGACGATGTCGCCGGTCCCGTTGGCGGCCGGTTTGCCGTTCTTCGCCAGCTCGCGCCGCAACTGCTTCGCGCTGGCGAACCGGGGAAGCGTGCGCCTGGTGGTGAGGCCGCCGAGGAAGGCGACGACCTTGCCGAGCGGGGACTGCAGCACCAGGTTGAGCAGCGGGGCGACCCGCACGGTGAGTTTCAGCCAGATCGGCAGCCAGCCGAGCGAGTAGTGCGAGAGCGGGCGCAGGCGGCCCTGGTAGTAGTGGTCGTAGAACTCGCTCTTATAGGTGGCCATGTCGACGCCGACCGGGCAGTCGGTTGAGCAGGCCTTACACGACAGGCAGAGGTCGAGCACCTCGCGCACGTCGTCGCTCTTCCACCCCTCGTCGATGGTCTTGGCTCCGCGGACCATCTCCTGCAGCACCCGCGCGCGCCCCCGGGTGGAGTCCTTTTCGTCGCCGGTTGCCCGGTAACTCGGGCACATCACGCCACCGACATCGGTACGGCAGCGGCCAATGCCGACACAGCCCTGCACGGCGTGCACGAAGTCGTCGCCGGCGTGCTGCGTCGGCGATGGGGTGCGCGGAGCGAGGTCGAAGCTGGTGCGCCACTGCCTCTCCGGCACTCCGGCCAGGGCGAGGTTTTCACCCAGGCTGTCAGGGGCGACCAGGATGCCCGGGTTCAGGATGCCGGACGGGTCCCAGGCGCGCTTGAACGCGTCGAAGGCGTCCAGCATCTGGGCCGAGTACATGATCGGGAGCAGTTCGCTGCGGGCCCGGCCGTCGCCGTGCTCCCCGGAGAGGGAGCCGCCGTGCTTCACGACCAGGGTGGCGGCTTCGCGCATGAACGCCTCCATCACCCGGCGGCCGTCATCCGTTCTCAGGTCGAAGGTGATGCGCACGTGCATGCAGCCGGCACCGAAGTGCCCGTACATCACGCCTTCGAGCCCGAACCGGCTCAACAGCACGCGGAATTCGGAGAGGTAGTCGGCGAGGTTCTCTGGCGCGACAGCCGAGTCTTCCCAGCCGGGCCAGGACTCTCCGCCGGTGTGCAGCCGGGCGGACAGCCCGGCGCCGTCCTCGCGCACCCGCCACAGCGAAGCGCGGTCGGTGATGTTGGGAACGGCGCGTCCGGCGATGAGCCTGCCGTTCTGGCGCAGCCGGGCGAGGAGCTCTTCGGCCTTCGCGGCGACCTCGGCAGGGTCGTCGCCGTCGAGGTCGACGTAGAGCCAGGCCTTTCCCTCGGGGAGCCCGCGCACCGAATCATGGCCGCGCAGGTGGCGCATGGTGTCTACGATCGCCTCGTCGATCCCCTCGATCGCGGCCGGGGTGAACTCGAGGATGGTCATGACGTCCTGGGCCGCCTCCACCACATCGTCGTAGCCGAGGGTGACCAGCAGGGCGGCCGGGGCGACAGGGACCAGCTGAACCGTGGCGCTGACGACGATGGCGCAGGTTCCCTCGCTGCCGACCAGGGCGCGGGCGACATCGAAGCCGTGTTCCGGGAGCAGTTGTGCGAGGTGGAAGCCGGACACCTGGCGCGGGATGCGCTCCAGTTCGAGGCGGAACATGCTGAGATTGGCTGCGGCGAGAACCCTCAATTCCTCGGTCAACTTCTCGGCACGGGCGGCGGCTGCGGGGTCGCCCTCGATGGTGGCGTGGAGCCCGGTGCGGGTCGCGGTCAGCTGCAGACCATCGGCGGTGACCAGGTTCAGCGCGATGACGTGGTCGGAGGTGCGACCGTAGCTCACCGAGTGATTGCCGCAGGCATCGTTCGCGATCGAGCCGCCGAGCGTCGCCCGGGTCTTGCTCGACGGGTCGGGGGCGAAGGTGAGGGTGCCGCCGGTCGCGTTCAGCACCTCCCGCTGCAGGGTGGTGAGCACGATCCCTGCTTCGGCCGTCGCCTGTTTCGCCTCGGCGTCGATGTGCAGCACCGCGTTCATGAACCGGGAGAAGTCGATCACGACGCCCGGACCGACAGCGCCGCCGGCCATCGAGGTTCCTCCGCCACGGCCGATCACCGGCACACGATGCTCGAAGCAGACGGCCAGGGTGGCGGCCACCTCCTCGGCGGTGCGGGGAAAGACAACCCCGAGCGGGCGGATGCGGTAGTTGGATGCGTCGTAGGAGTACTCGGCGAGGCGACGCGAGTCGGTGTCGAGGGCGACGCCGCGCTCCCGGAGGGCGGCAACGGGTGCCGCCGTCGTCGGTTCAGTAGCTGTCATCGTCATAGCTGGCACCACTCCCGCCCGTGCGGGCGGCTACGCGCCCCGCGCCGCGCGCAGCGCAGCACCGAAGCGGTCGATCCCGGTGATGATCTCCTCGGCAGAGACGGTCAGGGCCGGGATGACCCGCACCACGTTGCCGGCAGGACCGCAGGTGAGCAGCAGCAGGTTCTCGGCGATCGCGGCCTGCTGTACGGCAGCAGCGAGGTCCGCGTTCGGCTCCCCGCTCTCGGTGACGAACTCGACGGCCTGCATCAGGCCGAGCCCACGCACGTCACCCATGAGCGGATTGTCGGCCTGGAGCGCCTTGATTCCGGCCTGCAACTCGTCGCCGCGAACTCGGGCGTTCTCGACGAGGTTCTCGTCACGCACCACATCAAGGGTGGCGACCGCGGCAGCAGCAGCAACCGCATTTCCCCCGTAGGTTCCGCCCTGCGAGCCCGGCCATGCCTTGCTCATCAGCTCGGCGGATGCCGCGATGGCCGAAATCGGGAAACCGCTGGCCAGTCCCTTGGCGGTGATGAGGACATCCGGTGTCACCGTGCTGTGGTTGTGGCCCCAGAACTTGCCGGTGCGGCCGACGCCGGCCTGCACCTCGTCGAGGATGAGCACGATGCCGTGCCTGTCAGCACGCTCGCGCACGCCTTCCAGGAAGCGCGGCGGGGTGGGCAGGTAGCCGCCGTCGCCGAGCACCGGCTCGATGATGAAGCCGGCGGTGTCGGCCGGCGACGAGACGGTCTGCAGCAGGAAGTCGAGCTCGCGCAGGGCGAAGTCGATGGCCGTGTCGAGGCTCCAGCCGTAGCGGAACGCGTTCGGGAACGGCGCAATGTGCACGCCGCCCATGATCGGGCTGAAGCCGGAGCGGAACTTGGTTCCTGCGGTGGTCAGGGATGCTGCGGCGACGGTGCGACCGTGAAACCCGCCGTGGAAGGCGATGATGTTGGGGCGGCCGGTGGCCATACGGGCCAGCCGGATGGATGCCTCGACCGCTTCTGACCCGGAGTTGGCGTAGAACACGCTGTCGAGCCCGCTCGGCAGCACCTCGCCCAGCTTCTCGGTCAGTGCCATCAGCGGTTTGTGCATGACCGTCGTGTACTGCGCGTGGATGATGACGCCGGCCTGCTCACGCGCGGCCTCGACAACCCGCGGGTGGCAGTGCCCGGTGCTGGTGACGCCGATCCCCGTGGTGAAGTCCAAGTACTTCTCGCCGTCAGTGCCGTAGATCCAGCTACCGAGCGCGCGCTCGACAACGACGGGAGTTGCTTGCTTCAGGAGTGGGCTCAGCGATGTCATCTCTTGGTGTCCTCAGTACGGAAGTTGCAGATTGTCAACAATAATACATTCTAGGGGTCCGCGGAGGAGGAAGCCAAGCGCATTGTTGACAATCAGATTCCCGGCCATCCAAACTGTGCCAATGGACCAACTCGCCGACCTCACCGCCACCGAACTACTCACCGCCTACCGCGACAAGTCACTGTCTCCGGTCCAGGCGACAGAGGCGGCGTTGCTGCGCATCGCGCAACTCGACGACCAGGTGAACGCCTACTGCCTGGTCGATGAGGAGTCCGCCCTGGGGCAGGCACGCGCATCCGAAGCCCGCTGGCTGGCCGGGACGCCGGCCGGGCTCCTCGACGGGGTGCCGACCAGCATCAAGGACCTCCTGCTGACCGAAGGCTGGCCCACCCTGCGCGGGTCGAAGCTGATCTCACCGGACCAGGAATGGACCGAGGACGCCCCCTCGGTCGCGAGACTGCGCGGGGCCGGGGCCGTCCTCGTCGGCAAGACGACCAGCCCCGAGTTCGGCTGGAAAGGCGTCACCGACAATCCGCTCACCGGCGGCACCGGCAACCCCTGGGACCCGTCCAAGACCAGCGGCGGATCCAGCGGCGGGTCGGCCGCGGCGGTCGCGCTTGGCATGGCTCCCCTGTCGGTGGGAACGGATGGAGGCGGCTCGGTTCGCATCCCGGCTTCCTTCAGCGGAATCGTCGGCCTGAAGCCGACCTACGGCGCCATCCCGCTGTACCCGACCAGCCCGTTCGGCACGCTCGCCCACGCCGGGCCGATGACCCGCACCGTCGGCGATGCCGCGCTGATGATGGACGTGCTCACCGGCTTCGACTCCCGCGACTGGTCGGCGCTGCCGCAGCCGCGCACCTCGTTCTCGTCCGGCCTGCACGACGGTATCGCCGGCCTGCGCATCGGCTACAGCCGCGACTTCGGCTACGTGGACGTGGACCCGGAAGTCGCGGCATCCGTTGACGCCGCCGTGCAGGTCCTGATCGATCTGGGTGCCATCGTCGAAGAGGTGGATCCGGGCTTCAGCGACCCGATCGAGGCGTACCACACGCTGTGGTTCTCGGGTGCGGGCAAGGTCATCATGGGTTACCCGGAAGAGCGCTGGAACGAGCTCGACCCTGGCCTGCTCGAGGTCTCACTGCAGGGGCACCGGATGACCGCGCTGGACTTCCTCGACGCCAACCAGGTGCGTGCCGACCTGGGCCTTCGGATGGGGGCGTTCCACGAGCAGTACGACCTGCTGGTCACCCCGACCATCCCGATTCCGGCGTTCGAGATCGGCGTCGAGGTGCCGCCCGGGTCCGGCCTGACGCGGTGGGCGGAGTGGACGCCGTTCAGCTACCCGTTCAACCTGACCCAGCAACCCGGTCTCTCGGTACCGTGCGGTCTGACGGATGCCGGGCTGCCGATCGGCCTGCAGTTTGTCGGGCCGCGTCACGCCGACGCCCTGGTGCTGCGCGCCGGTGCCGCCTACGAGGCGGCCGCGCCGTTCGGGCGTCCGCCGTTGCTGGGATAATCTCCGGCCTCGATGTGCTACGCCTGCCCGAGTTCCCTTGAACTATTCGTTCGCCTGCAGGGCAGAACTCTACCCGGTCGCCTGGTGCTGCCCCCGCGGTCGTTGCTCCCGCGGTCGTCGTTCCCGCGGTCGTCGTTCCCGCGGTCGTCGTTCCCGTTGGAGGTCTCCGAGGGCCGAGGATTTGTGGGGCATGAGGCGTGGGGTCCGTGCGGGGTCCACACTGGCGGGTGGGTGGAGCCAGTAGGTACCGCCGTCGCGGGTGACGTCCCAATGGTTGTTGTGCAGGAGCATGTGGTGATGTCGGCACAAGAGGATGCCGTCGGCGAGATCGGTTTTGCCGTGGTCTCTGGCCCATTGGTTGATGTGATGGGCTTCCGACCAGGAAGCGGGTCGGTCACAGCTCGGCCACCGGCAGCCGCCGTCCCGTGCAGCGAGGCCGACGCGTTGCAGGGTGCTGTAGAGGCGTTGCTCCCGGCCCAGGTCGACGCATTGGCCGTCCCGGTCGAAGGTGACCGGGATGGTGCCGGTTTCGCAGACGATCCGTTCGATGGTTTCGATCGACACCGGGCCGGCTTGACCCTCGATGCGCCCGTGCCCGGTGCGGGTGTCGAGTGCGGTGCCGGTGACCAGGACCCGGACGGCTGGTCGGCGGGCGCCGAGCACGGATCGGGCGGCGGTCTTCGCGTCGGTATCGGCGCCAATCCGCAGAATTGCCATCACCCCGTCGAAGGACAACTGTTCGGTGCTGCGCGGATCGGTCTCAATCGCCTCCGCCCGGGACTTATCGGCCAAATCGACCATGCGGGGGCCTCCGCGGCGCGGGGAGGTCAGCGAATCGTAAATGCCATCGACAAAGGCGGAGTTCTCCGGGTCGGCGGTAAGGGTGTAGACGGTCATCCCATCTGAGCGGCGGTACCGTTTGAACGAGCGGGCGTTGTGACGAGCCTTCTCGCGGTCGGCAATACCGGTCTCATCCAATTCATCCCGTAACGCACGGGCCCGATCCAGGAGCTGGTCGGCGTTCAACGGATTTTCACCACGGGAATCGGCAATGTCCACCAGCTGGGCCGCCGCCTGAGCGAGAATGTCGGCCGAAATCTCTTCGGTCGGGGCACCCAAACCCAACCGAATGGCTTCAGCCGCCTCGATCGAGAGAGTACCGGCGGTGACCGCCCGACCCACTGGTGCCAGCCACGGTTTGGTCAGCTCCGGCGACACTTCCCCGGTGCGTTCGGCCTCGGTGAGGGTCTCCGCCTCCTGGATGATCACCCCGGTGCGCACCAACTTCGACGCCTCCCGAGTGGTGGACCCGGTCAGATGTTGGACGAGCTTCTCCGGGGTGCGGAACCCGGTCTTCTGCGCCAAGCCGGCATAGCCCAACTCGTAGGTGGAGCGGCGGGCGATCTCGCCGGCGGCGGCGGCCATGGACGGCTCAAGCTGGCGGGTGATGTCCGCGAACAAAGCAGGAATTGCCAACAGTTCTTCTTCAGGCAGAGTGGCCAGAGTCGCCGAATCCCGCGGCAGCGCGGCTGCGGCTGCTGCGATGACACTGAGGGATTCGGTGAACTGGGACATGCCCCAATTCTCCCACATTCGAAGGTCTATTCGACGAAATGTGAGTACTTGTTCTCCACAGATTTGCCGTGGACAAAGATAAGAGGCGGGGTTGTGCAGGAGAAGACAACTCGCTCGGCGGGGCTTCGGCAAACACGACCCGCACACTCACCGCACCACGTACCAGCGCCCCTTGACCCGCTCGGTCACCTTCCACACCAGCACCTCGGCCGACCGGCTCGTCGCCGCCGCAATGTGCTCCCCGAGCTGCCGGGCGAGTTCGGCGTCATCCGCCGTATACCGGATGGTCACCCGCGGCGCCCCGGCCGCGATGCCGAGATCGGCCGCCTCCACCGTCGTCAGCTCTCGCGCCGCATCCGCCGCTGCCGGCAGCACCCGGTCGGGGGCGACGCCGGCCCGGAGCATTCCGACAGTCATGGTCACGCGGTACGAGGGCATCCAGTCAGGGTACGGGGAGCCCCTCTAGGCTGGTGGCATGGCCAAGGAACTTTCGCACGAGACAGATGCCGGGCGCTACGCCCTGCGCGACGGCGACGAACTGCTCAGCACCGCTGACTACCGCATCAACGGCAACCAGATCTCGTTCCACCACACGTACACCAACCCCGCCCACCGCGGGGAGGGCCTGGCCGGCGAAGTGGTCGACTACGCCATCGACGACGTGGAGCAGAACACCAGCTACCGGGTGGTGCCGATGTGCTGGTACGTCGGCAAGTGGTTCGACGAGCACCCGGAACGCGCCGGGCTACTGAGCCGCTAGACAGGCCGAGCTCAGTCAGGCCCAGGCGTCTCCGCCGCCATCGCCCGGGCTGACGCCTCCGGCTCCCAGAGCACGTCGCCGTGCTCGACGTTGGCTCCGCGCGCGATCACGAACAGCAGCTGCGACAGCCGGTTCAGGTATCGCGCGGTCAGCGGGTTCAGCTGGTCGGGGTACGCCTCGATCGCGTTCCACACGGCGCGTTCGGCCCGGCGGACCACGCCGCGGGCCTGGTAGAGCAGTGCTGCCGCCAGAGTTCCGCCCGGCAGGATCATCCCGCTGAGGTCGGATGCCTCCTGCACGAAATGCTGGATTGCACGCTCCAGGCGCTCGATGTGGGCTTCCTGGATCCGAGCATCCGCTTCGACCGTCAGCGGGGATGAGAGGTCGGTGACCAGATCGAAGAGATCGTTCTGCACGCTGGCCAGCATCGATGTCACGTGGTTCGGCAGCGCACCAGCGGCGATTGCGACGCTCACTGCCGCGTTGGCCTCGTCGCATTCCGCGTAGGCCGCCACCCGCAGATCCGTCTTCGCAACCTCGCCATACCCGCCGAGGTTGGTTCTTCCGCTGTCGCCCTCATGGGTCCTGCTGGTGAGCGCGTTCGCGCTTCCGTCATCCGCTGTGACCATGGGGCAACTATATAGCGAAGGCCCCCATCCGGGGGTAGCGTAATTCCTGAGCAATCGGTTGAACCCCGCACGGCAGCGAGGAGTGGACATATGACGCACGTTCCGGACGATCAGTACGCTGCCCGTCTCGGCAATGCGTCATCCGAAACCCGGGCACAAGGGTGGGCGAGCATCGACAAGGTCGTCTTCGGCGTCTCGGCAGGACTCATTCTCATCATCTGCCTGCTCGGCATCTTCGCCACCGACGCCGTGCAGACCGGGGCAGGCGCGGCGCTCGCCTGGGTCACCCAGAACGTCGGCTGGCTGTTCATCCTCGGCGCCACCGGCTTCGTCATCTTCGCCCTGGTGCTCGCCTTCGGACGCTACGGCAACATCCCACTCTCCAGTGAGGGTGAGAAGACCGAGTTCTCCACCATCTCCTGGGTGGCCATGATGTTCAGCGCCGGCATGGGCATCGGCCTGATGTTCTTTGGCGTCTACGAACCGGTCAGTCACCTGGCCGATCCGCCGCCGTACGTCGAGGCAGAAGCCGGGAGCCCGGATGCCGCCCGCGCCGCCATGGCGTACACCTTCTTCCACTGGGGACTCCACCCCTGGGCCATCTACGCGGTGGTCGGGCTGGCGCTGGCCTATTCGACGTTCCGGATGGGGCGCGGCAATCTGATGAGCGCGCCCTTCCAGTCGCTTTTCGGCAAGGAGCGCATCGAGGACAAGGGCTGGGGAAAGCCGATCGACATTCTGGCGATCATCTGCACCAAGTTCGGCTCGGCGACCTCGCTCGGCCTCGGCGCACTGCAGATCGCGGCCGGGATCTCCCTGCTGCGCACCGGCGCGTTCGCGGATGAGCCGGACACCGCGATCGCGATCATCGTCATCTGCGTATTGACGGTCGGCGTCGTGTTCTCGGCGGCCAGCGGCGTTTCGAGGGGCATCAAATGGCTGAGCAATACCAATATGGTGCTCGCCGCCGTGCTGCTGGTATTCGTCTTCGTGGTCGGGCCGACGGTCTTCATCCTCGACCTGCTTCCGTCGTCGATCGGCTCATACTTCTCGAACATCGTGCCGATGAGTTTCCATTCGGCGGTCTTCGGCGGTGAGGAGTGGCTGGCCAGCTGGACCATCTTCTACTGGGCCTGGTGGATCTCCTGGACCCCCTTTGTCGGAACGTTCATCGCGCGCATCTCCCGTGGGCGCACGATCAAGGAGTTCGTACTCGGCGTGATGCTGGTTCCGACCGCGGTGAGCACCATCTGGTTCGTCGTGTTCGGCGGAGCCGGCCTGCACCTGCAACTGGGCGGCACCGACATCGCCGGCACCGGCGATGAGGCTGCCGGGTTCTTCGCAGCCCTGCAGCAGTACCCGTTCTTCATCGGGGCCGCGGTGGTGGTCATGACGCTCACCGCGATTTTCTTCGTCAGCGGGGCGGATGCCGGCTCCCTGGTTCTGGGAACGCTGTCGAGTCGCGGCCGCAAAGAACCGTGGAAGCCGCTGGTCATCCTGTGGGCCGTCCTCACCGGCGCCGTCGCCGCGGTGCTGCTTTACGTCGGCGGGCTGGGAGCGCTGCAGACCTTCACGATCCTTGCCGCGACCCCGTTCGTGCTGATCGTCATCGGACTCTGCGTCGCCCTGTATGCCGACCTGAGGCGCGACCCGCTGCGGCAACGCCGAATCGGGCCGGTGCGCGGCACAGCGGACACGACGTCAACTGTTCCGTTCACGGAGCCAGTCGACATTCCCGACGCGGATGCCGAACCGGCCGAGCCTGATCGGTAAGTCTCGCTGGTGCTCCGCTGCAAACGGCGCGCCAGTCGTTGAGCGCGCGCCTCAACAAGCCACCGCGGATGAAAAACGCAGGCGTGGTCGGTACCTACCGCCAGCCGACCGCGGGCGCCACCAGCTTCACAATGCTCTCGAGCAGCTTCGCGTTGTAGTCGACACCCAACTGGTTCGGCACCGTGACCAGCAGGGTGTCGGCCCCCTGGATGGCGACGTCCTTCGCCAACTCCTCGGCGAGCGCATCCGGTTCCCCGATGTAGCTCTTGCCGAACCGCGCCAGTCCCCCGTCCAAATTCCCGACCTGGTCCTTGCCCTCCGCCTGGGCGCGCAGCCCGAAGTAGTGCCGATCCTGCTCGGTGACGATCGGCATGATGCTGCGACTGACCGACACCCGAGGGGCGAACGGATGCCCGGCCTCCTTCCAGGCGTCCCGGAAGACCTGGATCTGCTCGGCCTGCAACTCGTGGAACGGCACACCGGTGTCCTCGGTGAGCAGAGTGGAGCTCATCAGGTTCATCCCCTGCTCGCCGGCCCACTTCGCGGTGGACCTGGTACCGGACCCCCACCAGATCCGTTCGCGCAGCCCAGGCGAGTGCGGCTCGATCGGCAGGTACCCGTCGCTGCCGACCATTTGCGGGTTCGCCCTGGCCACCGCGGCACCGTCGATCGCCGCGCGGAAGATGGCCGCCTTGTTGCGGGCGTCATCCGCATCGCTGCTCCCCTCACCCGGCACGTACCCGAACGCCTCGTACCCGTTCAAGGCAGTCTCAGGTGAACCGCGGCTGATACCGAGTTGCAGTCGCCCGTCGCTGATCAGGTCGACCGCGGCCGCCTCCTCCGCCATGTAGAGCGGGTTCTCGTAGCGCATGTCGATGACGCCGGTTCCCATTTCGAGGCGGCTGGTACGCGCGGCGATGGCGGCCAGCAGCGGGAACGGGGACGCCAGCTGCGGGGCGAAATGGTGCACGCGCACGAAGGCGCCGTCCACCCCCAACTCTTCGGCGGCGACCGCCAGCTCGATCGTCTGGGCCAACGCGTCGCGGGCGGTGCGCACCACCGATCCGGGGACGTCCTGGTAGTGGCCGAACGAGAGGAATCCGATTCGCTTCATACTCGGTGCAGCGTTCATGCACCCGAGGGTATTCCGTCGAATCCGGTTCACACTGTTTTCAGGGACTGGTGCCATACGGTTCGAGTATGACCCTCAGCACCACCACACTGAACGACATCCAGCTCACCCGGCTCGACGGAACCCCGGAGCGCCTCGGCGACTACGCGGACAAGGTGATCCTGGCGGTCAACGTGGCCTCCCGTTGCGGGCATACCCCGCAGTACGAGCAGCTGGAAGAGCTGCAGCGCACCTACGCGAACCACGGGTTCACGGTGCTCGGCTTCCCCTCCAACCAGTTCAGGCAGGAGCTGAAGTCGGCTGACGCCATCGACGACTACTGCTCGACCACCTGGGGCGTCACCTTCCCGATGTTCGAGGCGACCAAGGTGAACGGGCGCTCCAGGCATCCGCTGTTCTCGCTGCTTCACCGGGCGAAGGACCCGTCCGGTCGTGGTGGGAGGGTGCGGTGGAATTTCGAGAAGTTCCTGATCCTCCCGAACGGCGACATGCACCGCTTCCGCAGCAAGACGCTTCCGGATGATCGGAGCATCGTCGAACTGATCGAGGGCGCACTTCCGGAGGAGTAGCCGCCGATACGCTTGATTCATGACGATCATCGCCGCCGCAGACGGATCCGCCCTCGGCAACCCCGGACCTGCGGGCTGGGCCTGGTATGTGAGCGACGGATGCTGGGGTGCCGGTGGGTGGGCGCACGCCACCAACAATCAGGGTGAACTGAAGGCGGTGCTCGAGCTGTTCCGGGCGACCGCGCACCTTGACGACGACCTGCACGTGCTCTGCGACAGCCAGTACGTGATCAATTCGATCACCAAGTGGATGCCCGGCTGGAAGGCGAAAGGCTGGCGCAAGGGCGACGGCAAGCCGGTCATGAACCTGGAACTTCTGAAGGAGCTGGACGAGGCGATCGCCGGCCGCCGCTACACCTTCGAGTGGGTGCGCGGGCATATCGGCCACATTCTGAACGAGGCTGCCGACCTGCGCGCGCGTTCGGTCGCTGAGGCGTTCCAGCGGGGTCTGGCGATCCCGGCTGGACCAGGCTGGAACGACTGACCGCGACTGTCAGCGGGGCACCTTAGGCTGAAGGGGTTATGCGCCTTTTCCTCATCCGCCACGGTCAGACGCCGGCCAATGTGCTCGGCCAGCTCGACACCGCCCACCCTGGCCCTGGGCTCACCGACCGCGGCCTCGAGCAGGCGGCGCGGATTCCGGATGCCCTGAGCGATGAGCCGATCGACGCGCTGTTCGCGTCCACCCTGGTGCGCACCCAGTTGACCGCCTCACCGCTGGCGGATGATCGCCGGCTCGACGTGGAGGTCAAGAATGGGCTGCACGAGATCGAGGCCGGCGACCTGGAGATGCGCAGCGACCACCACTCGGTGCGCCAGTACCTGGAGACCGTGTTCGCCTGGGGCTCAGGGCGGCTGGATGCCACGATGCCCGGCGGCCCGACTGGCCACGACTTCTTCGGACGCTACAACTCTGACCTGCAGAACATCGTCGACTCTGGCGTGTCGTCGGCGGCCGTGGTCAGCCACGGCGCCGCCATCCGCGTCTGGGTTGCCGCCCACGCCCGAAACGTTGCGCCGACCTTTGCCGGCGAGAACGACCTGGACAACACCGGTGTGGTCGTCGTCGAGGGATCCTTCGCCGACGGCTGGACCTTGACCCGCTGGGCCGACCGACCGATGGGGGGCGCGGAACTGGCGGATGCGGCGGCGGCAGACCCGACGGGCGAGCCGCTGAGCGAGGCCCAGGCAGCCGACGCGGCCGACGGCGTTTGAGCGGCCAGGCACCGAGCGCACAGCAGAGGACCCCGCCCGGTGAGCACGAGCGGGGCCACACCTGGTCAAGTCACTTGTCGGTGAAGGCGTCCTTGACGTTATCGCCGGCCTGCTTCAGGTTCGCCTTGCTCTGATCCTTCTTGCCTTCGGCTTCGAGCGACTCATTATCGGTCGCCTTGCCGGCGCCCTCCTTGACTTTGCCCTTCATCTCTTCGGCCTTGTGTTCCATCTTCTCGTCATTGCCCATACCGATCACCTTCCTGTCGAAACGTGGTGCGGCCAACGGTAACCCTGGTTTTCGGTGCCCGGGAGGGGCTGCCAGCAGTCTCGCAGTCTCCCGCGGACCTAGGCTGTTCGGGTGAGACAACCCCGAGTTCCTGGCGCCGTGAAGCGGTTCTTCGGCGGCCCGCGCTACCTCGCCCAGGGTCTCGGACTGTGGGCAACCTCGCCCAGGCTGATGATGCTCGGCGCCATCCCGGCCCTCCTCGTGGGCACGGTGTTCCTGGCCGGAGCGGTCTTCTTCGTGATGAACCTGGGCACGATCGCCGCTTGGCTGACCCCGTTCGCCGACGGCTGGGGTGATCCGCCGCGCATCGCCACCCAGGTGGCGGCCGGGCTGGCGGCATCCGTCATCGTCGTCTACGCCGGCCTGTTCACCTTCACCGCCGTCACCCTGGCGGTGGGCGACCCGTTCTATGAGCGCATCTGGCGGGAGGTCGAGCGGCGCGCCGGCGGAACGGTCCCGGAATCCGCCGACACCTTCTGGGTCTCGATGCGCCGCGGGGTGGGCAACGGGCTCCGGCTGTTCAGCGCGACTGCCGCGATCGGCCTCGTCCTGTTCATCGGCGGGTTCATCCCGGTGGTCGGCCAGATTGCCGTTCCGGTGCTCGGGGTCGTCTTCGGCGGGTGGATGCTCGCGGTCGAACTGTGCGGCTTCGCGTTCGACGCCCGCGGGCTCAGTTTGCGGCAGCGGCGGCGGATGCTCGCGGCCAACCGGGCGGGCACGGTCGGTTTCGGTGCGGCCACCTACCTCCTTTTCCTCATCCCGCTCGGAGCCGTCTTCGCCATGCCGGCGGCCGTGGCCGGGGCCACCATGCTCAGCCGGGATGCCCTCCGTTCTTCTGCAGGTTGAGCAGGTCGCTCGCCGTGCGGGTGGCCGCGCATCGGTCATGCGTCGAGTGTTGACCGGTTCCCGCCTTCGCGCCTTCCGCGCGTCGGGGCAATTCGCGTGTCACTGCAGCCACTCACCCACCAATCGGCCCGACTCGCGAAGAGGTCGCCGGATTACGGGCGGGAGTGGAGCAGCCTGACTCAGGCGGGCGCCAGGAACGCCCCGATCGCGGCGGTGAACGCGGCCGGGTCGTCGACGCCGCACAGTTCCCGCGCCGAGTGCATCGACAGCAGCGGGATCCCGGCATCGATGGTGCGGATACCCAGCCGAGTCGCCGTGAGCGGTCCGATGGTGGAGCCGCATGGCAGGTCGTTGTTCGACACGAACTCCTGGTAGCCGACCCCGGCCTGAGCGCAGGCGCGGGCCCATTCGGCGGCACCCATGGCATCCGTCGCGTAGCGCTGGTTGGCGTTGATCTTCAGCAGCGGTCCGCGGTTCAGCACCGGCCTGTTGGCCGGGTCGTGGCGGTCGGGGTAGTTAGGGTGCACGGCGTGCCCGGCGTCGGCGGAGAGGCACCAGGAGTCGGCGAACGCGCGCATCCGGTCGGTGTCGGATGCTCCCAGGCCGGCGCCAACGCGCGTGAGGATGTCGGCCAGGAACGGGCCGCTCGCACCGGACCGGGTGGCCGAGCCGACCTCTTCGTGGTCGAAGGCCGCGAACACCGGGATGTGCGCGTGGCTGGCACCGAGGCGCAGGAACGCGGTCAGCCCGGAGTGTACCGACGAGAGGTTGTCGAGGCGTCCGGAGGCGAAGAAGGCGCCGTCGAGGCCGAACACTGTGGGCGTCGCCGTGTCGGCGACGCTGATGTCGTAGCCGACAATGTCGGCGGCCTTCGCCTTGCGGTTCCCGGTGAGGCCGGCGAGGTGGCCGAGCAGGTCGGCGTCGGCCCGGTCGCCGAGCCCGAAGATCGGGTTCATGTGGGCCTGGCGGCGGAGGGTGAGCCCATCGCTGATGTCGCGGTCGAGGTGGATGGCCAGCTGGGGGAAGCGCAGGAACGGTCCGGTGCGCACCAACGAGGTGCTGCCGTCGGCAAAGGTGATGCGGCCGGCGAGTTCGAGTTCCCGGTCGAGCCAGGAGTTGAGTAACGGACCCCCGTACACTTCGATGCCGGCCTGCAGCCAGCCTTCCGAGCCGATGGTGGGTTTGGGCTTCAGCTTGAAGCCGGGCGAGTCGGTGTGCGCGCCGAGGATGCGGAACGGGGTGGTCGCGCTGGCGGTGGCCGGCTGGATCCAGGCGATGACGGCGCCGTCGCGGATGACGTAATGCTTGCCGGCACTGTTCCTGCTGGGTTTGGGCTTGGCCTTGCGGGCGGTCCAGTCATCCGCTTCCTGTAGCTGGGTGAACCCGGCGGCGTCCAACCGGCGGCCCGCTTCGGCGACAGCGTGGAATGACGATGGCGAGGATTCGACGAATCGGGCAAGGTCCTGGATGTGCTCAGCGGTCATGACCCAATTCAAGCATCCCGACATCATCAGCCTTGCCCGCGCGAAAGGAGGAGGAACCGCCGCCTGCGCCGAAAAACCTCCTCCATTCCCTGCACATGCACGAAAAGGTCTCTCAATCGGGATGAGACGGGTGGGGAATCGGGATGAGACGGGTGGGGCGATAGCTATCCGGGGGCTCCGGTGCGACAGTTGGTAGAGCGCATCCGTCGGCAACTCGCGAGGAGCAACGATGAAGTTCATGATCATGGTGTTCGGTGACGAGAAGGATCTGCACTCGAAGCCGCCGCAGTGGGCCGAGCAGTTCGTCGCCTTCGTGGCGCGGCTCGACGACGAGCTGGCGCAGAGCGGGGAACTCGTCTACTCCGAGGTGCTGGAGGACGGCGGCGGGGCCACCGTGGTCGATCGCCGCCGGCGTTTCCACCACGGCTCGATCACCGGCCGCGGTTTTCCGTTGTCCCGGTTCTGGGTGGTGAAGGTTGCCACCGAGGAACGCGCGAACGAGATCGCCGGCACGATCGCGGAAGTGGTCGGCGGTGCTGTCGAGGTGCGTGAGATCATGCAGGGTTCGCAGCGGCCGTAGCGGGTTGCCGCTGGTTAATGCAGCACGGCCGTGCGACAGCGACTGATGGTGTCGCTGCCGGCACGGCCGTGATTCTGGGTGCTACTCGTCGACGAGCACATACTCGTGGCCACTCTCGGCTCCGACGACTCCGACTTCGGCCTCAGTCGCAGCGGCGAGCCGGGCGTCCTGCTCTTGTTGAAGCAGTCGCTCTTCGATGACGCGTTGGTGCTCCAGTTCGTGGGGCATCCGCTGTTCGCGTTGCTGCCACAGGGTGTATGTCAGGTACTCCGACATTGTCTTGCTCCTTCATTGGATATGTCATAAGTGATGTTCGGGGTGCGGCGACCGGTGGGGGCGGATGCCGCCCAGTCAGTCGGGTGCAGACTCCCCCGTGCGGGCCCGGTGTTGCGGGCGGACGGCTGGTCGGTTGGGCGCATGCGCCCGGACAGAGTGGTGGTCATCGTGAACCTCATCGGTTGAGCGCTACTCGCGCCCCGATGAACGGTTACGCGGTGAGCGAGGTGGAAGTGAAGAGTGGGCGGAGGGCGGCGCTGAACGCGTTTGTGAACGCGGCGCTTGCTGCGATGGTTTCCATCACGGGAGGCCCTCCTCTCTTGCTTCCGGCGCGGCTTGAATGCGGCGCAACTCGAGTAATACTACTCAGGTCTGGTCGCTCTGGCTAGAACTATTTTTGGGCGGGTCGCGACCCGTTCCTGAAAGCCTCGCCGGGGCGCCATCCAGCCTCCCCCTGCCAGACTGAACCCATCGATACTTTCCTTAGCAACACCGTCTCTCTCGACTCACTGTTCACTCGCGCGGAGCCGATCACCGTCTCCGCGCAACTGATGCTCGCCGTCCTGGTCGCGGCGGCGGTGCTGAGCATCCCGCGAGCGACCTGGCGGTGGTTCGGACTCTTCACGACCCTCGTACACGAGCTCGGCCATGCCGTTGCGGCGATCCTCACTGGACGGGTCGTGCACGGCATCCGGATTCGCCGCAACCATTCGGGTGACGCCCTGAGCAGCGGGCGCGGCGTGCTCGGCACGATCGTCAGCGGGGTGATGGGTTACCCCGCGCCTGCCGTGGTGGGCGCCGCGCAGTTGTGGTGCGTGTTCACCGGGTACACGGCGATCGCCTTGTTCGCCGGCGGGGTGGTGCTGCTGCTGACGCTGCTGGTGATCCGCAACCTGTTCGGAGTGCTCGTGGTGCTGACCTCGGCCGCGGCGAGTGCGGCGCTGTGGTTCTACGCGACTCCCGAGGTGCAGGGCTACGCGCTGCTGGTGATCGGCATCGCGCTGCTGGTCGGTTCGGTGCGCGGGTTGTTCGGCGTGATCGCCGTGCACACCAGCCGCCGGGACCAGTTGCAGACTTCGGATGCCTACCTGCTGTTCCGCAGGACCGGCATCCCCTCGCCGCTGTGGCTGGCCCTGTTCGCGGCCATCATCGGCACCTGCGTGTTCTTCGCGGTGACCGCGCACATCCTGCCGCGAGTGGCGTAGCGCCTCACTGGTGGAGACCTACGTGTCGACGATCTCTTTCCCGATCGGCATCAGGGCGACCGGCACCATCTTGAAGTTGGCGATGCCGAACGGGATGCCGATGATGGTGAGGCAGAGCAGCACGCCGCTGATGATGTGTTCGGCGGCGATCCACCAGCCGGCGAGCACGATCCAGATGATGTTGCCGAACAGGGAACCGAGTCCGGAGGTGGGCTTGTCGATGACGGTCTTGCCGAACGGCCACAGTGCGTAGACGCCGATACGGGCAGACGCTATCCCCCAAGGGATGGTGACGATCAGCACGCACATGATGACGGCCGCGAGCATGTAGCCGAGGAACAGCCAGAATCCGGAGAACACCAGCCAGAGCACGTTCAGGATTGTCTTCATATGAGCCATCCTCCTCCCGGCGGCTTGGGGACCGCTGCAAATCAGTGACCCCTCAAAATGGAGCCCGGGCTTGCCGCTGCTGACGCCGCACCTCGTCGCGACCGCGCTGGATGCCGATCTCGATGTCGATGATCGGGCAGGCAAGGCTCGAGCGGTCGACGAGCCGACGCCGGATCAGGACGCCGGCCAGCTGCTCGGTAATCCGCAGCTGCACCCGACGCTGCACCGGATCGGTCGGTTGCCATTCCGGTCCTACGAAGATCGACAGGATGAAGACCAGGTCGTCGGCGTGCATGACCCGGGCGACCGCACCGTTCGGATTGAACTGGCGTTCGGCGGCGAGCACCGCCAGGTCCGGGGCGATCAGAATGCGTTCGGCTTCAGTCTCGCTGCAGGCGCGGAGGTGTCGCTCGACCTCCTGGATGCGCCGGAGCGTGAGCCCCTTCTTTCCCGTGGTCTGGGAGTTGAAGAAGGGCTGGAGGATTTCGTCGATGGTGTGGCGTGCGGTTGTCATGCTGTGACGGTCGCGCCAGCCACCGACATCCGCCGTCAGTTATCCACAGCGACCGCTACGGACGGGCGGAGAGTACGCAGAATTCGTTGTTCTCCGGATCGGCCATGACCACCCAGGTCGGTTCGCCCTGGCCGATGTCGATGCGACGGGCGCCCAGATTGATCAGCCGGGTGACTTCGGCAGCCTGGTCGTCAGGGACGAAGTCGAGGTGCAGGCGGTTCTTGACCGCCTTGCCCTCAGGAACTGCGGCGAACAGCACGGTCGGACCGGATCCGTCCGGATCCTTCAGTTCCAGCACCTCATCATCCTCGTCGACGATGTCCCACCCGAGCGCTTCGGCCCACCAGCGCCCGATTACGGCGGGGTTCTGGCTGTCGACTACGAGTTCTTCCCACTTGAGCGTCATGTTTCGAGGCTAGTTGCCGCCGGTGTCACTCGCCCGTTTCGGGTTGGTCCAGCGCTGCTCGCGGTGGCTCGCGAGCAGGAGGGCGGCGAGGAATACGGCTGGCTCGTTCACCCGCTCCATCCTGTCAGCGGGCGTCGGCGCCCGGCCTCCCCCAGGAGGATGAACGCGCTGAGCTCGGCGACGCCCGCCGGCGTGGTCGGCAGGTATTCGACGAGTTCGGGCGAGTGCAGCAGGTAGGCCGCCCACTTGGCGCGGGAGATGGCGACGTTGAGCCGGTTGCGCATCAGCAGGAACGACATGCCACGCGGAACGTCGGCTGGGGAGGATGCGGCGAGGGTGACGATCGCGATGACCGCCTCCTGGCCCTGGAATTTGTCGACGGTGCCGACCCGGACCGCCGGGTATCCGGCAGCGTCGAGGACGTCCCGCACCCGGGCCACCTGGGCGTTGTAGGGCGACACCACGATGATGCCGGCCTGTCTGAGCGGTTCGCGATCGCGATGATCGCTGGGGTCGGTCCAGGCGAGCCCGAACACCTCCCGCACGAGCGCAACGACGCGGTCGGCCTCTTCAGCTGACTCCACCGCGTTGCCCTGGTGCGGCACCGGCACGATGTGCAGCCCGGGTTCGATGCCTTCGAGTTTCCGCGCCGAGGCATCCGGATGCGCGTGCAGCGCACCCTCGTAGGACAGTTCGGAGACGGGCGCGGTGACGGCCGGATGCATCCGGCGGCTGGCCGCGAGGAAGTAGCCGAGGTCGGGCGGCAGCACGTCGTGGCCGTCGCTGATCCAGCCGAGGGCGGATCCGTCGACCGGCTCCGGGTGCAGTCCCTGGCTGACCTGCGGAAGTTGCTGCGGGTCGCCGAGCAGCATCAGGTTGCGCGCGGCGACGCCGGCGGCGATGGTCGAGGCGAGCGAGAACTGGCCGGCTTCGTCGATCACGAGCAGGTCGAGCGAACGGCGAGGCACTCGGGCCGCGTTGGAGAAATCCCAGGCGGTGCCACCGACCACGAATCCGGTCGCCTGATTCTCGGCGGCGAACATCAGCTGCCCGTCTTTGGGGAGCGCAGTGAACGCCACCTCGGCACTGGCCTCCCTGGGCACTTTGCCCACCAGCGCGGCGGCCAACCCGGCTTTCACGATGGCGTCGAGCAGGTTCTCGACGACCGCGTGCGACTGGGCGACGACCCCGACCTTCCAGCCATGGCGACTGACCAGGTCGGCGATGACCTGCGCACCAAGGTAGGTCTTTCCGGTACCGGGCGGACCCTGCACGGCGAGGTAGGAGTCGTCGAGACCGAGCAGGCTGGTGACCACGGCCGGCTTCAGCTGCTCCCCCACCACCGGGGCGAGCCCCCCACTGCGGGTGCGCGGCGGCGTGCGGCGCAGGATGTCGACGGCCGGGTCGGCTGGCCACCCTGGAGCGGAGTCGACGATCGCCTGCGCCCACTGTTCGATGGCGGGTTTCTGCTGGCCGGCGGGTGGTGGTGCGGCCGGGGTGAGTGCCATCGGCAGCGCGGTGTAGTGGTCGGTGTCTTTGGCGAGGGTCTCCTGCACCAGGATGCTGTCGTCGCCGACTTCGAGTACGGTCACCTTGTGCGCCGCGCGGGCGCCGGGGTCGCCGCCGACCGAGGTGACCGGGGCCGGCTGGTCGTAGAGGATGTGCGGCTGGGCGATGCCGCCGGTGCTGACGCTCGACCCGGGACCCCAGACCCCGTGCAGGCGCAGGTGCCGTCGGTCGACCCGCTGCCTGTCTTCCCGAAACCAGTCGCGTTCGACGGATGCCCGCTCGACGACGAGGACGTCCCGGGTGTCCGCCCACTCATCGACGGGTTGCACCAGGCGCGAGAAGTGACCCCACCAAAACGTCTTGTGTTCCCGCCGGTGGTAGTCGAGCGCGGCGGCGGCGAAAGCGGCGGCCGTCTGATCGTCGGTGCGACCGGGGCCGAGCGGGTCGCCGGCCAGGGCGCTGAGGGCGTCGTGCAGCGGTGAAGGCTCGAGGTCAACGGTATCCACCGACTCGTCCGCACCCAACGGCGCGATGCCGTTCTCCCGGGCGAGGCCAAGCATCCAGTCGCGCAGTCGCAGGGTGGAGACGCAGTCGTACCGGTTGTAGTCGGCGATCTCGTTCAGCTTGTGCTGCTGGGCGGCGAGGTCTCCGGATGCGCCCAGCTCCATGGCATCCGCGTACTCGGTGATCGAGTCGGCCGCGGTGGTGACGTCGCTCTCCCGCAGCTCGGAGCCCATGTAGAGCGGTTCGAGTTTCTTGATCGAGTAGGAGGGCGAGCCGACGCGGAGGGCTTTGCGCACGATCGGGTAGAGGTCGACGAGCACGTGTTCGCGCAGCAGTTGGTCGACTTCGTCTTCGCCGATGCCGTGCCGGGCGGCGAGGCTGGAGAGGTGCGTTCGCTCGTAGGCGGCGTAGTGGTAGATGTGCAGGCCCGGGTTCACGGCCCGGCGCCGGGCGACGTCGTCGAGGAAGTCGCGGAGGGCTTGTCTTTCTTCGTCGAAGGTGTGCGCCCAGTAGGCGGTGAACTCGTCGTGGCGATCGACCACGCCGAACAGGTAGTCGAGCCCCCAGCGGGTGGCGTCGCCCTCCGTGTAGAGCGGGTCGCCTTCGAAGTCGAAGAAGAGGTCGCCATCGTCGGGCGCGGGGATCGCGGACAGGGCGGAGGCATCCGCCACCTGGTAGGGAGGGGGTGCCTCCGATGTGGCATCGAGTTGCAGGGCGGCCTGGGTGCGCAGGCCGGCGAGCGCCCTGCCCCCGATGCCGTCGACCGGTCCGCTCGAGTGGGCGAGTTGGTCGATGGTGCGGATGCCGACGATGCCGAGTTTCGCTCGCTGGGTGACGCGCATCCCGGCGACCAGCAGCACGTCACGGCTGGCCTCGATCTCGGCCTCGCAGGTGTCGCAGTGTCCGCAGACGGTGTAGCGCGGATCGCCCCAGGCGACGTAGTCGTGGGCGTCGAGGCGTTCCCGGATGATGCGGTGCAGCCGGTCGCGACGGTTGCGGTAGACCGGGGCGATGTCGCGCAGGCGGTGCTCGCTGACGGTGCCGTCGCCGAGCAGCAGCTCAACGGTGTCGGCGGTGGGGATGCCGATGCGCTGGAGTTGCTCGGCGTAGGCGGCGAGCTGCAGCAGGGCGGTGACGCGGGCGCTGCGGGCCAGTTTGGTGTCTTGCACCAGGTAGCGTCCGTCGGGGGTGCGCACGATGAAGTCGGCGAACCCGAGGAAAGCGATCTGGCCGTCACCAGCGCTATCCGAACCGGGGTCGTGGAAGGTGGCCTGGAACACGACGTCCGCGCCGGAGACGAATGCCAGGCGGGTCTCCTCCGCGGCGGCGGCGAGCGCGGTGGCGTCGCGGACATCCGGTCGCTCGAATTCGGCCACCTGCCCTTCGGAGCGGTACTCCTCCAGTGTGCGGAGTTCGTGCGCGTCGCCGAGGCGGCCGGTGCGCTCAAGCAGGGCGTCGGGTTTTTGTTCGACCGCGTCGATGCGGCCGAGCCGGGCATCCAGTTTGCGGAGGAAAGCGAATTCGCATTTGGAGGCGATGGTGAGGTCGCTGGCGCTGGTGTAGATGACGGTGCGGTCACCGTTGTCGCTGAGGAACACGCGCCACCTCCATTAGTTGCTTCGCACCCTATCGGAGGTGGGTGACACCAGGGCAGACGCGACTTCCAAGACGTGACACTCGGCGCGTCGTGAACTTTTCGCGGCTCGACACCGTGTTCCCACTATGTCCTGACCACGACCAAATGGAGGTTCATCATGAAGACACGATTCGCAGCCGGGCTGGCCGTCACCGCCCTGGCCATCCTGCTGAGCGGGTGTACCGGCGGCGACACCACCGAACCGCCTGCCGACAACGGCACGACGGAGCAGAACCCGGGCATGACCACACCTGAGGCCGGCGACGCGGAGCTGATGACCACCGACTCGGAGTTCGGCGAGATCGTCGTCGACGCCGACGGCATGACGGTGTACCTGTTCGACAACGACACCCAGGGCTCCGACACCAGCAGTTGTGAGGGCGACTGCGCGACCAACTGGCCTGCCGTGACAACGGATGCCGCCGAGGCTCCGGCCGTGGAGGGCGTGACCGGCGAGGTGGGGACGATCACCGGGGTCGACGGCTCCATGCAGGTGACCGTGAACGGGTGGCCGGTGTACTACTTTGCGGGCGACACCGCCGCCGGTGACACGAACGGCCAGGGCATGAACGACCTGTGGTGGGTGCTCGGCCCGGACGGGGAGAAGATCAGCGAATAGCGCCTACTCCTCCAAGTCGTCCTGTTCCGGGCGCGGCTTCACGTCGTCCCGCCTGCGGTTGACGTCGGCCCAGCCGGTTCCGCGCAGCGAGTCCAGGGTGAGCTGACCGGAGGATGCGACGACCTCCAGGTCGTCGCGACTCCAGATCGCGGCCTGCCGCCGCGGCTGTATCTCGCTGGTCTCCGCGGAGCGGTACATGACGATCTCTACCGCGCTACTGGGTTGGTCGGTGCGGTCCGGGGCGCCCTGCAGGTCGCGGGCGGTGAGCCGCTCGATCGCGTCGAGCGGCAGCAGCACTGTGAGCTCGTAGGCGTCGAGCACGATTTCCCGATGCCCGCGGAATTCGGTGTCGTTCGGGTCGGGGATGCCCACGGCGATGCCCGGGTCGACCAGCGGCTTGATCGCCAGGATCTCGTCGCTCGCCTGCACCGCGAGGAAGTCGGTGCCTCGCACCTGCTCGGGCATGAAGACTGGCACGTCGACCTCCAGGGAGTCGAGCACCGTGATCCGGTCGCCGCTGACCTCCAGTCGAAGTCCGAGGCTGCGGCTATCCATCTCGTGCGCCTCCCTGTCCGCTTCCGGCGGAAGCGGCAGGTCTCGCCTGCCGACCTCACGGTCGGACTGGGCGGCCTGCTTCGTGGCATCCGCCACTGACGGCTTCACCCGGCCGGTCAGTTCGGGCTCGAGCGGCCTGCCCTTGAGCGTGCCGACGGCCACCCCACTCGAGGCTGCCGGATGCTCGGTGGCGGCTTTCTCGTCGAACTCTTCAATGCGCTTCTTGCTGCGCTCGGTCTCGTCCATGGTCTATCCCTCCACCGCCACGGTCACCAGTTGCGGCCGTGCCGATAGTTGTGCACCCAGCGGTTGTAGATGCTGTCGAGGGTGAGCGGGCTGGCCGTGCGGATGGTGCCGAGCCAGTCCCGGTTGTGTGCGATCACCCGGTCGGGGCCGCGAGGCACCAGGATGTGATCGGTGGCGAGGCGCCGGGCGATCACCGGGGCGCGGTCGCCGATATCCGTCACCACGAGGCGGCGTGCCGCCGGCGGCACCGCGGTGAACCGGTCGAGGCTTCCGAGGTGCCATTCGCCCACCCAGTCCTCGCGCCAGTCCGCGACCAGCGCGGTGCCGGTGGACCGCATCCGGCCAGCGTAGTTCGGGCCCCAGTCGACCATGTTCCAGGCGAACAGGCCGATCCGCCCGTCGCCGGTGAGGTCGACCGGCAGGAACCGGTCGTGCTCGCGCATACCGCCCCAGCCGGGAACGTCGCCGTCGTAGCGGCGCTGATACGCGAAGGCACTGCCGGTGGAGCGGAACATCCCGAGGTAGGCCTCGGACCAGTCCCGGCCATTGAACAGGTAGAGGTCGTCTTTGCCGTCCGCGTTGAAGTCACCGATGTAGATCCGGTCGTGCGTGGCGAAGCCACCCCACCCCGGCAGGTCGTCGGTGTACATGCGGATGCACCGCAGCCCTCCGCGTTGCATCCGGCACAGGCCGAGGTAGATGGATGACCAGTCCCTCGCGTTCCAGATGAGCACATCGCTGCGTCCGCTGCCGGAGAAGTCGCCGATCTGAACCTGGTCGCGACGGCGCATCCCACCCCAGCCGGGGATGTCCCCGTCGTAGCGCCGAGTGAGGGTGAACCCGGTTCCGGTGGAGATGAGGGTTGCCACATAGGGCATGGACCAGTCGGTGAAATTCGTCACCAGCAGGTCGTCGCGGCCGTCCCCGTCGAAGTCGCCGACCAGGAAGCGGTCGTTGCGGGCGAAGCCGCCCCAGCCGGGGATGTCGGCGTCGTAGCGACGGATCAGCCGCAGGCTGCCGTCGGCCGCCACCTTGATCAGCCCGAGCAGCGGGATGCTCCACCAGGTGGGGTTGTAGACCACCAGTTCGTCTCGGCCGTCGCCGTCGAAGTCGCCGGCGATGTAGACGTCCCCGGGCCGGATGCCCCAGCCTCCCGGGATGATGCCCGCCGTGCTTCGCACGTGCTCCCACCGCGCGCCGTCGGCCCGGTAGAGGCTGAGCCCGCGGCGGTCGATGCCGAAGAACTCGCTACGCCCGGTTCCGGTGAACCGGCCGGCCACCGTGGTGCGGAACGTGCGACCCGTCTCGTCGTGATGCTGTTCCTTCATCTCGGTGTAGCAGACCGGGCAGAACTCGTCGGTGTTGCCGCGCATCCGGCAATTGACGGCCGGTTTGTGGATTCCGGTTTCGAAAGTGCTCGCCCCCTCGAACAGGCCGGCATCCGCCTGATCGTCCCAGGTGGCCGGCTTGGTGCCCGCCGTGTACCCGGAGTCTGCGCCCGTGCCGGTCGGCACCGGGGTTCCCGGCGCGATGTAACGACGCCACTTGATCCTGGAGCGCCTGGTCTCGATCGTCACGTTCACCCTGCCCGGTTCGGATCCCGTGTACGCCCCCTTGCCGCCTGCGCTGTACTCGTCGGCCAGGTTGCCGAACCCGTGACCGAACTCATGGGCGATGACGGCGGCCGACTCCTGGGTGGTGACTTTGAGCACGTCGCCGGAGCGGAGCCCGCCGGAACGCGTGGAGTTCACGACGATGAGCACGAAGTCCGCTTTGGGCGCCCAGATGGCCCGGGCAAGCAGCAGGTTGCACGCCGTGTCGTCGCCATCCTCGAACCAGTTGTGCCACCACTCGCCGTTCGAGATGATGTCGAGGGCGGTGTCGACGATGTTCTCGGTGAAGGTGTCGTCAGCGAGATTGTTCGGGGTGCCCATCAGGTTCCAGTTGCGCGTGCTCGCGCCGGAATTGTTCGATTCGAGGTTGACGCGCACGATGTTCCACGCGGAGATGTCTTCGTTGAAGGCGTCGCGGAGGAAGACGTCACGCATGACCTCGTCGCGCACGTAATTGTTGTAGATGGTTTGGTCGGCACCGGCGGCGAACCCGTCCCCGAAGATGGCGAGCGTCTTGCCGCTCGACCCGACATCCTGGAGAACGGTGCGGCTGTTGGCCATGACGGAGCTCCTTTGCTCGGTCTGCGTGCGGGCAAGTATGCGCGCCTATGCCCCTCGCCACAAGGACGACTTTCCTTCACCAGGCCGCGGGTGGAGCTTGTCCAGATCCGGCGCTTCGAAACGACTGCCCTCTACGCGCAGCCCTCCATGAGCTGGATCCCGTGTTCGGTCTGCCGGTTCACCAGCACGGAGCCCTCGGAGTCGCAGATGGCGTTCACCAGTAATGCGTAGCCTTCGCCGTTCTGGTAGTTGCCGTTCGCGCCCGGCAGGTCCGGCACGGTTCCCGGAGGAACGAACACCCAGGCTTCCTGCGCTCCCGGGAAGACGCTGGGCAGCCAGGCCCAGTTGCCCTTGAGAACGGGGCCCTCGGTACAGTTCGATCCGCAGGCGGCCGGCGGGCGTGAGACGTTGGCGCAGTCCAGGGCGTAGGCGGCGGTGGGAACAAAGACGAGACCGGCCGCGATGCCGACCGTCATAAGGGACTTCTTGAACACGATTACTCCTTCAGGGTGTGCGATATGGACGCCGCCCCCCGAACGGGTGTCATTGACATTACTCAGCTTTGAGCCGGCGTCAAGCAGAATTTTTCCGCCCTGCTGATGCAGGGTTCCGCAACCTGCGAGCTTCGTGAGATTCGCTTGGCCGTACCGGGGCATGGACCTAGCGTGAAGCGCGAGCAAAGGAGTTGTTATGGCCAGTCTTACCAACAAGAAGATCGCTTTCGTCGCAACCAACGGTTTCGAGGACTCCGAATTGACCAGCCCGTGGCAGGCGGTGACGGATGCCGGTGGCACTCCGGTGATGATCGCACCGGAATCAGGGGCGATCGAAGGCAAGAACGGACACAGTCAGCCGGTGGAGAAGGTGTCTGGGGACGCTGACGCGTCCGAGTTCGACGCGCTGGTGCTGCCGGGCGGCGTCGTCAATGCCGACCATCTGCGGATGGATGCCGCATCCGTCGAGTTCGTGCGCGGCTTCTTCAGTCAGCACAAGCCGGTCGGCGTGATCTGCCACGGCGCGTGGATTCTGACCGAGGCAGACCTGGTGCGCGGTCGAACGATGACGTCGTACCCGAGCCTCAAGACGGACCTGCGCAATGCGGGAGCCGAGTGGGTGGATGAGGAGGTCGTGGTCGACCAGGGGCTCGTGTCGAGTCGCAACCCTGACGACCTGCCCGCGTTCAACGCGAAGATCGTGGAGGAGTTCGCGGAGGGCAAGCACGAGGGCCAGACGGCGTAGCCAGCCGCCCGGACCCGCTCCCTGAGCTTGTCGAAAGCAGCCTGACCTACGCGCCCAGCCCGCTCAGAGAACCCGCCGAAGTGACGTACGACTCGCTCACGCTGAACGGGATGGACAGCAGCGCCCACCCAATCGTGGTGAGCACGATGATCGTGAGGGTGACCGCTCCCAGAACGAGTCCGGTGAGCGCCTGCCCGCGCCCGATGCCGGCGAGTGTCGTCGATCTGGTGCGGCCGATGGCGCCGAAGACGACCGCGAGCACTGCGGGGACGAATGCGGTGAATGCTGCGAACAGCCCGAGGATCGGGATGACGCTCCACACCCCGAAGGCGATGGCGATGATGCCGAGGACCAGTGCGGCGGTGGCCATGCCGTTGGATGGCGGCCGGACCACCTGCTGGTAGATGGTCTGCGATGCTCCGTATGGGGTTGTATCTCCGGGATTGCTCATGCCGTGATTATGGCAGGACCCAGCTCAGCGCGCAGACGCGAGCAGGCCGGCGGCGAGCACGCCGATCAGGCGACCCCACGGACCGACAACCGTCCGGCATACGGTCGGTGAACATTCAGCGTTCTGGGGCATTCTCAAGAGAGAAACTCTAATCGACAGGGAGATCCGTTGAACGGTAATGCGACGACCACGCACCACAACGTCGCGCTCCTCTCGGTCGCCACTACCATCGCCCCCAGAGTCACCACCTCGGAGGACATCGACCGGCAGCTGGCGCCGGTTCTGCGCCGGCTGAAACTCCCCACCGGTCTACTGCAACGGGTTGCCGGTGTTCATGAGCGCCGCAACTGGGCCGAAGGCGAGACCTTCGACGATGCTGCGGTCTCGGCGGGCGAGCGCGCCCTGCAGCAGGCGGGCATCGAGCCCGGCCAGGTGGGCCTGCTCATCAACACCTCGGTGACCCGCAAGAACCTGGAACCGTCGGTGGCGGTGCGCATCCACCACGGGCTGGGGCTGCCGTCATCCGCCATCAATTTCGATATCGCGAACGCCTGCCTCGGGTTCGTGAACGGGATGTCGCTGGCGTCGAGCATGATCGACTCCGGCCAGGTGAAGTACGCGGTCATCATCGACGGTGAGGATGCTGACGACATCCAGACCAACACCATCAGCCGGCTCAGCCGCAGCGGCATCAGCCGCAAGGACTTCATGAGCGAGTTCGCCAGCCTGACCCTCGGTTCCGGGGCTGCCGCCGCTGTGTTGGGGCCGGCGGATGCGCATCCGTCAGGTCACCGGGTGCTCGGCGGCGTGACCCGCGCCGCCACCCAGTTCAACGATCTCTGTGTCGGCAGCGTCGACGGCATGTTCACCGACGCGAAGGCGCTACTGAAGGGCGGCATGGAGCTGGTGGTCTCCGCCTGGAACGAGGCGAAGCGCGACTGGAACTGGTCGAACATGGACCGCTACATCGTGCACCAGGTGTCGGATGTGCACACCAACGCCATGGTGAAGGCGTCCGGCATCGACCGCTCGCGGGTGCCGCTCACCTATCCTAAATTCGGCAATGTCGGGCCGGCGTCGATCCCGATCACGCTCGCTGAAGAGTCGGCTTCGCTGGCTCCGGGCAGCCGGGTGCTGCTGATGGGGGTCGGGTCTGGCCTGAACACGGCGATGATGGAACTCGCCTGGTGAGTCCCGCCGCCGCTCCAGCCCAGTTGCCGCCCACTCTCGATGGGCTCCCCCCGGATTCCTCCCAGCTGGTGACTGCTCCGGACGCTGACGGCACTCCGCGCACCTGGCACCTTCTCGACAACGCGGCCCGGCTGGACGCACTCGGTGCGACCCCGGCGGGCACGATCCTCTGCGTGCACGGCAACCCGACCTGGTCGTACCTGTGGCGCAAGCTGCTCAGCGCTGCAACATCAGCTACCCCGGCCTGGCGGGTGATCGCGGTCGACCAACTGGACATGGGTTTCTCGGAGCGCACCGGTTCCGCTCGTGGCCTGCCCCAGCGGGTCAGCGACCTCTCGTCCCTGACCTCCTATCTGGAACTTGACGGCCCGGTGTACACCCTCGGCCACGACTGGGGTGGACCGGTCTCGCTCGGCTGGGCGGTCGACCACCCCGAGCTTCTGGCGGGGGTGATGCTGCTCAACACGGCCGTCCACCATCCCGGCGGGCCGATCCCGGCTCCCCTGCGCCTGGCGTTGAGTCAGCCGGTGCACCGCCTCGGAACGGTGACGACGCCCGCGTTCCTCGAGACCACGCTGAGGCTGGCGCATCCACCCCTCACTACCGAGGTGAAGCGCGGCTACCGCGCCCCCTACAACACCGCTGAGCGTCGTGAAGGCATCGGAGAGTTCGTCGCCGACATCCCGGTCTCCCCTGATCACCCCAGCCGCGCCGAGCTCGACCGCATCGCCGATGGGGTGCGCTGGCTCGCGCAGCCGGCGCTGATGCTGTGGGGTCCGCGGGACCCGATCTTCAGCGACACGTACCTGGACGACCTGGCCGAGCGGTTGCCGCACGCCGATGTGCACCGCTTCGAGGGTGCCGGCCACCTGCTGGCCGAGGACGTCGACTACGCGTCGGCGGTGCTCGGATGGCTGAACGGCCTGGGGTCTGACCGCGAGCCGCTCGCTGCCGAGTCGGCTTCGTACCGGCCGCTGTGGCACCACCTTGATGAGTTTCGTGACAGCTCCGATACCGCGCTGGTGGAGATGGCGCCGCCGCGCGGGGATGCTCCGCGAGTGGTGAGTTGGCGCCTGCTGTCCCGCCGGGTGCGGCAGCTGGCTGCCGGCCTGACCCGCGTCGGGGTGAAGCGCGGCGACCGGGTCTCCTTGCTCATCCCGCCCGGCGCCGACCTCACCGCCGTGCTGTACGCGTGCCTGCGCCTCGGTGCCGTTGTGGTGGTGGCGGATGCCGGGCTCGGCTTGGCCGGGTTGACCCGAGCGGTGCGCGGTGCCCGCCCCGACCACGTGGTCGGCGCCGCGGCTGGCCTGATGGCTGCCCGCGCGTTGAGCTGGCCGGGGCAGAAGATCTCGACCACGCGGCTCGCGCCCGGAGTCCATCGAGCGCTCGGTGTCTCACATGTGCTCGCCGATGTCGCCAGGATCGGCCGGACCGACGACCTTCCACCCGAACCCGACGCCGCCGATACCGCGGCGGTGCTGTTCACCTCCGGCTCCACCGGGCCGGCGAAGGGCGTCGTCTACACGCACCAGCAGCTGTCCGCGCTCTGCCAGGCGCTGGCCGGCCAGTACGGCGTCGGCCCAGGCACAGGCCTGGTGGCAGGCTTCGCGCCTTTCGCCCTGCTCGGGCCGGCGCTCGGCGCACGGTCGGTGACTCCGGACATGAACGTGACCTCCCCGAAGTCCCTCACCGCCAAGGCGGTAGCGGCAGCCGTGACCGAGGCGAACATCGGCACTGATTCCACGGTGGTGTTCCTCTCCCCCGCCGCGGTGGCCAACGTGGTCGCGACCTCGGATGGACTGCTGCCTGCCGACCACAATGCGCTCGGGCGGGTGGAGTTGTTCCTGTCGGCTGGGGCGCCGGTGTCGGAGTCGCTGTTGTCCGCGGCATCTGCTCTCATGCCGGCGGCGAGCGCGCACACCCCCTACGGCATGACGGAGGGT
This sequence comes from Homoserinimonas sp., assembly GCA_040904805.1. GTDB lineage: Bacteria > Actinomycetota > Actinomycetes > Actinomycetales > Microbacteriaceae > RYN-87. Next base: position 23,866 of record JBBDSS010000004.1, on the reverse strand, counting down.
CTGCTGCTGACGGATGCCTCGCTGGAGGGAATCCGGGAGGCGGCCGGGGCTGACGGGCCGGGCGGGGTCTGTGTCGGAAAGCCGGCTGCGACGACGCAGGTGCGGATCAGCCCGCTGGATGAGCACGGCAATGCGTCTGGTGAGCCGACGGGATCACCTGGCGTCACCGGTGAGATCGTGGTTTCGGCGGAGCACCTGAAGGACCACTACGACCGGTTGTGGCTGACCAACGAGGCTGCGGCCCGCGACACGGGCAACGGTCGCTGGCACCGCACCGGTGATGTCGGTCACCTCGACGACCAGGGTCGGTTGTGGGTGGAGGGCAGGCTGCCGCATGTGATCACGACGGCGTCCGGTGTGCTGACGCCGGTCGGTCAGGAGCAGGCGGTCGAGTCGGTAGCCGGGGTTGCTCGCGCTGCGATGGTGGGCGTCGGACCGGCCGGAACGCAGCAGGTGGTTGCGATCGTGGAGACCACTCCCCGGGCGAGGCGGGTCTCGCTCGCGGATGCCGAGTTGGCAGCATCCGTTCGCGCCGCTGCTTCGGTGCCGATTGCGGCGGTGCTGGTGGTTCCTCGGCTGCCGACGGACATCCGGCACAACTCGAAGATCAACCGCACGCGGCTGGCCGAGTGGGCCAGTCGGATCCTGTCCGGCGGCCGCATGGTGCAGCCGTGAGGGTGCTGGTTACCGGGGCGAGCGGGTTCCTCGGCGGCGCTGTAGCTGCAGAGATCGCGGCGGCCGGGCACTCGGTGCGGACCTTCCAACGGCGCCCATCCGGCGTCACCGGCGTGGACGACGTGCTCGGCTCGGTGACCGGCCGGGCCGATGTCGACCGCGCGGTGCAGGGCATGGATGCGGTGGTGCACCTGGCGGCGAAGGTGTCGATGGCGGGTGACCCGGCCGAGTTCCGCCGGGTGAATGTTAACGGGACTCGATCGATGCTCGCCGCGGCTCAGGAGGCCAGGGCCACTCGTTTCGTGTTCGTGTCTTCTCCGTCGGTCGCGCATGCGGGCACTTCGATCATGGGTGACGATGCGCTGCCGGCCGATCCGCATCGTGCCCACGGCGACTACGCCCGCACGAAGGCGGTGGCAGAGTTGTTCGCGTTGGCCGCGGATGCGCCGGGTTTCTCGGTGGTGGCGGTGCGTCCGCATCTGGTGTGGGGCCCGGGTGACACCCAGCTGATCGCGCGCATCGTCGACCGGGCCAGGCGGGGTCGGCTGCCGCTTCTCGACCACGGCGCAGCCCTGATCGATACGACGTACGTGGACAATGCGGCTTCCTCGATCGCTGCTGCGTTGCGGCGGGCGGATGCGGTGCACGGCCAGGCGTTCGTGGTCACCAATGGGGAGCCCCGCCCGGTGGCCGAGCTGCTGGCTGGGATCTGTGCGGCGGCGGGTGTGCCCGCGCCCGCATGGCGGGTGCCCGCGGCAGTGGCACGCCGTGGTGGTTCGCTGATCGAGGCTCTCTGGCGGGTGCGGCCGGGTACCGACGAGCCGCCGATGACCCGCTTCCTGGCCGAGCAATTGTCGACAGCCCACTGGTTCGACCAGCGCCGCACTCGTGCTGAGTTGCTGTGGGAGCCGACGGTCTCCTTGGACGAGGGCCTCCGCCTTCTGGCTGCCTCCTACGCGTCGCCGCCCCCTTTGCGGGTCGAGTAGCCGGCGAGCGCAGCGAGCCGGCGTATCGAGACCCCTCAGTGCCCCGCTCCCTGAGCTTGTCGAAGGGCGCCTACGTAGTACTACTCCCTGTCGCGACCGTTCCCAAGATCCACACCATCGCGGTGAGCACGATAATCCCCAGCGTGACCGCGCCCAACACGAGCCCGGCCAGAGCCTGCCCGCGCCCGAGCCCTCCGAGCGCCCCCGACCGGCTGCGCCCGATGGCGCCGAAGATGACAGCGAGTACTCCCTGAATGAACGCGAAGAGCGCCGCCATCAGGCCGGGGATAGGGATGATGCTCCAGTTGCCGACCGCGATCGCAACGATGGCCAGCGCGAGAGCGGCGACGGTCAAGCCGTTCGACGGCGGACGTACTACCCGCTGGTAGATGTTTGCGATGGTCGCAAATCCCGCGGTAGATAGACTTCATCGCCTTCTGCTTGTGCCTAGTTGCTCGCCTGTCCATCGATGGATTCATCCGGCAGCGGCGAAGCTCCGTCGCCACCCCTGCCGTAGTCCCAGAGCCAACTGCCGTCCGGAAATTGTTGGTTTGGCACACCCGCTGCTTCAGCACCGCTTCGTCCGCCTCGCCCGCCCCGATCCCTTTGGCTAGCTTCGCCGCCCTCACCACCGGCGACGAATCCGTCCCCGCTGATCGAACCGCCGCCGCCAGCACCGCCACGCGCAATGAAGCTTTCAGGGCCGCCGCCCCCGGCATCGCCGCCAAGGGCCACCCCGCTACCCCCTACTGAGGCATGCCCGCCGGCACCGCCGCCCGGGCCGCCACCTTTGCCTCCCCGAGCGTATCCACTCTTGCCGACGGAAGCATTGCCACCCTTCCCAGCACGCGTTGCCCGTCGCCCGATAAACCAGGTCAGCAGGAAAACGATTAGAGCTGCGCCTACACCGTTGAAAGCCCACTCGTACCACGCCATGCTGCCTCCAGGTCTACTTGCTGAAAGCATAGGACCAGTCGGAACTTCCAAGGGCGCATTAGCACCATGTTGATGACGGTGTAATGCCCTTCCATATAGTTGTTGAGGCCCGCGGCTCGTCACGCCTCATCCGGTCGCCATTCAAAATCTCAAGCAGCCCCGCCGGTGTGCGGGAGCAGCGACATCTTGGAACAGGTCGGTGGTGGCAGTCCGGTCAACGACCAAGCGACGCGAATGGATCGTCGAAGCCAGTTGAACCTAGCTACGAAAGAGCACCAGGTGTCAACCTAAGCGGTGACGAGCTGCATTAGCTCGGTGTAGCCGGTGACAACATCGTAGGTGACATCCTGACCGTTCTTCTCACTCAGCGAAGCAAAGAATTTGCGGGCGCACTCGATCTTGGCGTCTTCCATACCCTTGAGCTGAAGGGTCGAAAGTGAGCCCTTGGTTTCAGCGACGAAGTAGACGTGCTTGACGCTGCCTTCTGTGAACGCGATCGCCCAGTCGGGATTGTAATCACCGACAGGGGTCGGGATGAAGAACCCGCGTGGAAGCTTCGCGTAGACAGCGACCTCGGTACTGGTGTCCAGCTCCGTGACGAACGCTCGCTCAATCTTCGAATCCGTCACCACGAAGTCATAGACGTGTTTTTTGAGTTTGTCACCAGCTTTGCTGAAGTCCTGCGCGGTTTGATTCTCGGTGAAGATCGCCGAGTCGAACCGATCCTCCAGTGTGTCGTAGGTGAGGTGCTCGACGATTACGGTCGCTTTCTGCTCGTTCATCAATCGCGCCGCCTCGGTGATGAACTGCTCCGGATTGAGCCGGAACTTCCCGAACGTGCCCGGCGCCACCCCTCGCAGGATCGCGGCGACCGTACGACGGGTCAGCTGAGTCTTCTCAGCAATCTCGCCCAGCAGGTCGTACTTCACCTGAGAGCCAGCGCTCACGGTCTCGGCGTGAGTTTGCGTAGTCGACACAGCGAATCCGGAGCCACTCGCCATGTCATCAGCCTCAAGCCGGTCGCGCTGTTGCCCCGCCTGAACGACGTACTGCATCGCGGCGACGTTCAGGTGTTTGTCGAGGTGGGCGACGGATTTGTGGATCAGTTCGGCCGAGTCGAACTCGACTTGGTAGACCGCCTTGTGGTTGATCCGACCCCAGAGCGCTTGGAACTCCTTCTTGGCGAAGTTCGCCTCGTTGAGCGGGATCCTCTTCGGCTTGCGGTCGTCAGTGATCTCCGGCGCCGCGACGTGTAGAGCGTCAACTAGTTCGGCAACCTGGTAAAAGTACGGCTGCAGCGAGGCCGGCAGCTCGGGCATCTCAGGCAATTCGTCCCGACCGAGCCACTTGTCAGTGAGGTGGTGCTCGTAGTCGATAAAGGCATTAATCGTCAGCCAGTGCTGGAGTTGTTTTGCCTCGTCTAGCGTGATCGTGTGAAGGGTTCCGGTTGGAACATCCTCAACAGTCTTGCCGACGAAGTACTCGGGGGTCGCCTTGCGCGGTCGGGCAGCTAAGGACTCCGAAATCTCCTTCTGAAGTCCGGCAACAAAGTCGGTGTACGACTCGTCGGTGACCACCGTCAGCTCGTTGATGTCATGCACAGTGGCAGGGTTGTCCATGCGTATGCCGTGCTGGTCGACGGCGAGGCGCAGGCCGCGACCGATCTCTTGCCGCCGGGAGATAGTGTTGTCGCTCTTCTTGAGCATGCCCATGACGAACACGTTGGGATTGTCCCAGCCCTCGCGCAGCGCGGAGTGAGAGAAGATGAACCGGACTGGCTCTGTGAACGAGAGCAGTCGCTCTTTGTCCTTCAAGATCAGGTCGTACGCATCGATGTCGTTCGACTGGCCCTTGTCGTCGCCACGGCCGGAGACATTGCCGTCGACTTGGTGCTTGGATTTCTTGTCGATCGAGAAGTATCCCTCGTGTACCCGTCGGACCTCATCGCGCCGCAAGTACTGCTGGAACTCCCCGGTCAAGTCATCGATCGCCAGCTCGCCGAGTACCTCGTCGCGGATCGCGGCAAACTCCTCCTCGAACATGCGGGCGTAGTCGCCGAGGGTGTCTTCGCGGCCGTAGTCACGGTATTTGGCGACCTCGTCAATGAAGAACAGCGAGAGTACCTTGATGCCCTGGCTGAACAGCGCACGCTCCTTATCCAGGTGGGCGCGAATGACTTCGCGAATTTGGATGCGCCGCTTCGTCTCCTCCGTGGCGTCGCGGTCGGCGAGCTGCCCGGCGATGACGACGTCACCGTTACTCAACTCGATCACGTCACGGTTCGCGTCGATCTCGGTGATGAACAAGCCCTTATAAGCCTCAATGCCGTTCGATACGTCGTGCAGGTTCGCACCGACGTCGAGACGCTTGACCTGACGTTTGATGCCAGTCTGGGTCTGCACTTCAATCTCAATCCGAGCACGCGGCTTCGCACCCTTGGCAATCTCGATCGCGTCTAGGTACAGGTATGCGGTGGATCCGGCCAGGCCTTTGACCGTGATACCTCGCACCGCAATTTTCTTGACTAGCCTCTGGTTGTATGCGTCCAAGGCATCGAGGCGGTGCACCTTTGTGTGCTCGACTTTGTGGGTGGCCGAGTAGCGCAACATCATAAGGCCGTGGAAACGCGAAAGCGCGTCGAGGGACTTCGCAGCACCAATCTTCTGCGGCTCGTCAATGATCACGATAGGTCGGTTCGCCGCGATCACGTCGATCGGACGTCGCGACTGGAAGTCATCGAGTACGTCGTAGATGCGACGGTTATCTTTGCCAGTCGCGTTGAATGCCTGGATGTTGATAATCATCACCTGCACCCCGGCATCGGAGCTGAAACGCTCGATCTCGTGCAGTTGGGAAGAGTTGTAGATGAACGACCGTGGCTTCGTTCCATAGTGTTGCTGAAAGTGTTCCGCGGTCACATCTAGAGATTTCTTGATGCCCTCACGGATCGCAACTGAAGGCACAACAATGATGTACTTCGACCAGCCGTATCGCTTGTGCAGCTCCAAGATCGTCTTGATGTAAACGTATGTCTTGCCCGTCCCCGTCTCCATCTCGATGTCAAGGTTCGGGGCGCCGGGGGCCGCCTTGCTGTCGATGAGCTTCGTCGAGAGAGGTAGGTTGCGAGACCGCTGAACCTTGTGGACGTTCTCCAGGAGTCGATCGGCTGAAAGTACGATCTCTGAGTTCCGCAGACCAGAGTCAGGAGCCTCGTTGGTCTCGAACAGCGTCGGGTTGGCAGCGGGCTTGGCCTTGCCTGGGTCGATCAGGTACGAGATACCGTCGCGTTTCGGTTGACCCGCGAAAACGTGAACCACTGAATCAACTGCGTCAGTCTGATATTGCTGAACCTTGAACTGAAGCTTCATCCCGCTCAGATCGCCTTAACGTCGGTGGCGGGAGACACTTCGCGGAAGATCTGCTCGGTGTTGATACGCGCGGCGTCCGACTCGAAGCCAGAATCGCGAAATACTGCCCGGATTGGCTGACGTTTTGCGATGTCGAGCACGGCCTCGGCTGAAACTAAGTCATCGAAACAGGCGATCAGCGCACCGTCCTCGATCACGTACACTGCGTTTTCGTGTACTTGTTCGACACAGATCGACATTGTCAGTTCGAGGCCCCAGTCAAGAAGTACCTGGAACAGCAGGTCTTCGTGCGTGCGATCTGCTTTTACGCTGCCCTCAAGTTCGTCGAGCACAAGCTGGGCTGTATCGTCAGGTGTTCGTAAGACGTCGACCATGTTGGACGAGTCGACTCTCAGCGCACGAAATCCGACGTCGAGTCCGTGCCCCGTGAGTCCGGCAGCCTCCGAGACCGCGCGTCCGGCACTCCGGATGCGCTCGCGGGCCACGTCAGGGATGCCTTTCTTTCGGTCGTCGCCGCCGTCCGGGAGTTGCACCAAGATGAATCGCCGGGTGCCTCCGTCCTCAGCGTTCTGCTGGAGCACTGCGTCAGCCGTCGTGCCGGAGCCCCCAAAAAAGTCCAAAACGACGTCCGCGGATGACGTTGACGTAGCGAGCGCGAGCATCCGACGTATGAGTTGCGTCGGTTTCGGTGTATCGAAGACTGTGTCGCCGTCAGAGAAAGCTACCCGAGCGAGCAACTCCTTCTTGGCGTCCTGCGTGTGCCCCACCTCGGTGTAAGGCCAAAACGTCTGCGCGACACGGCCCTGCTTGACTTCGGTCAGGAATCGCTTAATCGCCGGTCTACCGTTGCCGTCGGAGCCGAACCACACACGATCGTCTGCGAGCATCTCCTGAAATCGCGGCTCGGTATAGAGCCACGCGCGACCAGGTGGCGGCGTGAAGCGATTTCCCGCTGGCGTCGCCAGCTCATAGAACTGGCTCTGGGTGGCGTGACCGGCAGCTGCAGTCGCATCAACCGCCTTCCATCGACCGCGCGGGTCACTATCCAAATTCTTGTAGGCCGCGTCCTGGGCTTCAGTCCTCGGAAGCAGATTGGAGGTCCAGTCTGCCGCGTTGCGCGCGTAGACATGGATGTAGTCGTGAACCGAGGCGAACTGTGTTGCGCTGTTCATCGGTGAGTACACCTTCTGCCACACAACTGTCGCGACGAAGTTGTTCGCCCCCATGATCTCGTCAAGCAGATGCTTCAGCGAAGCCGCCTCTGCGTCACCGATGGAAACGAAGACCACACCGTTTTGGGCGAGCAGGTTTCGCGCAAGCTTAAGACGTGGGTACATCATGCTTAGCCAGTCGGAATGGAATCGACCGCTCGACTCGATGTTCGAGCGCACGCGCTCGCCAAGATCGTTGATTTGGCCAGAACGCCGCAAATACTCTTCGGCTTCTTCGGCGAAGTCATCTTCGTATACGAATCTGTCAGAACCGGTGTTATACGGCGGGTCGATAAAAATGAGTTTCACCTTGCCGAGGTAAGACTCCTGGAGGAGCTTGAGTACGTCGAGATTGTCACCTTCAATGAAGAGGTTCTGGGTGATGTCGAAGTCGACGGATTCCTCGCGCACAGGACGAAGCGTCTTCGCGATCGGAGCGTTCGCGGCAAATGCTGCGGCGCGCTTTCCAGGCCAGTCGAGTTGGTAGTGCTCCTGCGGCCCTTCGACGACGTGGTCGGAGAGCTCTTGGCGGAGCAGGTCAAAGTCGATGGATTTCTTAACGTTGCCGTCAACGTCGACGGACTCAGTGACGACGGTTGGGAACAGGTCCGCGAGCTTGTCGATGTTGGCGTCGGTCAGGTCTGGCGACGTCATTCGTAGTTTCTCCACGGGTTACCTCTGCTCTTCGAGTTCTTGTTGTCTAAATTTGAGGGTGCGGCGCAGCTCGATCTTGCGGTTGAGCTGCGGCTCGGTACGGAGCCTGCGCTCCAAAGAAGTGATCTCGCGTTCGAGTTTCCGCACGGTTGCCAGTCTGTCGGCGACCTCTGACATCTCCTCACCGGGCCGTACCGTCAGCGGCGTCAACGGCTCCATGATCGCCGCGTAGAGGGTGGGCAGGCTGATTGCCGTAGGGAGCGATTGCCGTTCTGCGTCAGCAGGGAGCCATCCGGTCGAGTAGTAGGCACTGAGTTTCGAGGTGCCCGAGCTGAGGTGCTTGTGTGCTGCGACCATCCGGACTTGGGGTTCGCCAACCGTTACTCGCGTGATCTCGAAGATGATCGGGTACTGGATGGCCTTGTCGATCGCAGACAGCACCTGATCGGCGACATCGCCGGCCTTGGCGTCGATATGAAAGATCTGGATCTCAGGCACGCTCGTGCTGCCGGCGAGGTTGATGGTGGATTCGGCAAGCTTGTAGGCCCAGGTAATGCGCAGGACATCGGACACAAACTTCTCACGCACAGTCGTGCTGACATTGCCGTACTCGTAGAACTTCTCCTTGGGCACACGGCTGCCGAACTTCGCTGCGACGGGCCACTTGTACAGCAGATCAACCATTGGTCTCAATTGGCGTGGAGGGGTCCACAACGGCGACGAATGCGATCAGCTCGAAGTCGTCAAGGCCGGCGATGGTCTGGGTAAGGGCGGTGGTTTGGCCTCCGGTGAAGAGGCTGTCGATGTCGCGTTCTTCTGTGACGTCGATCATCGAATGAATCGCATCTGTCAGCAGCCCGGAGTACGTGCTCATCTGCGCACCTTCCTGCGTAGCTGCGTTGAACGCGTGCACGACCTCGGAGGTAGGTTCGTCGTAGGGGCGGCATCCGGCGCGGAGCAGGTCGAGCAGGTGCTTGGCCTCGGTGTGGTCGGCGATGACGTTACCTTGATCGTCCAGGTAGACGAGATAGTGCGGGTGGAGCCGGTTACCACGGTTTCCGCTCTTCCCGGTGAGCTGAACATCGTCTGCATTCACGCTGCGCAGTGCAAAAATCACGCCCGGCTTCAGGCCCTTCGCAGCGTCCGCAGGAACGACCGCGTGCAGGCCCTTGGGTACGCCTGCAAGGTCTCCGTTGTCCTTGATGTAACCGAGCAGATCCATCCGGAAGTCGTTGAGCCCGAGGTCAGTGATCGAGACCCCGGTGCGCACGTCTTCAAGCTCAATGACCTCATCCTGGAGCTTACGGAGCTGTTCTTTGCGGAAGGCTGCATCGGAGTTTTCCAGGGTGAGGACGTTGTCATCGGCGGTACCCGCCACGTCAGCGATAACCATGCGGTTCTCGACCCGCTCTTTGAGGTTGATGTACTCGTCGAGAGAGATGTCAGGCCAGAAGTTGACCAGCTGAATCTGAGCATTGGTGGAGCCGATGCGGTCGATACGCCCAAATCGCTGAATGATCCGGACTGGGTTCCAGTGGATGTCGTAATTGATCAGAAAGTCGCAGTCCTGGAGGTTTTGTCCTTCGCTTATGACATCAGTGCCGATTAGGACGTCCAGTTCACGCGTCTCTTTCGGCATGGTGAGGTGGCGTTGCTTCGACTTGGGCGAGAACATGGCCATGACCTGCTGGAAGTCGAATCCGGTGCCGAGAGTTGCCTTGGCGCCGTGGCTGCCGCCGGTGATGACGGCCGTCGCCAGTCCGGCTTTGGTGAGCACTGGGGCGAGTTCACGGTAGAGGTAGTTCGCGGTGTCAGCAAACGCCGAGAAGACCAGCACCTTGCGGTTGCCGGGGTTTATCGGATGTGCGACCTTCTCTGTGATGAGTTGTGTAATTTTCTGGAGCTTCAGGTCGTGGTCCGGAGTGATCTCCCGCATCTCGTCAAGCAGTTCTCGCAGGGTCTCGCGGTCGTTCCATAGGTCCCGCTGCCAGGACTCGATGTCAAGGTCGTCGAGATCGATCTTGATCTTCTCGCCGAACGAAATGGCCTCGATGTTTGCGTCGTCTTCGTCATCGAGATCGAAGTCAAGGCCGGTGAGGTCGGCGCTCAGATCAGTGAGAGCTCCTGCGTGAGAATCAAGGCGACGCAGGGTTCGGTCCACAGACTCTTCGATCCTGCTTACGGTCAGGCGGAAGGCTTCGACTGAACTCTCCAGTCGTTTGAGGAGGTTCACCGTCATGAGTTTCTTCAGGCCTTGCTCGCGTCCGGCTTGGCCAAGGTTAGAGCGGGCGTTGCCTGTTGTGACGTTGTACAGATCCTCGTACTTACTCATCCGACTTGGAAAGACGTATGCCATTGGGGTGTAGACCGCGAGAGTGAGCTCCTGCAGTTGCTCGAAAATGTCGTTGAACCCGGGCGCATCCGCTAGATCAGTGAGCGGTTCGCGGATCGAGAGCGGTGGGAGGCGTTCGGGAAAGGCACCGATCTCGGTGGTGTCGTAGAAAGCCTGGATGTGCTTGCGTGAGCGGGCAATCGTTACCGCGTCTAGTAGTTCGAAGAAGTCGAAGTCCAGCATCTTGAGGATGCGGTCGGTGGTGCGATCTTGAGGGTCGAGTTTGGACCACTCATTGAAGACCCGTTGCGCGTCGCTGAAGACTTTCTCTACGGTGGTGGAGAGGTTGAGGTGCTGTGCGAGGTTCTCTGATTCCCCTTCGTAGGCGAGCTGGAGCTGGTTCTTCAGGTCGTTGAAGCGGTTGTTTACAGGGGTCGCCGAGAGCATCAGCACCTTGGTCTTCACACCTTCTCGGATAACCTGCCGCATGAGCCGCTGGTACCGAGACTCCTTCTCCTCGGCGTAGTCAGCGTTGCGAAAATTGTGCGACTCATCGATGACGACCAAGTCGTAGTTGCCCCAGTTGATTCGATCCAGCCTCAAGCCGAGCGACTCGCCGCGGGTGCGTGAGAGATCGGTGTGGGCGAGGACGTCGTAGTTGAACCTGTCAGAGGCGAAGATGTTTGTCGTGAGGTTCGCGTTGTAGTTTGTCCAGTTCTCGGAGAGCTTCTTCGGAGCAAGCACGAGCACCGACTTGTTGCGCAACTCGTAATACTTGATCACTGCCAGTGCAGTGAAGGTTTTACCCAGGCCGACGCTGTCGGCGAGAATGCACCCGTTATACGTCTCCAACTTGTTGATGATCCCGGTCGCCGCATCGCGCTGGAAGTTGTAGAGGCTCTGCCAAACCTTCGTGTCCTGGTAGCCAGTGCGATCGTTCGGCAATACATCTTCGTTGATGTCGTCAAGAAACTCCGCGAACAGGTTGTACAGGATCAGGAAGTAAATGCGCGATGGGGCATTCTCCGCATACACGCTGGCAATGTGGTCATGGACCGTTTGAGTAACATCGTCGAGCTGATCGGGATTGTGCCAAATCTGGTCGAACAGCTGGAGGTACTGCGACGTCATCGGAGTCTCGTCAACGCGTTGCACCATGTTTGACACAGCATTGCCCCGCTCGTATCCGAGGTCAGCCGTGGTGAAGCCCTGCAGGGATGTGTAGGCAGCACTGTCGCCAACAACCGCGAACTGCTGCATCGGGTTGCTGGTTGCGTTCGAACGGAACGTGACCTTGCGGCGTACCCAGTCGGCACATTCTTTCGCGACTGCGCGCTGGGTGAGCTGGTTACGCAACCTAATCTCAAACTCCGACCCAGACAGGCTCGACTCGGCGTGCCCCCCTGGGATGAAGAATTCACGCCGCTCCTTGCGGAGCTTGTCCGTCATCTTCTCCGTTACGAACGCTGGCGTCGTGAAAATAAACTCCAGCTCAGAGACCTGCTCCAATTCTTTACGGAGAGCCTCGAACGCGAAGATTGAGAACGTCGATGCAGCGATTCGGACCTTGGAACCCGGGGTGATTTCGCCCTTCAGATCGTCTCCGAGCAAGTCTGTGACGTTATTGATTATGCGCAAGCTGTTAGTCACCCGCCCCATCAGTCGCGTTTGCGGCTGCGCCGCCGGTCCGCACCCACTCGTCGACTTCGCTGACCTGAAACTTCCAGAGCCGACCGATCTCGTGGGCGGGCATGCGCTTCTCAGGGATCCAGGTGTAGACGGCGTCTTGGGTGACGCCAAGATGAACGGCGACATAGTCAGCTGACAACCACGGCTCGCTCATATCGCCCCCCACCGCGGCCCGTGCAGGCCAGCGTTCCCGATGATAGCGGAGCTGCGCTCGAAGCGTTCGAGCGGCACCCAACACCAGAACTAGCACCATCGTCTGACACTCCTGGTGTGGCCGACTCAAGACCCGAGGCAGATTAGCGAAGCATCCGCGAAGCACCTCCCTGGGACGACCCCACATCGGGGCGGATTGCCCTGATCTTCTCGAAAAAGATAGCCGTCCAAGCCAATCACTGAAATGATCCTCAACATGGACACGGAGTTGGTATGGGTCGCAGCGCTCTACGCCGTGTTGCTCCCACTGCTTGGCGCGATCGTCGGGCTTCTAGTCCTGTACGGGATCATTCGCGTTGGGGTGAGTCGGGGTCTTCGCGACCACTACCGGTGGCTCGAACTCAACCGAGCGTCAGCAATCTGGCAAAATAGTGAGCCGCTCGATCAAAGCGACTACGGACGCACAGGGCGACGCTGATGGTTCGGTTCTTCGGCACCCCGGACGGCGTCAAGGTAGGCGAGCTCTTCGAGAGCCGCGATCAACTCCGTCACGCCAAACTCCACAACCAAGGACAAGCCGGGATTGCTGGCACTCCCCATGAGGGTGCCGACGCCATAGTCCTTTCGGGTGGCTACCCAGACGATGAAGACCACGGCGACTACATTCTCTACACGGGGCATGGAGGACAGGGGCCCGGAAAGAAGCAGGTGGCGGACCAGGATCCCTCCGCTCGAGGCAACGCGGCACTGGCGACAAGCTTCGTCCGAGGTTTGCCAGTCCGGGTGATCCGCGGTAGTAAGTTGCCCTCACCGTATGCCCCTCCTGTAGGGTACCGATACGCCGGCCTTTACCTTGTGACGAGCTACTGGCACCAACAAAACCCAGACGGCTTCACGCTCATGCGTTACACGCTGGAGCGCGTCTCCGAGCAAGAGCCTTTCGTTGCCAATGTTCCCGCCGAATCAGATCCCGCATATGCAAGCAGCGTTGTCATCCGAAGACTCCGCGATACCGCCCTGTCTCGACGTGTGAAATCGATGTACTCGAACAAGTGCCAGGTCTGTGGATCAAGCATCCCCGGGATAGGCGAGCGACTGTACTCGGAAGGCGCACATGTAAAGCCCCTAGGAACTCCCCATCTCGGCGCTGACAAGTTAGACAATATTCTGTGCCTTTGCCCGAACCACCACACGCAGCTCGACATTGGCGGAATGGTCATCCTCGACGACCTCAGCGTCGCTCGGACCATCGACTACAAGCCGTTCACTGAGCTCAGTTTTGCGAAAGGCCATCAAATTGATGTGTCCAATGCGAAGTACCACCGCAGAATGTGGGCGCCCTTGCGGGTCTAGCAGGGCAACACCCTAGTCACCGAGAAAACCAGTTGAGCCGGAAACCGTTTCGTTTGGGTACGTTCACGACGGTTTTCTCCTCCGGCCAGCCCAGCCGGGCATACAAGCGGATTGCTTCCTGCCATCGACGGCTAGCGGCGACCTTCGACGACACCCCATAGGCAAGCACCACTAGTACAAGGGTGAATACAATCGCAGGCAAGGCAATCCACTCTGCCAATTGGAACCCGGCTGAACTCAATGCGATCCAGAGGTTCCCGCCCACGATGCCGAGTGTCACCGATGCAACCACGATGACTACCTCAGCCAGCATGTCGCTTGTCTCAGCTTTGTGCGTCGCGATCCTCCAATACACACGTGCGAGATCACGCGAGATCACGCCATCTCGAGGGTCCGGCAGTTGTTTGTCGATCCACTTGTTGCGGTTCTCCTCGAGGCCCCTGAGCTCCTCAGGTGAAAAGAATCCTAGGAATCCATCGTTCCCAGGGGTGTTTCTTTTCGCGAGGAATTTCCTTCCCTCTGCGAGCCGCTTGCTGTCACGAAATGCCCCCCACAGGATAATCACGGCGATCGTAGCGAGAAACGTGCTGGAAACTATCGACGCAAATAACATCAGAATGGGTCCGCGATTCGCTCACCTGGAATACTGACGGCAGGAGTGGCAAGCACTTCCATGCTGTACGCCACCGTGGCAGTTAGACCCAGCACCAGGAGTACGGCTCCCGAGAGCGCACCGACCAAATTGAGACCGATCGCATAGCTAACGGTCAACGACGCCAGCGCCAAGAGAGCGCCGGCTACTGCAAGCCTTCGAGCGCGTCGCAACTTGATGTAACGCGTTACACCAGGAAGGGAAAGACGAGCTCCTAGAAAGGGGTCATCTCTCAGCGATAGCGGCTTCGTTGCGTTTTCGGGCATGGACCCGATAATCCCCGAGTTTGTGAATTTCTCCAAGCACATGCCGGCTGGACACGCGCCAACCATTGCAGCCTAGAGACTAACCGCCTAAATCCGAGACCACCTTCGCCACCCGGCGGGCACGCGTCTCCTCCGTCTTAGCGGACTCGACCGAGGTGACGTGTGCCTTCTGACGGGACGGGCTGAGGGCGTCGAACGCCGGGTGGACGCCTGCAGCATCCATCGCCTCGGCCAGGTCAGCCGCCGGTTCCGCCGTGCGAGGAGCCGTGTCGAGTTCGATATCGACACTGAGCGCGTCACCGCCTGCGATGCCGGACTCTGTCCGGAGAGCGGAGCTGAACGGGATCAGGAACTGCCCATTCATCGAGCCGACCGTGCGGCGGTACTCGAAGTCGTTCACCTTGACTGTGACGGCGGGGCGGCGGCCGCCGCCGAGGGCGTCGAGGATTTCGGTGGGGACTGGGATGCCGGTGTTGTTGCCTACCTGGTACATCGTGGTTTCGTAGCGCATGAGAAGGATTCTCCTCGGCAGAGGCGTGAACAAGGAAATTGTTGCGCGAGGGGGTTTCGACAAGCTCAACCAGCGAGATGAGCAACCTAGGCTTGCTGCATGACGGATGGCCCACTGATTGGCCCAATCGAGGCACCGGGCCTGCACGTGATGAGCTACAACATCCGTCGGCGGTTGCCGCATTTGATGCCGCACAACCCTGACCGGTGGGCGCGCCGGCGTCCGCTGCTGAGGCGGCTACTCAGGAGGGAACAACCCTCCCTAATCGGCGTGCAGGAAGCACTGTTCGAACAGGCCCAGTCCCTGCGCCAGGCACTCGGCGAGCACTACCACTCCATCGGCCACGGCCGCGAAGCCAACATGGGCGGCGAAGGCTGCCCGATCTTCTACGACTCCCGCCGACTGCGCGTGCTCGAATGGCGGCAGACCGCGCTCTCCGACACCCCGGAGGTGTCCGGCTCCACCACCTGGGGCAACCGCGTACCTCGCATCGTCGTCGACGCCACCATGCGCGACCTCGACACCGGCGTCGAGTTCCAGGCGGTGAACACCCACCTCGACCACAAGTCACGCACGTCACGACTGCGCTCCGCCGAGGATCTGCGACGCATCGTCCTCGCCTCGCCACTGCCCACCATCATGACCGGCGACTTCAACACGGATGCCGACACCGACCCCTACGACGCTCTCACCGGACACGGCCTCCTCGTCGACGCCTGGGATGTGACGCAGGAGCGCGTCACCGAAGTGTGGGGGACATTCCTCAACTACCGACCACCGCGTCACCAGCGGAAGCGGATCGACTGGGTGCTGGTCAGCCCGGGGATCGACGTGCTGAAAGCCGGGATCAACGTGCGGCGGCATGAGGAAGGGTGGCCCTCGGATCATGCGGCGGTGCAGAGCGTGGTGAAGTTCGGCGGCTGAGCGGGCGTTTTCTCGGGGACGGGACGTAGCCTCAACCCATGGCTGGGTTCTCTAACCGCTGGCGCTCCAACGTGCTCAGCACCCTCACCGGGGACGACGACGGCCGCCCGCCCTGGGTGGACAAGATCGAGCACGGTGACGATGCCGGGTACTTCGGCCCCGGCTCGGCGGCGTGGGCCGTTCACGGTGGGATCCCGACCATGGTCGCCGGCATCCGCTCCCTGCTGCTTCAGGCGCTGCACCCGGGTGCCATGGCGGGAGTGCACGACTGGTCGCGCTACCAGGAGGATGCCCTCGGACGGCTCTCCGGAACCGTCAAATGGCTGGTCACCGTCACCTACGGAGACACCGCCCTCGCCCGCGCCGAAACCGCACGCGTCGAGCGCTTCCACGGCCGCGTGCGCGGAACCTACCTCGACAACGCGGGAAACGAGCGCAGCTACGCGGCCAGCGACCCGGAGTTGCTCCGCTGGGTGCACCTCGTGTTCGCAGACTCCTTCCTCGCCTGCCACCAACTCTGGGGCGGGCCGATCCCGGGCGGCGCCGACCAGTACGTGGACGAGTGGGCCACCGCCGGCGAACTGCTCGGCGTGCCCGACGCACCACACAGCGAACTCGAGCTACGGGAAGGACTCGACTCCTTCCGGAGCGAGCTCAAAGCGGATGAGCGGGTCGCCGACGTGGTCCGCTTCATCCGCAACCCGCCGCTGACTCGAACCATGAAACCGGCCTACCGCATCCTGTTCGCCGGAGCGGTGGCCTCGCTGCCGCGGCAGTACCGGGAGATGCTCGGGCTTCGCCGCACCTGGCTGCCCGCCGTCACGGCGACGAGGGTGATGCTGTGGGGGATCGCGCTGGTGCTGGATGGCACGTCGTCGTCGGAGGAGGCCGCTTTGCGGCGGATTGCTCGGTTGGGGGCGGATGCTCGGTAAGGGGTCTCGATACGCCTGCTCGCTTCGCTCGCGGGCTACTCGACCAGCAAGGGAGCTAGTCGGAGCGGACCACCAGTTGCAGCTCCTCGGCGAGCGCCGCCGCCTGGGCGATTACCTCGTCTTGCCAGGGGGTGAGCGGATGCGTCGGCGAGTTCTCGAAGGAGATCGCGAACGGGTCGACAACGCCGGTCTCCTTGCCCGACAACGCCTCCAACACGGCCAGCCCGCAGAACGGCACGTAGACCGGCGAGTACCCACCCTCGTGCGACATCACCAGCTTGCCTCCACAGACCTCCGCCGCCAGGTCGACCAGCCGCTCGGCCATTGCCCTAAACCCGGAAGCGGTCACCGACATCCGCCCCAGGGGGTCAGCCGCGCTGGCGTCGAAACCGCTCGCGACGATGATGATCTCGGGCTTGAACGCGCGCACGGCCGGGGACACTACCCGGTCGATCGCGTTCAGGTAGGCCTCGTTGCCGGCCCCCGCCGCCAGCGACACGTTGATGTTGGTGCCGTGACCGTCGCCGGAGCCGCGCTCGGTGACCAGGCCGGTGTCCTGCGGAAACAGTTGGTGCTGGTGAATCGAGATCGTCAGCACATCCGGGTCTTCGAAGAAGATGCTCTGGGTGCCGTTGCCGTGGTGCACGTCGTAGTCGACCACCGCGACCCGCTGCACACCGTGATGCTTGCGCGCCCACTCGATGGCGATCGCGATGTTCGCGAACAGGCAGTAACCCATCCCGGTCTCGCGCACCGCGTGATGGCCGGGCGGCCGCACCAGCGCATAGGCGTTGTCGACCTCGCCGGTGAGCACGGCATCCACTGCGGCAATTGTTCCTCCCGCAGCGAGCAGGGCGATCTCGTAAGAGCCACGACCGAACGGCGACCAACCGTCACCGGCGTCCCCTCCCCCGGCATCACTCTGCGTCTTGATGTTGTCGTGGTGCTCGGCGGTGTGAACGCGCAGCACGTCTTCCTCCGTCGCCGACCGCGCCGGAATCTTCACCAGGTCGTTGATGAGCCCGCTGACCTCGACCAGTCCCGCGAATCGGGTCTTCGACTCCGGCGACTCGAAGTTCTGGTGCGGCTGCGTGGTTCCGCCTGCCGGCACCAACCCGGCATACGTTCCGGTGTCGTGCCATGCGTACTGTTCGTGCCAGACGTAGCCGGTGCGTCTCATCCGTATCTCTCCCCTTGTTTCAGCCGACGAAGTAGCTCGTCGTCACACAGTCAGTCGAACCCTGGACGAGTCTTCGGGCTCGTCTTGGTCCGGTTTGTCTTCGTCGATGGCCTTCTTGCCCAGTTGCGCCCACGAGTTCTTCACGATCCGCTGAATCGAGCTGTCCAGGGCGACGGCGACCACCAGGGTGAGGCCGACCAGGATGGTCTGCAGGAACGGCGACGCCTGCATGAACACCAGACCGTTGCGCAGCACCCGGAAGAACAGCAGCCCGGCGATCACGCCGCTGATGCGACCGACGCCGCCCTCGAACGCGACGCCACCCAGCAGCACGACGGTGAGCGCGTGCAACTCCATCCCGCTGCCGAGGGTCGGGCTGGCCGACTGCACCTTCGCCGCCAACAGCATTCCGGCGATCGAGCTGAACAGGCCGCTGGCCACGAACAACCAGAAGCGGGTCTGCTTCACCTTGATGCCCATCAGGAACGCGGCGCGACCGTTGCCGCCGATCGCCAGCACCCGGCGCCCGACACTGTTGCGGTTGAGCAGGTACCAGGCGATCGCGACCGCCAGGATCAGCGCGATGATCTGCACCGGTAGCGGCCCCACCGTTGCTGACCCGAACTCGCGGAAGTCCTCCGGAAGGTCCGACCTCGTGACCGTCTTTCCTCCGGTCAGCATGAGCGCGAAACCGCCCCACACACTCAGAAAACCGAGCGTGACCACGATCGGGTTCAGCCCCAGGAATGACACCAGAAAGCCGTTGATCGCCCCGGCCATCAGGCCGAAGCCGACACCCACCGCGATGCCGAGAACCGCTGACCCAGTGCTGGCCATCACCATGCCTGAGGTCACAGCGCCGGCGGATGCGATGGAGCCGACCGAGAGGTCGACCGACCCGGTCATCACCAGGAACGCCAGCGGCAAGGCGATCAGCCCCAACTCCACCGACTGCAGGAGAATATTCTCCGCGTTGCCCAGAGAGAGGAAGTTCGGGTTCATGATCCCGAACAGGGCGACCAGCAGGATCAGTGCGATGAAGATGCCGTTCTGCGCCAGAAAGATTTTCAGCTTGCCAGTGGTGAACATAGGTGGAGGGGTTCCTTCGGTCGAGCGGCGTTAGGCGGCTGTGGAGTGGGCGGCGAGTTGCAGGAGCGTCGACAGCAGCGACTCGTCGAAGTCGGGGCCGCGCTCGACGAGCTGGGCCCGGTCGCCGAGCATGACGTAGGCGCGGTCGCACATTGACGAGATCTCGTCGGACTCGGCGGAGGCGATGATCACCACGGTGCCGGTGCGCGCCAGCTTTCTGACCATCCGGGCGATGTCCACCTTCGCGCCGACGTCGACACCCTGGGTCGGCTGGGCGAGCAGCAGCACGCGCGGCACCCTGGGGATCATCCACCGGGCCAGCAAGTGCTTCTGCCGGTTGCCGCCGCTGAACTGGTCGATCGGTTCGGTGCCGTCCGGCCCGAGGATGTTCAGCTCGCGCCGGGCCAGCTCGTAGTCGGCCTTGCCGGTGTTGTTGTCCACCCACCAGCCGCGCGAATCACGCTCGCCGTACCAGGGCAGGAACACGTTGACCGCGGCGGGGAGCCCACCGATCAGGCCGTCCTTCTCCCGGTCAGCCGGACACAGCAAGACACCGTGCCTGATCGCCGCGTTCGGCGACGAGATGGTCAACTCGCGGCCGTCGAGGGTGAACCTGAACGGATCGTGGAGCCCGAACATCCGCTCCAGCAATGTGAACTGTTCACCACCGGCCATGCCGAAGAGTCCGACCACCTCTCCCTCGCGAAAAGCGATCGGGGCGGGCGCGGCGACCGAGAGCACCTCGTCACCGACCTGCGGATGCTCGAAAGCGTCAGCCATCACGTCGGGCACCAGCGCCTCCGCCAGCTTGCGCGGGGTGAACGCGCTCGCCGCGTCATCAACCACGAGGCGCCCGGCCCGCAGCACCACGATGCGCTCACAGACCTCGAGGATGTCGGGGAGCCGATGCGAGACGTAGATGACCAGCGTGCCGGCCGCGGCGAACGCGCGGATCAGGTCGTGCAGCGCCTTCGTCTCGGCCAGCCCGAGCGCGGCGGTCGGCTCGTCGAGCAGCAGCACCTTCAGCTCGCCGCCGAGCAGGCCGCGAGCCAGGTCGACCAACTGCCGATCACCCAGGCTGAGAGTCTCCACCGGCTGGTCGAGACTCACCGTCGCGCCGACCCGCTCCAGCGCATCCGTCGCCAACGCCACCCGATCCTTGCGCGACCCCGACACCTTGCGGGCCAGGAACAGGTTGTCGAAGACGCTGAGGTTCGGCGCCAGGGCGGGCTCCTGGTGGATGATCGTCATCCCCATCCCGGCGATCATCGCCGGGTTGGTGTGGCCGGGAATCTCCGTGCCATCCATCAGGTAGCTGCCGCCGCTGGCGCTGATCACCGCTGCTGCCACGTTGAACAAGGTGGTCTTGCCTGCACCGTTGTGGCCGAGCAGGCCGACGATCTCGCCGGGCTGGAAGCTCACCGAGATGCCGTCCAGAGCACGAGTTGCTCCGAAGTCGACGGTCAGGTCCCTGAATTCGAGCCGGGGAACGTCTGCCTGCAAGACCACGATGTCTCCTTGTTGGTGCGGTTAGTTGGTGTAGAACTCGTCGGCGTTCTCCGGGGTGACCCGCGTCGGCTCCACCGTGCTGTTCCCGCTGAGGTTGCCCTCCGCGGCCGCGATCAGCATCTCGGCGCAGGCGCGGCCCAGTTCCTCAGCCGGAAGGATGTAGCTGAGGCGGTAGAACGAGTCCGCGTTCTTGTTGATGTCGAGCACCTCATTGGTGGCGTCGTGGCTGGCCAGGATGACCTCCGGGTCCTCCGGGTCCACGCCCGCGTCGATCAGCGCACGGTAGGCGCCGAGGGCGGGGTCGGATGCCATGGCCAACCACACCTTGGTGTCAGGCACCGCGGTCAGCTGGTTCTGCACGGCCGCGTATCCGTCGTCCAGGCTCACCACCGGGATCTCGGAGATGTCCAGGTTCAGGCCGCTCTCATCGAGTGCCTCGCGGATGCCCTCCGACCGTTCCCGCCCGAGGTCGGTGTCCCAGTAGCCGAGGAGGGCGACCGGGATCTCGGCGGAGGTGCCGTAGGTCTCCTCCATCCAGGCGACGGCCTCTTCGCCGAGCATCTTGCCGTCGGCGAAGTTGTCGAGAACAACGCTGTTGCTGGTGCCCTCCCACTCGGAGGCGTAGCCGACCACCGGGATGCCGGCGTCCTGTGCCTGCTGGGTGACCGCCACCATCGAGTCGGACTGCACCGGGTAGCCCATGATCGCCTTGACGTCGCCGCGCACAATCCAGGTCTCCCAGTCGGAAACCTGGGTCTGGATGTCCCACTTCGGGTCGTCGGTGATCAGCTCGTAGCCGGCGTCTTCGATGATCGGCTCCATATAGCTGAGCATGTCCACCCAGATCTGGATGTCCAGGCCGCCGAAGCTCATGGCGACAGAGCCCTTATCGTCGGATGACCCTGGTCCGGCATCCGCTGCGCTGCAACCAGTGAGGGCAAGGGCGAGGGTCGCGGTGGCCGCGACAAGTGCAGAACTCTTCTTCATTTTCATGACCGCTCCTGTTGATCGTGCAATCGGCCCGCGGCGCTGTAACCCGGGCCGAGATGACCGCCTATGGACATCTTCGCGTTACCCAGCAACGCTAGATTGCCGGGGCTGCGCATTCATCGGTAGAAATGCCGAGAACCGCGAAACGTCAGGAGGCGAGTGAGCCGAGCGATGCGACCGGGTGCGGCTCAGGGCGGAACAGGGAGTACCGCACGGCGCGAACAACGGCCTGGGTTCGCCGTTCGCAGCCCATCTTCGCGAGCACGTTGGCAACGTGGGTGTGCACGGTGCGCTCGCTGACGCCCATCGCGAACGCGATTGCCTCGTTGGATGCGGAGCCGACCATATAGGTGAGTGTCCGCAGTTCGGCGCGGGTGAGCTGGTACGGGCGCTCGGTGCTGACCGTGCTCACCAGGAGTCGGGTGGCTGACGAGCCGGGGCGCCCGGAGTGCTGGTCGAGTCGCTTCACCAGAACGCGGTACCAGCGGCGGTCGATGTCCCAGAGGAATGAGGTTTCGGGGGTGCTTGCGGTGAACAGCGGCTGGAGTACGGCGATGAAATCGGGGTCGCTGATCAGCGGAGTGAGTCGCTTCCCGGTGACCTCCGTCACCACGCCCCTTTGGTCGACGACCGCGGCCCGTGCGTTCTCGGGAAGGCTTCGGGACTCTTGCGCCAGCGAGTGCAGAAGGTGACCCAGGATGCCTTCGAGCGCGCTGCCGCGAGCGCGCAACTCCGTCGAATAGGTGCCAGCCTTTTCCGCCGAGAAGTTGGCCAGCCCGGTGTATTGTCCGGCGTGCGTCAGCTCGAGGGTGAGACCGTCGCGGAAGCCTTCCGGGTGCAGCACGTCGCGATAGATCGACGACTGTTGGAAGCTTCCCGGAACATCCCGCTCGGCACCGATCGACGGCGGCAGGGTGTCTTTCTCATCGATCGCGTACCAGACCTTCTTCGGCCACTCGATCGGAAAGTCGATGGCCAGGGCGTGGCCAGACTGCTCGCTGTAGTCGACGCGCACCACCTCGAGGTGTTCATCGCGAACGCGGTCGTAGAGCACCAGTTGGGCCGCCTCATACGGCAGGACGTCACGGAGCCGGGTGAGGTGCTCAATCAGCGCCTCTTTCGCAGGCACGAACGGCTCACCCGACGTCGTGTCCCGTTCAAGATGCGACCGGCTCACAGGCATCCTTCCCCGTCAGCGTGCTCGTCTCCTCGCACGGCTGGTGTAATCGCGTGGGCATTAGCATAGCCGCGCCTTGTTTGGGGGTGGATAGTGTGGCCGGGCTATCTGTTAATCGCTTTCGGGCGGTCTTGTGAGTTTGCCGCGCAGCGCGACTGCGCCAGTGATTCTTTCTGGAGCGCCGCGTAGCCTGAAACCATGGCTGGGTTCTCGAACCGCTGGCGCTCCAACATGCTCAGCACCCTCACCGGCAGCGACGACGGCCGGCCCTACTGGGTCGAGAAGATCGAGCAGGGTGAGGATGCCGGCTACTTCGGGCCGGGCTCTGCAGCGTGGGCGGTACATGGTGGGATCCCGACCATGGTCGCCGGCATCCGTTCCCTGCTCCTGCAGGCGCTGCATCCGGGCGCCATGGCCGGAGTGCACGACTGGTCCCGCTACCAGGAGGATGCCCTCGGGCGACTCTCCGGCACCGTGAAATGGCTGGTCACCGTGACCTACGCAGACACCACGCTCGCCCGCGCGGAAACCGTACGGGTCGGGTGCTTCCACGACCGGGTTCGCGGAACCTATCTCGACAACGCGGGCGCCGAACGCAGCTACGCCGCAGGCGACCCGGACCTTCTCCGCTGGGTGCACCTCGTGTTCGCGGACTCGTTCCTCGCCTGCCATCAGCTGTGGGGAGCACCGATCCCCGGCGGCGCCGACCAGTATGTGCGGGAATGGGCCACCGCCGGCGAACTGCTCGGCGTACCCAACCCACCACGCAGCGAAGCCGAACTGCGGGACGGCCTCGACTCGTTCCGTAGCGAGCTCAGATCAGACGAACGGGTCGCCGAGGTAGTCGGATTCATCCGCAACCCGCCGCTGACCGCAACCATGAAACCGGCCTACCGCATCCTGTTCGCCGGAGCCGTCGCCTCACTGCCCCGGCAGTACCGCGCCATGCTCGGCCTGCGACGTACCTGGCTGCCTGCCATCACCGCCACCCGAGTGATGCTCGGCGCGATCCAACTGGCGCTCGGACGCACCTCTACCTCCGAAGAAGCGGCCATCCGCCGGATCGCTCGACTGGAGTCAGCGGCCGCACGCTAGCGGGATGAGATGTGTCGTCGGGACAAGGGCCTCGACAGGCTCGGCTGGTCTCGACGAGCTCGACCCACTAATCCGCTCGACTCACTTTCTGCTCGACCCACTTAATGCTGGGGATAGTCGGACGACTCGACCGTCCGGGCATCGGCCCCGAAGATGAACGTCGCACGCACGAACTGGCCGGCCA
>JBBDSS010000003.1:316247-426269 GCA_040904805.1 Homoserinimonas sp. | reverse complement strand
ATCTTCCTTCCAGACTCGAAAGGAAACGGCATCAAACCGGGGACGGTTCAGATCGCCGGTTGTTCGAATCATGGGCATTCGTGTGGATACAGCTCGTTGGGTGGAGCTTGGTCTTGGTGGCTTCGATCCTCTTCATCCCCGATGCGACGGCAAGAACGGTGGCTTCCGTAGTCGCGTGCTTATTCCTCGCCTTCTTTTTCATTCACGCAGTGCGCTTGGCCAGAAAGCGACGGCTCTCCGAAGGGGATCAGAGAGGAGCCGACCCAAGCGATACTCGGGCGGGAGGCCAAGAGCCGGGTCTGGTGCGATATTGGTTGACCCTCCTTGTCGCCTCGCTGCTGACCATTGGCCTCGGAATATTCCTCGTCGCACAGGGTGAGGGGTGGGCAGTCGTCGGAGGTATTGGAATCCTGCTGGGGGTCGTCGGTGCACCCCTTGCGCTTTGGTGTTTGATCACACGTAAGAAGCCGTTCTAAATTGTCCACCTCGCCAACCGGACTCGGCGCCGAAAAGCTCGGCAGCACCCAACGAGTGTTCAACCGCACCCCCGCCGGGGAAGCCGTCGGCATGAACCACACCTACTACTTCGCCACCGACCACCAGAACTCCGTCGTCGGCGTCTTCGACCACAACGGAACCTGGTACGGCGGCTACTCCTACAGCCCCTACGGCGAACACCGCTTCACCGGAGCCAACCCCATCCTCGACACCATCAACCTCCGCTACATCAGCGGCTACTCCGACGACAGCGCCGGACTATATCGACTCGGCGCCCGCTACTACGACGCCTCGCTCGGCCGGTTCACCCAGTACGACCCCAGCGGGCAGGAAGCCAACTCCTATTCATATGCTGGCTGTAATCCCATCGGTGCAAGTGATCCATCGGGACTTCCTTCGTGCTCAGGGATTCTTGGACTCATTGGCATCGGGTATGCCGTGATCTGGGGCTTGGCGTTGGGGGCGTCAGGTTTCACTTTCGGGGTCTCGGTTGCTGTCGGCGCAGTCGTGGGCTTAGCGTGGTGGGCTCTTGGCGAGTTCGGCTGCGCTAGGGCAGGGTCATAGCATGTTGGATCGCAACGAACCCCCTAAACTGCGACCCATCCCGGTCATGATTTCAGGTGTCGCAGTGTGCCTCTTCTTCCTGCTTCTACTCATCTTTGTTTCGCAGTCAGATGGCACAGTTGTCATGTTTGTCGGTAGTGTCACGATTTTCTCGGGGTTGCTTCTCCACTCCATTCTCAGCAGAACAACACTTGCGCGCACTGCACGGGTGTTGCTCGTGCTGGTAAGTCTCGTGTTGGCTGCAGTGTTGGCGTTCGTTCTAGCTACCTTCCTCCGGTCGTAGGCACAAGGTGGCTCCCGCGGACGCCATTCACCATCGCTAGGCCCGCGATGGAAGACCCAGGGGATTTAATCTCGCCTAGCAGGGGATGGAGTCGAAAAAGCTCGTGAAAAGGCCTGATCAGATAGTTCTGGGAATAACCCACCAAGGGTTATCTGCGGAACTAGAGGTTCTAGTTTGCGAAACTCGAAGAAATGGAAAGGCCCCCGAGGAATCCGGGGGCCTTTCGCTTGTCCATGTGACGGATGGTTCTGCGGGCCGACTTCGAGACGGATTGGCCCGTTCTGGCGCACGGCTGGCCCGCCTCTCCGTCTACGGGCGGGCAGCTCGCGGTGCACCGGGGCCTCGCGGTAGAACACCGAGACGCCTGGCTCTTGTGCACCCTTCCCAAGCGGCGTAGCGTGCCTCCCATTGGGGGACTCTCGCTATCAGGAGGACCAAAATGAACACCGTACGCCGAACCAGCGCCCGGACGATCGCCGTCTTGGGAGCCGTTCTCGCACTCACCGCCGTCAACTCGACCGCCGCCCACGCCGTGAAGGGTGGTGAGCCGGCGATTCCGCTGAACACTGAGCAGGAGACCACCGGCTCGAACACCGGAGCGAGCGGCTTCTTCAGCTACACCATCGAGGGTGACCAGCTCTGTTACACCTTGACAGCGCGCGACCTGTCCGTTCCGGCCGTCGCGGCACACATCCACATCGCCCCACGGAACGTGGCCGGGCCGATCGTCATTCCGCTGGTCGTGGGCGCCGGAACCGACTGGACCACGGAAACCTGCACCACTGTCAACTCCGCATTGCTGATGCAGGTCGAGGAGAGCCCGCGCGATTACTACGTGAACGTGCACACCCCGACCTTCCCCGGAGGAGAGATCAGGGGTCAGCTCAAATAAGCGTGCCGGGCAGCTACCGGTCTCTCGCCACTCGACGCTCGTCCCAGACCGGCTGGTCTGATTCGTAGACTTCGCCGTCTGTGCCGAACACGAGGAATCGGTCGAATCCGCGCGCGAACCACCGGTCGTGGGTCACCGCGATGACGGTTCCCTCGAATCCTTCCAGCCCTTCTTCCAGTGCTTCCGCCGAGACCAGGTCGAGGTTGTCGGTCGGCTCGTCGAGCAGCAGCAGGGTAGCGCCGGACAATTCGAGCAGCAGGATCTGCAGGCGGGCTTGCTGGCCGCCGGAGAGCGTCTCGAACGCCTGCTCGCTGGCGCCGGCCAGGCCGTACCGGTCGAGCGCACGACTGGCGGCCTCCCGCGCCATCCCGTCACGATGGTCGTCACCGCGGTGCAGGATGTCCAACAGGGAGCGACCAATCAGCTCCGGATGCTCGTGGGCCTGGGCGAACCAGCCGGGCTGCACGCGCGCACCCAGCTTGGCCACCCCGTCGTGCTGAACCGGGGTCAGAATTTGGGTAGCGGATGCCAGGTGGCCGGCCGACGCATCCGGATCGCTTCCTCCCTGCGCGAGCAGCCGCAAGAAGTGGGACTTGCCTGAGCCGTTCGATCCCAGCACCGCGATGCGCTCGCCGAACCAGAGTTCGGCGTCGAAGGGCCTCATCAGCCCGGTCAACTCCAGACCGGTGCAGACGACGACGCGGCGGCCGGTCCGGGCGCCCTTCAGCCGCATCTTCACATTCTGTTCCCTGGGCCGTTCCTGGGGAGGGCCGGCGGCATCGAACTTGGCCAGCCGGGTCTGCGCTGCACGGTAACGGGACGCCATGTCGGAGTTGTACTTGGCCTGCTGGCCGAGCCGCACCACCAGGGCCCTCAGCTTGATCCGCTCCTCATCCCAGCGCCGCCGGAGCTCGTCCAGACGGTCCATCCGGTCGCGGCGGGCATCGTGATAGCCGGCGAAGCTGCCACCGTGAGTCCAGGTGTCATTGCCGGCCGCTCCCACCTCCAGGGTGATGATTCGGGTGGCCGCGCGCGCCAGCAGTTCCCGGTCATGGGAGACGAGCAGCACCGTCTTCGAGCTTTCCAGCAGGGTGTCCTCGAGCCAGCGCTTCGTCGGAACGTCCAGGTAGTTGTCCGGCTCGTCGAGCAGCAGCACCTGCTCAGGGCCGCGGAACAGTGCCTCGAGGACGAGCCGCTTCTGCTCCCCGCCGGAGAGGGTATTCACCCGACGCCATTGCGCCTTCTCGAACGGGATGCCGATAGCGGCCTCACAGCAGGTGTCCCAGACGACCTCGTGCTCATAGCCGCCGGCATCCGCGTACTCTGCCAGCCGGTTCGCATACGCCATCTGGGTGCGCTCGACATCGTTCTCCAGGAGCGTCAGCTCCGCACGGTCGACGGCAAGGGCTGCCGCCTTCACGGCAGCGGGTGCCACCGAGATGAGCAGGTCGCGCACCGTCGAGTCGTCGCGCAGGTGGCCGACGAACTGGTCCATCACGCCCAGGCCGCCGTCAATGGCGATGCTGCCGGAGTCAGGCCTCAGCTCACCGCGGATGAGCCGCATCAGGGTGGTCTTGCCTGCTCCGTTCGCGCCGATCAGGGCGGCGGTGGCGCCTTCGCCCACCCGGAACGACACCCCGTCGAGCAGGACCCGCCCGTCGCTGAGGGAGAACGACACGTCACTGACGTCGATGAAACCCACGATTGTCGCCTGACGCTCGGGAAGCCCGCAGGGGCGCCCGCTGTGTGGCGAGCCGATCAGTCTACATCCGCTGACGCGCCGGCTAGGGAAGTTTCGCCACCGTCAGCAGGATGGCGGAATCCTCGATGGCGTCAACGCGGTGCGGCAGCGCCGGAACGATCAGGTGGTCGCCGGCCATGCCATGCCAGGAGGTGGGGCCGGCGGTGAGCGTGACCCGTCCGCGCAGCACGTAGATGGTGGCCTCGCCCGGATTGACGTGCTCCGCCAGCGTCTTGCCTGCGGCGAGGGCGATGACGGTCTGGCGCAGCACACGCTCATGTCCGCCGAAGACGGTGCGGGCACTGCGGCCGCTCGAGGAGCGGAGGGCATCCTCCAGCAGTTCACGGGCCAGCGCGGTCAGTGACGATTTCTGCATGCGCCCACTATCCTCCAGTCGCAGCCAAAGGGCTACGCCTTGCTATCTCCAGAACACCGCGATGCAGATGTTGAGGACGGTCAGCCCGGCAATGGTGAGGGGCATCCAGTTCGCCACCTTCTGTTTCCGGCGGCCCATGATGGCGAGAGCGGCGATCACGATGACGACGACCAGTTTGGCGCCGATCTTCGCGTTGTCCAGGTCGCCCAGGTCGCCCATCTCGATGACCCCGACCAGCAGCAGGCCGGTCACCAGCTGGGTGAGGGCTCCATGGAAGATGGCGGAGTTAATGGCAGCGGCGCCGGCCTTCAACTCCGGTACCTGGGCGATCACACCGCCAAGCAGCGACGCCAGGCCGACGAAGTGAAGCACGAGAAGGATGTTCCGCAGGATGTCCATGCACACAGGCTAGCGTGGCGCACCACGCCAGTGTCCGAGGCCCTCCAGGAGGCTCGGTGACTATGCCGCCGAGCGGCCGTAGGGGCTGCGCGACGGCGCCTCGTGTCGCAGCCCCTGCGGGCATCCGCTCCCTGAGTTCGTCGAACGCCGCTGCAATCCAGGTGCAGTTGGGCCGTAACCAGCCGAGCTGGTTAGCGCTCACTGTAACGCCATTCCAATGACTGGAATCACTCTCCAGCGGATGCCTTCTGCCGCGTTCCGGAAGAGCGTGCTAGTTTCGCCCCCATGAGCCGTATAGCCGCGGTTGCCCCGGTTCTGCCCGAGCACAGCTACTCGCAGGACGTGATCACGGCCGAACTCGCGGAGTTGATCGCGCCCTCTGAGGCCAAACGCGCGGTACTCGAGCGGATGCACCAGTCCACGCGCATCGGCACCAGGCACACCGCGCTGCCCCTGGAGCGCTATCGCACACTGTCCTCCTTCGGGGAGGCCAACGACGCATTCATCGAGGCGGCAACCGAACTGGGTGAGCGTGCCGTGCGCGCGGCGCTGGCGGCTGCCGGCCTCACCCCCCGGGATGTCGACTTCATCCTCTTCACGACGGTCACCGGTATCGCCGCCCCATCGATAGACGGGTTGCTGGTGTCCCGCCTGGGACTGCGCTCCGATGTGAAGCGGATGCCATCGTTCGGCCTCGGTTGCGTCGCCGGCGCTTCGGGAATCGCGAGAGTGCACGATTACCTTGCCGGACATCCCGGTGAGGTCGGCGTAGTCCTGTCGGTGGAGCTCTGCTCGTTGACCCTGCAGCGCGGGGACGAGACGATGGCCAACTTCGTTGCCAGTGGGCTGTTCGGCGACGGCGCGTCTGCCGTGGTGATGGTGGGCGATCGCCGCGGCGAACCCGGGCCATCCGTCATCGCCACGCGCAGCTCCTACTACCCGGAGTCCAGAGACGTCATCGGCTGGAACGTCCGCGACAGCGGCTTCGAGATCGTGCTCGCTGCCGGCGTCACCGACGTGATCGAGCGCTACTTCCCGGTCGACGTGACCGGGTTCCTGGCCGACAACTCGCTGGCGGTCGCCGACATCGATCAGTGGATCGCCCACCCGGGCGGCCCACGCGTACTGAACGCGTTCGCTGACTCGCTGGAACTGCCCGGCAGTGCGTTCGCGGCAAGCTGGGATTCCCTCGCCAGGGTCGGCAACCTGTCGTCGTCCTCGGTGCTCCACGTCCTGGCCGACATCCTCGCGCTGCCGCCGGAGGGCGGATCCTGCGGGCTCCTGTTCGCGTTGGGGCCGGGCGTGAGCGCCGAGTTCGTGTTGCTGGAGTGGGCATGATCGCCTACCTGGCGCTGATCCTCGCCACCGGGATCGAGCGCATCGTCGAGCTGGCCATCTCGACGCGCAATGCGCGGACGGCCCTGGCCCGGGGTGGCCGCGAGTTCGGTCTCGGGCACTTCCCCTGGATGGTCGCCCTGCACACCGGCCTGCTGGCGGCCAGCTTCCTGGAGGCCTGGCTGCTGGAACGACCATTCATTCCCTGGCTCGGTTGGCCGATGCTGGCACTGGTCGTGCTCAGCCAGGCCCTGCGCTACTGGTGCATCGCCTCCCTGGGTCGCCAGTGGAACACCCGGGTGATCGTGGTACCCGGCGCCGGCCTGGTGACACGGGGCCCGTACCGGTGGTTGCGGCATCCGAACTATCTCGCCGTCGTGATCGAGGGGTTTGCCCTCCCGCTGGTCTTCACCTCATGGGTGACCGCGCTGGCCTTCACGGTGCTGAATGCCGTGCTGCTGCTCCGCTTCCGGATCCCCGTCGAAGAGCGGGCCCTGGCCGCGCTGTCCCGATGAACTCCCGGGCGATGGTCGACATCGTGGTTGTCGGCGGTGGCCCGGTTGGCCTGGCGGCGGCCGTCGAGGCCAGGCTCGCCGGCCTCACCGTTACCGTCATCGAACCCCGCACCGGCCCCATCGACAAGGCCTGCGGTGAGGGGCTCATGCCGGGGGGGATCCCCTTGCTGCACAGACTCGGGGTGAGCCCGATCGGGCGCACGCTTGCCGGTGTCGGCTACTTCTCGACCACGAGGGGCGTGCAGCACCATTTTGCGGCCGGCCCCGCCCTCGGGGTTCGGCGCACCGCGCTGCATGACGTACTGGCGGCGCGCGCGCAGACGCTCGGCATCGACCGCATCACCGGCCGGGCGGATGCGATCGAGCAGCACGGCGACTCCATCACCGTCGCGGTGGGGCAGGTTCGTGTCCAGGGACGCTGGTTGCTGGGCTGTGACGGACTGCACTCGAGTGTCGCCCGCTGGGCCGGGCTGGCAGCACCGATGCGACAGGGAGGGCGCCGCTTCGGAATCCGGCAGCACTTCGCGGTGCGCCCCTGGAGTGACCTCATCGAAGTGCACTACGGCCCGAATGCCGAGCTCTACGTCACCCCGGTCGCCGACGACATCGTCGGAGTGGCCATGCTCGCGCCCCAGGGGATCTCTTATGACATGGCGCTCGCCGGCGTGCCCGACATCGCCGAGCGGCTGGCCCTCGCGGAACCGACGAGCGAACGTCGGGGTGCCGGGCCGTTCCGCCAACGCACGACAGCGCGAACCGCCGGCCGGGTGCTCCTGGTGGGCGACGCCTCCGGCTACGTGGACGCGCTGACCGGCGAGGGGCTGCGACTGGGGTTCGCCCAGGCATCCGCCGCCATCGCCAGTGTGGTGGCCGGTGATGTCAGTCGCTACGAGGGGGAGTGGCGGCAGTTGACCCGTGACTCCCGGATGCTGACGAGCGGCCTGGTCGCCTGGGCGGAGTCACCGCTGCGTGGAGCGCTGGTACCTGCTGCCGCTCGTCTGCCCGGCCTGTTCGGGGCTGTTGTGGAGCGCCTCGCCCGCTGACGTCCTGGCACTGCTAGGCGGGCACGGTGTCGATGGCGGTTGTGCGCACACGGCCGAGCACGAAGAACCCGAACGCCGCGGCGACGAAGAACATCAGCACACCGTAGACGGCTGCCGGAAGTGACAGCTCCAGGCTGCCCAGCACCGTCTGGGCGATCACGATGGCCAGCGTCGCATTGTGGATGCCGATCTCGAACCCGCTCGCGATCGCCTGCGATCGCCCGACCTTGAACAAGAGCGGCACCAGGTATCCGACGGTGAGGCTGATCAGGCAGAACAGCACAGTGATGAGGGCGAGGGACGCGACGTTGGCGACCAGGATATCCAGGTTGGAAACGACTGCGCCGGCGATCACCACGACCAGGATGATGATGGAGGCGATGCGCACCGGCTTGTCCATCGCATCCGCGAATCCCGGCTTCCACCGGCGGATCAGCATGCCGAGTATCACCGGCAGCAGCACGATGGCGAACACCTCGACGGTCTTCGCCAGCTGCAGGCCGACCTGCTCCCCACCGGGCATGAAGAAGGCGATCGCCAGGTTGGCGATAATCGGCAGGGTGACGACGGCGATGACCGAGTTGATCGCGGTGAGGCTGATGTTGAGCGCGACATCGCCGCGGAACAGGTGACTGTAGAGGTTGGCGGTGGTGCCGCCGGGGGAGGCGGCGAGCAGCATCATGCCGACTGCCAGCACGGCCGGCAACTGGAACGCCAATACCAGGCCGAAGCAGATGGCGGGAAGGAGGAGCAGTTGGCAGGCCAGCGCGATCACCACGGCCCGCGGATGTTTGCCCACTCGGGCGAAATCGCCGATGGTGAGAGTGAGGCCCAGCCCCAGCATGATGATGCCGAGGGCGACGGGTAGTCCGATGGTCGTCAACGCTGAGTCCATCCGCTCAGTGTGGCGGAAGTGCCCGCCCGGTGCTAGCACGACACGGGCGGGGCGAGCACGACGGGCAGGACGTCCCGTAGATGCTCCAAATCTTCGAATGGCAGCCCGAGACGCTCGACGATCTGCACCGGCACCGGCACCGGCACCTTCTCCGCCTCAGCCACCGACCCGGGAGGCCGCCTGTCCGCTGTGCGGCGTCGCCATGTCCGCCCACGAAGTCGAGCGCCGAGAAGGCCGGCCGACCCAGGTGCACTGCCCGGCTCCGGGTGCTGCCTAACAGCCGCTACGGCAGCAGCAGGGGCAAGAGTTCGCCGGGGGAAGACACCACGTCGACCGCCCCCTCCTGCTCGTCGGCTATGCCGTAGCCCCACTCGACGAAGATGGCGGGCACGCCGTTCGCTGCGGCCCCCTCGACATCATGCTTACGGTCGCCCACCATGATCGGGTTGCTGAGGTCGGCCCCGATCATCCGGAACCGTCTCAAGGCCTCCTCGATGACATCCTTCTTCGCGCTGCGGATCTCATCGATCGATGCGCCGGCGATCACCCGGAAGTACTGGGTCAGGTTCGCGTTGTCCAGAATGACGGATGCCGGAAACTCCGGTTTGGACGTCGCCAGGGAGAGCGGGATGCTGCTCTCGTGGATGGCCCGCAACACCGGGCCGATGCCGTCGAAGACCGGACTGGTCTGCGTGCCGTGGTCCAGGTAGTGCTCTCGGTAGATGGCGAGTGCCTGCGCCGACTCGACCGGGGTCATTCCGGCGTAGTCACGGAACGACTCGAGGATCGGCGGCCCGACATAGCGGAGGAGCTCCTCGGGCGAGGGGACGGGGTGGCCCAACTCCGCGAACATGTAGCTGAGCGACGCGGTGATTCCGGGCGCGGAGTCGGAGATCGTGCCGTCAAGGTCGAAGAGGATGCAGGTCCACGGTTTCGTCATCGTGACTCGAGCCTACTGACGATCACCAGAACCAGGCGCAGGTCAGAACAGGCGCAGGTGGTTGTCGTCGAGGCCGCGCATCTCGTCGTAGTCGAGGGTGATGCAGCGGATGCCCCGGTCCAGCGCCAGGGTTCGTGCCTGAGGCTTGATCTCCTGGGCGGCGAACACGCCGGCGACCGGCGCCAGGCGCGGATCCCGGTTCATCAGTTCGAGGTAGCGGGTGAGCTGCTCGACCCCGTCGATGTCGCCACGCCGCTTGATCTCGACGGCCACGCTGCCGCCGTCGGCATCCGTCGCCAGGATGTCGACCGGACCGATCGCGGTCATGTACTCGCGGCGCACCAGGCGGTACCCGTCGCCGAGCACGTCGATCTGCTCGGCGAGCAGCTTCTGCAGGTGGGCTTCGACACCGTCCTTCTGCAGGCCAGGATCGACGCCCAGCTCGTGGTTGCTGTCGTGCAAAATCTCGTGGATCGAGATCACCAGCAGGTCGGCCGTCTTCGCCTGGGTGACCTTCCAGATCTCGGCGACGCCGGCATCCGCCTGCTCAGGCTCCGGGTCGATAGTGGCGAAGGTGCACGGCGGGCTCATCCAGTTGAGCGGCTTGTACGACAGTGAGTCGGAGTGCACCAGCACGCTGCCGTCGGCCTTCAGTAACAGCAGCCGGGTGGCGAGGGGCAGGTGGGCACTGAGTCGGCCCGCGTAATCGACGGAGCAGCGGGCAATGACAAGACGCACGGTACGAGCGTAACCGCCCGGCGGGGCTGCCGAAAACGAAGGAGATAGACGCGAACGGATGCCGTCTGGGCGCCGAAGCGCCGTTTGGGTCGCTATCTCCTTCGTTTTCGCTACTGCGGAGGGTCAGCGTGCGTCGCGGTAGCGCCACATGGTGAGCGTCCCGAAGACCGCGATCAGCGCGGCAGACGAGAGCAGGGTGAGCGCCACGCTGCCTCCGGTCGGGATGCCGCCCATCAGGTCGCGAACCGAGGTGACCAGGTGCGAGACCGGGTTGACCTCGACGAACGACTGCAGCCAGCCCGGCATCGTCGACGGGTCGACGAAGATGTTGCTGCCGAACGTGATCGGCGTGATGACGAGCATGCTCACCCCCATGAGGGAGGCGGAGGTCCGGAGCACCAGGCTGAGGAAGGTCCAGACCCAGCCGAGGCTGAAGGCGAACAGCAGGACCAGTAGCACGCCCATCGTCACTCCGCCCACTCCTCCTTCTGGCCGCCAGCCGAGGATCAGGCCGAGGCTGATGGTGACTACGCAGGAGATGCTGAAGCGCACGGCGTCCCCGAGCAGCATTCCGACCAGGGCGGATGGTCGCCAGATCGGCAGCGACCGAAACCGGTCGAAGACGCCCTTCTCGATGTCGGTGCGGAGGGTGGTCCCGGTGTACATGGTGATCATGATCACGCCCTGCACCAGGATGCCCGGCAGCAGGAACTGGATGTAATCCACTGTGCTGCCGGCCAGCGCCCCGCCGAAGAGGAAGGTGAACAGCAGGGTGAACATGATCGGGAAGGCGGTGACGTCGAAGAGTTGCTCCGGTATGTGCTTGATCTTGAGCAGTGCCCGCCAGCCGAAGGTCAACGAGGTCGAGAGCGGCCCGGGAGGGGTCGGGCGCTCGCTGCCGGAGATGGCCGACGTGATGTTCGACGCGCTGGGTGTTGACGCCGTCGTGGTCGCTTCGATGGTCATGCTGCGGTCTCCTCGGAATCGCTGGTTTCTGGTGTGGCCGCATGCCCGGTGATGGCCAGGAAGACCTCATCGAGAGTGGGCTGCCCGAGCGAGAACTGGGCCAGCGTGATGTCGGCCGAGTCGAGGGCAGTGAGTGCTCGCGTGACCAGGCCCGCACCGCCGACGCTGGCCGTCAGGGCGCTCGGGTCCGGTCGTTCGCGCACTTCGACGCCGAGCTCCCGCTCGAGGATGACGCGCGCCGCTTCCCGGTCGGCCGGATCCATCACACGCACGTCCAGCGAGCCGGAACCGACGGATGCCTTGAGCTCACTCGAAGAACCCTCGGCGATCACCTTGCCGTGATCGATCACGCTGATCCGGTCGGCAAGCTGGTCGGCTTCGTCCAAATATTGGGTGGTCAGTAGCACTGTCGTTCCGCTGGCGACCATGGCGCGGATGATCTCCCACACTTCATTGCGGCTGCGCGGGTCGAGCCCGGTGGTCGGTTCGTCGAGGAACAGGAGTTCGGGGGTCACCACGATGCTGGCCGCGATGTCGATTCGCCTGCGCATGCCGCCGGAGTACTTCTTCACCTGACGCTCCGCGGCATCTGTCAGGTTGAATGCCTCCAGCAGTTCATCCGCGCGGCGCTTGGCACTGGTTCCGGTGAACCCGAACAGGCGCCCGATGAGCCGCAGGTTCTCCCGACCGGTGAGGTCTTCGTCGACCGACGCGAACTGGCCGGTCAGGCTCACCCGGCGCCGCACCTCATTGGCCTCGGTGATGACGTCACGGCCGAGTACCCTGGCCGTTCCGCCGTCTGGTTTGGAGAGCGTGGCGAGCATCCTGATGGTGGTCGTCTTGCCCGCACCGTTCGGGCCGAGGAAGCCGTGCACCCCGCCGCGCGGGATGGCCAGATCGACTCCGTCGACGGCACGGTTCTTCCCAAAAACTTTCACCAGGGCGTGCGTCTCTATGGCCAGGCTGGAATCAGTCATGTGGACACCGTATACATATGGGTGGCCGGATGGCAAGAGTGGCGAGGCTGGGCATTAGGTGAGAGCTGGCGACCCGGCTGATCGCCGAGCGTAGGCTCGAAAATCATCCACCATCACTGAGGAGGAATCATGGGATCCGTCGCACGAGTTACCACACTCAACGTCCGGTCGGAGTCGAGTTTCGAAGACGCCGTCAAAATCGGGATCGAGCGCGCCCACAAGACCCTCCGGGGAATCTCCGGAGCCTGGGTCAAGGAGCAGAAGGTCGAGGCCACTGATGGCAATATCACCGCTTGGGCGGTCGTTCTCGAAGTGACCTTCGTGCTCGAGGACTGAGTTTCTTCGGCTCGCGGGCGGCGTGCGACAAGGCGCCCGCGGCCACGATGAGCACCAGCACGACCAGCAGCGCGTTCAGCAGGCCGAATTGCTCACCCAGGAACCCAATCAGAGGTGGCCCGACCAGGAACGCCAGATACCCGATGGTGGCAACGGCGGCGACCCTGGCTGCAGCCGTGCGCGGGTCATCCGCCGCCGCCGACATCCCAGTGGGGAAGCCCAGAGCCGAGCCGAGTCCCCACATCACCACGCCGACAACAGCAAGCCACGGGTTCGGCACGAAGATCACCAATAGCAGGCCCACCACGGCGAGGGCGGCGGATGCCCGCAGCACCGGCACCCGCCCGAACCGGTCGAGCAGCCTCACGCCGGCGAGCCGCCCGACAGTCATGGCAGTGACGAAGACGCCGAACACCAGTGCCCCGGTCGGCTTGTCGATTCCGTGACCCTCGACCATGGTCAGCGCCAGCCAATCGTTGGCCGACCCTTCGGCGAATGCCATCCCGAGCACGATCACGCCGATCAGGAGGGTGCGCGGGTCCCGCCAGATGCCCAGGCGCTCCCTCCAGGTGGTGCTGTGGTCCTCATCCGGGGTCTCGGAGTGCAGGATGTTCTCCGACTGGGTCGCGGCGACGCCGAACAGTCCGACGATGACCATCATCACCGAAACCACGGCTGCCTGCACCGCGATCGGCACCTGCGCCAACTCGGCCAGCGCGCCCACGCCGGCGCCGATCATGGTGCCGAAGCTGAAGAAGGCGTGGAAGACGGGCATGATCGTGCGCCGGAGGATCCGCTCGTTGACCGCGCCCGACAGGTTCATCGCCACATCGCACACCGACAGTCCCGCGCCGAAGATCGCCAGCCCCACGAACACCACCCAGAACTGTTGTCCCAGGGTCACTCCCGCGCCGGCCATCGCCAGCCCGGCCGCCCCGAAGATCAGGCACCAGGCCATCGACCGGCGCGACCCGAAACTGGAGATGACGTGGCTGGCCGCCAGCAGGCCGGTGATCGACCCGACCGCGATGCCGAAGATGAGTACGCCGATCTGCGCGGTGTTGACCTCAAGCGCGTCTTTGACAGCCGGGATCCTGGCCATCCAGCTGGCAATCCCGATACCGGACATCGCGAAGATGGCGAAGATCCCGTTGCGCCACGCGAGTACCTGGGATCGCGTGAGCCCGCTGGGATAGGAAGGCGGGATGGGGGTCATTTCGACAATGGTAAGCAGGATCAGCCTGCACCGGTGACGATCCACCGGGTGCCCTTCGCCCGCAGGCCGAGAGTCAGCGCTCGGGCACCCATGTAGCCGAAACCGAAGGCGACCCAGAGCCAGGCGAGAGCGGCATCCGGGCGGGCCTGTTCGAGCCAGACCAGGAGGGGCAGGTATGCCGCCAGGTTGAGGCCTCCGGTGATCGCCAGATAGCGGGCGTCGCCCGCGCCGATCAGCACCCCGTCGAGCACGAACACGTAGCCGGCCAGCGGGATGCCCGCCGCCATGATGTACAGCGTGACGGTGACCGCGCTCCGTACCGCGTCATCCGAGGTGAACACCGGGCCGGCCAGCGGTGCGATGGCGGCGATGATCACGCCGAGCAGCAGTCCGAAGAGCAGCCCGTGCTGGATGAGGCGGCGGGTCACCGCCGAGACACGATCGACATCGGATGCGCCGAGACCGTGGCCGATGAGCGCCTGCCCCGCGATGGCGAGGGCGTCCAGGATGAACGCCAGCGTGGAGAAGATGGTCATCGCGATCTGGAGGGAGGCCAACTCGGTGATCCCGAAGTCGGTGGCGACGAAGACGGTGGCCAGCATGGCCACGCGCAGGCTGGCTGTGCGCGCGAGCAGCCACATCCCGGTGCCGGCGGCAGAGCCCACACCGCGCAGCCCGGGTCGCAGCTTCACCCCTGTCGTCCTGGCGGCGCGGACGGCCATCGCGATGTAGACGATGGCCATCGCCCACTGGGCAACAACTGTTCCGATCGCGGACCCGGCGATTCCCCAGCCGAAGCCGTAGATGAACACCGCGTTGAGGACGGCGTTGGCAGCGAAGCCGCCGAGCGCCACAACCAGTGGAGTCCGGGTGTCCTGCAGGCCACGCAGCAGGCCGTTCGCGGCGATGACGAGCAACATGCCCGGGACACCCCAGAGCGAGATCGTCAGGTAGGTGTCAGCGGCCATCGACACGTCTGGGGCGGCACCGAAGAGCCTCACCAGCCATCCGCTCGTCGGTATCCCGACCGCCACGAGCGCGACGCCGATGAACACGGCCAGCCACATGCCGTCGATCCCGGCACGGATGGCGCCGCCCCGGTCGCCGGCACCCAGCCGCCTGGCGACCGCCGGCGTGGTGGCGTAGGCGAGGAAGATGAGCAGCCCGATCGCCGTCTGGAGAATGGCGCTGCCGATGCTGAGCCCGGCCAGGGGAACCTGGCCGAGGTGACCGACCAGGGCGGTATCGGTGAGCAGGAAGAGCGGTTCGGCGACCAGCGCCCCGAGCGCGGGTACGGCCAACCGCAGAATGTCGCGGTCGAGTTGTCTGGAGATGCCCAAACTTTACCGTGACGGACAGAAGTTTAGAGTTGAGTCATGACCACGATTCCCGAGAGCCACCGTGCCCTTCTCGACCAGCCCAACATCGGACACCTCGCAACCCTTCGGCCGGATGGCAGCATTCAGCTCAACGACATGTGGTTCGCCTTCGAGGGTGAACACCTCCGGTTCACTCACACCACCACGCGCCGCAAGTTCCGCAACCTGCTCGAGAACCCCGCCATGACGCTGTCGGTGACCGACCCGGGCAATCCCTATCGGTACATCGAAGTGCGCGGGCGCCTCGCCGAAACGGTCACCGACCCCACCGGTTCGTACTTCACCGAACTCAATGCGCGGTACGGCTCAGTACTCTCCGCACCGCCCGCCGATGCCGCCGACCGGGTCATCCTGGTGATGGCGATCGATAAGGTCAACACACGCTGATTCCGGGAGAATAGGCTGGAGGCATGAGCGCCGATTCCCAGCTGACATCCGGTATCCAGACCGACGAGCTCGACCCGAACATTCGCCCGCAAGACGACCTGTTCCTGCACGTCAACGGCAAGTGGATCGACCGCACCGAGATCCCCTCGGACAAGGCGCGCTACGGCTCCTTCTATGTGCTCGCCGAAGAGGCGGAGAAGGCTGTTCGCGACATCATCGAAGAGTCGCAGTCGGCAGCGGAAGGAACCGAGGAGCGCAAATTCGGTGACCTGTACGCGAGCTTTCTCGACGTAGACCGGATTGAGAAGCTCGGCAGCGAGCCGCTGGCACCGCTACTGGCGGAGGTGGACGCCGTCAGCACCGTTGACGAGCTGCTCGCCACCCTCGGCAGCCTGGAGCGCCGGGGCACCAGCGGGCTGTTCCAGCTCTTCGTCGACAATGACCCTGGGAACCCGGAGCGCTACCTGGTGTTCCTCGAGCAGGGTGGCCTCGGCCTGCCCGACGAGTCGTACTTCCGCGACGAGAAGTTCGAAGACGTGCGCACCAGGTACCAGGAGTTCCTGGAGCGGATGTTCACGCTCGCGAAGCTGCCGGAGCCATCCGTCAGCGCTCGCCGAATCTTCGAACTCGAAACCCAGATTGCCGCCCAGCACTGGGACAACGTGCGCTCCCGCGACAGCGAAGCCACCTACAACCTGAGCACCTGGGCGGACGTCTCGGCGGCCTCGACCAGCAGCGGCCTCGGTGGGTGGCTCAAGGCGCTCGACCCGCCTGCCGGGTCCTTCGCGGAGCTGGTCGTCAGGCAACCGAGCTTCATCGATGGCGTGAGCGCGCTCGTCGCCGTCGAACACCTTGACAGCTGGAAGGACTGGCTGCGGTGGCAGGTCATCCGGTCGTCAGCCGCCTACCTGTCCAGCGACTTCGTCGATGCGAATTTCGACTTCTACGGCAAGACTCTGACCGGAACTCCGGAGTTGCGCGCCCGCTGGAAGCGCGGCGTCTCCCTGGTGGAGGGTGCGATGGGCGAAGCGGTCGGGCGCATTTACGTCGAACGGCATTTCTCGCCGACGGCGAAGGCGCGCATGGACGTACTCGTCGACAACCTGGTGGAGGCCTATCGCCAGAGCATCAACGATCTGGCCTGGATGACGGAGGCCACCCGGCAGCGTGCGCTGGA
This sequence comes from Homoserinimonas sp., assembly GCA_040904805.1. Classification (GTDB taxonomy): domain Bacteria; phylum Actinomycetota; class Actinomycetes; order Actinomycetales; family Microbacteriaceae; genus RYN-87. The sequence continues at coordinate 409,612 of JBBDSS010000003.1, read as the reverse complement.
GAAGCTGGAGAAGTTCACCCCGAAGATCGGCTTTCCGGTGAAGTGGCGTGACTACTCGGCCCTCGAGATCGCATCAGGCGACCTGCTGGCCAACGTTCGTGCGACCAGTGAGTTCGAGTTCCAGCGGGAGCTGGGCAAGATCGGCAAGCCGCTCGACCGCGACGAGTGGTTCATGACTCCGCAGACCATCAACGCGTACTACAACCCGGGATTCAACGAGATCGTGTTTCCGGCCGCCATCCTGCAGTTCCCGTTCTTCGACGAGACCAGGGATGCGGCGGCCAACTACGGGGCGATCGGCGCAGTCATCGGCCACGAAATCGGGCACGGTTTCGACGACCAGGGCTCCAAGTACGACGGGGACGGCCGCCTCATCGACTGGTGGACGGCGGATGATCGTGAGGCCTTCGAAAAACTGACCTCCTCCCTGATCGAGCAGTACACTGCGCTCGCTCCCCGGCAGGTGCCGGGCAATTTCGTCAACGGAGCCCTCACCGTCGGCGAGAACATCGGCGACCTGGGCGGCCTCGGGATCGCCTGGAAGGCCTACCTGATCTCCCTGGCCGGTGAGCAGCCGCCGTTCATCGACGGAATGAGCGGCGCCGAGCGGTTCTTCCTGTCCTGGGCGCAGGCCTGGCAGCTGAAGGCCAGGGACCAGGAGGTCATCCGCCTGCTCTCGATCGACCCGCACTCGCCAAACGAATTTCGCTGCAACCAAATTGTTCGCAACATCGACGCGTTCTATGAGACGTTTGAGGTAGTCCCCGACGATGAGCTGTGGCTCGATCCGAACGAGCGTGTGAATATTTGGTGACACCAACGCGAGACAAGGACAAGCGCGAGCGCGTCCGCGCCACCAGGGTGGGCCGCCACCGCAGCGCCGAAGGAACGGAAAGCTTCTCCGGCGGCTTCTACGCGCTCGGAGAACTGGCCTACCAGGGGGCGCAGGTGTCTGCCAGCATCATCGACCTGAGCTCTCGCACCCAATTGGTGTCCATCGACGACCGCTTCGCGTTGCCGACAGCGAGCATCGGCAAGGTCTTGCTGTTGATCGAAGTCTCGGCGCGGATCACGGCCCGCGATTTTGCCGGTTACGGAATCCTCGACAAGACGCCGGGAGACAACGTGGCCGACTCCGGGGTGTGGCGACACCTTCAGGCACCGTCACTTCCGGTCGCCGACCTGGCCACCCTCATCGGGGCGACCAGCGACAACCTGGCAACCAATGTGCTGCTGCGGACGATCGGCCTGGACGCCGTGCGTAGCCGAACCGAGTCCCTCGGACTCAGTCGCACCGCGCTCCTCGACCTGGTCCGCAACTACCGGGGGCCGGATGATGCACCCCGGCTCTCGGTCGGCTCCACTGCCGAGCTGGCGTGGTTGTTCGGTGCCCTGTCCCGAGGCGAGATCGTCGATCCGGTCACCAGCCAGCGTGTGCTGGGCTGGCTGTCGCTGAACTCGGACCAGTCAATGGTGGCGAGTGCCTTCGGTCTCGACCCGCTCGCCCACCGGGAAGAGGACCACGGCATCCAATTGGTCAACAAGACGGGGACCGATGAGGGAGTACGCGCGGAGGTCGGTGCCGTCCGCGGCCCGCGTGCGGGCGTCGCCTACGCGGTGACCGTCCAATTCGCCGATACCGATCTGGTCAGCCGGTTGCGTGTTCTCGATGCGCTGCGTACCGTCGGTCGAGACATCCTTGAGTACCTGCATTGAATATGCTGGTCGGAGCATCCTGAGAGTTAGCTCCATGCCTGGTGATGGTGCAGGACACTACGCTTGAAATGCCGTCGGGCGGATGCCTGGCAGCTGGATCGGAACAGGAGTAGCTAATGCGAGGCAAAATTCTCATCGTCACCGGCTTTGCCGTCGGATACGTGCTCGGATCGCGCGCGGGCCGTGAACGCTACGAAGAGATCAAACGCGCCGCCACCAAGTTCTGGAATGACCCGAGGGTCAAGCAGCAGGTGGAGTCGGTCGAAGACTTCGCGAAGGACAAGGCCCCGGAGGTGGTCGACTTCATCAGCGACAACGCCAAGAAGGTCGCCTCGCAGGTGCGTTCCACCACCAGGAAGAAGTCGGGCAGCAAGTCGTCTACGAGCAGCACCGCTGCGTCTGGTGCCGGGAAGAGCCCGGGAACGAGTTCAACCAGCACCACGAAGTAGTGGACCATGACTGAACCGATTCGCCCCAAGCGGTCACTGCTGACGCTGCTCACTGATCTGCCGGGTCTTGTCAGCGAATTGATCGCGGCCGAGATCGAGCAGCTCAAGGCAGAACTGACGCGCAAGTTCACCGCCCTCGGCATCGGTGCCGGGTTGCTCGCCGGGGCAGCCGTCGTGCTGCTCTTCATGGTGGGAGTGCTGCTCACCGCAGCCATCCTTGCCCTGTCACTGGTGATGCCCGGGTGGTTGGCCGCCCTACTGGTGGCACTCGTGCTGCTGCTGATCGCAGCGCTGCTCGGTTGGATCGGCTACCGCAAACTGCAGGCCGGGATCCCGCCGTTGCCGACAGAAACCATCAACAGCCTCGAGAAAGACCTGAACGTCGTGCGCGGCGTTGGAAAGTGAGTGAATGATGACCACATCAGATTTGGGCGGAGCCGACGAAGCCGCCGCCAAGCGTGCTGAACTCGAAGAGACGCTGGAGGAACTCGAAGACAAGCTGAACATCCCCAAACAGGCCGGGATCCTCGCCGACCGGGTTCGGGTGTCGTACGAAGACAACCCGGTCCCGTGGATCATCGGGGCGACGGCCGCGGTTGTCGTTGTCGGTGGGTTGATTGCCTGGGCGATCTTCGGGGACGACTGAACCTCGGCTCTACCCGACCCTCCCTCGCAGGCTCTGTCGGCGCTTGGGTCGCGCAATCGCTGGCGCGATTGCCATAGCTCCATCGCGCTGGTCTCGAAACCGCTACAACATCGCGGTTTGGCGGGGTGCGATTTCCATCGCTTCAGCTTGCGGGGCAGTATTGAAGGCATGAGTCCGCTCCGCAGCACCAAACCACTCGCCGGCTGGCGTGTGCTGGTTCCGCGTGGTGGCGCCTACGGAGAAGTGGTTGCCGCAACACTTCGCTCCTACGGCGCATCACCCGTTGTCGCCCCGATGGTCAACTTCGCCAGCCCCGAGGACGTGCCCGCGCTCACCGATGCGCTTCGGAGGCTCGCGCGCGGCGACTACGACTGGGTCGCGGTGACGAGTGCCGCTGTGGTCGACGTGCTCGTCAGCCAGGGCATCACCGTTCCGGAGAAGACCAAGGTCGCCGCCGTCGGGGAGACAGCGAACACCGCGCTGATACTGGCCGGCTACCGCGTGGACTTTGCGCCAGAAGCCGACAAGTCGATGCGTGGCCTGCTCAAGGAGTGGCCGCAGTCCGAGACGGCCGGCCGGGTCCTGGTGCCGCAGTCCGACTTATCCGAGCCGCATCTGCTCGCCGACCTCGCAGAGCTCGGGCTCGACATCGAGTTCGTCATCGCGTATCGCACCATCGGCATACCGGTCTCCGAGAAGGTGGCGACGGATGTCGGGGAGGCCCGCATCCGCGCCGTGCTGGTCAGTTCCGGGTCGGTTGCCCGGCAGGTGGCGGCGCAGCTCGCACCGCTCCCGGAATCCACCGTCGTTGCCTGTATCGGCCCCCGCACGGCTTTCGATTCCCGGGCTGCCGGCCTCACGGTGCACGTGATCGCAGAGTCCCGCACGGCTGACTCGCTGGTCGAGGGCCTTGCGGAGTACGCTCTGCAGGAAGCGCAAAGCGAGCAAAGCCAGGGCTAGCCACGAGCATCCGCGATATTGACACGACGTGTTGCATCTCGGGTGGCGGCCCAGCCGGCCTCATGCTCGGATCCCTTCTGACGAAAGCGGGCGTCGACGTCGTGGTGCTCGAGAAGCATGACGACCTCCTGCGTGACCTCCGCGGCGATACGGCGCGAGGGTTTCCTCAAGCTGCGCGTTGCTGAAGGCTGGTCAGAAACCGCGGGATCACGAAGCCAGCGCCGGAGGTCAGGCGTGCACGTCGACCACCGTTCGGCCGCGGACGCGCCCGGCGAGGATCTCGTCGGCGACGTGCGCGGCATCCGCCAGCCCGACAGTGTGGGTGAGATTGTCGAGCAGGCCGGTATCGAGGTCGGTGGCCAGGCGACTCCACGCCTCTTCCCGAACCGCGGCCGGCGCGAAGACCGAGTTGATGCCGAGAAGCCGCACGCCGCGCAGGATGAACGGCATGACGGTCGTCGGAAGTTCATGGCTGGCGGCCAGGCCGCAGGCAGCGACCGCACCGCCGTACCTGGTCTGCGCGAGCAGGTTCGCCAGGGTGGTGCCCCCGACCGAATCGACTGCCGCCGACCAGCGTTCGGTCTGCAACGGCTTGCCCGGCTCGGACAGCGAGTCCCGGTCGATGACCTCGGCCGCCCCCAGCCTGGTGAGGTAGTCGCGCTCCTCGGGGCGGCCGGTCGAGCACACCACGTGGTGGCCCAGGCCGGAGAGCAAGCTGGTGGCCATGCTGCCGACCCCGCCGACGGCGCCGGTCACGAGAACATCACCGCCGAGGGCATCCGCCTTCTCCAGCGCCAGCACGGCGAGCATCGCGGTGAACCCAGCCGTGCCGATCGCCGCAGCCCGCTTCGGCGAGAGTGTCTCGGGTAGCCGCACCAGCCAGTCGCCACTGACCCGCGCGCGCTCGGCGAGCCCGCCATTGTGCGTTTCGCCCACCCCCCAGCCGTTCAGCACCACTCGGTCGCCGGGCCGCCAGCGTTCGTCATCCGAGTCGGCGATCGTGCCGACCAGGTCGATTCCTGGAATGAGCGGATGCTGCCGGATCACCCCGGGCCTGCCGGACAGCGCCAGGCCGTCCTTGTAGTTGATGCTCGAGTATTCGACGTCGACCAGCACATCGCCGTCGCCGAGTTCCGCATCCGTCGCCGAGTCCAGCAGAGCGGAGCTGACGCCGTCGTCGCCCTTCGTTACCATCCATGCGCGCATAGGAACACCCTACGCAGCGGACAACTCAGCCGAAGAGGATGGCCGCTTCGTCGTAGCGTTCCTGCGGTACCGTCTTGAGCTTACCGAGGGCGGCCTCGAACGGCACCGCGATCATGTCGGTGCCCCGGAGGGCCACCATCTGGCCCCACTGCTTACTCCTGGCGAGGTCGAGCACGGCCATGCCGAGGCGGGTTGCGAGCACCCGATCGTAGGATGTCGGCGTTCCGCCGCGCTGGATGTGGCCCAGAGTGGTTGCCCGGGTCTCGATTCCGGTGCGCGCTTCGATGATCGGGGCCAGATGCTCGCCGATGCCGCCCAGTCGCGGTCGGCCGAAGGCGTCGAGACCGCGTTCGTGGTGTGCGTCATCCATGGTGTCGAGGGTGAATCCTTCGGAGACGACGATGAGCGGTGCGCGACCGCGGTCATGGGCGCTGGTCACCCAGCCGACGATCTGGTCCATCGTGGTCTTCTGCTCGGGGATCAGGATGGCGTGGGCCCCGGACGCCATGCCGGAGTGCAGCGCGATCCACCCGACGTGGCGGCCCATGACCTCCGCGATCATGCAGCGCCCATGGGAGTCGCCGGTAGTGCGCAGGCGGTCCATCGAGTCGGTGGCGATCTGGACCGCGGTGTCGAAGCCGAAGGTGTAGTCGGTCGCCGAGATGTCGTTGTCGATGGTCTTCGGCACGCCGACGATCTCAAGGCCCTCATCGGAGAGTCTCTTGGCGGCGGCAAGGGTTCCCTCCCCGCCGATCGCGATGATCGACTCGATGTCGTGCTTGCGCATCACCTCGCGGATGCGATCCGGGCCGCCCCTGCCCTCGAACGGGTTGGTCCTGGACGTGCCGAGAATCGTTCCGCCCTGCTTGCTGATCCCCTTGATCTGGTGACGGCCGAGGGGAACGATGTCTTCTTCGACGACGCCGCGCCAGCCACCCTTGAAGCCGACGAACTCCTGGCCGTACAGCTGGTCGCCCTTGAGCACCGCACCGCGGATGACGGCGTTCAGGCCTGGTGCGTCTCCACCACTGGTCAGGATTCCGATTCTCATGTGAACCATTCTGGCTGAGGCCGGCAGTAGAGGCGAACTATGCCGCAGAGACGGGGCCGGCCCACGATGGACGCCACAGTCCCTGCGCGGTCAGGCCGGGACGCCGACGGGCAGTGGATGCTCGGTGCAGGCGGTCTCCATCGTGTGCTGTTCACAGACCACCAACTGGGTGCGGCAGCTCAGGTCCTGGCAGTTCTGCATGTGTTTAGTGGGTGCCTGGCAGCGATAGCAGCGGCCAATGACCGCCGTTTCGGCGCTGAAGTCGACGGCCATCCGCCCATCGAAGACATAGAGCGATCCCTGCCAGAGCCCGGAATCGCCGAACTTCTCGCCATAGCGGGCGATGCCGCCGTCGAGCTGGTAGACCTCGTTGAATCCGCGGTTCACCATCAAACTGGACAACACTTCGCAGCGGATGCCTCCGGTGCAATAGGTGACTACCGGCTGGTCCTTGAGGTGGTCGTATGCGCCACTGTCGAGTTCGGCGATGAACTCGCGGGTGTTGCTGACCGGTGGAATCACCGCGTCGGCGAACTTGCCGATCTCGGCCTCGAACGCGTTGCGTCCGTCGAAGAAGGTCACGTCTTTCTCTGACACCAGCTCGTGCAGCTCCTCGGGAGTGAGCCGGGTACCGCCACCGACGACGCCGTTCTCGTCGACTTTCAGCTCGCCGGGGGCCCCGAAGCTGACCAGCTCGTCCCGCACCCGAACGCTCAGCCGCGGGAAGTCATCCCCGCCACCGTCACTCCACTTCACGTCGAGGTTCTTGAATGGCGGGTAGTCACGGGTCTTGCGCAGGTATTTCTTGACGGCGGGGAGGTCGCCCCCCACCGTGCCGTTGATGCCGTCCGGGGAGATGAGGATGCGGCCGCCCAGCTCCAGGGATTCGCAGAGGTCGCGCTGCCATAACCGGATCGCCTCGGGGTCGGCGAGCGGGGTGAAGACGTAGTACAGCAGGATCTTGGGGATGGCCACCCGCCCATTGTAATTTGCGCCAAATGAGCATCCCCCCCCCCGCGGGAGACGACCTCAGCAGCTGCCCGTAGTCTTTTGGGGATGGATGCCGTAGCCGAGGCCCGCAGCGAGGTCACCGACCGCGTGAGCGATACGCCGGTGCGCACCCGCTACGCCCCCGGGCATCCCGTCGACCTGGCCGCGACCCTGGCACCGTTGTTCCGCAGTGCGCGCAACCCGGCGTGCCAGCGCGACGCTGGAGGGGTCTGGCTCACTCAGCGCACCCCGGAGGGGCCGGCAAGCCTGCGGCTGACGCAGGGGCAGGACGCGATCGATGCCGTCGCCTGGGGTGCCGGTGCAGCCTGGGTGGTCAGCCGGGTGCCGCAATTGCTCGGCGCCGATGACGACTGGAGCGGGCTCGATGTCGGTGGCAATGCCTTCCTGGCCGACGTGCGCCACCGCTCACCCGGCCTGCGCCTGCTGAGTACCGGACTGGTGCTCGAGGTGCTCATCCCCGCCATCATCGAACAGAAGGTGACCACCGTGGAGGCGTGGCGGGCCTGGCGGCAACTGCTGTCGGCGCACGGTGAGCCTGCTCCCGGACCGGCCCCCGACGGCATGCGCGTGTTCCCGACTGTCGACGCCTGGCGGATGATCCCGTCGTGGGACTGGCATCGGGCCGGCGTCGATCCCCGACGCAGCAAGACAGCCGTCGGCGTCGCATCGGTGGCCAGGGCCATCGAACGGGTGACCGCGTCAACCGTGGACGTTCGGTTGCAGTCGGTCGCCGGCGTCGGCCCGTGGACTGCCGCCGAGACCAGCCAGCGGGCGCACGGCAACCCCGACCTGGTCAGCGTCGGCGACTTCCACCTGCCGGCGATCGTCGGCCACGCGCTGATCGGCAAACCGGTCGACGACGACGGGATGCTCGAACTGCTGCAGCCGTGGGTCGGCCATCGGCAACGCGTCATGCGCCTGATCCTGGCCAGCGGATTCCAGAAACCGCGGCGCGGCCCGAAAATGACCATTCAGGACCACCGCCGGCACTGAGCGCGGGCGGGGGCCGACTCGTCCAACACACCCGCCTCCGGCATCCGGATGTTTGTAGACAGCCACAGCGGATTCACCCTCCCACTGGTGATGGTCTAGCGTGGCGGCGTGCATATGTTCCTTCGAACCATGTTGGTCTGGCTCCGCAGCAAGTGGGGCCCCCGCAATCGTGTCCACGATGTCGGCAGCCTGAAATTGCGGGTGCTGCCCACCGACCTGGACGTGAACAACCACGTCAACAACGGCGTCTACTTCTCGCTGATGGACCTGGGGCGATTCGACCTGCTCCATCGCTCGGGGGTGTGGGCCACGATGATGAAGCGCGGCTTCTACCCGGTGGTGGCGAGCGAGACCATCACCTTCCGCAAATCGCTGGCTCCCTGGCAGGGCTACCTGCTCGAGTCGAAGATCGTCGGCTACGACGAGAAGGCCGTCTACCTGGAGCAGCGCTTCGTGGTCGACGGTGAGGTCTACGCCCAGGGGTTCATTCGCGGCCGGTTCCTGAAGAAGTCCGGGGGAACGGTCTCCATGGCCGAATTGGTCGAGATGCTCGGCGTCGACCTCTCCGAGGTGACCTTGCCGGCCTGGCTGGCGGAATGGGCCGAAGACGTCGCCATGCCGTCGACGAGGGCTGGGGCACCCAGCATCTGGGAGTAGTCGGGCCTCAATAGTGCCCGTTCCGGAAGATAGTTCCCCGCGCAACAAGCACTATTCTCCGGAACGGGCACTATCACGGGCGTGACATTGCCGGGCCGGGCGCATCACGGATCGCGGGTGATGTCTGGGTCTGGAACTTCGCTCGGCGGATGCGGATCCTGCTTCACGGCAGTTCCTTCGTTATCATCCGTCTCAGCATCTGAAGCATCGTCCGGAGCGGTGTGGTCTGGTTCGCCGTTGAAGATCTTGTCGGCCGCGCGCTTGGTGGCAGCAGCAGCCTCGGGATCCCACGCAGCCGTGTCTCCCTGATTGGCGTACTGATCGAACGTCATACAGAGGAGTTAATCACTGCTCGAGGCATAGGTAAAGAGGCCGTCCGGGTCGTACAGTGCCCTCGCAGCTTGTCTTCAGCGCTGGTCGAGCACCGCCATGGCGGCGTTGTGGCCGCCCAAACCGCTCACGCCACCACCGCGCTGGGCGCCAGCACCGCAGACCAGCACGTTGTCCCAGGCGGATGCGACGCCCCACCGTTCGGCCGGAGTGCCGAGCGGTGCGTCGTCTTCCGCGAACGGCCAGGACAGTGGCCCGTGGAAGATGTTCCCTCCCGGCAGTCCAATCGCCTGCTCGAGGTCGTGCGTCGTCTTCGCCTCGATGCAGGGTCGCCCTGAGGCATCCGTCAGCAGCAGCGGTTCGATCGGTTCGGCGAGCACCGAGTCCAGTGAGGCCAGCGCGGCGGCCTGCAGTTCTTCGCGGGTCGCGGTGAGGCGGCTGGGGGTGTGCAATCCGAACAGGGTGAGAGTGTGTGCGCCGCCGGCCTGCAGTTCGGGCGAGAGGATGCTCGGGTCGGCCAGCGTGTGGCAGTAGATTTCCGCTGGAAGCGGGGCCGGAATCGATCCGGCCGCCGCAGCGTCGTAGGCGGACTGCAGCTGGTCCCACGACTCGTTGATATGGAAGGTGCCGCCGAAGGCCGCCTCCGGGCTCACCCCGTCGCGCAGCCGGGGGAGACGGGAGAGCAACAGGTTCACCTTGAGTTGGGCGCCCTCCGGCTTTGCAGGTTGCTCAGGGAGCGAAGTGTCGACCAACGACCGCAACATCCAGGGGGCGACATTCGACAGGACGGTGGTCGCGCCGATCCGCCGCTCGCCCTCTGCCGTGGTGAACCGCACCTCGCCGTCGGGGGTGATCGAGGTGACCTCGGCATCCGTCAGCATGGTAGCTCCGGCCTGCCGCGCAGCCCGTGCCAGCTCGCCGCTGACCGCTCCCATGCCGCCGACGGGTACGTCCCAGTCGCCGGTCTCTCCGCCGATCACGTGGTACAGGAAGCACCGGTTGGCGGCCAGCGTGTCGTCCAGGTTGGGGGCGAAGGTGCCGATCAGCGCATCCGTCAGCACGACGCCGCGCACCAGGTCATGGGAGAAGGTGTCGCGGACGACCTCGCCGATCGGGCGCTCGATGAACGCGTTCCACAACCGGTCGTCGCTGACAGCCGTGCGCGCTTCGCCGCGAGTGAGCAGCGGATCGCACACAGTGGGGAACAGCGCCTGGGCCAGGCGGGCCGTGTCGTCGTAGAAACCATCCCAGGCGCCCCCGTCGGCGGATGCGCCCATCGCGGCGAAGCTGGCGGCGGTCGCCTGCCGGTCACCGTTGTCGATCAACAGTCCGCGATCGGTGCCCGCCAGCGGTGTATAAGAGGAGTAGCGCCGCCGCTGCAGCCGCACGTCGAGCTTCAGGTCGCGGATGATCCGCTGCGGCATCAGGCTGACCAGATATGAGTAGCGCGAGAGCCGGGCATCGACTCCCTCGAATACTTCGGACGACACGGCAGCACCGCCCAGCGTTCCCTGTTTCTCGAGCAGGATCACGCGTTTGCCCGCTGCCGCAAGATACGCGGCTGCGGTGAGTCCGTTGTGACCGCCGCCGACAATGGCGACATCGAAGAGGTCAGACATTCTTCGAGCCTAGCGACCCGCCTCAGGTGGCAAGGAAGCCGACCGACTCCTTCAGCACCTTGCGGCAGGCAATGATGGTGGGCTGGCTGGCGTTCGCCGCCCGAACGGACGTGAACACGGTGCGCTCCGGCGCCCCGGCAAGCTCGACCAGGTCGACGCTGGGTGCCCGCCCGGCCCAGACCAGGTCGGGGAGGATGGCGACGGCGTTGCCCGACTCGAGCAACCGGATGTGAGCCTGCAGGTCGGCGGTCTCGAAGCGCACATCCGGCTCGAACCCTGCCGCCCGGCACATCTGCTCCGACCAGTGACGAGAGGCGGTGCCGCGCGGCTCCATCACCCAGGGAGTGGCCGCCGTCTCCTCGAGGGAGCGGATTCCGCTTCCCGGCGCTGTGCCGAGTCGCAACCGGTCGAAGCACAGTACTTCGCGGTCGAGTTTCGGGAGGTGCCGGGCGGAATGCCCCGGATACTGCTCGGCGATGACCAGGTCGAACTCGCGCGCCCACACGGAGGCGAGAGCGCTGTCCGGCTCGCGTTGGGTGACCTCCACCCGCAGGGCCGGGTACTGCTCAGACAGCGAGGTCAGCGCCTGTGGCACGATCCCCAGCGCTGCCGACTGGAACACCGCCATCCGCACGGTTCCGCTCACCGATTCGAGCGAGCTGTTCATTTCGGCTTCCATCAACTCCAGCTGTTCGAGCAGCCGCGTGGTGTGCTCGACCAGAATTTCTGCCTGCGGCGTCAGCTGCACCCGGCGGCCGGTGGGCACCAGCAGCCTGACGCCGGCCTCCTTCTCCAGGATCGCGAGTTGCTGCGAGACGGCGGATGGGCTGTAGGCGAGCGCGGCGGCCACCGAGGCCAGGGTTCCCCTGATCTTGAGCTCCCGGAGCAGCCGGAGTCGGCGAAGATCGAGCATGGCACCCATTCATCAGTAAAACTGCACGATATAGTGCATAACAAGTCACTTCATCTTATGGTCGCATATGACGCACACTAAGAGGTAGTTCCAAATTCCCAGACCTCCGAGGTACGTTCTTGAGCATGTCATCCAGCCAATCCGTCCATGTGCCGCGTCCACAGGAACTGGCGGATGAGACTGTCGCCACTGTTCGTCGTTGGTTGGCCGAGACGGCAGATCCGGCCATCAGCGCCGGCAAGCGGGATGTTTCGGCTGAGCGACTCGCCGGGGTGCTGAAAGACCCTGACGGCCTCGCCTTCACGATCGGGTTCGTGGACCGGGTCGTTCGCCCGACCGACCTGCGGGTCGCCGGCCGGAACCTGGAAAAGGTCTCCCGCCGGGTACCGCGGTTCCTCCCCTGGTATCTGCGCGTCGTCATCCAGATCGCGGGAGGCTTCGCCCCCCTGTTGCCCTGGCCGATCGTCCCGATCGCGCGCTGGGTGTTCCGCGGAATGGTGAGCCACCTGGTGCTGGATGCGACGCCGAAGCACCTCGACAAGCACCTGTCCCGACTGCGCCGGGACGGCGCGCGTCTCAACCTGAACTTGCTCGGCGAGGCGGTGCTCGGAACCGACGAGGCCGACCGACGGCTGGAGAAAACGAGCGAACTGCTCGCCCGCGACGACGTCGACTACGTATCGATCAAGGTGTCAGCGGTGTCGGGCAAGCTCGGGATGTGGGGATACGACGACACCGTCGCACGGGTGGTCTCCCGGCTGACCCCGCTCTATGAACAGGCGGCAGCATCCGCCTCCGCCAAGTTCATCAACCTGGACATGGAGGAGTTCCACGACCTCGACCTGACCATCGACGTCTTCAAGGCACTCCTCGACCAACCGAAGCTTCGTGAACTGGAGGCGGGAATCGTCCTGCAGGCCTACCTGCCTGACGCCCTCCGCGCGCTTCAGGACCTCACCGAGTGGGCGACCCGCCGCCGGGCCGGAGGCGGTGCCAGCATCAAGGTGCGTGTGGTCAAGGGCGCCAACCTGGCGATGGAGCGGGTGGATGCCATCAAGCACGGCTGGCCGCTTGCGACCGTTGCCAGCAAACAGGAAGCGGACACCAACTACAAGAGAGTCCTCAGCTGGGCGATGACGCCGGAGCGCACCGACTCGGTTCGCATCGGTGTCGCCGGGCACAACCTGTTCGACATCGCGTTCGCCTGGCTGCTGGCGAAGCAGCGGAGGGTGGAGAGTCGGGTCGATTTCGAGATGCTGCTCGGCATGGCCAGGGCCCAGGCGGAAGTCGTGAAGAAGGATGTCGGCACGATCCTGCTCTACACCCCGGTGGTGCAGCCGAGCGAGTTCAACGCCGCCATCGCCTACCTGATTCGCCGCCTGGAGGAGAACGCGAGCCCGGAGAACTTCATGTCGGCCGTCTTCGAGCTGGCAGGCGACGAGCGGATGTTCGAGCGGGAGTCGCAGCGCTTCCTCGCCTCCCTTCTGCAGGTCGACGACGTCGTGCCCGCGAGCAACAGGGTGCAGGACCGCATGAAGGATTCACTGCCCGGGATCGTCGACGGCCGCGACATCTTCTTCAACACTCCGGACACCGACCCGTCGATCGCCGCCAATCGGGCCTGGGCGCGGCAACTGCTTGAGCGCGCCCGCCACTCGACGCTGGGCGCCGAGACTATTGCGGCATCCTCCATCGCTGACACCGAAGCAGTGCAGGCACTCTTCACGGCGACAGTCCAGGCCGGTGAGGTGTGGGGAGCGCAGGGGGTCAATGCCCGGGCGGAGGCGCTGCACGAGGCGGGTGACGTGCTGGCGGCCTATCGCGGGAGGCTGATCGAGGTACTCGTCAGCGAATGCGGCCTGACCATCTCCGAGGCTGATATCGAGGCAAGCGGAGCAGTCGATTTCGCCCACTACTACGCCGAGCAGGCACGCGAACTCGAATCCGTGGAGAATGCCCTGTTCGTGCCGTCGCGCCTCACTGTCGTGGTTCCCGCCGCCGCAGCAGCCGTCTCGGGTGTGACCGGTTCAGTGCTCGGGGCCCTCGCCGCGGGCAGCGGAGTCATCGTCAAGCCGGATCCGCTCGCTCCGCGCAGCGCCGCGGTGGTTGCCGAAGCGTTGTGGGAGGCCGGGGTGCCGCGTGCCCTGCTGGCATTGGCCGGCACCGAAGACCCTGAGCTGATCGAAAAGCTGGTCACGCATCCGAACGTCGACCGGGTTCTGCTCGGTGGAAGTCGTGAGACGGTGCGGAGGTTGCGCGCGGTGCGGCCAGACCTCGATCTGCACGCCGAGGTCGGCGGCAGCAACGCCATCATCGTCACCCCGAGCGCCGACACCGACCTGGCGGTGGCCGACATCGTGAAGAGTGCGTACTTCCATTCCGGGCAGGCGACCCTGGCGAGCAGCCTGATCATCCTGGTCGGTTCCATGGGTAAGTCGGAGCAGTTCCGCCGCCAGTTGACGGATGCCGTCAGGTCGCTGAAGCCGGGCCTGTCGCAGGAACCGACGACATCCGTTGGTCCGATCATCCGGCCCCCCGCCGGCAGCACGCTGCGCGCCCTGACCACTCTGGACGAAGGCGAGAGCTGGTGGGTCGAACCGAAACCGGTGGATCCGGCAGCCGGTACCGCTGGTGTGCTGTGGTCGCCGGGCGTGAGGGATGGCGTCGCCCCCGGGTCGGCCTTCCACCTCTCCGCCCCTTCGGCCCCGGTGCTGGGCATCATGCGGGTCGACACGCTGGGCGAGGCCATCGATCTGCAGAACGACACCGACTTCGGACTTGCCGCCGGCATCCATTCACTGGACCCGGCGGAGATCGCCACCTGGATCGACTCCGTCGAGTCCGGAAACCTGTTCGTCAACCGCCCCACCACCGGAACCCTCGTGCAGCGCCAGCCGGTCGGCGGCTGGAAGGCGTCACAGGTCGGTCCAGGCGGCAAGGCGGGTGGCCCCGACTTCCTGCTCACTCTCGGAGACTGGGAGCCGATCTTCGCCGACCCCCAATCGTCGGTGAAGGTCAGCGGCGTGGGCGACGCGGTACTCACTGTGGTCGAGGCCGCGCAGCCAAGCCTGGAGTTTCTCGAATTCGACCGCATCCGGGCCGGGGCGGTCAGTGACCAGTGCGCCTGGGACAGCATCTACTCGCGGAGCACGGACCTCGCCGGGCTCGGTGTCGAGCGCAACGTGCTGCGTTACTTGCCGGTGCCGGTGACCGTTCGGCTGGCTGAGGGGCAGCCTCTCGCGCAGCTGATCCGGGTGATCGCGGCGGCGACCAGGTCTGGGGCGCCGATCGCGGTCAGTTCGGCGGTGCCGCTGCCGGCCGGCCTCATCGCGCTGTTCGGCCGCGAGTATTCGCCGACGACTGCGGTCAGTGTCGTGGTGGAGTCGGATCTGCGCTGGCACGCCCGGGTGCTGCAGGGCGACCTGGCAACCGATCGAATCCGCCTGATCGGTTCTCGTGAAGCTCGCCACGCCCTGGCTGTCGAGTCGGAGCGCTACCCGGAGATCACCGTCTTCGCCGGGCCGGTGACCACTTCCGGGCGGCTCGAACTGCTGCCGTTCCTGCGCGAGCAGGTCGTCAGCATGACGGCACACCGCTACGGCAACACCGACCCGCAGATGGACTCGATCGAGCTGTAGCCGGCGCGGGTCAAGCCCGTCGAGACCCCCTGAGCTTGCCGACGGGCCGTGGGACCTAACTCACTTGACGAGCTCCGGGTGGTGGATCGCCGCGACATCCGGATGCGCCCGCAGCCTGCTCTTGAGGGCGTTCTTCCCGTAGGTGTCGAACAGCGGCTGCCCGGCAGCGTCCATGGTGACGCCGTGAGCCTTGGCCTTCAGCTCGGGCGGAAGGGTCAGCGTTGGGATGGTCTCGTCGAGCGCCGGTGCGTAGAAGAACGGGATCGAGATGCGGTCATCGCCGGCCTTCGGCGAGATCACTCGGTGGTTGGTGGCCTTGAGGTACCCGCCGGTGGCGACTTCGAGCAACTCGCCGATGTTGACGACGAACGCGCCGTTCAGCGGGGGAGCGTCGATCCACTCGCCGTCTTTCTCCACCTGCAGGCCACCCTTGCCGTTTTCCACATAGAGCAGGGTGAGAACACCGAAATCCTTGTGGGCGCCCACGCCCTGCTGCGGCTCCGGGTCATCCTTCCCCGGGTAGCGCACGATCTTGACCAGGGTCGACGGTCGTTCCTTGAACGCCTCGTCGAAGAACGTCGGCTCGGCACCGAGCGACTGCGCCCAGGCCTGCATCAGCTTGAGGCTGACCGCGTTCAGCTGGTCCTGCCAGCGGGTGACGACTTCTTGAAGGTGGGGGAGGGCATCCGGCCACTGGTTCGGCCCTTCGAGCACCCAGTAGTCGGGGGTGTCCGGCTCCTTGGGAATGGCGTCCCGCTCCGGTCCGATGTCGATCTGTTCGCGCCAGTCGGTCTTTCCGAGGGTGAGCTCGCCGCCGATGCGGGTGTATCCGCGGAAGTGCGGGCTCTTCAGGTTCTCGATGCTCATCTTGTCATCGAGCGGCAGGGTGAAGAAGTCCCGGGCGGTGGAAATGGCGTCGTCGAGCAGCTCCTGCGGAACACCGTGCCCGGTCAGGTAGAAGAAGCCGTACTCGTGGGTCGCTTCGCGAAGCTCGGCCCGGAATGCCGCGGCTTCGTCCGCTCCCTGATCGAGGCGGGACAGGTCGAGAATCGGCAGGCGCATGTCGGAGGGCATGTCCTAGGTCTATCAGCCCAGATTGTGAGTTCCGCGAATGTTACGCCCTGTCGCCGCGCAGTTCAGCGGATGCTTGGCGAGCCGGTGTCGGCGCGAGGAGCGGACCGTCACGGGCGCGACCCGCCGAGAACGAATCATGCGACAAGGTCCGGGACAGGGAATGTCTGCCCCGGCTGTACCGCAATGCCGTGATGAGCTATTGGGCAGGCTTTCAGTTGACCACGTCACCCCGGAGGTGTGGAATCGGTTCATGGCGGAAATCCGAACAATCGACATTGCCGAGGTCATCGCGGCGAGCGGCGGCTCGGGCCGCTTCGAGGGCAAGAACCACGGTTCGCCGGTGTCGCTCTTCTACGTCACCAGCCAGCCAGGGAAGGGTGCGAGCAAGCACCGGCATCCCTACATCGAGACGTTCGTGATCGTCGACGGCGACATCGAAGTCACGGTGGATGGAGCGACCGAGCTGATGCACAGCGGCACCATCGCGATCATCCCGGCGGGCGCCTGGCACGAGTTCACCAACCGCGGAGACCGGCGGGCTTTGATGGTGAACATCCACCCGGTGGACGAGATGATTCAGGAGAACTGGGCGGAGTAATCCGGCAGATCAGGTGGGTTCCGGCATGCCGAGAAAGGCGCGAAGCACCCTCTCCGGCACTCCCTGAACTGGTGGCGGTGCCGGGGAGCTATCACTGTCGAGGGTGCGTACCTCGTCGTGCAGCCGCTCCATCTCGACATCGAGTTGGTTCGCCACCTCGGCGGCCTGCCGCAGGTCATCCAGGAGTTGCTCGGGTACTTCGCGGTCGTACTTGTAGTAGATCTTGTGCTCGAGGCTTGCCCAGAAATCCATGGCGATGGTGCGGATCTGCACCTCCACCCGCACCTGCTCCACGCGATCGGACATGAAGACCGGTACCTCGACGACGAGGTGCAGGCTCTTGTAGCCGTTCTGCTTCGGGTTGGCGATGTAGTCGACTTCGCGGATCACCGTCAGGTCCTGCTGCTGCGCCAGCATGTCGCGGATCTGGTACGTGTCGGAGATGAAACTGCAGGTGACGCGGATGCCGGCAATGTCCATCACCTCGTCACGGATGCCATCCAGGTCGAGCGTGGCGCCCTTGCGCATGGCCTTCTTCAGGATGCTTTCGGGTGACTTCAGCCGCGAGTTCACGTGCTCGATCGGGCTGTAGTCGTGGATGCGGGTGAACTCCTCTTTGAGGATGTTGATCTTGGTCGTCATCTCGTCGAGACCGAACTTGTACGACATCATGAATCGCGTCAGCTGGCTTCTCAGGTCGGCCAGGTCGTCGATCTCATTCACCCCCGAATTGTTTCAGACGAGTCTGGAGAAATACCCATTCACAGCGCACAGTGAGCCACGAGGTCGATGATGGGCGAGGAATCCACATGGAAAAGGAGTCAGCGATGGCATTCATCACTGTCGGGCAGGAGAACTCGACCGACATCGAACTGTTCTACGAAGACCACGGATCAGGCCAACCGGTGGTGCTCATCCACGGCTACCCGCTCAACGGGCGCTCCTGGGAGAAGCAGGAGGCGGTCCTCCTGGATTCCGGGTACCGGGTCATCGCCTATGACCGCCGTGGTTTCGGGCAGTCGAGCCAGCCGACGATCGGGTACGACTACGACACCTTCGCGGCCGACCTGAAGGTGATCATCGACACCCTCGACCTGCGCGACGCCGTGCTGGTCGGGTTCTCGATGGGCACTGGTGAGATAGCCCGCTACCTGGGCAGTTACGGCTCTGAGCGGGTCGCGAAAGCGGCCTTCCTCGGGTCGCTGGGGCCCTACCTGCTGCAGGCCGACGACAATCCGACCGGTGTTCCACAGGCCGTGTTCGACGAGATCAGCCAGTCGGCGATCGCCGACCGGTACGACTGGTTCGACAACTTCATCATCAACTTCTACAACGCGGATGAGACGCTCGACTCCCGGCTGAGCGATGCTGCCATGCGCGGCAGCTGGACGGTCGCGGCCGGCGCATCCTGGTTTGCGTCGTCAGCGGCTGTGCCGACCTGGCTGACCGACTTCCGCGAGGACATTCCGAAGGTCGACGTGCCGACCCTCATTGTGCACGGCACGGCAGACCGCATCCTTCCGATCGATTCGACCGGGCGGCCATTCGCGAAACTCATGCCGGACGCCGACTATGTGGAGATCGAGGGGGCGCCGCACGGCATGCTGTGGACCCACGCCGACGAGGTGAACGGGGCCCTGCTCCGCTTCCTCGCGAGCTGACTCGCCGCTCCGTTCGGGTTCGCCCCCCGCCGATCCCAAATGAAGGAGAAATCCGTCGCTGATGTCCTCTCGGCCAGTAACCCTGTGACTAATCGCGTAGTTTTCCTTCATTTGGGATCGGCGCGTGGCGCTCCAGGAACTGGTAGACCTCGGTCTGGTCTACCCCGGTGAAGGTTCCTGTCGGGGCGGCGGCCAGCAGCGAGGACTGCAGCCGCGGGCTCGGGAACGACTGCGCCGCCCACTTGTCCTCCAGCGACTGTGGGGCCCTGCGACAGCATCCTGGATCGGGGCAGCTCGACACTTTGCGGTTGGCGGTGTCCCGGCCGCGGAACCATTTGGCGTGCGCGAATGGTGTGCCCAGACTTACCGAGAACGCGCCCTGCGTCGTCGACTGGATGCTGGACGTGCACCAGTAGGTGCCAGCCGGCTTGTCGGTGTACTGGTGGTACGGGCTGAACCGGTCATGGGCGTCGAATACCTGCCTGGCGCTCCACTGCCGGCACACCAGCTGCCCCTCAACAGCACCCAGGGCATCCGTCGGAAAGGCCGCATGGTCATTCTCGTAGGCCTTCGAAATGGTGCCGGACTCGTGGACTTTGAGAAAGTGCACCCGGATTCCCAGATGCTGGGTGGCGAGGTTCGTGAAGCGGTGGGCCGCGGTCTCGTAGCTGACGGCGAACGCGTCGCGCAGGTCTTCGACGGAGAGTTCCTTCTTCTCCTTGGCGCGGCCGAGGAATTCGACAGCGCCCTTCTCCGGGACCATCAACGCGGCGGCCAGGTAGTTGGTCTCGACCCGCTGGCGCAGGAAGCTGGCGTAGTCGGTCGGCTCCTTGGCTCCCAGCACATGGCTGGCCAGCGCCTGTAGCAGTGCCGTGCGGGGGTCGCCACCGGCATCCATCTTCAGGTAGATGCGCCCGTGAGCGAAGTCGCTGACAGAGCGCGTAGACCCGGGCAGGTCGGTGACGTAGTGCAGGGAGAACCCGAGGTGGCTGGCGAGGTCGGATGCGACGCGCTGCGACAGCGGACCGCCGGTGTGGCCGACGGCGGCCAGCAGCTGGCGGGCATGCGCTTCAAGCTCGGGGAAGTAGTTGCCCTGCCTGCGCATCTCCTGGCGAAGCTCGGTGTTGACCCGCCTGGCCTCCTCCGGGGTGGCGGCGCGCTCGCGGTGCAGACGCTCCAGTTCGCGGTGCAGTCCGAGGATCGTCTCGATCGCGTCATCGCTGAGCGCCTTGCGCACCGGAAGGGCCGGCAAGCCGAGGGCAGCGAACAGCGGCCCGCGACCGGCACGTTCCAGGGCGATCTCGAGTGCGGCCCGGCGGGTGGGCGGCTCATTGGTCAGCAGGTCGTCGAGGGTGACACCGAGCGCCAGCGAGACGGCCTGCAGGTCGCTGAGCTTTGGCTCGCGCTTGCCGTTCTCCAGCACGCTCACCTGGGACGCGGCCCGGCCGATGGCAGCGCCCAGGTCGCCGAGGGTCATCCCGCGACTGGTGCGGAGCTGGCGGATGCGCTTACCGATGGTCAGTGAATCGTGCATACCTTCATCGTGGATGCTGGGAGAGACTGACTGGGCCATGGAACGAGCATTACAGCCGCTCATCTTTCACGAAACAGAAAAATCGGGAAATTTTTGGCTGCTCCACGCATCCAATTGCCCGAATCTTCGCAGGCTGAGAATCAACCGCGCGGTGATCTGTTGACGACGCGGCGCAACATTGGGGCGCGGTGTCAACAAACTCCGGCGACGTTGGGCCAGCTAGGAGTCGAACCCGAGCCCGAGGGCATCGAGTGTCTTCAGGATGATGTTGCGGCGGCCGGCGTTGTGATCAGCCCGGTCGAGCGACCAGCGGGTGGCCTGGATGCCCAGTGATGCGACCGGCTCGGGCGGGAAGGGAAGCGGCTTCTTGCGCACCATTTCGAGCTGCGTCCGCTCCGTCTCACGACCGGCCAGCAGGTCGAGCGTCACCTTCGCGGCAAAATGCGTGGCGCCGACACCGAGCCCGGTGAAGCCGGCCGAATAGGCGACCTGGCCGTCTCGGGCCAGCCCGTAGAACGCACAGAACTGGGTTGAGGTGTCGATGGCGCCGGCCCAGCGGTGGGAAAACCGCAGCCCCTCCAACTGCGGAAACGTGGTGAAGAAGTGGCTCGCCAGCCGCTGGTAGCTTTCCGGGCGGTCCTCATACTTGCTCCGCACCCGGCGGCCATAGTGGTACACCGCGTCGTAACCGCCGAACAGGATGCGGTTGTCGCGGCTCATCCGGTAGTAGTGGAACTGGTTCGCCAGATCGCTGAGCCCTTGCCGGTTCTGCCACCCGATGCTGGCCAGCTGGTGCTCGCTGAGAGGCTCTGACATGAGCACGTAGTCGTAGACCGGCACCGTGGACAGGCGGTTGCGCTTGAGCAGCGACGGGAACGCGTTGGTCGCCAGCGCCACCCTCCCGGCGCGCACCGTGCCGTGGGGTGTCACGAGGCGCGGCTCGCCGGCATCCGTCTCCAGACTGCGCACCGGCGAATTCTCGAACACCTCGACACCGAGCTCAGAGGCCACCCGCGCCAGTTCCGTTGCGAGCTTGCCCGGGTGGAGGAGCGCGTTGCTGCGCTTGTGCCACACCCCGCCCAGGTAGGTGGGGGAGTGCACCTCGGCCCGCACCGCGTCCTGGTCGAGGAACACCGTGTCGGCATCCGTCGACGTCTCCTTCAGCCAGTCGAGCTGGTGCTCCTCGACAGCAAGGTCGATGGCACCCACCCGCTCGAAGTCGCAATCGATTCCGAGTTCGGTGATGGCGCGCTCGAGCTCGTCCAGGTTCTCGTCGCCGAGCTCGGTGAGCCGGTGGATCTCGTTCGGCCAACGGGTGCGGCCGTTCTCCTCCCCGTGCGTGAGGCTCGCCTCGCAGAACCCGCCATTGCGACCGGATGCCGCCCAGCCGACCTTCTTCGCCTCGATCAGCACGATCCGGGCATCCGGATTCTCACGCTTGGCCAGCAGCGCGGTCCACAGGCCCAGATAGCCGCCGCCGACCACGGCGAGGTCGCACTCGATCCCCTCCCTCACCCGCGGATACACCGTGCGGGCGCCAAGGTCATCGAGCCAGAACGAGGCGTGCCTGGTGTCACTCAACGACTCAGCGACGACGGATGCTGCGGGCCTGGCCCGCTCGAAGATGGTGCTGCCCACGGTGGACGGTCCTTTCTCGGCCTGACGGTGCCAGGCGCCTGGTGCTGCGTGAACCCGCCGGCTGTCAGAGGTCCTGCGGCCAGCGGTGGGCGCTTCGAGACTCGGTGTCGTGACAGTCAAGCTGAGTTCGTCCGCGATGGCAACGGTTTTCATTGCAGAACTCTGGAATCGCGACGGAATCAGTGGAAATCAGACTGGCCTACTGGGGATATCGTCTGGGAGTTCCGCTCACCAGTTCGCCGGCGGGCAGATTTCTGCGCCCCAGAAGAACCGCATAAGTTCTGGCCACCAATCCGGCTCCCGATGTGGCGACAGCCGCAGAGTTGGATTCACCGGCGCATCGACGCCGGCGACAACGACCAACCGGAGGCACAGATGAGCACCACGCATCGTCCAGGAGACCAGACCCAAACCGCTGCAGAGCTTGAGACGCAGTGGAAGACGGATGCCCGCTGGAGCGGCGTCACCCGCGATTACTCTGCCGACGACGTGATTGCGCTCCGCGGCAGCGTCCGCGAGGAGCGCACGCTCGCCCGCCGCGGGGCGGAGAAGCTGTGGGAGCTCATCAACGGACCCGAGGACGAGTGGGTGCACGCACTCGGTGCGCTCACCGGCAACCAGGCGGTGCAGCAGGTGCGCGCCGGCCTGAAGGCCATCTACCTCTCCGGATGGCAGGTGGCGGCCGACGCCAACACGAGCGGCCAGACCTACCCGGACCAGAGCCTGTACCCGGTCAACTCGGTTCCCGCCGTTGTGCGCCGCATCAACAACGCATTGCTCCGCGCTGATCAGATCGAGGCATCCGAGGGTCAGCCGGAGCGCGACTGGCTCGCCCCGGTCGTCGCGGATGCCGAGGCCGGTTTCGGCGGTCCGCTCAACGCCTACGAGCTCATGCAGTCGATGATCGAGGCCGGGGCGGCCGGCGTGCACTGGGAAGACCAGCTGGCATCCGAGAAGAAATGCGGGCACATGGGTGGCAAGGTGCTGGTGCCGACCGGCCAGCACATCCGCACCCTGAATGCGGCCAGGCTGGCGGCGGATGTCGCCGACGTCCCATCGATCATCATCGCGCGTACCGACTCCCTTGCCGCCACCCTGCTCACGAGCGACATCGACGAGCGCGACCAGCCGTTCATCACCGGGGAGCGCACCGCGGAAGGGTTCTACAACACGCGGCCAGGCATCGAAACAGTGCTCGCTCGCGGCCACGCCTACGCGCCATACGCCGACCTGCTCTGGGTGGAGTCGTCCGAACCCGACCTGGAGCTGGCGCGCACTTTCGCCGAGAGCATCCACCGGGAGTTCCCCGGCAAGAAGCTGGCATACAACTGCTCGCCGTCGTTCAACTGGAAGAGCCACCTGGATGACGCGCAGATCGCGTCGTTCCAGCGGGAGCTCGCCTCGATGGGCTACTCGTTTCAGTTCATCACGCTGGCCGGGTTCCACTCGCTGAACCACTCCATGTTCACCCTGGCGCGGGACTACGGCCAGCGCCAGATGAGCGCCTACGTCGAGCTGCAGGAGGCGGAATTCGCGGCCGAACTCGACGGCTACACGGCCACGCGCCACCAGCGCGAGGTCGGCACCGGCTACTTCGACCGGATCGCCACCGCCCTCAACCCGGGCAGCCAGACCCTGGCGCTCGTCGGCTCCACCGAGTCGCAGCAGTTCCACTAACCCCCCGACGCGATCCCGTCTCAAGGAGTTTCGGGCGCCGACACCCCGCCCGCCAGGCGAGCAGGGCCTCGGTCGCAGAAACTCCTTGAAACGGTCTCCCGCACACCAGAACGGACACGACCATGAACACCATCGCTATCGCTGGGCCCATCCGGGACCGCTACGACGAAATCGTCGCTGACGAGGCACTGCATTTTCTCGCCGAACTGCACGCCCGATTCAGCGGTCGTCGCCACGACCAGCTGGCGGCGAGCATGCAGCGCCGCTTCGACCTCGGGAACGGTCGTGACCTGCGCTTCCTGCCCGAGACATCCGCCATCCGAGAGGATGCCAGCTGGCGCGTCGCCGGCGCCGGCCCAGGTCTCGAAGACCGCCGGGTCGAGATCACCGGCCCAACCGACCCGAAGATGGCGATCAACGCCCTCAACTCCGGGGCCAACGTCTGGCTGGCCGACCAGGAGGACGCCACCAGCCCGACCTGGGGCAACGTCATCGGCGGGCAACTGAGCCTGTTCGATGCGGTGCGCGGCCAGCTTGAGCACACCAGTATCGACGGCAAGCACTACACGGTGACCGGCGAGACCCCGACCATCGTGATGCGGCCGCGAGGCTGGCACCTGGTCGAGAAGCACCTCCGCTTTACCGACCGCACCGGCACCAGCATGGCAGCATCCGGAAGCCTGGTCGACTTCGGCCTGTACTTCTTCCACAACGCGAAGGCGCTCATCGAGCAGGGCCGCGGCCCGTACTTCTACCTGCCGAAACTTGAGTCGCACTACGAGGCGCGGCTGTGGAATGACGTGTTCACCTTCGCCGAGGAGTACCTCGACATCGACCACGGCACGATCCGCGCCACGGTGCTGATCGAGACCATCTCGGCCGCGTTCGAGATGGATGAGATCCTCTACGAACTGCGCGACCACTGCGCAGGGCTGAACGCCGGCCGGTGGGACTACATCTTCTCGATCATCAAGAACTACCGCGGCCGGGGGCAGTGGTACGTGATGCCGGACCGCAAGCAGATCACCATGACCGTGCCGTTCATGCGGGCGTACACCGAGCTGCTGGTGAGCGCCTGTCATAAGCGCGGCGCGCACGCGATCGGCGGCATGAGCGCGTTCATCCCCAATCGGCGCGACCCGGAGGTGACCGCACGGGCCCTCGAGCAGGTCTCCGCCGACAAGCGCCGCGAGGCCACCGACGGCTTCGACGGCACCTGGGTCGCCCACCCCGACCTCATACCAACCGCCCGGGACGAGTTCGACGCGGTGCTGGGCGGCAAGCCGAATCAGGTCGACCGGTTGCGCGACGACGTGGTGGTCAGCCGGGACCAGCTGCTGGACATCCGCTCGATCGGTGGGACGGTGACGGATGCCGGCTTGCGCGACAACGTCTCCATCGGCATCCGCTACATCGAGTCGTGGCTGCGCGGTGTGGGTGCCGCCGCGATCGACAACCTGATGGAGGATGCCGCGACCGCTGAGATCAGCCGCTCGCAAATCTGGCAGTGGATCCACCAGGACACGGTCACGGAGGAGGGAACCATCATCTCGCGCGAGGTGGTGGAGGGGATCATCGCCTCCCTTGACCTGCCGCGTACCGACGGCGACCGTTTCGACGACGCCACCGAGGTGTTCCGCACGGTGGCGCTGCAGGAGGAGTACCCCACCTTCCTCACGCTCTGCGCCTACACGCAGTACCTGGTGGAGGAAGCCGCGGTTACCCCAGTCCCTGCCTAGCTCGTGGCGCCAGAGGGTGACTCGCCGCGCCAGACGTTTCTAGCGCGACGAGTCACCTTCTCCCGCGAGGAGGGGTCAGGTGCGGAGGGCCGACTTCACGAAGTCGAGTGCATCATCCGCTCCCACACCCAGCTGGCGGATGCGGTCGGCGTACGCCCGGGCGGCCTCCTGCGCGCCGCGTTCGGCAGCGTCGCCGTGCGTCGCCACGAACGACCCATTTCGCCCGCGCGTTTCGATCAGCCCGAGCGCTTCGAGTTCCCGATAGCTCCGAGCCACGGTGTTCGCGGCAAGGCCGAGGTCTTCGGCCAGCCGGCGCACCGTGGGCAGCTTCGCTCCGGGCACGAGCGTTCCGTCGCTGATCTGCTCGACCAGTTGCACCCGCAGTTGCTCGAACGGCGGCACCGCCGAACGCGGATCGATGACGAGCATCAGCCCTCCGCCGTCGCGGGGTGGGGCTTCCCTGTTGTCGCCCCGCCGACCGTGCTGCTTCGACGGCGGCTCAGCGTTCTTCGCCGAAGCGGTTCTGCGAGGCGCTCGGGCAGCGGGAGTCCGACGTTGAGCACGAACTTCTCGACTGCTCGTTGCTGGGCGTGCGGCCGCGCATTCGCAATGAGCACACCCGTTCCGATCGCCAGGTAGAGGCCGGCGGTCACCCATCCCAGTGTTCCCATTCGCTTCCCCTGCTCCATCCGTCGCATTTGTGCGGGTGCTGTAGCAATGTAGCAATACAAAAGGTGCGTCGTCAATGGTTGGGGCTCGTCGTATCCGCTCGCCGCCCAATCGTCGCCCGCCGCGCGGCCCTTTCGGTGAAACGCGGCCGCAAATGTGGCGGCGCGTCACGCAAAAGGCAGCGCGGCGGCCCTTCGACAAGCTCAGAGAGCGAGTGGCCGGGGTGCGGCAGGAAGGGGCCGACTAGTCGCGGGAGCGGTGGATGAGCTTCGACAGCACGATCGAACTGCGGGTGTGGTCGACGTTGGGGGCGATGCGCACGCGCTCGAGGGCCTGCTCCAGGCTGGAGATGTCGCGGGAGCGCATATGCACCATGGCATCCGCGCTTCCGCTGACCGTTCCGGCATCCACCACTTCGGGCACTGCCGACAGGATGCGCTTCAACTCTTCCGGCGCGACGGTGCCGCGGCAGAACAGCTCCACATACGCTTCGGTGGCCAACCCGTCGACGACGGGGTCGACCTGGATGGTGAACCCCCGGATGACCTTGTCGGCCACCAGCTTGTCGACGCGGCGTTTAACTGCGGATGCCGAGAGGCCGATGACCTCGCCGATGTCCCCATAACCCGCGCGAGCGTTCTGTCGCAGCAGGTCGATAATTCCGTAATCGAGGTTGTCCATTCGGATACTCTACGGCGTTTCCTTGTGTATACGCTAGGGAATACGTCGATTAAATGCGTGACAAGTGATAAAACTTGCATTGCGTGCGTGTGACACTAGAAAGATGACTTTGACAGACACCTCTGCGGCCACGCCCACAAGGCAGGCAACCGAGCGTTCCATCCTCATGTGCCGCCCGGATTACTTCACCGTGAATTACCGGATCAACCCGTGGATGGACCCGGAGCAGCCGACCGACACCGCGTTAGCCGTCTCCCAGTGGGAAATTCTGTACCAGACCTACCTCGACCTCGGCTTCAACGTTCACCTCATCGATCCTATCGAAGGCCTGCCAGACATGGTGTACGCGGCCAACGGTGGATTCGTGATCGACAACAAGGCGTACGGTGCCAGCTTCACGCATCCGCAGCGCCAGGCGGAGGGCCCCGCCTATATGGACTGGTTCCGCAAGAACGGATTCACGGTGCACGAGCCGAGGTTCGTCAACGAGGGGGAGGGCGACTTCCTGCTGGTCGGAGACGTGATCCTCGGAGGCACTGGCTTCCGCAGCTCCACCGACAGCCACCGGGAACTGGCGGAGCTCTCCGGTCGGGAAGTTCTCTCGCTCGAACTGTCGAACCCGAGCTTCTACCACGTCGACACGGCAATTGCGAAGCTCGACGACACGAACATCGCCTACCTCGAATCGGCATTCACCGAGACGAGCCTCGGTGAGTTGCGGCACAGGTTCCCGGATGCCATCATCGCCACAGAAGAAGATGCCGCCGTTCTCGGACTCAACTCTTACAGCGATGGCTACAACGTTGTCATCGCATCACGCGCGAAGGACTTCGAGCGTCAACTGCGCGAGCGCGGTTACAACCCCATTGGTGTCGACCTGTCCGAGTTGCTTCTCGGCGGAGGAGGAGTGAAATGCTGCACGCTGGAACTGCGCCGCTGACCGCAGACGCGATCGGGCTTGAGGAGGAGCACACCGCGCACAACTACCACCCGCTCCCCGTCGTCGTCTCGCACGGGGAGGGAGCGTGGGTGACGGATGTCGAGGGCATGCGCTACCTGGACTGCCTCGCCGCCTACTCGGCCGTGAACTTCGGTCACAGCCATGCCGGCCTGATCGCCGCGGCGAAGGAGCAGCTGGACCGGGTCACCCTGACCAGCCGCGCCTTCCACAACGACCAGCTCGGTCCGTTCGTGACCGCCCTGGCCAAACTGGCGCGCAAGGACATGGTGCTGCCGATGAACACCGGCGCCGAGGCAGTCGAGTCAGGCATCAAGGTTGCCCGGGCCTGGGGTTACCGGGTCAAGGGTGTGGCGGCCGACCAGGCGAACATCATCGTCTTCAACGGCAACTTCCACGGCCGCACGACGACCATCATCAGCTTCTCGAACGACGAAGAGGCTCGCGCAGACTTCGGCCCGTTCACCCCCGGTTTCCGGTCGGTGCCGTACGGTGACGCCGAAGCGCTCGAGGCTGCCATCGACGAGAACACCGTCGCCGTGCTGGTGGAGCCGATCCAGGGTGAGAGCGGGGTGCTCGTACCGCCGGCCGACTACCTGCCGGCCGTACGCGAGATCACGACCCGCCACAACGTGCTCTTCATCGCCGACGAGATCCAGTCCGGCCTCGGCCGCACCGGAGCGACCTTCCAGTGCGACAACGTCGGAGTGGTTCCCGATCTGTACCTGCTCGGCAAAGCGCTCGGCGGCGGGATCGTGCCGGTAAGCGCGGTTGTCGGGAACAGTGACGTGCTCGGCGTTCTCCGCCCGGGCGAGCACGGATCGACTTTCGGTGGTAACCCGCTTGCCGCGGCTGTCGGCCACGCTGTCGTCGACCTGCTGGCCACCGGTGAGTACCAGAAACGTGCCCGTGTGCTGGGCGAGCACCTGCGCGTCGGGCTGGAGGGCCTGATCGGCAAGGGCGTCGTCACGGTTCGCACCGCGGGCCTGTGGGCCGGCATCGACATCGACCCGGAGGTCGCTCCCGGCCGCGTGGTCTGTGAGCGCCTGATGCAGCGCGGCGTGCTGGCCAAAGACACCCACGGCTCGACCATCCGCCTGGCGCCACCGATCGTGGTCGAGGCGGAAGACCTCGACTTCGCCGTGGCTCAGCTCGAAGCGGTGCTCGGACAATTGCAGGCCTAGCAGCCGAATCACCCACGCCCGCGAGGGGGCAGCATGTCATCGATTTTCGAAATCGTGGGTGACTTTCTGCCTTTCAGGCGGATGCGGTGGGCTAGCTCCGAGGCATGGGTACCAGGCGCTGCAGCTGGGTGACATGCCGTGGCTCGAGCTCTTCGAGGGAGTTGACGCCGAGCAGCCGCATGGTCCGTTCGATCTGCCCGCCGAGGATCTCGATCGAGCGGTCGACGCCTTCCCGGCCGCCGGCCATGAGGCCGTAGAGGTAGGCGCGGCCGATCATGGTGAAGCGGGCACCGAGAGCGATCGAGGCCACGATGTCGGCTCCTGACATGATGCCGGTGTCCAGGTGGACCTCGGTGTCCTTGCCTACTTCGCGGACGACCTCAGGCAGCAGGTGGAACGGGATCGGCGCGCGGTCGAGTTGACGCCCACCGTGGTTGGAGAGGGTGATGCCGTCGACGCCCATGGCGGCGAGCTTTTTCGCGTCGTCGAGGTTCTGCACGCCCTTGACGACGAGCTTGCCCTTCCACTGGTCCTTGATCCAGGCGAGGTCGTCGAAGGTGACCGTCGGGTCGAACATCGAGTTGATGAGGTCGCTGACGGTGCCGGGCCAGCGATCGATGGAGGCGAAGGCGAGGGGCTCCGTGGTGAGGAAGTTGATCCACCATTCCGGGCGGGGGATCGCATTCATGACGGTCTTCGGCGTGAGCGATGGGGGAATCGACATCCCGTTGCGGGTGTCGCGAAGGCGGGCGCCGGCCACCGGCACATCCACCGTCACCAGCAGCGTGTCGAACCCGGCCTGCGCCGCCCGGTCCACCAGCGCCATGGACCGCTCGCGGTCCTTCCACATGTACAGCTGGAACCAGTTGCGCCCACCAGGGTTCGCGTCCCGCACATCCTCGATCGACGAGGTGCCCATGGTGGAGAGGCTGAACGGGATGCCCGCGGCGCCGGCCGCACCGGCGCCGGCGATCTCGCCCTCGGTCTGCATCATCCGGGTGAAGCCGGTGGGGGCGATACCGAACGGCATCGAGACGGGGGACCCGAGTACGTTCCAGCCGGTGGAGACCGTCGCGACGTCGCGAAGGATGCTCGGTGAGAATTCGATGTCCTCGAATGCCTGACGGGCGCGGCCCAGCGAGATCTCGGCTTCGGCAGAACCGTCGGTGTAGTCGAAGGCTGCCTTCGGGGTGCGCCGCTGGGCGATCGCCCGAAGGTCGTCGATGGTCAGCGCATCCGCCAGGCGTCGCTTCTTCGCGTTCAGCTGCGGGGTCTTGAACTTCATCAGCGGGGCGAGATCGCGGGGGCGGGGTAGACGGCGCTTGACCATGGGGTGTCCTGTTCTTCGTTCTTGCTCTGGAGGATTGCTTAGGCGCGAGGGAGGTATCGGGCCTGCGCGGTGGAGCGGGCGACCAGGCCGCGCAGGGTTTCCAGGTCTCCGTTGACCAGTCCCTGCGCCCTGGCTTGGACGAGGACGTTCCCGATCGCCGTTGCTTCCACGGGCCCGGCGATGACCGAGAGACCGGTGCGATCGGCGGTGAGCTGGCAGAGGAGTCGGTTCTGGGACCCTCCGCCGACCAGATGGACCACCGAAATCGTCTTGCCGGTCAGCGTCCGTGCGGTTTCGATCGTATCCGCATACGCGGCGGCGAGGCTCTCCAGGCGCGCTCTGACCAGTTGTCTCTCGGTGTCCGCCCCCAGTGCTGTCATTTTCGGGCTCGCGCGCACGCATCCGTGCCTCGCCGGTGCATAGGCATGGGCGTGCCAGCGAAGCGTGCGCGCGGTTTTGAGTGTTGCGCGGTGGCGGATGCCGGCGCGGACCGCCCACAAGGCCGCGCGCAGGCCTGGGGGACCCGTGCGGATGGCCGCGCGCGAACGAGAGACCCACTGCCGTTCACCAGCGACCCTGCTTAGGATGCGGATACCTGACCGGAGGAGAATGCGTGGCAACGTTCGGCATTGAAGAGGAGTATCTCTTCCTCGATCCGGTGACGCTGGAGCCGCGCTCCGCCGCCAACGAAGTGTACCGCCGGCTGGGGATCAGTCGTGTGGAGAGCCCGCAAGTCCAGCGCGAGTTTCTCGTCTGCCAGCTGGAGCGCACCACTCCGGTCTGCGAAACGCTGGACGAAGCGGAGCGCGATCTGAGCGACTTCCGGCGTCGGCTACGCGAAGCGGCAGAGTCCGAGGGCGCACTGGCGGCGGCCGCCGGTGCGCCTCCACGGATGACCGAACCGGGGCTGGTCACCGATAAGGGTCGCTACCACGACGTCAGCTCGAACTATCGAGCGCTGGTTCGCCAGCACTTCTACAACGGGCTCCACGTCCACGTCGGGATCCCCGACCGGGAGACCGGCGTGCGGGCGCTCAACCGGATTCGTCGGTGGATGCCTGTGGTTGTGGCGCTCGGCGGCAATTCCCCATTCTGGGAAAACCTCGACACCGGCTTCACCAGCTGGCGCACCATCAACCTCCAGCGCTGGACGACTCACGGATGCCCGCCGGTCTTCGCGGATGCAGCGGATTACGACCGCCGAACGACCAGGCTGCTGGGCATTGGCGGGCACCTGGACCGCGCACTCCTGGCCTGGAACGCCCGCCTCTCGGAGAGCCACCCGACCCTGGAGGTGCGCGCTCCGGATGTGCAGTTGGAGGCGTGGCAATCCGTTCTGCTGGCCGCGATCATCCGTGGCCTGGTTGTCACCGCCGAGCAGAGGGGGCCGACCACGCCCGACCCGGAGTCGGAGTTGCTGAACGCCTCACTGTGGCATGCGGCGAGGGACGGTATCGGCGGCCAGCTGGTTCATCCGGATGCCGGCGAGCTGACGCCGGCGAGGAAGGTCATCGACGACCTGGTGGAACTCATCGGCGACGCTCTCGCCCAGCACGGCGACCAGGAGGCGGTGAACGGATGGCTGGAACGGCTTTTCGCGGAAGGCACCGGGGCGGACCGGCAGCGGGCCGCCTTCGTCACCGGTGGACTGCCAGCGCTGGGCGCGGTGCTGCGAAGCGGCCTGAACGCATAGCTCTGCGCCCCCGGGCCAAATACACTGGCAGTCACGACAACGAGGTGGAGGCACCGGTGATCCGATTCACTGCGGAACGGCAGGACCGCACCTTCACCGACGCGTACAACGTCACCATCCACTACTCCGTCTGGAAATCCGGCAAGGCGAAGGCGATAGTCCAGCTCGCCCACGGACTGGGAGATCACCTGGGCCGCTATGAGGAGCTGGCGCAGCGGCTCGTCAACGCCGGGTATACGGTCTACGCCGACGACCACCGCGGGCACGGCCGCACCGGTATGCAGCAGTGGGACTCCGACGTGTCCAAGCTCGGCAAGCTCGGCCCTGGCGGAATGCGCGCGACAGTGCAGGCGGTCGAACAGTTGACCGACATCGTGCGCTCGGAGAATGAGGGAAAACCGGTCGTGCTGCTCGGCCACAGCTGGGGGTCGATCATCGCCCAGAAGATCATCAACCAGGATTCTGAGAAGTATGACGCCGTGGTGCTCACCGGCACCGCCTATCGCACCCTCCGGCGGATGAACAGCGGCAACCTGAACGCCAGGCACAAGCACCTGGGCAGCACCGGCCACGAGTGGCTGAGCCGCGACCCGAAGGTGGCGCAGGCGTTCGCCGAGGACCCTCTGGCGTTCACCGCGGCCGCGTTGAAGTCGTTCGGGCTGTCCGACAGCATCCGCCTTCTTGGTCGTCCGTCGAGCACCATTGCCCATGACATCCCGGTGCTGATCCAGGTTGGCAGCGACGACCCTTTCGGCGGGACCCGCAGTGCCGAGTTGCTGGCCGAAAGCTACCTGAAGCGTTCCGGGCTGAGCGACGTCCAATTGATCATCTACACGGATGCCCGGCACGAGATCTTCAACGAGACCAACGCCGACGAGGTCATCGACGACACGATCGAGTGGCTTGACGACCGCGTGAAGCCTTAGCGCTGCGCCTCCGCCTCGACGATGGCGATCTCCTGGGTGGCGAGTGCGCGGTTGGTCTGCGTGCCGTAGGAGACCCGGATGCGACGCCGACCCTTGTGGTAGCGCACCCGCAGGTTCTGGTACCTGATCATCCAGAACAGGCAGACCATCGCCGCCAGCACCCCGGCGGCGACGGCGACGCCGAGCCCCCAGCGTGGTCCGAACTGGTTGACCACCCACCCGGCCAGCGGGGCGCCGATGGGGGTGCCCCCCACGAAGATCGCCAGGTAGAGGGCCATCACCCGGCCACGCATGGCGGGCTTCACTGTGGTCTGCACGAAGGCGTTCGCCGTGGTCATGAAGGAGAGCGAGGTCAGGCCGACCAGCATCAGCGAGACGGCGAACAGCTCGAAGGTGGGCATGAGTGCTGCGGCCAGGCAGGCCGCCGCGAACAGGGCGGCCGAGGAGAAGATGATGCGGAGGCGCGGCCGTTCCCGCCTGGCCGACAACAGGGCGCCGGTCACCGACCCGATCGCCATCACCGACGAGAGCAGGCCGAACTCCCCTGCTCCCCTGTTGAACTCGATTGTCGCCATAGTGGATATGTAGATCGAGAAGTTGAGTCCGAAGGTGCCGACCAGGCTGACCATGATCATGATGACGATGATCGGCGGCCTGCTGCGCACGTAACGGAAACCAGCCCGGATCTGCCCCTTCGCGCGCGACGCCCTGGGCTGCAGGCCGAGCTCGCGGACCCTGATGATCAGCAACGCGACCAGCGTGGCAGCGAAGGTGAGCGCGTTGATCAGAAACACCGGTCCGGCACCGATCAGCACGGTGAGGCCACCGGCGGCCGCCGGACCGATCATGCGGGCGGTGTGGAACGAGACAGAGTTCAGTGAGACGGCGTTGGTGAGGTACTTCTTCGACACCAGTTCGGCGACGAATGTCTGGCGGATCGGCGCATCGATGGCGGCGGTGATTCCCAGCATCAGCGCGAACAGGTAGACGTGCCACAGTTCGGCGACACCGAGCACGACGATCAGGCCCAGCCCGACGGCCAGGGCGCCCATTGTCGCCTGGGTGATCATAAGCATCCGCCGCACGTTGACCCGGTCGGCGATGAGGCCGGAGAGCGGCATGAGCAACAGTTGCGGCCCCATTTGCAGCGCCATGGTGATGCCGACGGCCGCCGCGTCGTGATCGGTCAGCTCGGTGAGCACGATCCAGTCCTGGGCGGTGCGCTGCATCCAGGTGCCGATGTTCGACATGAGGGCGCCGACGAACCAGACCCGGTAGTTGAAGACTCCGAGCGAGCGGAACATGTTCCTCACTGGCTCGCGAGCTCCTTCAGGATCGGTGTCACCTGCTCGAGCAGCTTGCGCTGTTCGGCTGGCAGTGCGGAGAGGCGGGTGGTGAACCAGGCATCGCGCCGCCGGGTCGTCTCACGGATGAACGCGCGTCCGGCATCCGACAGGTCGACAGTCACCTTGCGGGCGTCGTCTTCCGCCGTGATGCGGGTGACCAGCCCGGCGGCCACGAGCGAATTGACTGTGCGGTTCATGCTCGGCGGTGTCACCCGCTCATGGGCGCTGAGCGACCCGAGGGTTTGCGCGCCTTCGTGGTGCAGGGTGAAGAGCACGGTTCGCTGGGTTTCGGTGACATCGCTCGCCTGCATGGCACGGATGCGCCTGGCCAGACGCTGGATGGCGAAGCGGAGTTCCTGGGAGTCGTCTTGTGGCATAGATCGTTAGCTTAGCAAATTAGCCTCGCTAACTAAACTTGGCCAGAGGATAATGGCCGCATGGATCCCGCGGTCGAGAACGTGGGCGATGTCATCCGGATCGTCGACCTCGCCGGAGTACTCGGCAACGCCATCCTGGGGGGAATCGCCGCCCGCAGTGCCCGCCTCGACCTCGTCGGCTTCGCCATCCTCGCCATCATGTCCGGGCTCGGCGGCGGGATCATCCGCGACACCCTCCTGCAGAACGGGGTTCCGGTCGCCCTCGTCGACCCTTATTACCTGATCCTGGCGATCGTCGGCGCGGGCATCGCCTTTGTGCTGCCGCTGCAGGGCACGTGGACCCAGCGTCCACTGGTCGTCGTCGACGCCCTTGCGGTCGGCTGCTGGTCGGCGGTAGGCGTGCAAAAGGCCCTGGATGCCGGTCTCGGCTGGCTTCCGGCCATCATCCTGGGCATGATCACCGCGGTCGGCGGTGGCATGGTGCGAGACGTCCTGCTGATGCGGGTGCCGTCGATCTTCGGCGGCAACACCCTTTACGCCACGAGCTCGCTGGCGGCCTGCATCGTGACCGTCATCCTCAGCGAGCTGGGACAGCCGGAAATTGGCGCACTGCTGGCGATCGTCACCGGAGCGGCGCTGTCGCTCCTGGCCCGCCGCTTCGGCTGGGTGCTGCCGACCGAGATGCGGATTCCCCGGCCGCGCTGGCCCTCGGGCAAACGGCAGCGACGCCCATCCGGCCGTTAAGCTGGCCTCGTAGTCAAATCTGAGGAGTGAATGGATGCACGGCGAGTACAAGGTGCCCGGCGGAAAGCTCGTGGTGGTCGACCTCGACGTGATCGACGGCAAGATCTCGAACTTCCGCCTTGCCGGTGACTTCTTCCTCGAGCCGGACTACGCACTCGACAACATCAACCGGGCGGTGAACGGCCTTCCGGAGAGCAGCGACGCGGTGAGCATCGCGTCAGCCATCCAGCAGTCCCTGCCGGAAGGCGCGCTGCTCCTCGGGTTCTCGCCGGAGGCGATCGCGGTGGCCATCCGTCGCTCGGTCGCGCGGGCGACCGACTGGGCCGACTACGACTGGCAGTTGGTGCACGGCGTCGCATATCCGCCGGCGTTGCAATTGGCTCTCGACCAGGTGCTCGCCGAGGAGGTCGGGGCCGGACGACGCAAGCCAACCCTGCGCATCTGGGAGTGGAACGAGCCCGCGGTGGTCATCGGCAGTTTTCAGTCGGTGAAGAACGAGGTCGACCGCGACAACGCCGAGAAATACGGCTTCCAGGTGGTGCGACGGATCAGCGGCGGCGGGGCGATGCTCATAGAGCCCGGTTCCGTCATCACCTACTCGATCTACGCCCCGACCGAGCTGGTGCAGGGGATGACCTTCGCCGACTCATACGCCTACCTCGACGAGTGGGTGATCACGGCCCTGAAGTCACTCGGAATCGACGCCTTCTACCAACCGCTCAATGACATCACCAGCGCCAGTGGGAAGATCGGCGGCGCCGCGCAGAAGCGTCTCGGCAGTGGCGCTGTGCTGCACCACGTGACCATGAGCTACGACATCGACGGCGACAAGATGGTCGAAGTATTGCGGATCGGCCGCGAGAAGATGAGCGACAAGGGAACCAAGAGCGCCAACAAGCGGGTCGACCCGTTGCGCAGCCAGACTGGAATGAGCAGGGCAGAGATCACCGAGCGGATGATCGAGACCTTCCGCAGCCATTACGGTCTCACCGCAGGAGACATCACTGAGGATGAGATGCGCCAGGCTGAGCTGCTGGTCGTTGAGAAGTTCGGCACTGAAGCATGGCTGCAGCGAGTTCCGTGACCGAGGCCACCTCACAGGCGCGTCGCCAACGGCTCGCTGAGCGGCCCCGGTTCCGGCAATCGCCGCGAGCATCTGAGTGGGAAGATAGACGCCATGCTGGCATCCTGGACCCCCACCTCGCCGAACCGGGTGATCCAGGGCGACAACGTCGACGTCACAGCCTCCCTTCCCGACGGGGCGTTCACCCTCGTCTACCTCGACCCGCCGTTCAACACCGGGCGTAGCCAGCGGCGGCAGTCCACCACCAGCGTGCGCAGCAGCTCGGGCACGATCACCGGGTTCAAGGGCCAGCAATACGAGCGCATCCGGGGCGACCTGATGAGCTACGACGACCACTTCGAGGACTACTGGTTGTTTCTCGAGCCGCGACTGGCCGAGGCCTGGCGCCTGCTCGCCGATGACGGAACACTGTACCTGCACCTCGACTACCGTGAGGCGCACTACGCGAAGGTGCTCCTCGATGCCCTGTTCGGCAGGGAGTCCTTTCTCAACGAGATCATCTGGGCCTACGACTACGGGGCGAAGTCGAAGAGCCGCTGGCCGACCAAGCACGACACGATCCTTGTCTACGTGAAGAACCCGGCCGGCTACTACTTCAACTCGGAGGCGGTCGACCGGGAACCGTATATGGCACCCGGCCTGGTCACTCCGGAAAAAGTGGCCAGGGGGAAGCTGCCGACGGATGTCTGGTGGCACACCATCGTCTCGCCCACCGGCAGGGAGAAGACCGGGTACCCGACGCAGAAGCCGGAGGGAGTGCTGCGCCGCATCGTCCAGGCTTCCAGCCGCGAGGACGACTGGGTGATCGACTTCTTTGCCGGAAGCGGCACCACTGGCGCGGTCGCGGGCACGCTCGGGCGCAGGTTCGTGCTGGTGGACGAGGGCGACGAGTCGATCGCGATCATCCGTCGCCGGCTCGAGAAAGCCGGCGTCGACTTCGAGTAGACCGCGTGCCCGTCAGGTTCGGACACGCAGTCGCCTGTTCTCAGAGGGCCCGGTCTCGGATGATGCGCCGGTACTCGATGGCACTGTCCTTCAGCGTTCGCTCCTGCGTTTCGTAGTCGACCCGCACCAGCCCGAACCTCTTGTCGTAGCCCCAGGCCCACTCGAAGTTGTCCATCAATGACCAGTAGAAGTAGCCGCCGACCGGGGTGCCCTGCTCGATGGCATCCTGGATCGCCGACAGGTGGGAGCGCAGGAATTCGGTGCGTGCGGCGTCGTGCACCGAGCCGTCCGCTTCGACGGTGTCGTTGTAAGCCGCGCCGTTCTCGGTGACGTAGAGCGCGACATCCGCCGGACCCGCATACTCGCGATGGATGCGCGTGAGCAGCCTGGTCAGTCCCTCCGGCTGCACCTCCCAGCCCATGGCGGTGACCGGCAGGCCGCGCGGATGCCAGTACACGCCATCAGCGGCAGGGAACGGTGAACGCTTCGGGCGCTCCGACGGCGCCGCGGTGCTCAGCTCTGCCTCGGCCGGCGGCTCGGAGCTCAGCGCTTCCCCGTGGTAATAGTTCACCCCGAGCGCGTCGATCGGGGTGGCGATGATGTCCAGGTCGCCTGGCCGGATGTTCTCGGTGAGGCCGAGACCGTCCAGGTCGGCCAGCAGGTCGGTCGGGTACTCACCCCGGAAGATCGGGTCCAGGAAGAACCGGTTGAACTGCCCGTCGATGCGCCTGGCACCGTCCAGGTCTCCGGCCGAGGTCGGGTCGACGGGGTCGGGCACGGTCAGGTTGAGCGTGATTCCGAGTTGCAGCTTATCGTCGCGGGCGCGCAGCTGCCTGGTTGCCAGGCCGTGGGCGAGAAGCAGGTGGTGGCCGGCGGCGAGCCCGTCGGCAACGGACTGCCGGCCCGGCGCGTGCTCCCCTCCCGTGTAGCTGAGGAAGGAGGAGCACCACGGCTCATTGAGGGTGGTCCAGGCATCCACCCGGTCGCCGAGCACGTGGTGGACATCGGCCGCATACTCGGCGAAGCGGAAGGCGGTGTCCCGATTGGCCCACCCCCCTTTCTCTTCGAGTGCCTGCGGCAGGTCCCAGTGGTACAGGGTGAGCCACGGCTTGATCTTCTTCTCCAGCAGTTCGTCGACCAGCCTCGAATAGAAGTCCAGACCCTTCGCATTGACCGGGCCACCGTCCGGGCGGATGCGCGCCCAGGACGTCGAGAACCGGTAGGTCTGGATGCCGAGATCGGCCATCATCGTCACGTCGTCTGGGTACCGGTGGTAGTGGTCGCAGGCCACGTCGCCGTTGTCGCCGTTCACCACGGCGCCGGGCACCCGGCTGAAGGCGTCCCAGATCGAGTCGCGGCGACCGTCTTCGTGGGCCGCTCCTTCGATCTGGTACGCCGCGGTTGCGACACCGAACAGGAAGTCTTGAGGGAACTCGTTCAACCTTGTACCGCTCCTTGCATGATGCCTGTGACGAGGTGCTTCCCCGTGAACGCGAACAGGATGACCAACGGAAGTGTGACCAACAGTACGCCGGCAAGCGCCACCGAGTAATCCACGAACGTCGAAGTGGGAGCGCTCCCACAGGCGGGCGTGGCGCTGCGGGATCTAGGGTTGAGGGGTGACTTCCCCGAGCGCGACACAGGTCTCTCCGCGAGTGTACCGACGACGCAGATGGCTGGTCGGGGGCTCGGTCGTCATCGTGGTCGGTGCGCTCGTCTGGGGGCTGTTCGTCCAGCCGTCATCGCCGGTCGAGGACCCGGTCCAGCCGGCAGCCGGAGAGGCAGCGACTCCGAGCCCGGTGCCGACGGAGCTGCCGACGAGCCCGCCGTTCGACAAGACCGCGCATTCGATTGACGACCCGGCGAGTATCTGGGTCGTCGCCGACAAACTGCGACCGCTGAACCCCATCGACTTCACTCCGTCCGATCTGGTCACCGCAAATGTGCGATACGCGGCGAACGCCACGATGCGAACAGAGGCGGCCGAAGCCCTCGAGCGGATGTTCGCTGCGGCCGCCGAGGAGGGCGCCGGCGGGATGATGGTGCAGAACGCCTACCGGTCGTACAACACCCAGGTGGCGGTGTACGCCGGGCACGTCCAACGCCTCGGCCAGGCGCAGGCCGATATCGCCAGCGCCAAGCCCGGGCACAGCGAACACCAGACCGGGCTGTCGGCCGACATCACGCCGGACAATGGCCAGTGCTCAGTCGACGAATGCTTCGCGCAGACGTCGCAGGGTATCTGGCTGGCCGAGAACGCCTGGCGGTTCGGGTACCACCTCAGGTACCCGGAGGGGAAGACGCCGATCACCGGCTACGCCTTCGAGCCCTGGCACTACCGGTACATCGGGGTCGACCTGGCGACCGAGTTGCACCAGCATGGTGTCACCACCCTGGAAGAGTTCTTCGACCTGCCCGCCGCGCCCACCTACCCCTGACCCAAAGTGCCCGTTCCGGCGAATTGTGCCCGTTGCGCCGGGCACTATTGACCGGAACGGGCACTTTTCGATGCAGGGGAGGCTAGGGGGCGCTGGTGTGGAGCGCGGCGTCCACGATCGCGCGCGCCTCGGACTGCACCTGGCGCAGGTGCTCCGGCCCGTCGAACGACTCCGCGTAGATCTTGTACACGTCTTCGGTTCCACTCGGCCTGGCCGCGAACCAGGCGCGGTCGGTGGCCACCTTCACTCCGCCCACCGCTGCGCCGTTGCCCGGGGCCTCGCTGAGCCTGGCGGTGATCGGATGCCCGGCCAGGGCATCCGCGGTGATGGCGTCGCCGTTCAGCTTCCCGAGTGCCGACTTCTGTTCCTTGGTAGCCGCGGCATCAATTCGTTCGTAGACCGGCGTTCCGAACTCCGCGGTCAGCTCTTCGTACAGCTGCGACGGGGACTTGCCGGTCACCGCACGGATTTCGCTGGCCAGCAGCGCGAGCAGGATGCCATCCTTGTCGGTGGTCCAGGCGGTGCCGTCGGTGGCCAGGAAGCTGGCACCGGCGCTCTCCTCACCGCCGAACGCGACACTGCCGTCGAGCAGGCCTGGCACGAACCACTTGAAGCCGACCGGCACCTCGACCAGCTTCCGGCCGAGCGCGGTGGCCACCCGGTCGATCATGGTCGATGAGACCAGGGTCTTGCCGATCGCGGCGTCCTCCCGCCACTGCGGGCGGTGAGTGAAGAGGTACTGGATGGCGACGGCCAGGAAATGGTTGGGGTTCATCAGGCCGCCATCCGGTGTGACGATGCCGTGTCGGTCGGCGTCGGCGTCGTTGCCGGTGAGGATGTCGTAGTCCGCCTGCTGGGCAAGAACGGATGCCATGGCGGAGGCCGAGGACGGGTCCATCCGGATCTTGCCGTCCCAGTCGAGCGTCATGAATTCCCAGCGCGGGTCGACTCGCGGGTTGACCACGGTCAACTCGCTTGCCCCGTCGGTGCCGTTCAGGCCGTAGCGTTCGGCGATCGCCTTCCAGTAGCCGACGCTGGCACCGCCGAGCGGGTCGGCTCCGATGCGGATGCCCGCGCGCCTGATCGCCTCCAGGTCGATGACCTTCTCCAGATCGTCGACGTAGTTGCCGCGGAAGTCGTAGGTTCCCACTGCGCTCGGCTCGGACATCAGCACGTCCCGGTTGCCGCCCTCGATCAGCTCGTTCGCGCGCCTGGCGATCCAACTGGTGGTGTCGGAGTCGGCCGGCCCGCCGTGCGGCGGGTTGTATTTGAATCCGCCGTCGCGTGGAGGGTTGTGGCTCGGCGTGATGACGATGCCATCGGCGAGGCCCGGTCCTGATGGCTTGGAGCCGGAGCAGGCGTCTGCCCTCGCTCCGGCGCGGTTGTGCGTCAGGATGGCGTGGCTCAGCGCCGGCGTCGGCACGTAGTCGCTGTACTCGTCGACCCGGACGTCGACCTGGTTGGCGGTCAACACCTCGAGGGCGGTGGTCTCGGCCGGGCGAGAGAGGGCGTGCGTGTCCCGGCCGATGAAGAGCGGTCCGGTGATGCCCTGGCCTCGCCGATACTCGACGATCGCCTGGGTGATGGCCGCGATGTGCATCTCGTTGAAAGCGGTGTCGAGCGAAGAGCCGCGATGCCCCGAGGTGCCGAAGACGACCCGCTGCTCCGGTATCGACACGTCGGGTTTGCGGTGATGGTAGGCCTTGATCAGCTCACCGATATCGATGAGGTCTGATTCCTGGGCGGGCTGTCCGGCACGATCGTTCATGCCTTAACCTTTGCGCACAAATAGACTCGCTACCATGCCTGAGTCGAACGCCCACGAGACCTACAGCTATCTGGGCCCCGCCGGCACCTTCACCGAAGCGGCGCTCGCACAGGTTCCGGAGGCCGCAGGCAAGCCCTGGCGCCCGGTCAACAATGTGGGCGAGGCGCTCGACGATGTGGTGTCCGGCCGCAGCGTCGCTGCGATGATCGCGATCGAGAACTCGATCGAGGGCGGGGTCAGCGCCACTCAGGACGCCCTGGCCAGCATCCCGAACCTGCGCATCATCGGCGAGTACCTGGTGCGGGTGAACTTCGTGCTGGTGGCCCGGCCCGGCACGACGCTCGCTGACGTGCGGATCATCAACGCGCATCCGGTGGCCTACGCCCAGTGTCACGGCTGGCTGGATCGCACGATCCCCCGTCATGGGCACCTGCCGGCGACATCGAATGTCGCTGCGGCTGCCGGACTGTTCGAGTCGGAGGTGGCGGATGCCGCGATCGCGCCACCCGGGATCACCGCGCACCACAAGCTCGAAGTGCTGGCGGAGGACATCGGCGACAACCCGAACGCGGCCACCCGCTTCCTGCTGGTCGGTCGCGTCGGCCCGGCTCCCGAGGCGACCGGTGCCGACAAGACGAGCATCATCGTTGAACTGCCGGATGACCGTGCCGGACGCCTGCTCGACATGCTCGAGCAGTTCGCCACCCGTGGCGTGAACATGAGTCTGATCGAGTCGCGCCCGGTCGGTGACGCCATCGGGCGTTACCGCTTCGTGATCGATCTGCACGGGCACATCCGGGACGAGCGGGTGGCGGATGCCCTGCTGGGCCTGAAGCGCTTCAGCCCGAATGTGATCTTCCTCGGGTCCTACCCGCGTGCGGACGGCCAGCCGGTCGAAGTGAGTCCGCAGTATCAGGACGCGGCATTCATCGAGGCGCGCGACTGGCTGCGCGGCCTGATCGCCGGCGAACCGGAGGCAGGAATCGCATGACGAGCGACCAACCCGGTATCGACCCGCGCTTCGACCCCATCTTCCAGCGGGGTTACGACGGCACGCAGGCTGGTGCCGCGCGAGTCGTCACTGCGTCGTCGGGCACGCCGCGCGACGCTGCCGAACCGCCGGCCCGCACCGACGACGGCATCCAGGAAGCGTCACGACCGGTGGTCACAATCGAGTACCCGGAGCCTACCTCAGCGCCGCCGTCCGGTCTCAACCCGTTCATCATCCTGCTTTGGGTTGCCGGGCCCGGGCTGACGCTCTCCGCCGGGTGGCTGATGTACGACACCTTCGCGTCCCGGATGACCGGCCCCGTGGCTACCGAGGATCAGGCCATGCTGCAACTTATCTGGAGTACAGCGCCATCCGTGGTCACTGTGGGACTGGCCATCATCGCCGGGCTGCTGTTCTGGCACGCGACCGGCTGGCGGCGGGCCAGGTAGTAGACCGCGGGCGCTTCGACCCTTCGACAGGCTCAGGGCACCACGAGCTCAGCGATCGTGTCCGTGTCCCTGTCCGTCGTCCGGTACTTTCACCAGGAGACCCAGGTGCTCCACCGTCGCGCGCAGGGCGATGGCCGTGCCGAACGGGTCTCCGTCCAACTCGTATTCTTCTGGACGACTCAGGCGGGCGGTGAAGCTCTTCCCCTTGAGGTAGCGCAGCGTCCGCACCTCCTTGGTGAAGCTCATCAGCTTACGGCCGACGATGCTCCGTCGCAGCACGCCGTTCTCCCACACGATCTTCACCCAGATCTGCACCCACCCCACCAGGCCTCGGGGGCGCAGCGCGACGACGTCGAATACGCCGTCGTCGACCGCGGCATCCGGCAGCAACAGGATGTTCCCGGGCAGTGAGCCGCAATTGCCCACCAGCACGGTGTGGGCGCTCATGTTGCGCACGGGGGAGTCGTCGACACTGAAACGCATCCGCACCCGGTTGCTGCCCTTCAGGGAGCGAGCGATGGCGTCGACGTACGCCAGCCACCCGACTTTCTTCTTCAGCTCGGAGTTGGTGTTGGCGATCATCTGCGCGTCGAGGCCGACGCCGGCCATCACCAGAAAGGTGTCGGTGCTGCGGGTGCCGTCCGGCCGCTCCGCCTCGACGGTGCCGACGTCGATGGACCGATTCCTCCCGGTGAAGGCTGTGTCGATCGCGTGTTCCACATCGTCGAGGGTGAGGTCGAG
Organism: Homoserinimonas sp.; assembly: GCA_040904805.1. Taxonomy (GTDB): domain Bacteria; phylum Actinomycetota; class Actinomycetes; order Actinomycetales; family Microbacteriaceae; genus RYN-87. The sequence goes on along the minus strand of JBBDSS010000003.1, from coordinate 366,178 downwards.
GTTGCGGGCCAGCAGGTTTCCGGTGCCGGAGGGCAGCAGTCCGAGTGGTACGCCGGTTCCGCGAAGCGCGTGCGCCACCGCGCGCACCGTGCCGTCACCGCCTGCGGCCATGACGACGTCGGTGTTCTCGGCGAGGGCCTGCTTCGCCTGGCCAACACCGGGGTCGTCCTCGGTGGTCTCGAACCACAGGGAGTGATCCCAGTTGGCGCGTATTTCGGCGGCGGCGACGACGGCTTCGAGGGTGGCGAGGTCGACCTTGGTCGGGTTGTACACGACTGCGGCCCGCTTGCTTGGGGGTGTCACAGCTCCAACGGTACGACATTCGGGCGTCAGGTGGCGGGCAGACGTTCATACCCGCCGAATAGACTGGCCGGGTGATCGACCCGCAGTTGCTCCGCGAGCACCCCGAAACCGTCAAGTCATCGCAGCGCGCGCGCGGCGATTCACCAGAGCTGGTCGATGCCGCTCTCGGGGCGGATGTGCGCCGCCGGGCCGCGATCTCCGAGTCGGAGTCTCTCCGCGCCACCCAGAAGGCGCTCGGCAAGCAGGTCGCCCAGGCGCAGGGTGACGAGAAGAGCGCCCTGCTCGCACAGGCTCAGGAGCTCGCAGGCAAGGTCAAGCAGTTGGCACAGGCGGCGACGGATGCCGAGGCCGAGTTTGCGTCGATCGTCGGGAACATCGCGAACCCGATCATTGACGGCGTGCCCGCCGGCGGCGAAGAGAACTTCGTCACGCTGCGCGAGGTCGGCGAGAAGGCGACATTCGACTTCGAGCCGCGGGACCACGTCGAGCTCGGCGAACTGCTCGGCGCCATCGACATCACCCGCGGAACCAAGGTGTCCGGCAGCCGGTTCTACTTCCTCAGCGGAATTGGCGCTCGGCTGGAGATCGCGTTGATGAACATGGCGCTCGACAAGGCGCTGGCGGAGGGGTTCACGCCGCTCATCACGCCGACGCTGGTGCGCCCGGAGGTGATGCGGGGAACCGGGTTCCTCGGAGAGCACGCTGACGAGATCTACTATCTGCCGGCCGACGACCTCTACCTGACCGGCACCAGCGAGGTGGCGCTCGCCGGCTTCCACTCCGACGAGATCCTCGACCTGGGGAAGGGCCCACTGCGCTACGCCGGCTGGTCGACTTGTTACCGGCGTGAGGCCGGGGCCGCTGGCAAAGACAATCGAGGCATCCTCCGGGTGCACCAGTTCAACAAGTTGGAGATGTTCAGCTATGTGCTCCCAGAGGACGCCGAGGCCGAACATGACCGGCTGGTCTCCTGGCAGGAGGACATGTTGCGCGCCTGCGGGCTCAGCTACCGGGTGATCGACGTCGCCGCCGGTGATCTCGGGTCCAGCGCCGCGCGCAAGTTCGATATTGAGGCGTGGGTGCCGACGCAGGGGGCCTACCGCGAGCTCACCAGCACGAGCAACTGCACGACCTACCAGGCGCGCCGCCTCGACATCCGCTCGCGCACCGAGTCGGGCAAGACCACCCCGGTGGCTACGCTGAACGGCACGCTGGCGACCACCAGGTGGCTGGTCGCCATCCTGGAGACTCACCAGCAGGCAGACGGTTCAGTGCGGGTTCCGGATGCGCTGCAGCCCTACCTCGGCGGTCTGAAAGTCATCGAGCCGGTGGCGCGTTGACCGACCGGTGGTTCGTCGCACTCGACATCGACGGCACCGTAATCCATGAGGATGGGACTCTCGCCGAGCCGGTGGTCGACGCCGTACGGCGCACGGTGGATGCCGGCCACGATGTGACGCTTGCGACTGGTCGGTCCTGGGAGATGACCCACCCGATCCTGTCGTCCCTGGAGCTCACGCCGGAGTTCGTCGTCTGCGCCAACGGGGCGATCACCATGAAGCGCGACCTGGATGGGGAGCACGGCTACCGCCGCGAACTGGTGGAGACCTTCGACCCCGGCCCCGTGCTCGACCGGATCAAGGGCGGGCTGCCGGCCGGCCGGTTCCTGGTCGAGGATGCGACCGGTTTCCGCCTGTACACCGAAGGCATGCAGGACTGGAACCTGGACAACGCGAGGCTGGTCGACTTCGATGAGCTCGCTGCCACGCCGGTTACGCGTGTCGTCGTCGTCTCCCCGGACCATGAGCCGGCCGAGTTCCTCGAACTGATCGACTCCCTGGGGCTCCACCACGTCAGCTATGCGATCGGCTGGACGGCCTGGCTCGATATCGCCCCGGAGGGTGTCAACAAGGGCACGGCGCTGGAGCGGGTGCGTGGACTGCTCGATGTTCCACTGGACCGCGTCCTGGTGGTTGGCGATGGGCGGAACGACATCGAGATGTTCCAGTGGGCCGGCGCGCAGGGCCGCGCGGTCGCCATGGGGCAGGCGCCGGACGAGCTGAAAGTGGTCGCCACCGACGTGACCACGGATGTCTGGACCGACGGCCTGGTGGGCCCGCTGGATGGCCTTCCGTCCCGCTGATCGAGCACCCGCTGAACCGAATTACCCTCTTGACGCAGCGCGTCCGTTAGAATCGTGCCTTGGGTTTGACTCTGGAGGGCTGTCCGAGCGGCCGATGGAGCCAGTCTTGAAAACTGGTGGGCAGAAATGTCTCGTGGGTTCGAATCCCACGCCCTCCGCGCAAGACCGCTGACCGTGGCGGTGCAGGGCTTCAGTTGGGTATCGAGGGGGACCGGTTGGGCGATGAACGACGCAAGGTAGCGGCCATCGCCCGGCATGGCCGGCTGCGCAAGCGAAATCCGGTTGGGGCGATCTTCAAGCTGCTCGCCGGCACCATTGCTGTGCTGCTGATCAGCAGTGTCGCCGTCGGCTCGGTCGCGCTTTCTCAGCTGGAGGCAGGCATCGACACCGTCGAGCTGGTTGGGCAGGAGGAGGGAGCACCACCGCTCGACATCGGCTCGTTCGAGGGCGGCTTCAACGTGCTCCTGGTCGGAAGCGACCGGTGCGAGGACGACTCGGGCTGCGGTGGGCGTGGCAGCGCCAACCTCAATGACGTGACCATTCTGGTGCACGTGTCCGAAGACCAGACGAATGCGGTCGCGGTGAGCTTCCCCCGCGACCTGGTGGTGCCCATCCCGTCCTGCCCACAGGAGGACGGCGGCCGTTCCGGTGCCATGTCCGGTCAGCCGATCAACGTGACCCTGTACTACGGGGGTCTTCCCTGTACTGTCCTCACAGTTGAAGCGCTGACCGGTCTCAAGATCCCATTCGCCGGGCTCATCACGTTTGGCGGTGTCGTGAATATGGCGAACGCTATCGGCGGCGTGACTGTCTGCACCACCGGGCCGGTGGTCGACCGCTACTCCGGCATCAACCTCCCGTCGGCAGGCGAGTGGGAGCTGCGCGGCAAGCAGACTCTTGCCTTCTTGCGCAGCCGGCACGGTGTCGGTGACGGTAGCGACCTGGGGCGAATCAGCTCCCAGCAGGTTTTCATGTCGGCGATGGCTCGTCAGATGACCTCGGATGGCGTGTTGAAGGACCCGGCCAAGCTGTACAACCTCGCGACGACCGCGACCCGCTCCATGCAGTTGTCGACCAGCCTGAAGAACGTGACCACGCTGTCGTCCATGGCCGGCGTCTTCGCGAAGATGGACCTCAGCAAGATCTCGTTCGTGCAGTACCCGAGCACCACCGGACAGGGCGGCATCTACCTCGGGAAAGTAGCGCCAATCACGTCCGCTGCAGACAGGCTGATAGCCAAGATTCAGGCGGACAAACCCTTCACGCTTGCGGAGGGTGCCACCGGTCGCGGCTCGGTGCTGAACCCGGACGCCCCGACGCAACCAGCTGTTCCTACTGCCGAAGGCGAGACGCCGGTCGACCCGGGTGCGCCATCCGAGCAGTTGAACGGCGTTCTCGGGCAAACGGCCGCCGATCACACCTGTTCCAAAGCCAACAACTAGCCCGTAGTCGCTCGCCGCCGCCCGCGCTTGGAGCGGTTGCTCAGGTTGTTGCCTCACAGTTGCTGGTGCCCACAGTGTGTTTGTGGGCTTCTGGAGCGTGAGGAGCTTGAGTGAGTGAACGCCGCGCGCGCCGTGCCGATGAAACGACGACGGTAATCGCGCGCCACGGTCGCCTGGGTAAGCCGCGCCTGTGGGTCGGGTTGCTGAAGCTGTTCGGTGCATCGCTTGCCGTGCTGTTGGTCAGCACCCTCACCGTTGCGGCTGTGACCGTCGCGCAGCTCGAGTCGAATATTGACTCGGTTGCGCTGGTTGGTGAGGACGATGGACCGCCACCGGATCTGGGTTCCTTCGAGGGTGGGTTCAACGTGTTGCTCGTCGGGAGCGACGAGTGCGAGTACGACTACTGCCCGGGCCGGGAGGGCGTGCGCAATGACGTGACCATCCTGCTGCATGTCTCGCAGGACCAGCAGAACATTGTGGCGGTCAGTATTCCTCGCGACCTGATGGTCCCCATTCCCTCTTGCCCACGTGCGGACGGAGAGGGCAGCTATCCGGCCATGTCGTCCCAGCAGTTCAACTCGTCGATGAGGTACGGCGGACTGCCCTGCACGGTACTCACGGTGGAGGAGCTGACTGGGCTGGAGATCCCGTTCGCCGGGGTGATCACGTTCCAGGGCGTTGTGGCGATGTCGAATGCGGTGGGCGGGGTAACCGTCTGTACCAACGGTCCGATCGTCGATCCGCGGGCGCACGGTCTCAACCTCCCCACGGCGGGTGAACACACGCTTTCGGGTTGGAGTGCGCTCGGATTCCTGCAGACGAGGCACGGCGTCGGGAACGGCGGTGACCTGGGCCGAATCAGCAACCAGCAGGTGTTCATGTCGGCGCTGGTTCGCAAAGTTCAGGATGACGGCCTCCTCAGCGACCCGGCAGCCCTCTACCGCATCGCGTCGGTTGCAACCCAGTCGATGACTCTGTCGAACAGTCTGAAGAACGCAAACACCATGATCTCGATGGCCCGGGTACTTCAAGGAATGGATCTATCACGCGTGCTGTTCGTGCAGTACCCCACCTTCAGCGGATCGGGTTCACTCGTTAACCGACTTGTGGGGAACGAGACGAAGGCGGAACAGCTGTTCGCGAAGATCCGGGCGGACGAGCCATTCGCGCTCGCAGACGACAGCATCGGCATTGGAGCGGTGAAGAACCCGGAAGCGCCCTCCCCGAGCGCCAACCCGACTCCGGCCCCGGATGCGACGGCCCCGGACGAAGCAGCACCCCCGGTGGCTGCACCGGAGGTTCTTGACGACATCGAGGGGCAGTCGGCTGGCGACTACACCTGTTCGAATGCGAACTAGCCGGGCTGCGGCTTCGAATCGGAGAACCGCGCTACTGCGGCTATGATTGTCGAGTTACTGGAGACGTCGCATAGTCCGGCCTAGTGCACCACCCTGCTAAGGTGGAGTTCCCGTAAGGGAACCGAGGGTTCAAATCCCTCCGTCTCCGCCAAAAGTGCTGGTCAGATAGCGAATCTCTGAAAAGCACGAGCCAGGACGATTCGCTCTACAACCAGGTCACGAGATCGGCCGCCAGGCGCGGCGCGACATAGGCGCCGACCCACACAAGCGAGGCGATCAGGAATACCGCGGCGACCGCCCCGGACGCTATGGCAACATGCCACAGTCGCGGTGCCGGCGGGCGGTGTGCGCCACGACGCCACAGGCCGTAAACCACAGCCATCTCCGATACGTGGCCTGCGAGCAGTAGCGGAATGAACAACAGGACACCCCACCAGCCGTCTCCCTCGATGACTCCGGCAAGAGGCCTCAGCAGGTCGCCCATTTCACTCACACCCTTCGACGCGTAGGCCCCCTGAGAAGTCGAGAATGCTACGCAATTCTGAGGCGATGCTGTGAGCCCCATGGGTCCTCGCCGTCACGCGACCAGACGGTCCGTTCTGCGGGTGTGGGATCGGCGAACCCGCATTTCCGGCAGTCTCGCTGCAACGCGCGGGAGTGTTCCATGAACTCTGGCCTCCGCCCCGGTCAAGGCGGCATCGGCGTTCAGGTGGCGGCGACAACGCTGGTATAGTCTTCGAGTCGGCTTTAAAGCCATCACATGCGCCCGTAGCTCAGCGGATAGAGCAATTGACTACGGATCAATAGGCCGGGGGTTCAAATCCCTCCGGGCGCACCATGTGATGTCCCAGGACATCGTGAACGGCTGAACCCCGGGTTTGGGGGGTTCAGCCGTTTTTGGTTTGGTAGCCCTTGGAGGGGTCGAGGGTGAATTCGGCGAGGACTGTGCCGTCGTGGGTGATGACGGTGGCGTCGTTGTTGTGGATGAGACAGATGACTTCGGTGCGGTTGTAGGCGCGGCCGATGCCGAGGTGGGTCATGCGTCCGTGGTGGCGAAGGCTGATCTTGCCGTCGTTGTCGATGGTGTCGTATCGGACCCGCCAGATGCCCGGGTCATCGGGCAGGGTGGGGGTGGCTTTAGGGATGAGTTGGTAGGCGAATGCGGGGGTGCGGCGGCCGATGCCGCGGTGTGGTCGGATCTGGTTGTAGTACTCACGGAACCGGTCGAGGCGGTGTTGCAGCTCCGGTAGGGATGGGGCGGGCTGGGTGACGAGGTGTTGCTTCAGGGTTTGCCAGAATCGTTCGACTTTGCCCTGGGTGGTGGGTTTGTAGGGTTTGCCGTTCTTCTGGGTGATGCCCTCTAGAGCCAGAAGGGTCTCGAACGCGTTGTTGCCGCGATTGGCTCCGCCTCTGGCGAAGCGGGTGGTGTAGACCATGCCGTTATCGGTCAGGGTGGCGGCCGGGTAGCCGTGCTCGGAGGCGGCTCGGGTGAAGGTGTTGGTGACGGTGGGGCCAGTGATGCGGGGGTGGGCGGACAGGTGCAGCAGGTAGCGGGAGTGATCGTCGAGCCAGCCGATGACTTCCATGTCCTGTCCGGTGGTGAGGGGCACGTGCGTGAAGTCGGATTGCCACAGCTCGTTCGGCCGGTCCGCGGCGAAGCGTTTCCAGGAGGACCGAGGGCGCTTCTGGGGCTGTGCGGTGACGGTGCCGGCATCCAGCCCTGCGTTGGTGAGGTCGTGGCGCAAGCTGAGGACCCGGGTGCGGATCGACTCCGGAGTCCGATTCGGTGTTGACAGTGGTCGGCGGGATCGTTCATGAAAGGCAGTGTCACCTTCGGTGAGCCAGCGGTGATGCAACTTGTGGATGAGCGCCTTCGATACTCCGTGGCGGCGTGAAACCTCCGAGTAGGAGAGACCCTGAATGGTCACAGCTTTGATCAAGACTTCGTATTTGCTCACCGTTCACGATGTCCCGGAACATGCCCGAGCATGGCAACGGGTCGTTCACGATGTCCTGGAACATGCGTTCACGATGTCCTGGAACCAGACACCTCCGGGCGCACCATTGTGATGTCCTGGAACCAGACACCTCCGGGCGCACCAAACCTGAAGCCCGGAATTACGCGGAAGCCGCGTTCTTCCGGGCTTTTTCGATGGCGGCTGAGACTGCCTGCTTGCACTCGTCGAGGGTGCGGAAAACTCCGACGCTCGTGCCGCTGCAGAGGCTCGCGCGGAATCCGGCGCCTCCGATCTGGTCGATGACGGCGACCGGCATGTCGTTCAGGTGGCCAACCAGCGCGACTTGCGGAACAAGAGGGATGTGCGTCCAGGTGAGTGCGGGGACTGGTGCCGGGGCGAGCGGGGCCTGCTGGGCGGAGTGCGCCTGGGCGGGGGAGTGCGCCTTGTGGGCGCTTGCGGTTGCCATGGATGCTGCCTTTCAGCTGTTAGTTCTTCAGCGCCCGGAGTTTTCGGGTGACTCGGCGTCTTCTACGTCATCAGGGGTGTCCGGTTCGTCCGGCGCACCTCCAGAGACGGTGTCTTGCTGCGCGTCGGACTCAGCAGCGTCGGTGACGGCGCCGTCCTGATCCTCGACACGGGGGTCACTCGAGTTCTGGGGTTCTATTGGATCTGACATATCGGGAGAATACGTCCGGCCAGGCGCGCTCGGGAGGGGTTGACTTCACAGCTTGCCGCGCGAGATCGACCCTGCGAATCGGCCACACGAGCAACCCCGGGAGTAGAGTTAGGCCCCCATGTCTACGCCTTTCATTGTCTCGCCAGCTGTCGCATCCGCCCTCGCCGAAAACCGTCCGGTGGTGGCGCTCGAATCCACCATCATCAGCCACGGCCTGCCGCGCCCGCGCAACTTCGAGGCGGCGCAGGAGTTTGAGCAACTGCTGACGGATGCCGGGGTCACCCCGGCCACAATCGCCATCCTCGACGGCGTGCCCCGCATCGGCCTCGACGCCGACGGGGTGCGCCGGGTCGCCGACGAGGAGATGGCGAAGGCGAGCGTTCGCGACCTGCCGATCCTGGCCGCGGCGAAGGCATCCGGAGCCACCACGGTCGCCGCTACCGCGCACCTGGCCGCGCTGGCCGGCGTGCGCGTCTTTGCCACCGGAGGCCTCGGCGGGGTGCACCGCGGAGCCAACGAGAACTTCGACGAGTCGGCCGACCTCTCGACCCTGGCGGTGACATCCATCACGGTGGTCAGTGCCGGGGTGAAGTCGGTGCTCGACATCGCGGCGACACTCGAGCGCCTGGAAACCCTGAGCGTCCCGGTCGTCGGCTACCGCACCACCCGGTTCCCCAGCTTCTGGCTGACTGAGTCGGCGTACGAACTCGACTGGTCGGTTCAGTCGGCCGCCGAGGTCGCCGCGATTATGGCAAGCCAGGACCAGCTCGGTCACGGTCAGGGCATCCTCGTGGCCAACCCGATCCCGCGCGAGCAGCAGTGGGACCCGGAGGAGCACGACCGGGTACTCGCCGAGGCGCTCGCCGCCGCGACCGCCGCCGGCGTGCACGGCAAGGCGGTAACCCCGTTCCTGCTCAGCTACATCGTCGGCGCCTCTGAGGGCCGCAGCCTCGAAGTGAACCTCGACCTCGCCAGGAACAACGTACGCCTGGCCGGCGAGATCGCCACCCAGTGGTCAGCACTGGCCGGCTGAGGTGACCGGTCGCATCGTCGTGTTCGGCGACGTCATCGACGACATTGTGGTGGTTCCGAACGGCCCCATTCGAGGCGACACCGACACCCCGAGTTCGATCAGGCACCGAGCTGGCGGTTCCGCAGCCAATGTTGCTTCCTGGCTCGGCCGTCAAGGAGTCGGCGTCGACTTCGTGGGGAGAGTGGCGGCATCCGACGTGGCCAGGCACAGCGAGAATCTCGCCGGCTTCGGGGTAACAGCGCGACTGTCCGCAGACGACGACCTGCCGACCGGGACGATCGTGGTGATTGTCGATGGCGACAGCCGCAGCATGCTGACCGAGCGGGGAGCCAACGACCATCTCAGTGCCGACCAGGTGTCGGATGACCTGCTCGATGGGGCCACGCTGGTGCATTTTGCCGGCTACAGCATCTATCACGGAGAGAACCAGGATACCATTTCGCACCTCTTCGAGAGGGCGGCCTCCCGGGGAGTGGCGGTCTCGGTTGATCCGGCTTCGGCCGGAAGCCTGGTCGACTTCGGCGTGGAACGTTTCCTCGCACTGATCACCGGGGCCAGCGTCCTGCTCCCCAACCTCGACGAGGGGAAGGTGCTTACCGGCCTCGACGATCCACCGGCAGTCGCCGATGCTCTGGCTCAGCGGTTCCCCCTGGTGGCGCTGACCATGGGAGACGGCGGGGTCATCGTCGCCGAGCGGGGTAAGGTGCAGGTGCGGGTGGATGCTGTCCGCACCGCCCGGGTGGATCCGACCGGTGCCGGGGACGCGTTCTCGGCCGGGTTCCTCGCCGAATGGGTGCGCACCAGCGACGCTGTCGCCGCCGCTCGCGCAGGGGTGGCCGTTGCCGCCGAGGCGGTCACCATTGTGGGCGGGCGTCCGCTCTAAGACGCAGCAGGCTCCTCGACGCCGCCCGGGCCGAGCCGGAGTTTGGTGCACAGGCGGTTCAGCTCCCGCAGTTCGTCGTCATCGAGGGAACCGCCGACGCGTGCCGCAATCGACTTCATGTGACTTGACGCGACTCGGCGGAACAAGCCGAAGCCCGCCTCCGTCAGCTCGACGATGATGCCCCGGGCGTCGTCTGGATCGTTGGCCTTGCTGACCAGCTCGCGCCCGACCAGGCGGTCGACCATCCGGCTGACGCTGGGCTGGGAGATGAGCATGTGGCCGCCCAGGTCGCGGATGCGCAGGCGGCGCCCGGGCTGCCGCGCCAGGTTGAAGAGCACGTCGTACTCGGTGAGGGACAGTTGGCCCTCTGGGAACTCCGACTGGAGCTGGCGCATCACCGTGACCTGAGCACGGAACAACGCCTCCCAGGCGTCGACGGCTGTGGCTTTATCACTCATCGGGTCCTCCCCGACCACTCTAGGAGGAAACGCCGGTGGTTAACGGATTGAGGGCCCGTCGCAGAGGCTAGCGACGGGCCCTCTCCCTTGCACCAAGAGTGTCCTGCAATCACATTCTGCGAAAGCTGCCACAGCAAACAACTTCCACTGACACCGACTATATAACGGAAAGGTAACGGGCGCTAGTTATCATTCCGTTATTTTCTGGTTGTCGGTGTTGCCGCCGTGACTGCCGTCACCAGGGCAGGGAACCGTCCTCGCCGAAGAACCCACCGGTCGGCCCGTCCGCGCCGAGCGTGGCCAAGCGCACCAAGACCGCGGCGCCCTGCGCAACCGTAAGGTATCCGTTGTGATCGTTGATCTCCGTGTCGACGTAGCCGGGGTCGCCGGCGTTGATCAGGATGCCGTCCGGTCGCAGTTCGTTGGCGTACTGCACGGTCAGGGCAGTCAGCGCGGTCTTGGACGGCGTGTACGCGGCCGACGCCGGCAGCGTGGACAAGGGGCCGTTGGGGTCGCTGGCGATGGTCAGCGACGCCGCGCCGCTGCTGACATTGACGATGCGAGGCGCAGGCGACCGCCTCAGCAACGGCAGCATGGCGTTGGTCACCGCGATCACCCCGAATACGTTCGTCTCGAAAACGTCCCGGACCATGTCCAAATCGACGGTGCTGGGAATCTGATTGAGGGCGTCAAACGGTGAGACCTGGCCGGAGCCGGTGATGCCGGCGTTGTTGATGAGCACGTCGAGGTGACCGAAGCGCCCCTCGATCAGCGCCGCCGCGGCCAGGATGGTTGCCGCGTCCGTAACGTCAAGAGTGATCGCGTGCGCGTCGCTACCCCCCGCACGTAACGCCGTAGCGGTCTCCTCGCCGCGCCGGGGATCTCTGGCGCCGATCAGCACCGTCATGCCCAGCGCAGCGAGTTGCTCGGCAGCGGCACGGCCGATTCCCTTGTTCGCCCCGGTGATCAGCGCGATCTTCTGGCCAGTTTTGTGCTCGTTCATGAAGCTCCTTCGAATTGGATGGTGTGTCAGACAGCTGCCTTCAATGCCGGAGACGAGCGGGCCCTGCTTTCTGTGACATGCGGTCTGAAGTTTTGGAGGCGCCAGATGGCAAGGGAGCCGGCTCCGGTTGGCGGTGAGCGATGAGACGCCACCGTTCGTACTGATCGAGCGGCTCGTGCACGTCGACGTACTCCCCGCCGGGGAGGCGGACGATCCGCCCGGTCGGGTATCCGTGCAGGACGGTCTCGCGGTCCTTCCTCTGCAACCCCAGGCAGACACGGTGGGTGATCTGGAACGCGATCGCCGGCCCGAGGAGCAACATGACCTGGAATCCCGTGATTACGGATTCAAGGCTCAGCGCGAATTCTGTCGCCATGATGTCTGCGCTGGCGGCGCCCCAGAGGACGCCATAGAACGCCATCCCCGCCACGCCGATCGCGGTGCGCATCGCGGCGTTCCTGGGCCGGTCGAGGATGTGGTGATCGCGTCGGTCACGAACGATCCAGCCCTCGATGAACGGGTAAACCGCCACCAGCACGAGGAACCCGCCGACGACCGCGAGTGGCACGATGACGGCCAGCGTCCAGGTGTATCCGAACCACTCGAACTCCCAATGCGGGGGAACCAGGCGAAGGGCACCGTCGAGGAACCCGGTGTACCAGTCCGGCTGGCTTCCGGCGGAGGCGCTGCCGGGATCTGCCGGCCCATAGACCCAGGTGGGGCTGATGGTCACGGTTGCCGCGATGACCGTCAGCAGGCCGACAACCATCGCGAACAACCCGGCAGCGCGGGTGGCGGCATCCGGGAGAAGGGGGACCCCGACGACGTTGTCCTCGCTGCGGCCGGGGGCCGCGAACTGGGCAGGCTTGTGGGCGTAGGACCACCAGGCCCGGCCGGCGAGGAGCAGTACCTGCACGACAGGGACGACGAGGATGTGGATCGGATAGAGGCGTTCGATGATGAGACCAGGGAACTCACCGCCGAACAGGAGCATGGAGATCCAGGTGCCGATGACCGGGATGCCCTGCGCGATGCCCTGGACGATCCGGAGTCCTGAGCCGGAGAGCATGTCATCAGGCAGCGCGTAGCCGCTCCATCCGCCGGCCAGGGCAACGATCAGCAGCAGGAACAGCATCACCCAGCTGGCTCGGCGCGGCCTGCGGAACCCGCCGGTGAAAAACATCACGAGGAGTTGCATGATGATCGCCGCCGGCAACAGCAATGCCGCCCAGTGATGCAGCTGGCGAAGCAGCAGCCCGCCACGGACCTCGAACGAGATGGCCATGGTTGAGTCGAACGCCCTGGACACTTCCATGCCGTTCAGTGGTGCGTGGCTTCCGCGGTAGGTGACGAGTTCGCCGGACGGCGTGTAGAAGAACATCAGGATGAATCCGGAAACGAACAACACGGTCACGCAGGCGAACGCGACCACCCCGAAAAGGTTGCTCCAGTGGAGTGGAACGCGGCGACCGCCGAGTTCGGCTGCGGCCTTGACGATGCTGCGACCGAGCACGGTGCGTGTGCGAAGGTATGCGGATGCTCGATCCGTCATCGAGCCTTGTCCGCGGTTTCCAACTGTCAATATCTTGGGCATCACAACCTCCAGAGCCTCTCACTAATGAAGACTCGGTAGCCCTCCGTTTTGTGACATCAGCTCTGCGGTTACTCGACCAGCTTGCCGGTGGTGGAGATGTCCTCCATGAGAGCCAGGATCTCCTCCGGAACCGGGGGGATCTCCTCGCGCGCGACGGTGTCGTCGATCGACCAGACCAGGTTGACCTGGAGCGCCGCGTCGAGTTCGGGGTAGTCGCTGCGGTTGTGGGCGCCGCGGGTCTCCCGGCGCTCGAGTGCCGCCCGAAGGGTGGCCCGGGCGGCGATGGCGGCGGCCTTGAGGTCGAAGGCGTGGGCGAGGTCCTGGAAGCCCGCGACATCCGGGTGCACCCCGATGTCGGCGAAGCGCCCCTCGATCGCGTCGAGCTTGGCGAGCCCCTCGGTGAGTCCGGCCTCATCGCGCACCACGCCGGCGTGCTCGGTCATGATGTCCCGGATGGCGCGCTGCAGCGACCGGACGTTCTCCTCGCCGTCCGCAGCGAGCGTGTCCAACACTTCGGCGCGCGCCTCGGCCACCGCCTCGGCAGACCGGACGTGTGTGGTGAGGCCGGCACTGTAGGCCGCCGCGGACTCGCCGACGATGCGGCCGAAGACGAGTAGCTCGATGAGCGAGTTCCCTCCGAGCCGGTTGGCTCCGTGCAGACCGCTGGACGCCTCGCCGATGGCGTAGAGGCCAGTGACATCCGTCGAGTGGTCTTCCGGGCGCACCCAGACGCCGCCCATCGAGTAGTGCGCCGTCGGGGCGATCTCCATGGGGGTGGTCGTGACGTCGAGCATCTGAAGCTCGAGCATGGTCTGGTACACCCGCGGCAGCTTGACCATGATGGTCTCGCGCGGCAGGTGAGAGATGTCGAGCAGCACGGCGCCCTTCTCAGTGCCGCGGCCTTCCTTGATCTCGGTGTAGGCGGCGAGCGCGACGCGGTCCCGCGTGGACAGCTCCATGCGTTCGGGGTCGTACCTCTCCATGAACCGCTCGCCGAGGGCGTTGCGCAGGATGCCACCCTCGCCTCGGGCCGCTTCGCTGATCAGGGTGCCGGCCGCGTTCTCGGGTTCGATGATTCCGCTCGGGTGAAATTGCACGAGTTCCGGATCCCGGATGCGTCCGCCCGCGAGCACCGCGAGGCGGAAGGAATCGCCCGTGTTCTCGTCGCGCCTCGACGAGATGCGTCGCCAGATGCGGTTGTGGCCGCCAGCGGCGAGGATGACGGCATCGGCGTGGATGAGCACGCGCGTGCCGTCGGTGAGGTCGAAGCCGTACGCGCCGAACACCACGTTGTCCTTGACGAGGATGCGCGTGATGTAGACCGAGTCGAGGATGGGGATGTCGAGCTGGGCCGCCCGGTTGATGAGCGTGCGCTGGATCTCGAGTCCGGTGTAGTCGCCCGCGAAGGCGGTACGCCGGTACTTGTGGGCGCCGAAGAAGCGCAGGCTGATCCGCCCGTCCTCCTCGCGCGCGAATGGCATGCCGTAGCGCTCGAGGTCCTCGATCCCGCGCCTGGCTCCCTTCGTGACGATCTCCACCGTGTGCGGGTTGGCGAGGAAGTAGCTCTCCTTGATCGTGTCGGCGGCGTGCTGCTGCCAGCTGTCCTCAGCATCCATCGTGGCCAGCGCCGCGTTGATGCCGCCTGCAGCGAGTGAGGTGTGGGCATCGTTCCTGGGTCGCTTCCCCACCGCGATGACATCGACGCCCCGCTCGGCCAGCTCGATGGATGCGCGCAGTCCGGAGCCGCCGGTTCCGATGACGAGTACGGATGTGGAGATGCGGCGTTCGGTGGTGTTCATTCTGATGCTCCAGGTGGCAGATCGGATGTTCTCGATACCTGGGACGACCCAGGGTGCAGCTTTGTGACATCCGAATTGCCATGTCACAGCCAGCCGAGCTGTCTCGTCTCAGGGTTCAAGAGGAACACCCTGAAATCAGGAAGGCAAGTCATGCGAGTATTTCTGGCAGGTGGAACCGGTGTCATCGGGAGACGGGCAGTTCCGCAGCTCGTGGCACGTGGCCACCAGGTGACGGCGACGACGACGAACTCAAGCAAGCTCGGTATGCTGCGACAGCTGGGTGCCGACGCTGTGGTGATGGACGGTTTGGACGCGGAGTCGGTTGGTGAGGCGGTGGCAGCAGCACAACCGGATGTGATCGTGCACCAGATGACCGCAATCTCCCCTGCGCACGCTGGGAAGCCCGATATCAAGCACATGGATCGGTGGTTCGCCCCGACCCTTCGGCTGCGTATCGAGGGGACCGACCACCTGCTGGCTGCGGCCGAGGCCACCGATGTGAGCCACTTCGTTGCGCAGAGTTATGCGAGCTGGAATGGCATCGCTGAGGGCGGATGGGTCAAGACCGAGGAGGATCCGCTGGATATGCACGTGGGCACGGCGGCGGAAAAGGCGATGGCAGCCATCCGCTACCTGGAGGATGCGGTCCTCAGGGCTGGGGGCGCGGCCCTTCGATTTGGCTCGCTTTATGGGCCGGGTGCCATCGACGATCAGGCCGAGCTCGTGAGGAAGCGGCAGTATCCGCTCGTCGGAGACGGCGCCGGTCACAGCTCGTGGGTGCACCTCGATGACGCGGCCAGTGCTATCGTTTTGGCTGTGGAACAGCGGGCTTCGGGTGTTTTCAACATCGTGGACGACGAGCCGGCGCCGGCCAAGGAGTGGCTGCCCTACCTGGCCCAGTGCGCGGGCGCGAAACCCCCGATGCGTGTTCCGGTTTGGCTGGCACGGCTGCTTGCCGGGGACGTGGCAGTGATCATGATGACTGAGGGGCGCGGATTTTCCAACGCCAAGGCCAAGCGGGAGCTCGGCTGGGAGTTGCGCTACCCCTCGTGGCGCCAAGGCTTCAGGGAAGAGTTGGCGTGACTCGGGCCGAGGAGTTCCAGAACCTGCGGCCGCTGCTGTTCGCGATCGCCTACCGGATCCTCGGCAGCGTGACCGAGGCAGAGGATGCCGTGCAGGAGAGCTGGGTGCGCTACGAGACTTCACCCACGCAACCCACATCGACCAAGGCGTTCCTCGCGGCCGTGGTGACCCGTATCTCGATCGACGTGCTGCGCTCCGCCCGCTCCAGGCGAGAGCAGTACGTCGGCGAATGGTTCCCTGAACCGCTGGTCACCGACCCCTATGAAGACCCAGAGCGGTCGGCGGAACTGGCCGATTCGGTGTCGATGGCCGCCCTGCTGCTTCTCGAACGGCTCAGTCCGCTCGAGCGGGCCGTCTTCGTGCTTCGTGAGGTGTTCGCGTTCGGATTCCCCGAGGTTGCGTCGGCCGTGGGCCGATCCGAGGCGGCATGCCGCCAGCTCGCCGTGCGTGCGCGGGATCACATGGACGCGGGACGACCACGATTCGAGGCCGACCGCCGGGAGCGGGAGGAGTTGGCCGCGCACTTCTTCGACGCGCTCCGGGACGGCGACGTCGATGCCCTCCGTGAACTGCTCGCCGCTGACGTCCAGATGGTCGGCGACGGCGGCGGCAAGGCCCCGCAATGGGCCAGGGGCGTCATTGGGGCGGAGAAGGTGGCCAGGGTGCTTGCCACGAACTTCCCCTGGTTCTTCCGGATCGGAGGAAAGATTCAGCCTCACGAGGTGAACGGCCAGCCGGGCGCGATTTTCCGCGATCGGAACGGCGACGTACTCAACACCTGGTCACTTGACGTGCTCGACGGGCAAATCCAGACAATCCGCACGGTGCTCAACCCGGACAAGCTCGGGCATCTGGGCCCGGTCGCGGACGCGTGGGCGGTTCTCCGGGAGGCGAACGAGGCACGCCGGCCAAAAGACTGACCCTGAAGCGGTCCTCGTTGTCGACCGCGACTTCGCCATCCTCAAGATGAGCGCGAACAGCAAGGTGCGCGGGGTTCCGCTCGCTGAGCGACGCATCCGCTCGCGATCCGGGGTGACGGTACTCGCGTACAAGCGAGACGAAGCGCCGTGGAAGAACGCCGACCTGTAGAATGCTTTGTATACCGGCGAGAATACCGGCTGTCGTCCGCCCCGAGGGCGGACCCGCAGACATCCTTCAATCAGACGAGGTACACCATGTTCGATGGCATCACCACTGTTCCGACGCCGGTCAATGAGCCGGTATTCCCGCACGCCCCCGGCTCAGCCGAGCGCGCCGAACTCGATGCGGCCATCACCGAGTTGAAGTCGACCGACCATGACTTCACCATGACCATCGGCGGCGAAAAGCGCCGCGGCGCAGGCGAAGAGGTCAAGGTCGTGCAACCGCACGACCACCAGAGCGTCATTGGCACTCTCGGGACCGCCACCGAGAAGGATGCCCAGGACGCCGTCGCCGCGGCCAAGGCCGCTGCACCGGAGTGGGCAGCGATGCCGTTCGACGAGCGCGCGGCGATCATGCTGCGTGCCGCCGACAAGCTCTCGACGACCTGGCGTGCGCGGATCAACGCGGCAACCATGCTCGGCCAGTCGAAGACGATCCAGCAGTCCGAGATCGACGCCGTCGCCGAAATGGCCGACTTTTGGCGCTTCAATGTGCACTACGCCCAGCAGATCATGGCGCAGCAGCCGATCAGCCCGACCGGCCAGTGGAACCGCATGGACTACCGTCCGCTCGACGGCTTCGTCTACGCCATCACCCCGTTCAACTTCACCGCCATCGCCGGCAACCTGCCGACGGCACCGGCCATCATGGGCAACACGGTCGTCTGGAAGCCGGCCACCACCCAGACCCTCGCTGCAGACCTCACCATGCGCATGCTCGAGGAATCGGGAATGCCCCCCGGCGTCATTAACATGGTTACCGGTCACGGCAAATCGGTGTCGGATGTCGTGCTCGCCGACAAGGGACTCGGCGGCATCCACTTCACAGGTTCCACCGCGGTGTTCCAGGGTCTCTGGTCGGAGGTGGGCAGGAACATTGCCAACTACGCCACCTACCCGCGCCTGGTCGGCGAGACCGGCGGCAAGGACTTCATCGTCGTGCACCCGAGTGCCGATGCGACCGCACTCAAGACCGCGATCATCCGGGGCGCATTCGAGTACCAGGGTCAGAAGTGCTCGGCCGCTTCCCGCGCCTACATCCCCCGCTCGATCTGGAACGAAGTGAAGGATGACCTGATCGCCGAGGTCGAGGCGCTCTCGATGGGCTCAGTGCTCGACTACGGCAACTTCATGGGCGCCGTCATCGACGACCGCTCATTCGCCCGGGTGACCGCGGCGATCGACCGGGCGAAGGCGAAGGACTCCGCGACGATCCTCGCCGGCGGAACCTACGACGACTCCGAGGGTTACTTCATCCGCCCGACGATCATCGAGAGCACCGACCCGAAAGACGAATTATTCGTCAACGAGTACTTCGGACCGGTCATCGCCGTCCACGTGTACGACGACGACGCCGACTTCGACGCGCTGCTCACCATGGTCGACGAGGCATCACCGTACGCGCTGACCGGTGCGATCTTCGCCAGGGACCGCAAGGTGGTTCACCATATGATGAGCCGGCTGCGCGGAACCGCCGGCAACTTCTACATCAACGACCGCCCGACCGGTTCGGTAGTCGGCCAGCAGCCGTTCGGCGGTGGCCGGGCATCCGGAACCAACGACAAGGCCGGCTCCATGGCGAACATGATGCGCTGGACCAGCCCGCGGTCGATCAAGGAGACGTTCAACGCTCCGACCGACCACCGCTACCCGCATATGCGCGGTGAAGCTTAGGCAATTGCGCGACCCCAGCGCCGACCGAGCCTGCGAGGTCGGTAACTACTGATGTGAGGATAGGGGTCCGGGTGCGCGCGCCCGGGCCCCTTCTGCATGCTAGAACAGGTCGGGTGACGGCGTGCTGGTGTGGCGCACCGAGACATCCGCGTGCCGGTCGAACCGGTAGCCGACGCCGCGTACGGTGCGCACGATGTCCTCGTAGCCGCCCAGCTTGGAGCGCAGGCGGCGCACGTGGACGTCGATAGTGCGTTCGTTGGGAGTGTCGTCGCTGTCGTCGGCGTCCCACAGGTCGGCGATGAGTTCGGCACGGTGGATGGTGCGGCCCTCCCGAAGTACGAGGTACTGCAGCAGTTCGAACTCCTTGTAGGTGAGCCCGGCCGGCTGTCCGTCGAGGGCAACCTGCTTGCGGGTGAGGTCGATGACGACCCCGTTGCGGTACTCCTCGACGGTTTCCGGCTCCTGCTGCCGGTGCCTGGCCAGTGCGGACGGATCCTGCAGCGCGAGACGCACCACGTCGACGTCGCGTCCGCCGGCTCCGGTGGGGGCCAGGGCGACGGCGGCGTGGGTCTCCGCGCCGGGTACCAGGTCGGTGGTGAGCTGCTTGAGCGCGGCGACCAGCTGGCTGAGGTCGACTCCGGCTGAGGCCGCCTTGAATTCGTCGACGCCGACGTAGAGCACGAAGCCCCGGGCTTCCGTGCCGGTTGGTATCGCGCGAAGGCGCGGAGCAGCCTGGTCTGCGGGTGGCGCGGCAGGCGCCGGGGCGACCGCGGTCAGGTGTGGGGTGGACGGACGGACAAGGTCAATGGTTGCGAGCGACATGGGTCGAGTTCCTTAGGAGGGGTGAAGGGCCTCTGATGATGAGGGTGTGATCCTTCGGGGTGTTTCACGTGCGGTGAGGATCGACGCTCGGGATGAGGAGCGGCGATCCGGAGTCCGGCCCCAGTGAGGCTCAGATGAAGAGCGACAGCGGGTGACGAACTCGGCTAAGGATTGGGCCGATTAGGCACACATTCGACAACACATGACGGCACTGCTGCGCGGCATCGTCATGCCGGCATCCCTCGAAGCCTCAAAGGAGGTCAGGGCGTGCACGAATGTAGTCATGAAACGAGTATCGGTTACACCGCCCTGAAAAATCAAACCGGGCGGATGCGCTCGGCGGAGGGTGGCCGGGGCTAGACCGTGCCGTAGAGGCGGTCTCCGGCGTCGCCGAGGCCCGGCACGATGTAGCCGTGCTCGTTGAGTCTTTCATCCAGCGCGCCGAGAACGATGGTGACATCGAGACCTTCTGTCGCCTTCTCAACGGCCGCCAGGCCCTCGGGTGCGCCGAGGATGCAGATGGCCGTCACATCCTGCGCGCCACGCTCGAGCAGGTAGCCGATGGCGGCGTTCAGGGAACCGCCGGTGGCGAGCATCGGGTCGAGCACGAAGCACTGGCGGTTCGACAGGTCGTCGGGGAGCCGCTCGGCGTAGATGTCCGGCTGCAGGGTGGTCTCGTTGCGAACCATGCCGAGGAAGCCGACTTCTGCGGTCGGCACCAACTTGACCATCCCCTCGAGCATCCCGAGGCCGGCGCGCAGGATGGGCACAACCAGGGGCCGGGGGTGGCTGATCGCGAGGCCCTGAGCCGGGCCGACGGGCGTTTCGATGCCGACGGTCTCTGTGCGCACGTGGCGGGTGGCTTCGTACGCCAGGAGCGTCACCAGCTCTTCGGTCAGCGCACGGAACGTGGGCGACGGCGTGCGCTTGTCACGCAGCACAGTGAGCTTGTGCGTGATGAGTGGGTGGTCGGCTACGTGGACTCGCATAGGCTTAAACCTAACCGAGGGAGGGGAGCGCGCGTGCCTGGTATACCTGCGCTGTTCACACAACGGATGCGTGAAGCCATCGAGGACGCCTCGGTCACCGCATCATCCGGTGATGTTCCCGTCTCCGCCCTGGTGCTGGACAGCTCGGGCACGACGATCGGAGTCGGCCGGAACGAGCGCGAACTGCGGCAGGACCCGACAGCTCACGCGGAGATTCTCGCCTTGCGCGCCGCGGCCGAAGTGACCGGGGACTGGCGCCTGGAGAACACGACACTGGTGGTCACACTGGAACCCTGTCCAATGTGTGCCGGGGCGATCCTGGCCGCCCGGGTGCCCGTCGTCGTCTTCGGCGCGTGGGACGAGAAGGCCGGGGCCGCCGGAAGCGTCTACGACCTGCTCCGCGATCGCCGGCTGCCGCACCGGGTAGAGGTGTACGCGGGGGTGGAGGCCGACGCTTGCGCCAGGCTGCTCACCGACTTCTTCGAGTCGAAGCGCTAGTCGGTTCCGCGGATGACGAACTTGTCGGTGGATGGATTGGCATCGTTGGGCGGCCGGTAGACATCCGGCTCGATGTAGATCACCCTCGCCGCCGGCACGACCTCGCGGATGCCGTGTTCGAGAGCGTTGATGCTGACCGCGACATCCGCCATCCTGGTGTTCTTGCCGAACGCGACCTTGGCGCCCACCATCAGTTCGTCCGGCCCGAGGTAGAGGGTCTTCATGTGGATGAGCGCCTCGACCCGGTCGTGGCCGTTGATCGCGTCGCGGATCGCCCCGGCGTCGCCCACTGTCGCCCCTTCGCCGATCAGCAGGCTCTTGGTCTCTATTCCGAGGATGATGGCGACCAGTACCAGCAGCACGCCGATGCAGATGGTTCCGATGGCGTCCCAGATCGCGTCGCCGGTGAGGATCGTGAGGCCGACGCCGAACAATGCGAGAACCAGGCCGAGGAGGGCGGCGATGTCTTCGAGGAGCACCACAGGCAGCTCCGGCTGGCGGGCGTGGCGCACGAACTGTACCCAACTCTGGTCGCCGCGAACATGGTTCGACTCCCTCACCGCCGTGCGCAGCGAGAACGATTCCAGCACGATGGCGATCACCAGCACCACAATCGGCAGCCACGGAACGTCCAGCGGGTGGGGATGAGTCAGCTTGTTGTAGCCCTCGTAGAGGGAGAACACGCCACCGACGCTGAACAGGATGATCGAGACGACGAAGGCGTAGACGAACCGCTCCCGACCGTAGCCGAACGGATGCTCCTGGTCGGCCTTGCGCTTGGCCATTCTGCCGCCGAGCAGCAGCAACGCCTGGTTGCTGGCATCCGCGACGGAGTGCACCGCTTCGGCGAGCATGGCGCTCGAACCGGAGAACGCCCAGGCGATGAACTTGGTGGCTGCGATGCCCGTGTTCGCGAGCAGCGCCGCGATGATTGCCTTGTTTCCGCCGGAAGCGCTCATGACGTCAATCCTAGGTCGGCACCGGAACCTAAGATAACTGGATGACTGTCACACTCCCCACAATCGCGGTGCTCGGTGCAGGCTCCATGGGTTCCGCCATCGTTCACGGCCTGGAGAAACGCAACGTCGAAGTGATCGGCGGCATCCGCGTGACCAACCGCACGGAGGCGAAGGCAGCCCCGCTGCGCACTGCCGGTGTGATCTCCCTCGCGACGGAGAGCGACCCCGATGCCAACCGCACAGCCGTCGACGGTGCCAGGGTGGTGCTCATCGCCGTGAAGCCGGCTCTTGTCGCCGGGGTGCTGAAGGAGGTGGCGGATGCTCTTTCGCATGACGCCATCGTGGTCAGTGCCGCGGCCGGGGTGACCACGGAGAGCATGCAGGCATTGCTGCCGGCATCCGTTGCGGTGGTTCGTGTCATGGCCAACACTCCCTCCCGGGTGGGGCTCGGCGTCACCGCTATCACCGGCGGCTCCCGGGCGACACGCGACGACGTCGACCTGGTCTCGCAGGTGTTCACCGCGGTCGGTGAGGTCGTCCTCCTCCCGGAGGAGAGGCTCGACGATGCCACCGCACTCTCCGGCACCGGTCCGGCCTACGTCTATTACGTCATCGAATCGTTCACGAAGACGGCGATCGACATGGGGTTCACGCCGGCCGAAGCCGAGAAGCTGGTGATCGGCACCTTCCGCGGCGCTGTCGAGCTGTTGCGGGTGTCCGGGCTCTCGCCCGAGGAGTTGCGGCGGCAGGTGACGAGCCCGGGCGGTACCACTGAGCGTGCCATCTCGTCGTTGGAGGACGCCAGGCTCAAGGACGTATTCGGCGATGCGATCGCCGCCGCCGCCGCGCGGTCGCGGGAGCTGGCCTCCGGGGACTGAAGCCCGACCTCAACCCTGCAGGGAGGTGAACCTCTCGATGGCTCCGGATGTGCCGCTCACGATGATGAGGTCGTGGTTGGAGATGACGGTGTCCGGGGTCGCATAGGTGAACTCCTTGCCGGGCGACTTGACCCCGACCACGGTGAGCCCGAACTTCTTGCGCAGCGCCGACTCGGCCAGGCTCTTGCCGTGGATCGGCTTCGGCGGGTACATCTTCACGATCGCGAAGTCGTCGTCGAACTCGATGAAGTCGAGCATCCGCCCGGAAACCAGGTGCGCGACCCGGGTGCCGGCTTCCGCCTCCGGGTAGATGACGTGGTTGGCGCCGATGCGGGCGAGGATCTTGCCGTGCGACTGGCTGATCGCCTTCGCCCAGATCTGCGGCACCTTGAGGTCGACCAGGTTGGCGGTGATGAGCACGCTCGACTCGATCGATGAGCCGACCGCGACCACCGCGATGGAGAAGTCCTGCGCGCCGATCTGCCGCAGCGCGTCGATGCTGCGGGCATCCGCCTGCACAGCGTGGGTGACGCGCTCCGACCACTTCTGCACCAGGCCGGGGTTCTCATCGACGACCAGCACCTCGCGATCGAGCCGGTCGAGTTGGCCGGCCGTCGCCGCGCCGAAACGGCCCAGGCCGATGATGAGTACTGGAGCGTCATGGGCAATCTTGTCAACCAACGATGGGCCTCTTCTTCTGGTCTTCGGAACAGCTGGCAGTCGCCAGGGCTGCGGCCAGTAGTCACTGTAGCAACGGAGCCCAGATTGACCCCGGCGCCAGATCTATTGCAGCTCAAGATGGTACTCCTCGGCGGAGCACATTAGCCTGAAGCAATGGCCGACATCTTTGACGTAGTTTCCGACGCAACCCGACGCGACCTGCTGCAGGCGCTCCTGGAGCGATACATCGCCCCAGGGCCGGGCTCGGGGGAGATCAGCGTGGGTGAACTGGTGACCACCCTGGGCCTGAGCCAGCCCACCGTGTCCAAGCATTTGCGGGTGCTGCGCGATTTCGGCCTGGTCAGCGTGCGAGACGAGGGTCAGCACCGCTACTACACTCTCGAGGCCGCCCCGCTGGAGGCGGTCGAAGATTGGCTCATCCCATTCCTCAGCGCGGACTTCGATACGTCCGCCGAGAAGTCGACAGTGTTCTCGGCCTGGTCGGGAGCGCAACTTCCGGCACCGCTGCGCCGGGCATCCGAATCGCTGCAGCACCCTGGCGAAGCCGGAACCGCAGTCGGTCGGGCGGTGGCGGATGCCACCTACCAGGCTCGCAATCGAATCGAGGACGCCTCCCACGATCTGGAGCGCCGAGTTATCGAACCGATCAAGAAGAAGCTCAAGAAGGACTGACTTCTGGACAGCTAGTCACTTCTACCCCTAGAGTTGCGAATTAGCACTCCAGTAACACCCGTAGCAGAGTGCGGCGGTTCTCGATGCCATCATCGAGGGCACCCAGAGACAAGGACTTGCACATGGCGCGCGATATTTCAGAGGTTCATTTCCTCACGGTTGCTGAAGTCGCTGACATGATGCGGGTGTCCAAGATGACGGTGTATCGCATGGTGCACGCCGGTGAGCTGCCGGCCATCCGCTTCGGGCGGTCCTTCCGGGTACCAGAGTCCGCTGTCGCGACAGCCATCGACTCGCACATCGCCGAAGGCAACTCCGCAACAGGCTGATTCCCTCCTCACGTTCCCCAGCGCGATCGGTCAGGAGCTGGAATACTCGCGCCTCCGGTATCGAGTACACTTGGCGGAGGCAATTTTTCCGCGGTTCTGAACGGACCCGGTCGTTCGTTCAAGAATCAGTGAAGCCACTAGACATGAGGTACGTATGGGTTCCGTAATCAAGAAGCGCCGCAAGCGTATGGCGAAGAAGAAGCACCGCAAGCTGCTTCGCAAGACCCGCCACCAGCGTCGCAACAAGAAGTAGCGTTCGCTGGCAATGACGTCTGGCCCTCGGGTCAGGCGTTCTTTGTTTAACGCGGTACGCGCTTGCCTTCCCTGAGCACACGCCGACGGGCGGCCCGGATACTCGATTTGTTGAGTTTCAGGATCGACCAGCCGCGCTGGGTCGCGTGGCGCATGAGGCTGGCATCCGGGTTGACGACGACTCGGTTGCCCGCCAGCTCCAGTAGCGGGATGTCGTTCTCGGAGTCCGAGTACGCCCAGCAATCCTGAAGGTTCGCGCCCAGCCGCGAGGTCAGTTCCCCGGCCGCGACGGCCTTGCGCTCGCCGTGCAGAACGTGGCCGACCAAACGGCCGGTGAAGCATCCATCGACAGTTTCCAGCATGGTGCCGATCGCCCCGGTCAGTCCCAGGCGCTCGGCGATGACCGCCGCGATGTCGATCGGCGTCGCCGTGATGAGCCAGACCTCATGCCCCTTGCTGAGATGGTCCTGTGTGAGCCCGACGGTTTCCGGCCAGAGCCGCCTCTCGATCGCCTTGTCGAAGATCGCCTCAGCCAGTTCCCGCATCTCGGCTGCCGAATGGCCGCGAGCGAGGCTGAGGGCGCGCTCCCGAACCAGCTCCAGGTGCCTGCGGTTCTCGCCAACGGCGATGAACCGTGCCTGCTGCCAGGCGAAACGGACCAGGTCTCGCAGGCGCAGGTAGCCCCGGCTGTATGCACCACGGCCGACGTGGTAAATGCTCGCCCCGCGCATCAACGTGTTGTCGACGTCGAAGAAGGCGACAACCGGCCTGGCCTCTGGCATGACGTTGCTGGAGTGCATCGCGCCCATGTTACTGCTCTGCCCGCCATTACGCTGGAAGGCGTGAACACCGCGACCCTCACCCTCATCGGCAAGCCTGGATGCCACCTCTGCGACGACGCCCGGGAGGTCATCGCGGCGGTGATCGCCGAGATGGAGGGCGTCGCATCCTCCCCCGACGTGATCCTCACCGAAGTGTCGATCCTCGACGATGCCGAACTGCACGACAAGTACGTGGAGGAGATCCCGGTAGTGCTGTTGAACGGTAAAGTTCACAACATCTGGCGCGTCGACCCGACGCGCCTGCGAACCGCCCTGATGGAGGCCTAACTGATGCTCAGGCATATCGTTTCGTGGAAACTGACCGGAGCAGACATCGCCGAAATCGATGCGCAAGTCGAGCGGATCGCAGGCCACCTGGAGCAGCTGGAGGGGCGGATTCCCGAGATCATCAGCATCACGGTCGTGCGTAATGTGGTGAATCCTGGGCAGAACTTCGATGGGGCCGTCATCGCCGACTTCGAAGACGCGGATGCCCTGCAGGCCTACATCGAGCATCCGCTTCACGTCGAGGCGGCCGCCTACCTCAAGTCGGTGACGGCGCAGCGTGCCTGCGTCGACTACCTGGTGTAGCCGGACTGACTAGTCGCGCTTCGCCGCTGCCTCAGCCTCGGCCCTCGACTCGTAGACCGGCTCGTCGAGCACGGATGCGAGTTGCTCGCCCGGCGCGATCCACAGCAGGTCGGTCGGCTCCTCGGCGGCCGAGAAGTCTTCGGCGACCAGTGGTTCGTTGTTCAGGTGCACGGTGACGAGGCCGCTCCCCGTCTCCAGCGAGTCCACTTCGAGGGCGCTCAACGGCTTGCCGCCGGCGCGCTCGATCAGCGCGGTGACCGCAGCGCCGACTCCCTGGCCGGCGGAAAGAAACGCCTTCTCATCGAGCACGGAGTAGTCATACCGGGTGCGAACGGTGAAGGTCAATTCGTCCTGGTCTTCCGAGGGCTCGTCGTCCTCTTCCACGAAAAGTTCGTCGAGCGCGTCACCGTAGGCGGCGACGGCGTCCCACAGCTTGCGGTCGACCTCCTCGAGTGTGGCACCGGCCGTCTCATCGGCATCCGCTGCGATCAGGTCAATATGCTTTCGCAGGATGCCGATCAGGTTCTCACCGGCGTCAACAGCTGAGCGTGTCATATCGTTCGTCATCCGCTCACGATACCCCGCGCGCCAGTACGTGGGCTGGCGCGGACCAGCACCCCGGTCGCCGGCCGTCCAGCAACCTTTCAGCGCCGGAACCTATTCTGGACTGTTGTGCGCCGGGGCGAGTTCCCCCTGGGGCTGCCTGACGGATATGACCTCTAGCCATCGCGAACCCCATCCGCCCGCCACCGGACTATGGACGGGCCCTCTGTCGCACCGCGCTCTGAACGCGGTCACCTGGGGCGCGGCCCTGGCGACTCTGGCCCTCCTGGCCGTGTTCGTGGTTGTGCCGACGGCTCCGGGGCCCAGTCCCGCGATGACCGGAGCTGAAAAATACGAGAAGGTGCAGTCGCTGGTGGCTGCCGGCCAGGTTGCCACACCGGAAGTGACGCGCGACTCCTTCGAGGTGACTCCGGGCCGCACCGTCTTCATCAACGGCGGCACCAACTACGACTGGGCGAAACTCGTGTTGCTCAGTGGGGACTGGCCAGTCACTGACAGCAGTGTCACCGTGATCACCCGGTGGATGCGTCAGGAGAACTACATCGACACCTGGTGGAACCGCAACAACCCGTTGAACAACGGCTGGGGTTCCGGAGGAAACAGCGGGCTCGGCAGCTATCCCAGCCTGACCGTGGCGGCGGAGAACGCCGCGGAGGCGCTCAACACCCATCAGGGCTACAGCGACATTCGCGCGGCCCTCGCAAGCTCGGCGTCGGCGGAGGTCACCGAGCGTGCCATCTGGGCGTCACCGTGGGCGAGCAGCCACTATGCGAACGGTTCCATCTGGCACTACACGCCGGTGCCGGTCGTGAAGGCCCCGCCCGGCGCCTGGTAGCGGCGAATCCGCCCGTCGGAACGGTAAATCGGCAGCACAAACGAGGGAGAATTCGGCGTTTCGCGGCAAAAAGTTCCTCCTTACGCTGCGGAAGGCAGAAAAGGTCTCTCGATTCGGCCGGGGCGAGGCGTTTAGGGCAACAGTCGCGTCGGACCGCGGAACAGGTAGGTCGCCTCGCGCAGGTTGGACAGCCCGAGCATGAGCATCAGCACTCGGGACAACCCCATGCCGAAACCACCGTGCGGCGGCACCCCATAGCGGAAGAAGTCGAGGTAGAAGTCGAGCTCTTCCGGCTCAAGCCCCTTCTCCTTCGCCTGCTCGATGAGCACGTCGATGCGGTGCTCGCGCTGGGCGCCGGTGGAGATCTCGACGCCGTTCAGGATCAGGTCGTAGCTGTTGGTGAGCGACCCATCCGCCTCATGGCGCATGTGGTAAAACGGCCGGATGCTCGACGCGTAGTCGGTGATGAAGACGAAGTCGTGGCCGAACTCCTCTTTCACGTAGGCGGCGATCTGCCGCTCGCCCTCCGGGTCCATGTCGTCGTCCTGGCGGGAGATCTCATAGCCGCGCTCGGCGACGATGCGCTTCGCCTCGGCGAGCGGGATGCGCGGGAACGGCGTAGCGGGAACCGTCAGTTCGATGCCGAACAGCGCTTCAAGTTCGGCACCGTGCTTCTCCTTCACCGCCGTGTACCCGACGACCATGAGCTCCTCGTGCAGCTTCATGACATCTTCGTGGCTGTCGATCCAGCTGATCTCGGAGTCGACGCTGGTGAACTCGGTGGCGTGGCGGCTGGTGAACGAAGGGTCGGCGCGGAACGCAGGACCGATCTCGAAGACCTTGCCGAATCCGGCCGGCTGCGCCATCTGCTTGAAGAACTGTGGGCTCTGCGCGAGGTAGGCCCTGGTCTCGAAGTACTCGACCTCGAACAGCTCCGCGCGGGACTCACTGGCGCTGGCCATCAGCTTCGGGGTGTGGATCTCGACGAAGTCGTTCTCCACCCAATAGCTGCGCCAGGCGTGCTCCAGGGTGGTCTGAATACGGAAGATCAGGTTGTTCCTCGGTACTCGCAGGTCGAGGAAGCGCCAGTCCATGCGCTTGTCCACGCCGGAGTCGTCGGCGATCGGAGTCTCCGGAATGGCGTGCGAGGCGATGACGATGTCGGTGAGCTTGATCTCGACCCCGCCGAGCTTGACCCGCTCGTCGTGCTTCAGCTCACCGGTCGCCGTGAGGAAGGTGCCCTGGCTGAGGCCGGAAACCTGGTCGGCGAGTTCGTCCGCTGCCGGGGTTCCGTCTTCGTTGAACACGCGAGGGTGCACCAGCTGCACCGCGCCGGATTCGTCGCGCAGCACGACGAACTGCACCTTCTTCTGGTCGCGCACGGTATCGACCCAGCCGGACACCCGTACCGGGCCGTCGGTCGCTGCGGTCAGTTTCTTGATCAGGGTGCGTTGGCTCACCTCCCCAGTCTAAAGACTCCTGCGGATTACCTAGACTGGAGGGGTGCCTGCTTCCCTCGTCCACCTTGTTCGCCACGGTGAGGTCCACAACCCGGATGGCATCCTGTACGGGCGCATCCCGGGTTACCACCTCTCCGAACTGGGGCACGAGATGGCGGCGGCCGCCGCAAAACAGCTGCACGGGCGTCCGGTCACCGCGTTGTTCGCGTCTCCGTTGCAGCGGGCGCAGGAGTCCGCCCAGCCGTGGGCCGAGAATTTCGGCCTCGAGATCGTCACCGATGAGCGCCTGATCGAACCGAACAACAGATTCGAGGGCAAGAAGTTCGAGTTCGGCCCGCAGGTGCTCACCAAACCGCAGTCCTGGCCGTGGATCCTGAACCCGTTCAAGCCGAGCTGGGGAGAGCCGTTCACCAGCGTCGCCGACCGAATGCTGGCGGTCATCGAGCACGCCTGGGACTCCGTCGACGACGGGGAAGTAGCTCTGGTGAGCCACCAGATGCCGATCGTGATGGTTCAGCGCTACCTTTCTGGCCGCAAGCTTTACCACGACCCGCGCAAGCGTCGCTGCTCCCTGTCGAGCATCACCACGCTGCAGCTGCGGGACCCGGCCGAGGCCGGTCCTCGGTTCGTCGAGGTGAACTATCAGGATCCGGCGGCAGAGTTGTTGGCGCAGTCAATCGATTTCGGAGCAGTATGAGGTTCCCCCTGGCGGCCGGTGCACTGGCCCTCGTTGTCGCAGTCGCGTTGAGCGGCTGCACCAGCGATCCGTTGGCCGAAGAGTACGGCGGCGGTGGCACCAGCTACGAGTCTGACGATGGCGCGTTCAGCGAGTTCGCCCCGGCGGACCGCGGCGACCCGGTCGTCTTCGAGGGCACGACCGACACCGGAATGGTGGTCTCGAGCGACGACTACGCCGGCGAGGTGCTGGTCGTCAACTTCTGGTACGCCGAGTGCGCCCCCTGCCGCGCTGAGGCTCCTGACCTGCAGAAACTTTCGCTGAAGCACCAGGGCAATGGGGCATCCTTCCTCGGCATCAACATCTACGATCAGGCCGAGCAGGCCCTGGCGTTCGCGCGGAACTTCGAGATCAGCTATCCGTCGATCATGGACGCGAACTCGGGTACCGCTCGCCTGGCGTTTGCCGGGCACGCCCCGCCCAGCGCCGTGCCCACCACGCTGGTGCTCGACAAGGAGGGCCGAGTCGCCGCCCGGTTCCTGGGGCAACTCCAGGCGCCGTCGAACCTGGACACGATCATCCGCGAGCTCATCGCTGAGGACCTGTAGTGGGCTCTCTCGGTGAGATTGTATTCGGAGGCAACCTGCTGCTGGCCATGCCCATCGCCATGCTGGCGGGTCTGGTCTCATTCGCGTCGCCGTGCATCCTGCCGCTCGTTCCCGGCTATCTGGGCTATGTGGGCGGGTTCGCCGGCGAAGGGGAGAAGAGCGACCGTCGCCGCCTGATGCTGGGAGCCTCGCTGTTCGTGCTCGGGTTCAGCGTCGTGTTCGTCACGTTCGGCCTGCTCTTCGGTACCGCCGGCCTGCTGCTGACCCCGTGGCTGGACCTGATCACGCGCATCGCCGGTGTGATCATCATCCTGATGGGTCTCATCTTCATCGGCATGTTCGGCCGGATGCAGCGCACGTTCAAACCGCAGTGGAAGGTGGCGACCGGGACTGCCGGTGCGCCCTTCCTCGGCATCGTGTTCGGGCTCGGCTGGGCTCCCTGCGTCGGCCCGACCCTGGCCGCCGTCCTGGCGCTGAGCCTCAACGGAGGATCGCCGGCCCGCGGTGCGCTGCTCGGCGCGTTCTACTGCGTGGGCCTCGGAATCCCGTTCCTGCTGGTCGCCCTCGGACTGAACTGGGCGACCGGTTCAGTTGCGTGGCTGAAGCGGCACATCCGGGTGATCAATATCGTGGGAGGTGCACTGCTCATCCTGGTCGGCGCGCTCATGGTGAGCGGCCTCTGGACGCTGTTCATCACCACCCTGGGATCGGTGACCTATTTCTCGCCCATCTGATCACATCGACTCCCCGAGCCCCGCCCCGAAGTCCGACGGCGTGACACAGCCGAAACTGGACTTCGTCGGGTACCTGAGGTTCTTTTGGCGCCAGCTGACCAGCATGCGCACCGCGCTCTTCCTGCTGCTCCTGCTCGCCATCGCCGCGGTTCCCGGTTCGCTCGTTCCGCAGCGCGGGGCCGACCCGAACGGAGTGATCAAGTACTTCGAGGACAACCCAGACCTGGCGCCCGTCCTCGACAACCTGCAGGCCTTCGACGTCTACACCTCGGTGTGGTTCTCCAGCATCTACCTGCTGCTGTTCCTCTCCCTGATCGGGTGCGTCATCCCGCGCACCATGCACCATCTCAAGGCACTGCGCACCCCGCCGCCGAAGACCCCGGCACGCCTGGAACGCCTGGCCGGGTTCACGGCAAGCCCAGCGAGCGTAAGCGCGGCATCCGCCATCGAGTCTGCACGCACTCTCCTGCGCAAGAGCGGGTACCGGGTGCGCCTGTTCGAAGGCCCGCAACTATCGGTGTCGGCCGAACGCGGTTACCTGCGCGAGACCGGGAATCTGGTGTTCCACACCGCCCTGATCGGCGTGCTCGCCTCCGTCGCCATCGGGGGAGGCTTCGCCTACAGCGGCCAGAAAGTGGTCGTGGAGGGCCAGCCCTTCGTCAACGTGCTGGCCGACTACTCCTCCTTCAATCCCGGCCGTTTCTTCGACGAGTCCGCGCTGACGCCCTACCGCATGGTGCTCGACGACTTCGACGTCGTCTATGAGCGGGACAACTTCAACGCCTACGGTTTCCCCACCGACTTCACGGCGGACGTGAGCGTGCACGTGCCGGGGGAGCGCAGCTACCAGGAGCAGGTGAAGGTCAACCACCCGCTGCATATCCTCGGCAACGAGACCTACCTGCTCGGCAACGGCTATGCACCCCACATCACGGTCACTGACGGTAAAGGCAACGTCGCGTTCAGCGGCGCGGTGCCGTTCCTCTCCCAGGACGCCAACCTGACCTCCATCGGCGTGGTCAAGGTGCCGGATGCCGTGCCGGAGCAGCTGGGCTTGGTCGGCTTCTTCTACCCGACAGTCGACGAGCTGGAAACTGGCGCATTCACATCGGCGTTCCCCGACCTGCGCGACCCGCTCCTGACCCTCAACGCCTTCGTCGGCGACCTTGGGGTCGACGACGGGGTGCCGCGCTCGGTCTACTCGCTCAACACCGACCAGATGACCCAGGTGGCGGGCGGCGCGACCGGTGTTGACGCGATCCAGCTGCGGCCGGGGGAGGCAGTCGAACTGCCCGACGGCCTCGGCACCGTCACCTTCGACGACCTGACCGAGACATCGGCAGACGGCACCAGTGTTCCGCGCTTCGCCTCGTTCGACATCCACCACGACCCATCCCAGGGGTGGGTGCTGACGTTCGCCATCCTGGTCTTCCTGGGGCTGCTGACCGCCCTGTTCGTACCCCGGAGACGCGTCTGGGCGAAGGCCATCGAGCAGGCGGATGGCGGCATCCGCCTGGAATACGCCGGCCTGGCCCGCGGCGACGACCCCACCCTCGACGCTGCCGTGGCAGATCTCGCCGCGCGGCACGCCCGGCAGCTGAAGAATTAGGCTGGTCACCGTGATCGAAACCTTTGACTCCTACTCGCTCGTCGCGATCTACTCGGCGATGGGCGTCTACACCATCGCCTTCGTGATGTTCGCGCTGGATCTGGCCAAGCGGTCTGCCCGTGAGCTGGCGGTCACCCAGGCATACGGTGGCCAGCTGGCCGACACCAGGGGAGTCACCGCCACCCTCCAGAAGACAGACAGCGAGCCGGAGGCGCCGCGCTACAAGTTCGAGCGAATCGCGTACGCCCTGGTCATGCTCGGATGGGCGCTCCACGTCGCCGGAGTGGTGCTGCGCGGAGTCGCCCAGGGTTTCGTGCCGTGGGCCAACATGTTCGAGTTCTCGCTGACCTCATCCGCCATCGTCGTCGGCGTCTTCGTCGTCATCCAGCGGTGGCAGAACCTGAAGTTCCTTGGCGTCTACATCACCGGGTTCGCCCTGATCACCCTCGGAATCGGAACCGTCAACTTCTACGTTCCGGTGAAACCGCTGCCGCCCGCCCTGGACTCGTACTGGCTGATCATCCACGTCTTCGTCGCATCGCTCGGAACTGCCTTCTTCGCCATCGGAGCCGGGCTGTCGATCGCCCAACTGCTGCAGGCCAGGCGTGAGGCCGGCAGGAAGTCGCTCGGCCTGCTGAAAACGCTGCCGGATGCCGTGAAACTTGAGAACCTCGCCTACCTGGTGACCGTGGTCGGGTTCGTGTTCTGGACCTTCACCCTCATCGCCGGGTCGATCTGGGCCGAGCGGGCCTGGGGCCGCTACTGGGGCTGGGACACCAAAGAGGTGTGGACGTTCATCATCTGGGTGATCTACGCCGGCTACATCCATGCGCGGGCCACCCGCGGCTGGCGGGGGGCCAGGTCGGCCTGGCTGGCGATCATCGGGTTCTCGGCGGTGATGTTCAACTACACCGTGGTGAACCTCTTCTTCAAGGGGCTGCACTCCTACTCTGGCCTGTAGGTTCCTCGGGGGCTTTTCGGGCGGTGCCCCATGGCTCCGCCCATAGAAGCCCGGCCCACCCGAGCCATGGGACACCGCCCGAGAAGCCTGGTCACAAGACAGGTCCGGCTACTCGTTTTCGCGGGTTGGGCTTGTCGAGGCGCGCTGATTCAGCAGCGCGTGGGTGCGGCGGATGCGCTCCAGCCACCAGGCGGTGCGGTCGGGAGCGGCAGCATGGTGCTGCAGCAGGCTCTCGCTGACGTCGACCCGGCGCACCGGGATGGAGCCGCCGACCGGCAGCAGCGGGGCATCCGTCACGTCCGCCGCCAGCAGCGCAGCCGTGCCCAGCCCGCAGTCGAACCCGAGGGAGGGCAGCGCTGCGGCCAGGTGCGCACCCATCGAGATGCCGACGCTGGTCTCCAGGGCACTGGACACGACGGCCGGGAGCCCGGCATCCGCCACCAGCCGCAGGGCGGTCGCAATGCCGCCGAGCGGCTGCGCCTTCACCACCAGCAGGTCGGCGGCACCGGCGCGGGCGACGGCGAGCGGGTCGGCCGCCTTGCGCACGCTCTCGTCGGCGGCGATCGGGATATCCAGGTAGCGGATGCGGCGGCGAAGCTCGACGAGCTCCTCCACCGTCGCGCACGGCTGTTCGACATACTCGAGGTCGAATTCGGCGAAGGCGTGGACGGCGCGCTCAGCCTCATCCATCGTCCAGCCGCCGTTGGCGTCGACCCGCAGCCGTCCGTCCGGGCCCAGGTAGTTGCGGGCGGCCCGCACCCGGGCGACATCCTCGGGCAGCGTCTGGGACGGCTCCGCGACCTTCACCTTTACGGTGCGGCAGCCGGAAAACCGGTCGAGTACGCTGGCGACGCGGTCTGCGGCGACGGCCGGCAGCGTGGCATTGACCAGGATCGTGTCGCGCACCAGGGCGGGGAGCGGAGCCCAGCCGAAGTCGATCGCGGCGGCCAGCCAGGCCACCGCCTCATCATCCGGATACTCGGTGAACGGCGAGAACTCGCTCCAGCCCTCCGGCCCCTCGAAGAGCACCGCCTCCCGGGCGTCCACGCCGCGGAACCGGGTGGTGAGCGGCAGTGACACCACACGGGCGGAGGCGAGTAACTGTTCGGCTGAGGGGCGCATGCCTCCAGTCTGGTGTGCGTTGAGGGAATTCGTCAGGGCAATAAGATCGAGCCCATGACCACCCAGCCGACCGAGGCGCTCCCGCCGGAGCAGAGTGGGAAGTGGCGACCCCCTCGCGCACCCTGGCTGATCGGCGCCATCGGGGTGTTGCTTGCCGTCGTCGCCGGCGTGCTCCAGGTGCTCGGAATCGTGCAGGCGAGCAGCCACAACTGGGAGCGCGGAACGCTGTTCGCCTGGTTGGCCATCGCGGTCTCGGTGGTGGCCTTCCTGGTCGGGCTGGCGGCCGTCGTCCTGAACCGCGGGCGGCGCTGGGGGGTGGCGGCGATGATCGCCGCCGTGGTGGCCAACCCGTTCGTGCTCGCGCAGCTGCTCGGCGTACTGGGCTGAGCGGCACCGGGCCGGCGTCGCCGTAGGCTTGGCCCATGGTTTCGGAACTCTTTGATGCGGATGTCTGGCGTTCGGTAGACGGCTTCGACGGTCTCACCGATGTGACCTACCACCATGACGTGGCGGGCCGGGTGGCGCGTGTGGCGTTCGACCGGCCCGAGGTTCGCAACGCGTTCCGTCCGCACACCGTTGATGAGCTGTACCGTGTGCTCGACCATGCCCGCCAGAACCCGCGCATTGGAGTCGTGCTGCTCACCGGTAACGGCCCCAGCGACAAAGACGGCGGCTGGGCTTTCTGCAGTGGTGGCGATCAGCGCATCCGCGGGCGCGACGGGTACCAGTACGAAGACACCGCGTCCCCTGGCGGCGGCGCGAACCTCGGCCGGCTGCACATCCTCGAGGTGCAACGGCTCATTCGGTTCATGCCCAAGGTGGTCATCGCGGTGGTGACAGGCTGGGCGGCCGGTGGCGGCCACTCGCTGCACGTCGTCTGCGACCTGACCATTGCCTCCGCCGAGCACGGCAGGTTCAAGCAGACGGATGCCGACGTGGGCTCGTTCGACGCCGGCTACGGCAGCGCCTACTTCGCCCGCCAGGTGGGCCAGAAGTTCGCGCGGGAGGTGTTCTTCCTCGCTCGGGCGTACGACGCGCAGCGCGCGCTGGAAACCGGGGCCATCAACGCCGCCGTTCCGCATGCCGAACTGGAGGGCACGGCGTACCAGTGGGCGAAGGAGATCCTCACCAAGTCGCCGACCGCCATCCGGATGCTCAAGTTCGCCTTCAACGCGGTCGACGACGGCCTGGTCGGCCAGCAACTGTTCGCCGGCGAGGCGACCCGGCTGGCTTACGGCACCGACGAAGCGGTCGAGGGGCGCGATTCATTCCTCGAGAAGCGTGAGCCGGACTGGTCGCCCTACCCCTGGCAGTACTGATGCCCACCCTCCCGGCCACCCCTAGCGAATCCCGTCTCAAGGAGAACGTGACCTCGCGGGCGGCCGGAGGTGGGCGAGCGGCACACCCGACGCCGAAACTCCTTGAGACGGGACAGTTTTCGGCGGGGGAAGCATGACGCGGGAGCTGCGGGTGGTCGACGGTGGAGATCCGCACGTCGTGTTCGAGGCCCTGCGGGAGGCACTCGCCGGGGGGCCGGCGATCTTCCCGCATCCGGGCGCCGCGGAGGACGTGCCGAACCGCGTTCCGGTGCGGGTCGCCGTCGTCGTCGAGACCAGCGGCTCGACCGGACGTCCGAAGCGCGTGGCGCTGGGGGCGGATGCCCTGCTCGCCAGCGCGGCGGCGTCCGAGTCCGCACTCGGCGGGCGCGGCACCTGGCTGCTCGCCCTCCCGGCGCATTACATCGCCGGGATCAACGTGCTGGTGCGGGCGCTCGCCGCCGAAACCGACCCGGTCATGGTGCCCCCAGGCCGGTTCGACCCGTTCGCGTTCGCCGTTGCCGCGGACAGCCTTCCGCCTCGCACGCCGGAGGCGCCCCACCGTTTCACGTCACTGGTCCCCTCCCAGCTGTCCCGCCTGATCGCGGTGGACGAGCTGCTTGACAGCCTGCGCGACTTCGATCGCATCCTGGTCGGCGGTCAGGCCATGCCGCAGCAGCTCCTGGCCAGGTCGCTGGAGCTCGGACTCAACGTCACCCGCACCTACGGGTCCAGTGAGACCTCGGGCGGGTGCGTCTATGACGGCAGCCCGCTGACCGGAGTGACAGTGGCGATCACCGACGGGCAGGTCGAGCTCGGCGGGCCGACACTCGCTGACGGCTACCTGGACGACCCGGAGCGAACGGATGCCGCCTTCTTCGAACGTGACGGCATCCGCTGGTACCGCACCGGCGATCTCGGCGAGTATGAGGGCGGAGTCGTCAGAGTCACCGGCCGGGTCGATGACCTGATCAAGTCGGGTGGGGTCACCGTGTCGCTGGCCAAAGTCGAGCGGGTGGTGCGCGCCATTCCGGGGCTCGGAGAGGCGCTGGTGGTCGCGGCCCCCAGCGGCCGCTGGGGTTCGGTGCCCGTTGTCGTCTCCCCAGTAGCGGCAGACCTGGAGCAGGTGCGATCAGCCGTGGCGACGGCGCTCGGCACGCCGTCACGGCCCGAACGCATCGTCGTCGTGGCCGAGATTCCGCTGCTCGCCTCGGGCAAGCCGGATCGTGCCGCGCTGGCCGTGCTCGTCGGCGAGCGGGCATAGTCCCCTAGAATCCTCATCGTGGGCAACCCGAAACAGCAGAGAATTGATCCGGCGATGACGGCTGCGGCCGCCCGAGCCAGGAAGTCGCGCGACCAGGAGAAGGGGATGCGTCCCCAGGCGCAGAAACCAGAGAAGGTGAAGCCGGCTCAGGCTCCGGCGTCGGCGCGGAAGAAACAGAAGGGCGGCCGCCCCGGCGGGCCGGTCGTTCCGCCGAAAGCCAAGGTGAAGCCGGCGACCGTCGGCGACTGGGTTGCCGGTGCCCGCATCCGCACCCTCCCCCTCGCCATCGCGCCCGTCGTCCTCGGGGTGGCCACCTCGTACCTGGCGCGGCCGGACTGGCAATGGCTGCTCAGCGGCCTGTGCCTGGCGGTCGCCGTCCTGCTGCAGGTCGGTGTCAATTACGCCAACGACTACTCCGACGGCATCCGCGGTACCGACCAGCACCGCGTCGGACCGTCTCGCCTCACCGGTTCGGGTGCCGCTCGCCCGCGAACCGTTCTCGCCATCGCACTGGCGTTCTTCGCCCTGGCCGCCATCGCCGGCCTCGCCATCGTCGTCATCACCGGGTACTGGTGGCTTCTCGCGGTGGGGGCCGCAGCCTTGCTGGCCGCGTGGTACTACACCGGCGGCAAGCGTCCGTACGGCTATTACGGGCTCGGCGAAGTGTTCGTCTTCACCTTCTTCGGCCTGGTCGCCGCAGCCGGCACCATGTTCGTGCACGTCGGCGCGGTGAGTCTGGAGGGCTGGCTGGTCGGAATCGCCACCGGGCTGCTCGCCTGCGCGGTGCTGATGATCAACAACGTGCGTGACCTCGAGCAGGACAAGGCGGCAGGCAAGCGCACGCTGGCCGTGCTGATCGGAAGCCTGCCGTCCCGAATCGTGTTCACCGTGCTGCTGTTGGCACCATTCGTGATCCTCGGCTACTTCCTGCTGCTGTTCAGCAACGCCCTGTACGTGTACTTCGCGCTGCTGGCGGCGATTCCGGCTGCGTTGATCGCCCTCACCGGCAAGACAGCGGCGGAGTACCTGCTGGCGCTGAAGCTGGCCAGCCTGACGGCACTGCTGTACGGGCTCGGCCTGGCCGCGACCATCATCTTCTAGGCTTTCGCCTGAAGTCGGCCTCTACGGCTTGTCTTCGATGGCGGAGTGGTCGAGCACCGCGTTCTCGACGTCGCTGTCGGGATCGACGGCGGACGACTGGCGGCGCTCATGAATGTCACGCGCGAGCGCGTCGCGCGGCTCGCTGAAGAAGATGTAGGAGATGGCGAACGCGAGCATCGTCGCGACGATGGCGGCCAGCCACCATTCCAGCCCGATCAGCAGCATGGCCGCCAGCGCGGCTGCGAACAGGCCGACGCGGAACAGCGAGTACAGGATCCAACGGGTAGAAGACTTCACGGTCTTAGAGCTTAGGCGGGCTAGCTGGGAGTGAGTCAGAGCTTCGCTGGGAAATGGCACGGCGCCGAACATCTGATGCGGGTTTAGACTTGATGCATGGCCAAACTCTTGTTCGCGCTCTCCGTAGTAGGGCTCGTCGTCTGGGTGTACACCCTGGTCGACTGCATCCGCACGGACGATTCGCGCGTTCGCGGCCTACCCAAGATCGCCTGGGTTTTCGTCGTCATCGCGTTGCCGCTGATCGGCAGCGTGCTCTGGTTCTTCATCGGCAAGGAGCGCCGAACTCGCATCGCGCCTCGCCAGCCGTCGCAGCAGCGGGCTCCGGATGATGACCCCGCCTTCCTCGGGAAGATCGGCATGGAACAGGACCGGGAGCAGCGCATCCGCCGCCTGGAGGAGCGCCTCGCCGAGTTGGACGACGACAACAACAACCAGAAAGACTGATGTCGGACGGGTTCGCCGACGGCAACTCCGCGGCAACCGGCTTTTCGGTCACCCTGCTCGCTGAATTCCTGCGCCGGGGAGTGCGCGATGTGGTGCTGAGCCCCGGATCACGCTCTCAGGCCCTCGCGCTCGCCGCAGCCGAGTTCGAGAAGGCCGGTCGGCTGCGCCTCCACGTGCGGATCGATGAGCGGGTGGCGGCCTTCCTCGCGCTGGGCCTCGCCGTCGAGAGCGCTGTTCCGGTGCTCCTGGTCACGACGTCGGGGACGGCCGTGGCCAATCTGCACCCTGCCGTGCTGGAGGCCTACCATTCCGGCGTACCACTCATCCTGCTGACCGCTGACCGCCCCGCCGAACTGCGAGGCATCGGCTCCAACCAGACCACCGAACAGCACGGGCTGTTCGGCCCCGGTATCCGGTTCGTGCGCGATATTGACGTACCGAACCACGGCGGTCACGACCGTAGCGCTGTCGGCGAGTTGGTGCACGAGGCCATTGCCGCAGCGATGGGGCATTCCGGCCCCCGTGGGCCGGTGCAACTCAACCTGGCATTCCGCGAGCCACTATCCGGGCCGATCGGGCGGCTGCCCCCCGCCGAAGTGCCCGTTCCGGCGGATAGTGCCCGGCGGAACAGGCTCTATCCGCCGGAACGGGCACTTTCGCGGATCGCCGCGGCGCCGCACACCGTCGTGGTGGCCGGCCACGCAGCCGGGGAGCAGGCCGAAGCAACCGCACGGGCACTCGGTGCTCCGCTGATCGCCGAAATCTCGAGCGGTGCCCGGTTCGGCCCCAACCTGGTGGTCGCCTATCGGGAGTTGCTGAACGACCCCGACTTCGGGGGTCGCGTCAGGCGCGTGGTCGTGTTCGGGCATCCGACCCTCAGCCGGGAGATCCCGGAGTTGATCGCGCGCGACGGGGTCGAGACAATCGTCGTGCGTTCTCACGGTGCCGAGGACTACAACCCCGGGCACGCGGTCGACAGCTTCGCAGGCTCGATCGACGTCACCGGTGAGCCCGACCCTGACCGGTCCTGGACCGGTCGCTGGGTGCACAAGGGCCGCGCGCTGGTGGAGGCCGGTGACGATTCCCCCCGAGTGGATGCTCCGGATGCTGTCGACGGCAGCGTCACCTCCGAGTTCCAGCGGCAGACCCTGGCCGCGCTCCGCGCCCCGGTCACCCGCCGGTCGCTGGCCATGTCGGTCTGGCAGGCCAGCTGGCCGCACGACCGCCTGGTGCTGGGCGCTTCCCGGCTGATCCGTGAGGCCGATCGGGTGGTCCCGGGGAAGAAGATCGCGGTGCACTCCAACCGCGGGCTGTCCGGCATCGACGGCACCATTGCGACAGCGGTCGGCGTCGCCCTGGACAGCCAGGCCAATAACCAGTCGGCCGGGGTCACGCGCGTGCTGCTCGGGGACCTCGCCCTGCTGCATGACGTCGGTGCGCTGCACTTCGGGGTGGGGGAGCCGCGCCCCAGGATGCAGGTCATCGTCGGCAACGACGGAGGCGGCACCATCTTCGACGGCCTGGAAGTTGCCGGGACTGCACCGGCAGACAGCTTCGATCGGGTGCTCTACACCCAGCACACGGCAGACCTCTCGGCGATCGCCGCAGCCTACGGCTGGCGCTACCTGCTGGCCGCGAACCGGGGGGACCTGGACCAGGCGCTGACCGCATCCGCCGGCCAGTTACTGATCGAAGTTCCCCTGCCGCGTTGACCACTCCCCTATCCTGTCGCGTTAGGGTCGTGACCATGGACGTACAGGGACTTCTGGACGACATCCGCGACTCCCTGACCCTGATGATCGGCCAGGGCGACGTCGCCGACTACATCCCGAGCCTCGCCGGTGTGCACCCCGCGCACTTCGGCATGGCGGTGGTGATGCAGGATGGCGAAACGTTCGGCACCGGGGACTGGGAGAAGCCGTTCTCCATCCAGAGCATCTCCAAGCTGTTCACCCTCGCGATGGCCTACGCGGTCGACGGAGACGCCCTGTGGCAGCGGGTCTCGCGGGAACCGTCCGGTGACCCGTTCAACTCGCTGGCCCAGCTGGAGTTGCAGAACGGGATCCCGCGTAACCCGTTCGTCAACTCGGGCGCGCTGGTGGTGGCAGATCGGCTGCTCAGCGAATCCGGCGGCGTCGGCTCCGGACTGCTCGCATTCCTCCGCACAGAGAGCGGCAACGACTCCATCTCGGCCAACCCCGACGTTGCCGCATCGGAGGCGGAGCATGGGTTCCGCAACGCGGCGATCGCCAACCTGCTGGCCAGTTTCGGCAACCTTGACAACTCGGTGCCTGAGGTTCTCGAAGAGTACTTCTGGCAGTGCTCGGTCGAGGCGAGCTGTCGCGACCTCGCCACGGCGGGCGGGCTGCTCACCCGGGGCGGCACCAGGGCGGACGGCACGCGGATGCTCAGCCCCAGTGAAGCGAAACGCATCAACGCCATCATGCTCACCTGTGGAACCTACGACGCTGCCGGGGAGTTCGCCTACCGGGTCGGGCTCCCGGCGAAGAGCGGCGTCGGCGGCGGGATCCTCGCCGTGGTGCCCGGGCGCTGCACCATCTGCGTCTGGAGCCCTGGCCTGGACGCCAAAGGCAACTCGCTGGTCGGCACGGCAGCCCTGGACGAGTTCACGACCCGCACCGGGTGGTCGATCTTCTAGGGCACGCTGGTCGAGCGGACACGCAGCCCACTCGACCCGGCGACGTGGCTACTTCCTCAGCGTGCGGTATGCCCGGGCGGAGAGTGGGAGGAAGACGGCCGTCAGCACCAGCGGCCAGGCCACGGCCAGCAGCACGGCGTTCTCGACCAGCAACCCCTCGGTAGCACCCGTCGGGTTGCCGAACAACTGCCTGGCCGCGGTTGCGGTTGCCGATACCGGGTTCCACTCCGCCACGGCGCCCAGCCAACCCGGCATGGTCTCCGGGGCAACGAAGACGTTCGACAGGAACCCGACCGGCCAGACCAGAACCTGCACCGCCATCGTGGCTCCAGGCCCCCGGAACATCAGCCCGAGGAAGATCCCGACCCACAGCAGCGCGAATCGCAGCCACAACAGCACCGCTATGGCGGCCAGCACGGCGGCCGGCCCAGCATCGATCCGCCATCCGATCAGGAGTCCGCCCCCGACCAGGATGGCCAGCCCGAGCACGGATTGAGCCATGTCGGCACCGCTGCGCCCGAGCACGATGGCCGCGCTGCCGATCGGCATCGACCGGAAGCGATCGGTGATGCCTCTCTGCGCATCCGTCGACATGGCCTGCATGGTGTTCTCCACGCCGAACATCATGGTGAGGGCGAGCATCCCTGGCAGCAGGAACTGGATGTAGTCCCCGCCGCCCGGAACTTCAATGGCACCGCCGAACAGGAAGCCGAACATGAGCAGCAGCATGACGAAGAACATCAGGCCGAATATGGGTCCGGCGGGCTGCTTCACCCAGTGCAGGAGGTCGCGCTGGGTGATGATCCAGCCGTGCTTGAGGGTGGCGATCATGCGGACTCCTTCTCGCTTGCGTTGTCGGTGCTCGGGGCGGTCAACGCCAGGAAGACCTCGTCGAGTGTCGGGCGGCGCAGCAGGATGTCGTCGGCGTCGATGCTCTCGTTGTCCAGGGCGCGGACGATGTCGATGAGCGTTTGCGATCCAGCTCCCGCCGCGATGGACAGTGTGCGGTTGTCGTAGTCGACGTCGACGGGCGACCCGATCACCGCTTCCAGCGTTCGTGCGCAGTGGTCCAGGAGCTCGGCGGCGATGACGAGTTCCACCCGGGCGCCGCCGAGCTGGCGCTTGAGCTCGCTCGGTCTGCCTTCGGCGATCACGCGCCCGTGGTCCATGATCGAAATGCGGTCGGCGAGTTGGTCGGCCTCGTCGAGGTACTGGGTGGTGAGCAGCACTGTGGTGCCGGTTCCCTTGACCCGCCGCACTGCTTCCCACACCTCGTTCCGCCCTCGGGGGTCGAGCCCGGCGGTCGGCTCGTCCAGGAAGAGCACGGCCGGAGTGAGAATAAGGGCGGCGGCGATGTCGAGTCGGCGCTTCATTCCGCCGGAGTAGCCGGATACCGGCTTGTCGGCAGCATCCGTCAATTCGAACTGCTCCAGCAACTCGGTCGCCCGGGAGTGCGCCATGCGGCCCAGATTCAGCAGCCGGCCGAACAGGACCAGGTTCTGGCGCCCGCTGAGGATCTCGTCGAGGGCAGTTGCCTGGCCGACGAGCCCGATCCGCTCCCGCACCCGGGTGCCGGCGGTGGCAACGTCATGTCCGTCGATGGCCGCGACACCGGAGTCGGTCGCCGTCAACGTTGCCAGTGCCCTGATCGCGGTGCTCTTGCCGGCGCCGTTCGGGCCGAGGAGGCCGTGAATGCTGGCGGCCTCGACGCTCAGGCTGAAGCCGTCGAGTGCTCGGGTTTCGCCATACCGCTTACGCAGATCAGTGACGACGAGTGTGGGAGTGTTCATCCGGCCTCTATTCGGTACGTTGTACGAGGTAAAAACTATAGCGTACACCGAACGGAGAAACTAGGCTTGATCGCATGAGTGAAGAATCGACCGGCCAGGGAGACGCCGACCGCACGCTTGCTCTGCTGTGGCGACACCGCCTGGGCGACCCGCAGGGCTCTCGCGGCCCGCGCCAGAAATTCAGCGTCGATCAAGTCGTGAACGCGGCGATCGCGCTCGTCGACGCGGAAGGCATCGATGCCCTGTCGATGCGCAACGTGGCCAACCGACTCGGCACCCGTGTCATGTCCCTGTACACCTACGTTCCGGGGAAGGCCGAGCTGATCGACCTGATGGTGGACGCCGTGCACCTGGAGGTTCCGGTCCCGGCAACTCGGCCGGAAGGCTGGCGTGACAGGCTTGAGGCGGTCGCCCGTGACCAATGGGAGCTGTACCGGAAGCACCCGTGGTTGCTGCAGGTGGACACCAGCCGGCCACCGCTCGGTCCGGGCATTTCTGATCGTTACGAGTACCAATTGGGTGCCGTGGAAGGCATCGGCCTCAGCGATCTCGACATGGACTCCATTGTCACCCTCGTCGGCGGGTTCGTGGCCGGAGCCGCCAGAAGTGCGGATGCCGCCCAGCGCCTGGTCGAATCGTCGGCCACGACAGACGCGCAGTGGTGGGAGGTCAACGCCCCCATCCTTGAGCAGGTGATGGACGGGTCCAGGTATCCGATAGCCGGTCGAGTCGGGTCGAGCGTCGGGGAACTGTTCAACGCAGCAAGCAATCCGCAGCACGCCTGGGAGTTCGGCCTCGCGAGGGTGCTCGACGGAATCGAGCAGTATATCGAGAAAGTCCGCCAGCAGACGTAAGGCTCAATCGGCCGGCGGGGCGAACGCTTCCACGATCGGGCGGAACTTCATCCGCGTCTCGACCAGCTCGTGGTCGGGGTCCGAGTCGGCCACGATGCCGGCACCCGCCCACGCGGTGACCCGGCCATCCTCTGAGACCTGGGCGCAGCGCAGGGCGATCGCCCACTCGCCGTCGCCATCCGCCCCGACCCAACCGACCGGCCCGGCGTAGCGCCCGCGGTCGAATGGCTCGAGCTGGTCGATCACCGCGATCGCCTCGGTGGTCGGGGTGCCGGCGACGGCGGCAGTCGGGTGCAGGCTCGACAACAGGTCGAGCGAGCTGGAGCCGTCGACCAGGATGCCCTCGACGTCGCTGGCCAGATGCCAGAGGTTGGGCAGCTTCAGCGTGAACGGCGTATCGCTGGCGGTCACCGCCGGGCTGTGCGGGCGCAGCGATGACAGCACGTTCTGCACCGCGAACTCGTGCTCGTCCTGGTCCTTGGTTGACGTGGCGAGGGCGGATGCCGCCTCCAGGTCACTGTTCGCGTC
This sequence comes from Homoserinimonas sp., assembly GCA_040904805.1. Taxonomy (GTDB): domain Bacteria; phylum Actinomycetota; class Actinomycetes; order Actinomycetales; family Microbacteriaceae; genus RYN-87. The sequence continues at coordinate 321,315 of JBBDSS010000003.1, read as the reverse complement.
GACACCGCGGGCGGCACTGCCGGCGAGCACCCGGGCGGTCACCGAGCCGCCGTGCACGCTGACCAGGGTCTCAGGGCTGGCACCGAGGAACCCGTCGATGGCGAAGGTCCAGCAGTCCGGGTAACCGTCGGCCAGGGCGAGGATCATCGGGCGCTGGTCGGCGCCCGCCGGCATGGTGCCGACCAGGTCGCGGGCGATGACGACCTTGCTCAGCTTTCCGGCGCGGATGTGGCCGATGGCGTCTCGCACCGCCGCGAGGTAGTTCGCCGGGGACGTCCGGCCCGGCGTCAGCTCGGTGCCGAAGGGCTCCCCGAGCGGAGCCGGCGTCGGCAGCGCGGCCGCAGGCAGCTCGGACAGGCTGATGCGAGTGAGCCAGAAGTCTGTGCCTGAGCGCCCCACCACGATGGACGGCACGATCAGCACGCTGCTCTGGCTCGATTCCGCTGAGAACGCGAACGTGCCGAGGGCGACCAGCCCGCTGCCCGGGATCTGCAGCGGGTCGGTCACGCTGGCGTCGGCGACGATGGCGCGCCAGGCGGCAGCAGCATCCGTCATCCGGTTCGCTCCAGAGAACGTCAGGCGCAGGGCTTCGCCGAAACCGGCCATCCCGAATCCCCGCCGGCGCCACAGGAGGGGCGAGTGTTCAGCCAGCACCGAGACGAGGGGGCCGGGGTCCGCGATGCGGATGGTTTCAGCGGTGAGCGCAGGCAGCGCGCGCTCTGGGGTCATCACGAATCAAGCCTACGCGAGCCACGTAGACTCGTATGGTGGCTACAGCGGACCGGAGCAAGGAACCGAACGAAGTCTCGGCGATGTTCGATGAGGTCGCCAGGCATTATGACCGCACCAACGGCGTGCTGTCGATGGGGGTGTCCCCGCTCTGGCGGGCCGCCACGGTGAAGGCCATCGCCCCCCAGCCGGGCGAACGCATCCTCGACATTGCCGCCGGAACCGGAACCAGTTCGGCCGCCATCGCGCGGTCCGGCGCGGATGTCGTCGCCCTTGACTTCTCGCCCGGCATGATCTCCGTCGGTCGCCACAAGCATCCGGCCCTCGAGTTCGTCGAAGGCGACGCCACCGCATTGCCGTTCGCCGACGGGGAGTTCGACGCTGTCACCGTCTCGTTCGGGCTCCGCAACGTCAAGGAGGCCCGGAAGGCGCTCGCCGAGATGTACCGCGTGCTGAAGCCGGGCGGTCGGCTGGTTATCTGCGAGTTCTCCAAGCCGTCTCGCGCCATTTTCCGTGTCGGCTATGGCGCCTACATGCGCTTCGTGATGCCAACAGTGGTGGAGGCCTCCAGCTCGAATCCGGAGGCCTACCGATACCTGGTCGAGTCGATCGCGGAATGGCCCGACCAGCAGGAACTCAGCGGCTGGATCCGCGGTGTCGGGTTTACCCGGGTTGCGCATCGCAACCTCACCACCGGCGTGGTCGCACTCCACCGCGGCAGGAAACCGATCGAACCGCTCGGCGGCAACGGCCGCAAGACGCCCGGGCGCAAGCGGCCGGCCGCACCATCCACCACGACGTAGACGATGAGGACCACCCCAGTGAACGCGAGCGTGCCCCGTGTCCGCAGTAGCGCCAGCCTCGGCCAATCCCTGGGGCTCGGCGAGAAGTTCTTCACGACTCCGGAGGAGCGTCGGGTAGCGGGCAATGTGGAACGCGGGCTCGACGCTGTCGAAACCCGGCTGATCAGAGATATGGAATTCGCCGACGACCTGGCGGATGTCACCAGCCGGTACCTGCTCGATGCCGGCGGCAAGCGCGTGCGCCCGACGCTCACCCTTCTCACGGCGCAGCTCGGCGTCGGCGTGAACGAGAACGTGGTGACCGCCGCGGCCGCGCTGGAGATCACCCACCTGGCGTCCCTGTACCACGACGACGTCATGGATGAGGCGAACATGCGCCGCGGGGTGCCGAGCGCCCAGTCGGTGTGGGGCAACTCGGTTGCCATCCTCACCGGGGACCTGCTCTTCGCGCGCGCCAGCCGCCTGGTCGCCACCCTTGGCGATAAGGCCATCCAGATGCAGGTCGACACCTTCGAGCGCCTCTGCCTGGGTCAGCTGCACGAGACCATCGGCCCTCGCGCCGGCGAAGACCCGATCGAGCACTACCTGCAGGTGCTGGCCGACAAAACCGGCTCGCTTATCGCAGCCGCCGCCCGCATCGGGTTGGTCTACGCTGATGCCCCGTCCGAGTACGAGCGGCCGGTCGAGGAGTTCGGCGAGAAGGTCGGCGTCGCATTTCAGCTGATCGACGACGTCATCGACCTCTCCTCGCAGATGGCCACCACCGGCAAGACCCCCGGAACCGACCTGCGCGCCGGGGTCTCCACACTGCCGGTGCTCTACCTGGAGGAATTGGCCGACACCGACGCGGATGCCGCCAGGTTGTACGCGCGGGTGCGCCCCGAGGCGGCCAGGGAACACGATGCCGACGACCCGGAGTTCATCGAAGCGATCGCCGAATTGCGCGCGCACCCAGTCACCCGGCGTACCCTCGACGAGGCGCACCGCTGGGCCGACGAAGCCGTTGCAGCCCTCGCCGTGGTCCCCGCCGGGCCGGTCAAGAAGGCGCTCACCCGCTTCGCCGAATCGATCATCGAACGCAGCAGTTAGGAACCACGCGTGACCAAGCTCAGACTGGCCGTTGTCGGCGCCGGGCCAGCCGGCATCTATGCCGCCGACATCCTGCTCAAGGCGGAGGAGCAGTTCGACATCTCGATCGACCTGTTCGACCACCTCCCGGCACCGTACGGGTTGGTCCGATACGGTGTGGCACCCGACCACCCCCGCATCAAGGGCATCATCAATGCGCTGCGGGACGTGCTCGACCGCGGCGACATCCGCCTGTTCGGCAATGTGCATTACGGCACCGACCTGACCCTGGACGATCTGAAGAAGCACTACAACGCGGTCATCTTCGCCACCGGCGCTGTGCGCGACGCGCACCTGAGCATCCCCGGCATCGACCTGGAGGGCAGCTTCGGCGCGTCCGAGTTCGTCAGCTGGTACGACGGGCATCCGGACTTCCCGCGCAGCTGGCCGGTCACCGCGAGAGAAGTCGCCGTCATCGGCAACGGCAACGTGGCGCTCGACGTGGCGCGGATGCTCGCCAAGCACGCCGAGGACCTGCTGCCCACCGAGATCCCCGCCAACGTATACGACGTGCTCAAGGGCTCGCCGGTCACCGACGTTCACATCTTCGGCCGGCGCGGGCCCGCCCAGGTCAAGTTCACCCCGCTGGAGTTGCGCGAACTCGGTGAGCTGCGGGATGTGGACATCATCCTCGATGACGAGGACTTCGTGCTCGACGAGGCGTCGAAACTGGCGATCGAGACCAACAAGCAGGTCATGGTGCTGAACCGCATCCTGAACTCCTGGCGCGACCGGGAGGTCGGCCAGGCTTCGCGCCGCCTGCACTTGCACTTCCACTCCCGGCCGGTCGAGATCGTCGGATCGGATGGCGCGGTGGCGGCGATCCGCGTGGAGCGCACCGAGCCGGACGGCCAGGGCGGCATGCGCGGCACCGGTGAGATTCGGGTGTTCCCGGTGCAGGCGGTCTACCGGGCGGTCGGCTACTTCGGCTCACCGCTGGACGGCATCCCGTTCGACGACAAGCGCGGGGTCATCCCCAACCGCGAGGGCCAGGTTCTCGACGACGACGACCAGGAGGTGCCTGGCGTGTACGCGACCGGCTGGATCAAGCGCGGCCCGGTCGGGCTGATCGGCAGCACCAAGTCGGATGCTCTGGAGACCGTGAAGAATCTGATGCGGGGCCAAGCGGATTGGTGGTCGCCCACGCATCCGCAGCCCGAGGCTGTCACCGAGCTCCTGGACAGCCGTGGTGTGAAGTACACGGACCTCGACGGTTGGCACAACCTCGACGCGCACGAGCGAGCCCTGGGCGAGCCGGAGGGTCGCGAGCGCGTCAAGGTCGTGCCGCGCGACGAGATGGTGCAGATCGCCCGCGGCGACTAACAGATCTCCAGCTCCATCACTGCAGCGCTACAGGTGTGAGGGGCGCCTTGTGGGGGTTCGCCAAAGCTGGGAACCCCCACAAGGCGCCCCTCAGCTAGCGCTGTGGATGATTTGCACGAGCGGATGTGTGCGGCGCCATGGTTGAGGGATGGGTTCCCGAGTACCACTTCCTCCGCAGCTCGCTCTCGGGCCATTCACGTCGCGCGACGGAGTTCAGGCTGGACTCGGTCGCGACCGTCTACGGGGTCCCGACCTCGAGAAGCCTTACCGGGGAGTGCGTTCGCCCGTCGCGATGACGACCCTCCGGCAGCGGTGCGAAGCCCTTCAGCTTCGGATGCCGCCTGACGCGTTCTTCTGCTCGGCGACCGCAGCAAGGCTGATGGGAGTGCCATTGCCCTCTCGGTTGGAGGGTTCACCGTTATTGCATGTCGCCGTCCCTGCTCCACGGAGGGCGCCATCCGGCACCGGCGTGGTTGGACACAAGCTGCAGGTGCGCGCCGAGAGCCTGCGGATGCTCGGGGGGCTGCGGGCCTGCAGTCCGGAGCTCGTCTGGTGCCAGCTGGCTACCATCCTTTCGCTGCCTGATCTCGTTGCCGCCGGCGACTACCTCATCCACTGGCGGCAACCGCGTACGACGAGGGCCTTTCTCAGTGAAGTGGTGCGCGAAAACCCGGGTCGACGCGGCAAGGTCGCGCTTCGGCTGGCGTTGGAACTGCTTAACGACCGCTCCGAGTCTCGCAAGGAGTCGCAGCTACGGGTCGTGCTGGTCCAGGCGCGGCTCGACGGACTCGTCGCCAACCTGGAGGTCAGGACGTCAGGTGGCTGGGACTATCGCGGAGATCTCGCGTTTCCCAAACAGAAGGTGATAGTTGAGTATCAGAGCGACTACCACCGTGACCCGGCACAGTTTCGTGCGGACATGACCCGGATTTCCCGCCTCGAGGCCGACGGCTGGTTTGTGATCCAGGTCAACGCGGATGATCTGCGGAATCCCCTCGAACTGGTGCAGCGCATCCGCCAAGTGCTCGCCAGTAGGCAAGATTTGGTGTGAGGGGCGCCTTGTGGGGGTTCGCCAACGCTGGGAA
>JBBDSS010000003.1:0-316237 GCA_040904805.1 Homoserinimonas sp. | reverse complement strand
CCCCCCCCCCCCCCCCCCCCCCCCCCCCCCCCCCCCCTCACGAGATAGGAAGGCGCTATTGCACTGTCGAGGTCAGCCTGGCCAGGTTGTCGAGCACCACGGAGCGCACCGGGCGGGACAGCCACTCCTCGAGAGTGAGCTCGCGGCTGTGTTCCTGGTAGGTCTGCGAGATCCTGCGCAGGTCCTGCACGAAGCTCTTGCCTCGCACCATCACCGAGATCTCCAGGTTGAGGGTGAACGAGCGCATATCCATGTTGCTGGAGCCGATGATGGCCACGTCGTCGTCGATGGTGAAATGCTTGGCGTGCAGAACTGTCGGCTCCTCGTACAGCCAGATGCGCACGCCGGCCCGCAACAGGTCTTCGTAGTAGCTGCGCTGCGCATGGTAGACCAGTGGCTGGTCTCCGACCTCTGACACGAACAGTTGCACATCCAGCCCACTCTGCGCCGCCGTGGTGATGGCGTACAGCATCGACTCGTCCGGCACGAAGTAGGGGCTGGTGATGATGATCTTCTCGGTGGCGCCGTAGAGCAGCGAGTTGAACAGGCGCAGGTTGTTCTCACCCTCGAAACCGGGTCCGCTCGGAACCACCTGGCAGTCGATGGCGTTCTCGGTGATGGGCCGGGGCACCGGTTCGGTTTCGCGCAGCAGAAGCTCGTCTGTCTCGCTGTACCAGTCGGTGACGAACAGGGCGTTGATCCCGGCGACGATCGGTCCCTCGAAGCGCACCATCAGGTCGCGCCACTGCAGTCCGCGCTTCTTGTTGCTGCGCTTGTTGTAGCTGGGGTCGATCATGTTCTGGGAGCCGGTGTAGCCGATGATGCCGTCGATGACGAGCAGCTTGCGGTGGTTGCGCAGGTCGGGCCGCTGGTACTTGCCGCGCCAGGGCTGGATGGGCAGCATCAGCTGCCAGTGCACCCCGATGCTCTTCAGCTTGCGAATGGTGCGGAAATATCCCGGCGACCTGAGGCCGGCGAGGTGGTCGAGCAACACCCTGACCGTGACCCCGCGCTTGACGGCGGCCTCCATGGCATCGAAGAACGGTGTTGTGGTGCTATCGAAGGCGAGGATGTAGAACTCGACGTGAACGTATTTGTTGGCCTCGCTGACGGCATCCGTCATCGCCTGAAGCGATTCGGCGTAATCGGTGTACAGCGTCGCCGCGTTGCCGCCGACCATGGGCATGGCGCCCAGGGACCGGTTCAGTTCCACCGCCGGCTGGAGGAAGGGGGGCCACGGATGTTCGCGGCTGACCTCGTCGATGCCCTCCGTCGTCTCCAGGATGTACTTGTTGATCTTGAGCTGCTTGTCGCGGCGGCCCTTGGGAAGCTTGGTGCTTCCCATCAGCAGGAACAGCAGGAACCCGAAGTACGGGATGAGGAAGATGACGAGCAGCCAGGCGATCGCCGTCTGCGGCTTGCGGTTGATCGGAACGATGATCAGTGAGACGACGCGGATCGTGATGTCGATGACCAGCAGCAGCACCGTGATGGTGACCGCGAGCCACCCCCCGCCCAATTCGACTACCTAAAGTTGACGAACTGAAGGTCGACGTCGAGGTCGGCGCCCTTGAGAAGGGCCATTGTCGCCTGGAGGTCGTCGCGGCTCTTGGAGCTCACGCGCAGCTCGTCACCCTGGATCTGCGCCTTGACCCCCTTCGGGCCTTCGTCGCGGATGATCTTGCTGATCTTCTTGGCATCATCCTGGGCGATGCCCTGCTTGAGGCTGGCTTCGATGCGGAACTCCTTGCCGGAAGGATACGGGTCCCCGAGGTCGAGGCTCCGCAGGCTGATCCCGCGCTTGATGAACTTCTGCTCGAGCACGTCGAGCACGGCCTTCACCCGCTCCTCTGAACTGGCCTTCATCAGCAGCTTCTCGCCGCTCCAGTCGACGGACGCCCCGACGTTCTTGAAGTCGTAGCGCTGGGCCAACTCCTTCTGCGCCTGGTGGAGGGCGTTGTCGGCCTCCATCTTGTCGACCTTGCTCACGATGTCAAACGTTGAATCCGCCATGCTGACCATGCTACTGGCGTGCTGTGGCAATGGCGATCGCAGCCCAGTCCTGCAGTACCGCACCATCGAATCGGGCGCCTTCGGTCGGTAGAGTCTTCGGGTGGCGAACGGGTTGGACAGCACGCGGGGCAGGGTGCTCGGGGCGCTCTGCGCCATCGGCGTCATCGGCGCGCTGGTGGTCACGGCGATCGTGGCGCTGCAGCCGCAGGCCGTGACGATCCGCACTCCGGAGCAGATGTCGCCCCAGCCGCCTCCACGCGCTGCGCCAGCACCGCTACCCGCTGTGCTGCAGCCTGCTGGTGCCGGTTTGGCCACGAGAGTGGACGCGGAGTGGCTGGTGCAGGCATCCGCAGCCACCGGTATTCCGCCGCGTGCCCTGGTCGCCTATATCGGTGCCGCATCCATCAAGGCGGAGCAGATGCCCGGTTGCGGCCTCGGCTGGAACACGATGGCCGGGATCGGGCTGGTGGAGAGTGACCACGGCCGCCACGGCGGATCGCAGGTGGAGCCTGACGGACGGGTGGTCCCGCCCATTTTCGGGATCGCTCTGGACGGGGCAGCGACCGCGCACATCCCCGATTCGGATGCCGGCGCCATCGATGGTGACGCCGAGTACGACCGGGCGGTGGGGCCGCTGCAGCTGATCCCGGGAACCTGGCGTAACTGGCATGTGGATGGGAACGGCGACGGGGTCGAAGACCCGCACAATATCGACGACGCCGCCGTTGCCGCGACGAATTACCTGTGCCGGGCATCCGGCAACCTGGCCTCAGGTGATGGTTGGCGAGCCGGCATCGCCGCCTACAACCGGTCGACCAGCTATGCCGTCGCGGTCGCGGATGCCGCGAATCGGTACGCCGCTGTCACCGAGAAACTGGGCTAGCGCATCGAGGTCGGCCGGGCCGTGCTGGACCGCACGATGAGCTCGTAGGGGAGGGCGGTGTTCAGCGAACCTTCCGACTTCCGGCCCGGCTGCAGCTCGTCCATCAGGATCTCCACCGCCAGCTTCCCCTGGAACGCCGGGAACTGGGCGACCGTCGTCAACCCGAAGAACTCGCTCAACTCGTGGTCGTCGATGCCGATCACCGATACGTCGTCCGGAACGCTCAGCCCCATGTCGCGGGCGGCGAGGATGGTTCCGATCGCCATCTCGTCGGACGCGGCGAAGACCGCGGTCGGGCGGCTGCGTGGGCTCCCGAACAGCTGTTTGGCGGCCGTGTAACCGCCTTGGATGGTGAAGTCGGCCGCCTGGAACAGCCCGGGATCGACCGGGATGCCGACAGCCTCGAGCGCTCCCTCGTAGCCGACCCGCCGGTTGGTGGGCAGGTGGAAGTCGATTTCGTAGTCCCTGGTTCCGCCAATGTGGGCGATCTTGCGATGGCCGAGCGAGAGCAGGTGCTCGGTGGCCAGCTGGGCGACCTCGACGTCATCGATGCTGAGGGTGCGGATGCCGTGCAGCGGGCCTCCAACGCCGACGACCGGTTTGTTGATGCTCCGAAGGCCGGTGAGTTCTGATGCGGTGAGTTCCAGGGAGATGGCGATAACCGCATCCACCCGCTTGCGCAGCAGGAAGTGCTCGAAGACGCTGCGGCGTTCCTCTCCGCCGCCGGCCAGGTTGTAGAGGGTGAGGTCGTAGCCGTGGCCGAGCAGGGCGCTCTCGGCGCCCTCCAGCACTGAGCTGTAAAACCAGCGGTTGAGGAACGGGATGACCACGCCGATGTTCTTGGTTCGACCGCTGGCCAGGCTGGAGGCGTTGGAGCTGACCACATAACCCAGTTCCGCGGCCGCGGCGAGGACTGCCGTGCGGGTGGCCGCCGACACGTGGCCGTTGCCGCTGAGGGCGCGCGAGACTGTTGCCGTGCTGACGCCGGCAAGGTCCGCCACCGACTGGATGCCCGGCATCGTGCCTCCCAAACTCTTGTGGCTGATCGTAGTGCCGATGCGAGGACGGGCGGCAGGCGGTCGGTGTCACGCGAGACCTGAAGACCCTGTATTCTGTCCTGTGCGCCTTTGGTCAGATGATTACATGTGGTCGGAGGCGCCTTGGCAAGTTACCCTAGCGGCCAAAGGGATCTGACTGTAAATCAGACGGCTCAGCCTTCGGGGGTTCGAATCCCTCACTTGCCACCATGTTGGGCCCGGTCTGAATGCCGGGCCTTTCGTGTACCGCAGCACGTTCGGCCGGGATCGAGGAGGAGACCCGTGGTATCGGTAGCGAATGAGGCTCTTGTCAAGGTGGGCCGCGAAATCGCCCTGGCCGCTGCCGAACTGGCTCGCACCCGTCGTTCTGTCGGGGTGGAGGTCGCCGCATCGAAGTCGTCGCTCGAAGACGTCGTCACCCACGCCGACAGGGAGACGGAGCAGTTGATCCGCTCGATGCTGGCGGATGCCCGGGGCGATGACGGTTTCTTCGGCGAGGAGAGCGAGGCGGAGGCTGGCCGCAGCGGGCTGACCTGGGTGGTAGACCCGATCGACGGCACCGTGAACTACCTCTACGGGATTCCGCACTACGCAGTCAGCATCGCGGTGGTCGAGGGCGAGCCCGACCCGCTTACCTGGCGCGCGCTGGCCGGTGTCGTGGTGAACCCGGCCACCGGCGAAATCTTCAGCGGCACTGTCGACGGAGGGGCGATGCTCGACGGCCGGGTGATCGCCGTGAACACCGGGGTGACGCTCGACCAGGCCCTGGTCGGCACCGGCTTCTCCTACAGCGCGAAGGCTCGCGCCGCCCAGGGGACTGTGGTGGCCGGACTGATCAGCCAGGTGCGCGACATCCGCCGCCAGGGCGCTGCGGCTCTGGACCTTTGCGCCGTCGCCTGCGGGCGTCTCGACGCGTATTTCGAGCGTGGTTTGCAGCCCTGGGATCACGCCGCCGCCGCTTTGATCGCCCGGGAGGCCGGCGCATCCGTCGTCGGACTTGGCGGGCGCCCTCCCTCCAATGACTTCACCCTGGCAGCGGATGCTGAACTGGCGGCAAAACTTGAGGAAACGCTGAGAAAACTGGGCATTTAGCGGCTGCCCCTGTGGTTCGGGACCGACCTGGGGTAGTCTCGACCGGGTTATGCGTGGAAAATCGCATCCATTCAGCCATCGATAAGTAATCGGACCAGCCATCTGAGTTGGTCAGCGTGTTGTCAGAGGAGCAGTTGCAATGTCGGTAGTCCGCACGGGAGCTAGCACCGTTGGGGAAACTGCGTAGTGTCCGGACTCAACAGACAGCATCGCAAGGCAACCAGCGCTGCTGCCCGCAGCACCGACAACTCTGTGGTGCCTGCCGTGTCGCGCCCGTCAGTCGGCCGACGCTTCGTGAAGAAGCTCCTCAGCTTCGGGGCGATGGCCGGCGTTGGCGCCCTGCTGGTGTCGACATCACTTCCGGCCAACGCCTTCCAGAGCGCGACGGTTGAGGAAGTGGCAACGACCGCCGTCGTCGAGAAGCAGTCAATGGTTGTGCAGTCAACTGCCGCCGCAGACGCCGCCGTGGATCGTGACGGCTACACCGTTGTGAAGCCGCCGCCGCCCAAGCCGAAGCCCAAGCCCAAGCCTGTCAGCGTCGCGGCCGTGACCGGGTCATACTCGAACAACTCGAACGGCACCATCCAGTGGCCGTTCCCCAGCGCGCCGATCCTGAGCCCGTACGGCCCGCGTGGTGGCACCTTCCACTACGGAATCGACTTCTTCCCCGGTGCGGGCACCCCGATCGGCGCAATCGCCGACGGTGTGGTCAGCTACGCCGGCTACGGCTCCGGCTGGGGCAACTTCGTCGTCGTCAAGCACAACATCAACGGCCAGGCCGTCGAGAGCCTGTACGCCCACATGCAGTATGGGTCAATTGGCGTCGCGCAGGGCCAGCAGGTTTCTGTCGGGCAGTTCCTCGGAGCGGTTGGAGAGACTGGACGCGCCTATGGTGCGCACCTCCACCTGGAGATCAAAGTCAACGGGGCCAACGTCGACCCCTACGCCTGGTTGAAAGCCAACGCCAACTAGCGATCCCCCCTTTTGGGGTGGAATCTGGTAAGTCAATTCGACTAGTGTTTATGAATCCGTTACATTTGGGCGTGGCCCAATTGCGGCCACATCTTCGATTGATACGCCCGCGTGTTGATGGAATCCACCTGAGCATTGCGGAGCCCGAATGAGCAAGCACACACCCGTTATCAGGCGTGTGCTTGTCGCAGGGCCCCGCATCATCGTGTTCGTCAAATAAGTCCAAGCAAGTAGAGGGTCGTTAGCTAGTGTCACAAGTGGTTTGGGAACCGGAGCAGCCTCGAGGGGCAGCATCCACCGAAGAACCCCAGATCGGCAGACCCGGCAGCACCAGCCCGATGAACTCGCCAGTGGATGCCGCTCCCATGTCTCGCAGGGCCGCCCGTGAGCTCCGGGAACGGGAAGAGGCTGCCGCTGAACAGGCAAACCAGCTGCGCCCGCGCAAGTCAATTGCCAAGCCGCCCCGGAAGGCCGCGAAGCAGGCGCGGAGGGCCGCCGCCTCCAAGCCGCGCGCAACCCGTCGCCCGAGCACCCGCCCGGAGCCGGTCATGCCGACAATGAAGCGCCCCCAGTTCGCCGGGCGCGTCATGCTGGCCAAGCTCATGTCGTTCAGCGCCATGGTCGGCGTTGCCGGCATGCTGGTCGCCACATCAATCCCGGCCAACGCGTTCATCCCCAGCGCTCCAGAGGAAGCCAGCATGCAGAAGCTGCAGGTGGCTTCGGCGGATATCGAGGTGCAGTCGCTCGGTGTCGAGGACGTGCCGGAGGCGGCGAAGACCCAGGCCAGGGACAACTATTCTGTCGTCTCCCTCACCGAGCAGTTGCGCAGCAAGTACGACACGGCCAACTTCACCTTCACCAACAATCCGAATGGGACCATCCAGTGGCCGTTCGCCACCGGAGTTCCCATTTCCAGTGGATTCGGTAATCGCGTCGGCTGCTCCTACTGCTCATCGAACCACATGGGAGTTGACTTCATCCCGGGGCTCGGTGCCCCGATTCAGGCGATCGCCGACGGCGTGGTGCGTGAGGTTAGTGCTGGGGGCGGGACGTACGGCGTCAACGTCGTGGTCGATCACGAGATCAACGGCGAAAAGGTCACCAGCTTCTACGCCCACATGATGTGGGGATCCCTGGCCGTCGCTGCCGGACAGGCGGTTACCGTCGGACAGCACCTCGGAGATGTCGGAAGCACCGGCGCCTCGACCGGCCCGCACCTCCACCTCGAGATCCACCTCGATGAGAAGCCGGTCGACCCGTTCGTCTGGTTGAAGGCCAACGCGAACTAACGGTTCCGCTCAGGCGGCATCCGCTCTTAGGCGCGAAGCCAGACTGTGGTATCCGGGCCCAGCTCTGCGGACTCTACGGCGTCGGATGCCAGTAGCACCTCGCTGCCGTCGGGGAGCGTGATCGGGATGGTTCCGGCGTTCGCGAGCACCAGCACGTCGCCATTGCGATAGGCGATGACGTCGTCGCCGAAACCGTCCTGCCACTGCACCGTGCCGAGTCCCAGCTGATGCTCCGCGCGAAGGGCCAGGGCATGACGATAGAGCTCGAGGGTTGACCCTGCGACGCCGTCCTGGGCGTCGCGGGCGTAGGTTGCCCAGTCGACCGGCTGGGGCAACCAGCTGGTGCCGGTGCTGCTGAACCCGAAGGCGGGGGACTCTGCCTCCCAGGGGATCGGCACCCGGCATCCGTCACGACCATAACGTTCGCCATTGGTGCGGAACCAGGTGGGGTCTTGCCGGGCGGAATCCGGAAGTTCGATCGCTTCGGGCAGGCCAAGTTCCTCGCCCTGGTAGATGTATGCGCTGCCGGGCAGTGCGAGCATCATGCTGGTTGCCGCACGAGCGCGGCGCAGGCCGACGGCGTCATCCGGCTTGCCCGTGGTGAGCGGTCCGACACCGTGGCCCTGCAGGTTGTCTGCGGTCAGCGCAAGCCTGCTGGAGTGCCGCACGACGTCATGATTGCTGAGGACCCAGGTGCTGGGAGCCCCGACGCCGCTGAACGCCTCGAGGGAGTCGTCGATGACCGTGCGCAACTCGGCGGCCTCCCACGGCGTCTCCAGGTAGGCGAAGTTGAACGCCTGGTGCATCTCATCGGAGCGCACCCACTTGGCGACCTTGGGAAGCGGGTCGACCCAGGCCTCAGCGGCCAGGATGCGGTCGCCCGAATAGCTGTCGAGTATTACGCGCCAGTCCCGGTAGACCTCGTGCACGCCCTCCTGCGCCCAGTACGGCGGATCGTCGAGAGGCTCGTCGCTGATGCCGGGCTCCAGTGTCGCCGATCCGCCGCCCATGCTCGCTCCGGGTGCCGGCGGCGTGTAGTCGGGTAGGCCTTGAACCTTGATCAGGCCGTGGGCGACATCGACCCGAAAGCCGTCGACGCCCCGGTCGAGCCAGAAGCGCAGGATGTCGATGAACTGGTCGCGCACCCACTGGTTCTGCCAGTCGAAGTCCGGCTGGGATGAGTCGAAGAGGTGCAGGTACCACTGGCCGAGCTCGCCATCGGCTTCGCTGACGCGGGTCCAGGCGGGCCCGCCGAAGACCGATTGCCAGTTGTTGGGCGGCAGTTCACCGTCGTCGCCGCGCCCCTCACGGAACATGTAACGGGCGCGCTCCTCGGAGCCCGGGCCGGCGGCCAGCGCCTCCTGGAACCACTGATGCTGGTCGGAGGAGTGGTTCGGAACCAGGTCGACGATCACCCGGATGCCGAGCTGGTGTGCTGTCGCCAGCATCCGGTCGAAGTCGTCGAGCGTGCCGAACAGCGGGTCGATGTCGCAATAGTCAGCGACGTCATAGCCGCCATCCTTCTGGGGAGAGGTGTAGAACGGCGACAGCCAGATGGCGTCGATGTCCAGCTCGGCGAGCGACGGCAGCCGCGACGTGATGCCGGCGAAGTCGCCGACTCCGTCGCCGGAACCGTCCGCGAACGAGCGCGGGTAGATCTGGTAGATGACGGCACTGCGCCACCATTCTTTCCCGGGTTCGGAGGGCGCAAACTCTGTGGGCGCCGCAGCGGGCGCAGCAATGTCCTGGTCGCTCTGCAGTGTCATGGGTGACACGATACGCCTTCTTGCCGGTGAGTGTAAGCGATTGCATCTGGCGAAGCCCAGCATCTGTCGAGGACGTCGTCGAAACTGAGAGTTGGTGAACAGGCTCGGAGGCGGTCTAGATGTAAGCGCTTGCAGAATTGCGCAGCTTGATTCGCGAACACCCCGAATGCTGCGCACACTCACGCCGCGAGTCGACCAATTCGTCCTGTTGACGGATCAGGTAGCAAATTGTTGGTGGATGTCGATTCCGCGGTCTCCCGTTCGACGCCATAGTAGAGGGACACACGCGGCGGCCCCGCTATTAAGGAGAACATCATGAAGTACATGCTGATCATGCGCGCCAACGACGAAGCGACGGCAGCCTACGAGGAAACCGACTTCGAGCAGGTCCTCAATGCGATGGGCGCCTACAACGAGTCGATGATGAAGGCGGGCGTTCTGCTCGCCGGTGAGGGACTCACCGACGCGAAGGAAGGTTTCGTTGTCGACTTCTCCGCCGAGAAGCCGATCGTCACCGACGGGCCTTACGGGGAGACCCACGAGCTGTTCAACGGTTTCTGGATCATCGAGGCTTCCAGCAAGGAGGAGGCCGCCGAGTGGGCCGGCCGCGCGCCGCTCGGCCCGGGGAGCAAGCTCGAGGTGCGCCGGGTTCACGACGACAGCGACTTCGAGGAGTTCGCTGACAACGAGTACGTCAAGAAAGAGGCCAGCTGGCGCGAAGAGCAGGCCGCCAGGGCGCAGGGCAACTGACGGGCCGACTCATGCCTGACATCCGGCGAACGGTCGACGCCGTCTGGCGTATCGAGAGCGCGCGCATCGTTGCGACGCTCGCCAAGATGACCGGCGACGTCGGCCTCGCCGAGGACCTCGCTCAGGAAGCCCTGGTCGACGCCCTCACCCAGTGGCCCGAGTCGGGCGTCCCGCAGAACGCCGGCGCCTGGCTCACCGCCGTCGCCAAGCGCAAGGCGATCGACGGCTGGCGCCGGCGCGAACGGCTCGACGAGCGGTACCGCGCGATCGCCCATGACCTCGAGGAGGCGGGCGACGACGAGTGGCAGCCGATCGACGACGACCTCCTGCGGCTGGTCTTCACCGCCTGCCACCCCGTGCTCTCCCGCGAGGCGCAGGTCGCGTTGACCCTCCGCGTGGTCGGTGGCCTCAGCACCGAGGAGATTGCACGGGTGCTGCTGGTTCCGGTCGCCACGCTGCAGCAGCGGATCGTCCGGGCGAAGAAGACCCTGTCGGCGGCGCAGGTTCCGTTCGAAAGCCCCGACCCGGCCGAATGGCGGGAGCGGCTCAGCGCGGTGCTCGGGGTGATCTACCTGATCTTCACCGAGGGCTATGCCGCAACATCCGGCGACCGTTGGATTCGTACCGAACTCGCGCACGAGGCGCTGCGGCTCGGGCGTGTGCTCGCCGGCCTGCTGCCGCGCGAACCGGAGGTGCACGGCCTGGTCGCGCTGATGGAGTTCCAGGCGTCACGGTTTGCAGCCAGGGTCGACCCGGACGGCAGCCCCATCCTGCTGGCCGACCAGAACCGCTCCCGATGGAACCGCGCCCAGATCGAGCGAGGCCGGGCAGCTCTTCGGGCGGCGGATGCTGTCGGCCGTGGGCGGGCGACCTACGGCCTGCAGGCGGCGATTGCCGAGTGTCACGCGACCGCCGGCAGCGTCGAGGTGACCGACTGGCAGCGGATCGTGCTGCTCTACGAGGCGCTCGGCCGTTTCGCGCCGAGCCCGGTCGTGGAACTCAACCGTGCGGTGGCGGTGTCCATGGCGACCGGCCCGGCGAACGCGTTGCGCATCGTCGACCGCCTCGATTCGGACGGTGCCCTGCGCGGTTCCCACCTGCTGCCGAGCGTGCGCGGAGAACTGCTCGCCCAACTCGGGCGCGTCGACGAGGCCAAGTCGGAGCTGCTCACCGCTGCCGGCCTCACAGCCAATGAGCGGGAGAGCGCGGTGCTCCGAGCCAAGGCTGCTGCCCTCTGAGCAGCCGGTGTGGCTGAACACTGGCCGCCTGCATTAGCCTCCTGATATGACTGAGTTGCTGCCGGCATCCGCGGTGCCACAGGCCCGGATCCTGGCGTCCTATTCCATGGATGCCGACCAGGCACCGGAGTGGCTGCGGGTCGAGCTTCGCCGCCTGGCCGAGACGGCGGAATCCGCTCTGCTCGGAACCACCGCAGAGGTGGTCTTCGTCGACGCCGGTCGCACCACGGAGGATCCTGCCGAGCTGGTCGAGGAGTTCGACGGTGTGCTCGTGCTCGGCGGGGCGGACCTCGACCCCGCCTTCTACGGGCAGGAGCCGGAGGAGGGCAAGCTGTATGGAGTCGACGCTCGCGCCGACGCGTTCGAGCTCGAGCTGACCAATGCCGCCATCGATGCCGGCAAGCCGTTCCTCGGCATTTGCCGCGGGATGCAGGTTCTCAACGTCGCCCGCGGCGGCACCCTCATCCAGCATCTGGGCGACGAGACGATGCACAGCATCTCGGATGTAAACTCCACCATGATCGAACATTCTGTGGCGCTGAAGCCGGAGACCCTGGTGGGCGACCTGTACGGCACCGCCGCCCTGGACATCCGCTCCGGCCATCATCAGGCGGTCGCCGAGCTGGGGCAGGGGCTGCTGGTGTCGGCGGATGCCTCGGACGGGACCATCGAGGCCGTCGAGGCGCCGGGCGGTTGGGTGCTCGGCGTGCAGTGGCATCCGGAGGACCCGGACGCGGATGCCCAGCAGCTGGTCACCCTGATGTCCGAGTTCGCCGCCCAATGCGCCCTCGCTCGGGTGGCTCCGGCAGAGGCCGCCGCCAGCTAGCCGGATCGGCTGGTTGGGCTCGGCGGAATCTCGCCCCGGCGCATTCGAGAGCGCTTTCGCGGCACCCGCCCCGAAAGGAGGAAGTTCTTCGGGCGAAACCCGGACGTCTCCTCCTTGCGCGCATGCAATGTAGTGTCAAGGGTGCCACCGTACGGGTGATATTCTTTACCGGTTGCCTGAATCGAGGCGGCGCTTCTGCGCGCAGAAGTTTCGCCCCCTTAGCTCATTGGTAGAGCACTTCCTTGGTAAGGAAGAGGTAGTGGGTCCGATTCCCACAGGGGGCTCGACCGGCAGTCGTTATCGGCTGACGATCGTGGCTGAGTAGCTCAGTTGGTGAGAGCGCACGACTCATAATCGTGAGGTCGCGGGTTCGAATCCCGCCTCAGCTACATACGCACACCGTGGCCCTGTCCTTATATGGAGCGCTTCATTGCTTAGATGGCGATGCGCAAGCCCAAAGGCCTTCGATGCTTCTATCGCGGGGGGTTAGGGCTGTTCAGGCCAGTAGCGCAGCTCCCTCAGCCAGCGCGGACCGAGTTGTACGTGCGCAACCCGATGCGCGCGAAAGTACCTACCGTGTTTTCCACAGTCAGCATATTGGCGTTCGTCGTTACGCTCGGAGTTCCGGGTGGACGCGCCGCTCCATGTAGGCAGTGCTCTTGCCCTTGCTGTTACTCCGTTACGACGGCGTGCTCGTGCGCAGAGATAGCGCAACCCCGGTCCCCGCCACGCCGGTCGCACCCCCTGTACCCGACAGGAACCGCGGCTGGCGTGGCGGTTTCATCCATCAACGGATGAGTGAGCCCTACGCCATAATTGTGCAGTGACCGCTACCCACCCGCCGCAGACTCGCATTGCCGTGGTCGAGGATCAGGCCCTCTTCCGAGACATGATCGTGACGACGCTCGGCAAGCGACCCGAGATCGAGGTCGTTGTGGAAGCGGAGGGAGCTTCTCAGGCCCGCCAGCTCATCGCTGCAGCACCTGTAGATGTCGCTGTGCTCGACGTTGACCTCGCCGACGGGAACGGCCTCGCGCTCGGAGTCCAGTTGCGTCGCGCCGACCCGGAGATCGGCATCTTGCTTTTCTCGTCGCAGGACGTCATGGAAGTACTGCTCGACCTGCCGCCGGACGTTCGCCGCGGCTGGAGCTACCTCTCCAAATCTTCTGCGCTTTCCACGCACTCGCTCGTTGAGGCCATCCAGGCGACGGCGGCGGGGAACACAGTGCTTGACCCGGAGCTGCTGCATAAGGCCACCCCCCGAGAAGGATCTGCGGTGGGACGCCTGAGCGAACGCCAGTACGAGGTTCTGCGGTTGGTTGCACAGGGCTACGCCAACGCGGCGGTCGCCGAACGGCTCGGCATTGCTGTTCGTTCGGTTGAAGCTCACCTCGGCATGATCTACGCGACACTCGACATCCCTCAGGGAAACAACGCACGGGTGACGGCAGTGCTGCAACTCATTGAGGAGACTACTCGTGGGTGACACCAAGGACCTCGAGGCCGTGCGCTACCGCAAGGCGGCCGCGTGGGGTGCGCTGGTGCTGCTGGTGGTCTTCGGCACGGGGGCTGCGTTACAGTCTGAGATTTTTCAGGTGGCGCGCGGTCTGCCCGACTATGGGGACATTTATGATGTCCCGTTATGGGCTCGCCTTGTCGCCAACCTGGCTGCGGCAGCGTTGATCTGTCTCGGCGTGTGGCTGCTTCCCGTCAACCCGCTGCGGCGTGCGATCTGGCTCACCGCGATCCTGGGTGCCGTGACCGTTGCGGTGCTGGTGCGTTGCGCGCTCCAGCTCGCGCTCGGTGTGTACTCCGTGTCCCTCATTGATATCGCGCTCGTCGACGTGGGCGTCGGACTGCTCGTGGGCGTGTTCTCGCTCGTCGGTGGCGTGGTTCTCGCTGAGGCGTTGAAACGCGTGCGAGCTCAGGAGAGGGAGGCCTCCAGCCAAGCTGTGCGTGCCAGTGCGGCGCTCGACGCCCTCCAGGTGGAGGAGTTGAGGGTCCGTCGCGACGTCGCGGAGGGATTGCACGGCACGGTGCAGCAACACCTGGTGCTGCTCGGCGCAAGTGTGCGAGGCGTCATCTCGGATTTGCCGATCGGCGCGAAGGTTGCGCAGGAAGACCTCAGGCGACTCACAGAGATACAGAACAAGGTCGATGAGATTCGCGAATACGACGTGCGTGAAATGAGCCAACTGCTCTATCCGGAGGGCATTGATCTGGGGCTCACCCAGGCGGTGCGCATGATGTTGCGTCGAGTCCCATCCTCCATCCGCGTGCAGACGCACATTGACGAGACTGTATCCCAGTATGACGATCCTGAGTTCGGGAGAGTCGCGCAAACGGTGCGGCTCCTGGCGGTTCGACTGCTGGAGGAGGCTGTGTCGAACGCGCTGCGGCACGGGAACGCTAGCCGGATCGACGTGGTCCTGCGCATGAATGACGATCAAGTGCTCACCATCCTCGTGGACGACGATGGCACTGGTGTCAGTGCACACACTGTGCTTTCCGGCCTTGAGCGGCTTCGAGAACGTCTGAGCAGGATCGGCGGCCATATTCACCTTGAGCCGGGTGCGCTGAACGGAGCCCGATTGGTGGCCACAATACCTCTATGAGCCACACGACCACCGCTTCGTGACCCAACCGCCAGGCGAAACAGCCGATCGCACCGCCGTTGTGTGTTCGCGGTCGCAGTGGCACAATAACCCCACCGACATCGGCAGGAGGGATGTGGTGAGTTCATTGGGCGCCCTCGCGGGCATCGGCGACACCCCACTCGTCGAGCTCCGCACCGTGGTTCCTTCCAACGGTGCGCGGCTCTTCGCCAAGCTGGAGTGGGCCAATCCGACCGGAAGCATGAAGGACCGGATGGCTCGCACAGCGATCGAGGGCGCCATGCGAGACGGCTCACTGAAGCCCGGGGGAACCGTCGTCGAGTACACCGCCGGAACCACGGGCATCTCGCTGGCGTTCGTTTGCGCGGTGCTGGGGCTCAACCTTCACATAGTGTTCTCCGACGCGTTCAGCCAGGAGAAGCGGCGCACCATGCTGGCCTTCGGTGCCACCGTCGAGGACGTCCAGAGCGAGCGCGGTGCCATTACGGAGTCGCTCATAAAGGCGATGATCGCACGGGCAGCGGAAGTGTCGTCAGCGCCCGGTAGTTGGTGGTGCGACCAATTGAACAACCGGGACGCGATCACCGGCTATCTGCCGATGGGCGAGGAGATCTGGGAGCAGAGCCGGGGGCGCATAGACGCGTTCGTGCATGCCGTCGGTACCGCCCACTCGCTGCACGGAGTCACCCGCGCGCTGCACGCGCACGACCCGTCGGTCCGCATCGTTGCAGTGGAGCCCAGCGAATCAGCCGTGCTCTCCGGGGGACCGAGCGGGCCGAACCGGATCGAGGGTATTGGGATCGGGTTCGTCCCGCCCCTGTGGGAACCGGATGAGGTCGACGACATAGTCGTGGTGTCGGCGGACGAGGCGATGGACATGGCACGCCGCCTCGCACGGGACGAGGGACTTTTTGCCGGCACCTCCTCCGGCGCGAATGTCGTCGCCGCCCTGCGAGTTGCCGAGCGTCTCGGCCCCGACGCGCGGATCGTCACCATCATGTGCGACTCAGGTTTACGTTACCTTTCGACCGAGCTTTACAGCGCTGTCGGCGCCTGAGCCGGGGCAACGCTCAGCAGGAAATCCGCCAGGTCGTCGATCACCGCCTCGTCGGTCCGGCCGTTCGTCACGCAGGCTCGCAGAACCGGGTTCCCCTCGAAGACCGCTTTCGACACCCAGAACCTTCCGTCGTCAAGCACCGCGTCGACATAGTGCTGCACCGCGCTGTGGCCCTCCGGCGGCACCAGGCAGGTAACGCCGAGTGCAGAGTCATTCGCCTGGACCCACCCGCCAGCCTGCATCTTGCCGGTGAGACGATCGATCAGGGCGACCGAGTGCTGGACATGCTCGCCATATCCCTGCCAGCCTGCCGCTCCGAGTGAGAGAAAGAGTCGCAGTCCGACGAAACGCCGAGACCACTGCATTGAGTTCGTATAGAGGTCCTCGCCGGCGTCGCTGTCCGGCATATAGCTGGCAGTGACGCGGAAAACGGCAGCGAGATTGTCCGGACGGCTGGTCAGAAACATCCCCGCACCCATGGTCGTGGCGAACCATTTGTGCGCATCGATGGTGATTGAGTCTGCACGCTCAATTCCGAGCACCGCATTTCGCAGCGTATCGTGGGCGATCGCCGCCCCGCCCCAGGCGGCGTCGACATGGAACCAGAGGTTGTGCTGACGGGCAATCGCCCAGGCAGCTTCGAGCGGATCGATCATTCCGGCATTCGTGGTCCCTGCCGTCGCAACAATCAGCACGGGAACGAAACCGGCGGAAAGATCGGACTCGATGACGTGCTTCAAGGCCTCGCTGTCCATCCGTCCCCGGCCGTCCGTAGCCACCAGGCGCACAGCGTCACGTCCGATCCCGCTCGCCTGGGCAATCTTCAGCCAGGCCAGATGGCTCTCCGCTGAGGCATAAATCCTTGGTTGCCCGTCGAAAGCCGACAGGCCCTTGTCCCCATAGTCAGGACACTTCGCCTGGAGGGAACAGAGGACTGCGGTGGAATTCGCCTCGGCCCCGCCGCTGGTGAAATGTCCGCCAGAACCGGTCGGCAACCCCGCACGCCGGGCAACCTCCACGATGACGTGCTGCTCGATCTCCACCGCCGCGGGGGCGTGGGAGTGCACGCAGATCTGCGGGTTGAACGCCGCCGCGATCCGGTCAGCGCATTCCGCGGCGAACGTCGGTGCCGGATTGAAGAGGCCAAGGTAGCCAGGGTGGGTCATCTGCACGATTCCGGCGTCCAGCGCGTCAATCGTCCAGTCGATTAACACTTCCAGATCCTGCGGCTGATCGAACCGTTGTGAACGAAGGTCCGCCAGCCAGTCAAGCGACAGCTCCTTTGGGGTGGCGGCCCGCTCGCCGGAACGACGGCGCACCTCGCCAAGTCGCTTGGTGAGTGCGGTTTCAGCGACCGCCAGTTCGTCGAGGTCTGGGAATAGTGCGGCGAGACCCTTCATCTGTACTTCTCCATAGCGTGATCGAACGGGCCAGCGCCACTGTTCGGGTTGACCATCACCCTGTAAACGTGCGGAAGGGACGGAATGTGAGGTCCCTTGTCAGTTCGCCTCCGCGTCCCCGTCGAACTCCCTGCGGAGATACCCGGGTGCCTGACTCCGCCACGCCTCGGTAACGACCTCCACCAGTAACTGCGGGTCGATCGTGGTGAGCCGGAACAGCACCTTCGGGCCACCCCAGGATACTTCGGATGCCCGGAACGCATCCGGCCAGCCCTGCAGCAGCGCTCGCTGCTCGTCCGAGTCGGCGACCTTGACTCCGACCACCGGCTCGGCGGCGATGAGCTCACGTAGTGCCGGGCTCTCGCTCGGCCACGGATAGCACTCCCAGGCGTACAGCTTGTTCCGCACGAACCACGCCAAACCACCGGTCATCGCCCGCTCTCGGCTCCCGGGCAGCCCGGCGGCAAGGCGGCTCACGTCCTCCACTGTCGGCATTGTGACAGTCTGCCGGACGCTACCGACGCTCGCGAAGGCGCCCAACAAACCCTCGGGCGGCATGGAGGGTTCGGGGTTAACGTCCGCCGCATGAACGGTTCTCAAGTCATCGTAATCACTGGTGCGTCCTCCGGTATCGGCCGGAAAACCGCGGTGGAATTCGCCCGACGAGGGTCGCGCCTGGTCCTGGCGGCGCGTAACGAGGAGGCGCTCCAGGCGCTCGTCGCCGAAATAACGCGGTTAGGCGGCGAAGCGCAGCCGGTCGTCACGGACGTCAGCGACTACTCCCAAGTGTCTGCTCTCGCTTCGCGCGCGGTCGAGCGGTTCGGGCGCATCGACGTGTGGGTTAACAATGCGGGGGTCGCCACGTATGGAACCGTCGCCCAGATGGAAGCCGACGAACTCCACCGGGTCATCGAGGTCAACCTGATGGGCCAGATCTACGGCATGAAAGCCGCCCTGCCGCACCTGCGCACATCCGGCGGCACCATCATCAACGTTTCCTCCGCATTGGGGGAACGCTCTGTTCCGTTGCAGGCCGCCTACAGCGCAGCCAAGCACGGCATCGTCGCCTTCGGCGAGGCCCTTCGGATGGAGTTGCGTGCCGAAGGGTCGCCAGTCCACGTGGTCGACGTGCTGCCGTCCTCCATCAATACCCCGCTGTACACGCATGCGCGCTCCAAGCTGGGGGTGAAGCCCAAGCCGATAGGGCCTGTGTACGAGCCGTCAGTGGTAGCCGAAGCGATTGTGCAGGCCGCGCGCCGACCGACCCGACGGGTCTACGCGGGCTTGCCCGGCCGGATGCTAGACGCCGGGCAGCGAATCAGCCCCCGGCTCATGGACTGGTATTTGAGCAAGCCGGGGGATGCCGTCGACGACCAGCGCACCGATCGTCCAGATGATGGCGTCGACAATCTGTTCACCGCGAGTACCGGGCCGGGAAGCACCACCGGAGATGTCGGCGAGCGATCGAAGTCGACCAGTGTCTACACCAGAGTGCTCGCCCCCCCCATCCGGTCGCCGGCCGGCTGGCCTTCGCAATCGGTGTTGCGCTGGCGGCTTTGATTGTCCGACGCGCAGGCAGTCGTCGATGACGCGTGTGCAAGGGGTACGGGTCCGGCCCGACTTGTTGTACGTGTCGAGCGGCTGGAATGGCGGGTCGGCCCGCAGGGGTTTTATGCGCGGAACACTCGGATGCTGGGCCGGCTTGCCGCGTGACGAGGCGCATCCGGGGGGCTACCCCAGGCCTGCTCCCCACAGGCGTGGTCTGCCAGTGCAATCGTCGCCATCATCCAGGCCCTGCTGATCCTGAGACCGGTCGCCTCCATGCGCACGATCCTCGTGGATCCGCATCTTCCACCCTGGCTGCCGGACTTCGCGCTGGAAGGCGTGAGGCTGGGTGATGCCACGTTCGATCTCATCGTCCGCCGCAATCGGCATGGCGGCTCCACCGTCACGGCTCGGGCCGAGCGCGTCAATGTCGTTCGGCGCCCTACCCAGCAGTCTCGGCGCTCGAATCTGCGGTTCCCATCACAAAGTAGGTCAGGGCGGAATTCACGAACTGGGCGCGCATGAACCGGGTACCGGATTCGGACCCGGCCACTCCCGTGTAGTCGACGAGCGCGAAGAATGGGTCTCCCGCCCCGGTCCCGGTCAGCGAGCTCCGGTCGAAACCGATGCTGTGCGCTGCTACCTGCGTGTCGGCCAGCTCCTCGGTCGACTGACCGAGCACTTCAGCTGGTACCGTCGCCGACGCGTTGAAGATCACCACGCCATTCCAGGCCGGGTCCTGCAGTTTGCCTGCGAGGTCCTGGTACTGCGTGCCATCCGTGCCCGTGGCTTCCGCCTTCGACACCACTTCGGCGATGAGGGCAGTCAGCCGGGCAGAGGTCCCGGCGACGTCCTCGGTCAGCAGGGACGGGGCGGTGTAAGCGGAGGGGTTCGCCGCGGCCATCTCCACGCTGTAACTCCCAGCCTTGACGATGATGATGGGGGCCTGGTCGCCCGTCAGCGCTGAGTCGGCTCCGAAACGCCAACCTTCGATCGGTGCCCCGCCAGTCACCGAGAACTTCGTGCTCCCAGACACCACAGCGAACACGTTGTTTTGCAGGAGTGCGGCCTGCCCGCCCGACGCCACGTTCAACACCAGGTTTTGCGACTGTCCGTACTCGTCCTGCAGCTGCCCGAGGACGATGCTCTCGACTAGCGGGTTGGCCGGTGGGGCTTCCCCCCACCAGAAACCGGGCGGGGGCGGTTGCCGGATGGGGTTGGGCGCGGAGGGTGTCCGGTGATCGGTTGTCGGGCCTTCGGCTGCGGGAGGCGCAGGCGGTGGGGTTTCGGGCGCGCCGACCACCGGGTCGGGTTGCTCGGGCCGCGGCCCGCCGGTGCTCTCGGTCACCTGCTCCGACTCTGGACTGTCCGACACGGCCTCGGCGGCGGGCTCGGATTCGCCGCAGGCAGTGAGCAGGAGGACGCATGCCAGGACTACCAGAAGCGGAGTCCTTTTCATCTGCTCACGTTATCAAACTGGGTCAGCTTCCCGATCATCGTCTGGCTAGAGCGGATCCACGGTCGCGCCCTCGCCCGGCATGCCCGCCTCCCGAGCGACGATTTGCTTCGCCCCGCGCGGCTTTTCGCGGAAGTGACGGAACTCCATCGGCAGGCCCCGGGCAACCGACAGCTCCGCGTTGTCCATGACCGAGTTTCCGGACTTGCCGCATTGGCCATCGGCTGCGCCATCCAGGAACCGGTGAACGGCAGTGAGATCACTGCGCCAGCTCACGCTGCCTGGAAGGTCGTCTCGACGGTGATATTCGCCCCGGCGACCCACCCGCGGATCCCACGGTGTGCGTCTGCTTTGAAGCGCACCCCTCGGCCTGTGTTTCTCCGTGCGTCGTGCCTATTGTGGCGAAATGACGAATCGCGAGAACGCAGAAGGTGAACCGACAGGTGCGGATGCCGCCGCAACAGATGCTCCAATGGACGAGGTGAGTGAACAGCCCGAAGCGGATGCCGCTGACGACTCGGAACAGAACGCGTCCTTGCCGGATTGGGGGCCGACCGACGGCATCCACGGTACTGACAAGGAGGCTTCCGACAAGGGCTAGACCCTTTCACCGGCGAGGTCAACCACGGATCTGGGCAGACGCCCATGCCAGGTGGCTTCCTACCGGCCGCGCGGGATGCGTCCTGGGTTCTCCGCCTCCACCACCGCGCCCTCACCCGGCATGCCCGACTCCCGGGCGACGAACTGCTTCGCCCCGCGCGGCTTCTCGCGGAAGTGACAAAACTCCATCGGCAGTCCCTGGGCGACCGACAGGTCCGCGTTGTCCATGACCTGCAGGTGCACATGCGGCTCGGTCGAGTTTCCGGAGTTGCCGCACTCGGCGATCGGCTGGCCCGTCGTCACCGCATCGCCGACCGAGACCCTGAACGACCCGGCCCGCAGGTGGGCGAGGGCGACGAACGCACCGCTGCCGCGCATCGCGATGATCAGGTGATTGCCGGCCAGAGCGTTGACGCCCTGGCGCAGCCGCGAGGCCTGGGTCAGTGCGTAGGGCACCAGCGCCAGCTGGGACCGTCGCCCCTCATGGTCCGGCTCGCCGTCATGCACGGCGACGACCGTTCCATCGGCGGGCGAAAGGATCGGCCGACCGAAGGCGAGAAACCTCTCGGGAGGCTCAGTGGCGAAGGCGGTGCGCCAATCGCGGATGCCCGCAGTGCGTCCCCGTGCGTCCACCGCCACGAAGTCGATCGCATAGCGCTCGCCGAAGAGGTCCACTCCGTGGCTCGGCACTCGTCTGGCAGGACTGTTCTGCGCCAGCCACGAACCGGTGAATGGCAGTGAAATCAGCTGCGCCAGCTCAAGCTCCCTGGAAGGTCGTCTCGACGGTGATATTCGCCCCGGCGAACAGCCGGGAGATTGGGCAGCCCTCCGCGGCCTCGGCGACGATTCCCTCGAAGCCGGCCGCATCCGTTCCCGGCACATCGCCGTCAACCTTCAGCGCCGACGACACGACTGTCAGGGCTCCGTCGACCTTGTCGAGGGTGACAGTGGAGGAGACGGTCAACGTTGTCGGGGTGAGCTTGTGTTCGGCGAGTGCGCCGGCGAGCGCCATCGAGAAGCAGGACGAGTGGGCGGCTGCCGCGAGCTCCTCCGGGCTGGTCTTGCCGCCCGGCTGTTCGGTGCGGGCCGCCCAGGTGACCGGTTGGCCGTCCAGCGAGCCGCTGGTTCCGCTCAGCGTTCCGGATCCGTTCGACAGCGACCCTTCCCAGGTGGTCTCGACAGTACGTTCCGCGATGCTCATGATGCTCCCTCAGCTCGTTGATGACCAAGGCCGCACATCAGCACGGGTGTCAGCCGACGCGCTGGTCTTCCCCGCCGTTCTCGGCGTCACGGGCGGGTATTTCGACCCTAGCACCGGCCATTCGGCGTCAACTGATCGCGACCGCACCGAGCGCGAGAACCGCGATGACCAGCCACGACAGCAGGCCGACGATCAGGGCGCGCCATCCGGTCTGCACCAGCTCTTTCAGCCGCACGGCGGCTCCCAGCCCGAACAACGCCATCGCCAGCAACGCCGTCTGCACCAGGTCGGCGGATGCCAGCACCGGCTCCGGCAGGTCGACCAGCGTGCGGAACAGCACGGCAGCCAGGAACCCGACCACGAACAGCGGCAGCAGGGGTGGCCGGGTGGCGTTCGCCACCTGCACTCCGGCGCGTCGACGAACCACCACGGACGCCACCGACACCATCGGCGCCAGCATCAGCACGCGAGTCAGCTTGATGATGACCGCGATGGCCAGCGCGCTGGTTCCGGCGATCTGTGCGGTCGCCACCACCTGGCCGACATCGTGCACTCCGGCCCCCACCCAGTGGCCGAACTCGTCTGCGGACAGCCCGAGCGGATGCCAGAGGGCCGGCAGCACCGCGATGGCCAGCGTCCCGCACAGCGTGACCAGCGCAACCGGGGTTGCCGTTTCCCGGTCTCTCGCCTTGACCACCCCGCTCATGGCGCCGATTGCGGATGCACCGCAGATGGCGAAACCGGAGGCAATGAGTAGCGGCTGGTGGCCGGGCAGCCGGAACGCTCTCCCCAGCAGCCAGGTGATCCCGAAGGTCAGCAGCACGACGACGACAACCGCCAGGATCGTCACCCAGCCGAGTCCGGCGATGTCGACCAGGCTGAGTTTCAGCCCGAGCAGCACGATGCCCAGTCGCATGAACCGCTTGGCGGCCACCGAGAGTCCCGGCGCCCACGCCCCCTCCAACGCCGGGCGCGCTGCCGGCAGCTGCGCCACGATGATGCCCAGTGCGACGGCGGCGGTCAGCAGTGGGATTGCCGGAAGCAGGGCGTGGATCAACCAGGCGAGCAGGGCGGCGGCGGCCGAGGCGATGATTCCCGGAATCCAGGGGCGCATGCGGATGGCGTTCACCTGTCCACCATGGCCGATGACGCTCTCGCCCGGTAGAGACAGTAGATTTGTGGGGCCACAACTTGAGCTTGTAGGGAGGCGACATGCTGGGACCACATGTACCGGACCTCGCCGCCCTCCAGCTGCTTGCCGCAGTGGGGGAGGCCGGCAGTCTCTCCGCGGCCGGGCGCCGCCTGGGTATCTCGCAGCAGGCAGTATCGGCGCGAATGCGGTCACTCGAGTCCCAGATCGGCTCCGAGATGATCATCCGCTCGGCCCGCGGTTCCACGCTCACCGCGCAGGGACGGGTGGTCAGTGGCTGGGCGGCGGACGTCCTTGCCGCTGCCGAACGGCTCGACGCCGGCATCGCATCCATCCGCTCCGAATCGTTGCGACAGCTGGATGTTGCCGCGAGCCTGACCATTGCGGAATACCTGCTGCCTCGGTGGCTCGTCGCCTTGCGGACGCGACAGGAGGCCAGCGGCCACGAGGCGACCCAGGTGGGGCTGGTCGCCACGAACAGCGACACCGTGGTTGAGCTGGTTCGCGCCGGAACGGTGCCGCTCGGTTTCATTGAGACTTCTGCGCTGCCCAGCGGGTTGAGGGTGCGCGAGATCGGCCGGGACGAGTTGCAGGTTGCTGCTGCTCCCGATCATCCGTGGGCGAGGAGGCGGAAGCCGGTGACCGCGCAGGAGCTGGCGGAGACGCGACTGGTCACCCGCGAGCCCGGGTCAGGCACCAGGCAGACCCTCGAGCGGCTTCTCGTCGCCGCCGGGATCGCCGGTGACTTCGCCCCCGCCCGCGTCGAATTGTCGAGCACCGCCGCTGTGCGCACAGCTATCGCGGCAGGCACCGCCCCTGGTGTGTTGAGCTCACTGGCCATCGCAGACGATGTTGCCCTGGGGCGCCTGGTGATCGTGCCGACGACGGGCATCGCGCTCGGACGTCAGCTGTCGGCCGTGTGGCGTTCGGGGCCGAACCCTCCGCACGGCCCGGCGCAGGTACTGGTCGCGCTGGCCCGAACCCGCTGACACCGGTGGTCCGATTGTGGACTCCGGCATGAGTTTCGACGACAACAACAGCGAGGACTTCGAGCAGACCGACCGCGACTTCCACGCCACGATCCTGCGGTTCTCCGACAATGAGACCCTGACCGAGGGCCTCAAGCGTTTGGGGCTCCACATCCAGCTCCTACGCCACCTCGCGAACCGCGAACCAGACCTGCCAGAGCACACCATGCACGAGCGTGAGGCCATCCTGGCCGCGTTCGACCGCGGTGAGACGGAAGAAGCCGTACGGATGATGCGCGAGCACATCGAAGGGGCTCAGCAGGCTGCGCTCGGCCAGCTCTCCGAGGGGGCTCCGGCATCCGCCTGATCAGGCGAATGCGCCGGACGGCGACACCAGTCGCGCGACTCCCTGCAACAAGGCGGTCGGCACGGTGGCGCTGGTCGCCGGGTTGGTCTCCAGCGGTCGATTGACGATTCGGAATTCGTAGTCGCCTGCCGGACCATAAGCGGCGATCTGGTGGGTGGTGTGGCTGGCCGCGCGGTCGCCCTTGAGGGTCACCGTCGTCGCATCCCACAGCCCGGTGGCGTGGGCGAGCGCCGCCGCCACGTTGAGCGACCGGGGAAACAGCTCGACGGCGTCAAGCACGCCTCCGTCGAAAAGGGTGGTCTCGCGGTCGAAACGCAGGGCGGCAATCGTCTTATCGTCCATCCACGGTTGGATCAGGCTGGACGATCTCTTGGTTGTCGTCAGCGTGACCTGCTCCAGCCCGGCACCTGCGGCGGCCGCTCCCAAGATGTCGAGGCCGCCGATGGCACCGGTCGTGAGGTGCAGTGTTCCCGGCCCCGCCAGCAGCGCCTCGCGGAGAACCGAATCGCAGAGTGCGCCGACGGATGCCGCGAGCAGGCCGGTTCCCGAGGCGATGATCCCAGGACCCTGTTCCCGCATCGCCCGAACCCCGGCGCATTCGATGATCAGGTCGCTGGCCTCCAGCGCCTCAGCCATGGTCAGCTCCCGATAGCCGGCCGTCGTGGCGGCACCGCCCTTCCTGACGACCACCCCGGTCAGGTTGGCGCCGTCGATGCCGCCGGAGCCGAGTTCGCCGGCGACGATGCTGCCGATGGCGCCGTAGCCCCAGACGGCTATGCGCAGGCTCACTCGCTGGCCGCCGTGTCGCCGATCAGCTCCCGGAACCGCTGAAGTCCGACGTTGCCGCCGGAGAGGATGACACCGATGCGCGAGCCTTTCCCGGTCGGCCGGTGGAACATCACCGAGGCGAGCCCGGTGGCCCCGGAGGGCTCCAGCACGATCTTGAGACGGTCGAAGGCGAACGCCATCGCCCCACGCAGCTGGTCGTCAGTCACCAGGTCGACGGAGTGGACGAGGTTCCGGTTCACGCTGAAGGTCAGTTCCCCGGGAATCTCGGCGCCCTGGCCGTCGGCAATCGTGTGCGGCACCTCGATCTGCACTCGCTGGCCGGCCTCCAGGGACCGCTTGGTGTCGTCGCCGGCCTCCGGTTCGACACCGATCATGCGGATGCCCGGGAAGAGGCTTGTCGCGGCTGTCGCGCTGCCCGCCATCAGGCCGCCGCCCCCGATCGGCACACGCAGTTCGTCGAGCTCCCCGACTTCATCGAGCAATTCGAGGGCGGCCGTGCCCTGGCCGGCCATGATGCCGTAGTGCTCATACGGCGGGATGATGGTCAGTCCGCGCTCGTCGGCGATGGCCTTGCCGATCGCCTCCCGGTCGCCGGTGAACCGGTCGTAGAACCGCACCTCGGCGCCATAGCCGCGGGTGGCGGCGATCTTCGAGGCCGGCGCGTCCTCCGGCATGATGATGGTCGCCGTCGTGCCGACCAGGGAGGCGGCCAGGGCGACCGCCTGCGCATGGTTGCCCGACGACCAGGCGGTGACGCCGCGCTTCAACTCGTCGGGGCCGAGCCGGGAAATGACGTTGTACGCCCCGCGGAATTTGAAGGCGCCGACCCGCTGGAAGTTCTCGGCCTTGAGGAAGATCCGGGCTCCGCACAGCTCGTCAAGGGTTCTGGAGGTCAGCACCGGTGTTCGGTGGGCAACGCCCTCGATCTGGCGGGCGGCGTCTCTTACGGCATCCAAGGTCAGCATGCCTCCACCCTAGGCCGCAGGTCAGCCACCAGAGATGTTGCTCCACGGTGCGCGGAGGGTCCGCACGAAGGTGTACATCACCAGGTCGGGGTGGTGGTGCTCGAAGGAGTGGAAGATCCGGCGACCGCTCAGGGTCACGCCGATGACCTCCCAGGTCTTGGCGACTGAACCCTGGGGCAGCTGCAGCAGCTCGGCGTAGTTTTCGTCGAGCAGGCTCACCCCGGCCGTCACGATCTCCCAGGCGACGCCTTCCCCCCAGAGGGCGCGCGCCGACTCGAACACCGAGTCCGTCGGTGTGATGTCAGCGCGATCCCCTTCCGGCAGCGGGAGCGTGTACTCGGCCACCATTGCGGGCTTCCCGTCCGCATACCAGCGCAGGACGATGCGGATGGCCTGGGCAGCAGCATCCGGGGTCAGCAGCGGCGCCACCTCTTCCGGCATGTCGATGATCTCCGCAGCCAACACCTCCACGGAGGGGGTGTAGCCCATGCGCGCCAGCACCTCGCTGTATTCGACTCGTGCGTCGAAGCGAGCGCTGAGCCGCAGCGCGACCGGGTCGACGATTGTCGGCGCCCCCTGGCTGCGCTTGACGATCCCCTGCCGCTCGAGCTGGGCGAGGGCCTGCCGAACCTGCTGGCGGGTACAGTCCAGCCATTCGGCCAGCTTCAGTTCACCCGGGAGCGGGGCGTGGGAGACCGTTGCCGCCTCACGTACATGGCGGAGGACGCCGCTGAGAATTCGTTCTTCCTCTGAGAGCGTGGTCATCTGCACCGGGCCGGCTGGGACGTCGATCACCATGGCGTCAACGCCGCGCCGCGATGGCGGTTCTGGCCTTGATGAACGCATCGACGCAGGAGCTGATGTCGTCAGCGCTATGGCCGGCAGAAAGCTGAACGCGAATCCTCGCCTTGCCCAGCGGGACGACCGGATACGAGAACGCGATCACGTAGACGCCGTGGTCGAGCAGCGCATCCGCCATTGCCACCGCCTCATGCTCATCGGCGAACATCACCGGGATGATCGGGTGGTCGCCGGGCAGGAGAGTGAATCCGGCGGCGGTCATGCCCTCTCTAAACTGCTGGGCGTTCCCCCGCAGGGCGGCCCGGCGGTCGGCGCCCTCCTCAACGAGCTTCAGCGCCTCGATCGACCCGGCGACGACGGATGGCGCCACAGCGTTGGAGAACAGGTACGGCCTGGCGCGCTGACGGAGCAGGTCGACGATCTCCTGGTGGGCGCTGATGTACCCGCCGGATGCCCCGCCGAGCGCCTTCCCGAGGGTGCCGGACACGATGTCCACCCGGTGTGCGACACCGAAGAGTTCCGGCGTGCCGGCACCGGTGGGGCCGACGAAGCCGACCGCATGCGAGTCGTCGACCATCACCAGGGCGTCGTACTTCTCGGCCAGGTCGCAGATCTGGTCGAGCGGTGCCAGGTATCCGTCCATGGAGAACACACCGTCGGTGACGATCAGGCGGCGCCGGGCGTCGGCGGATGCTTTCAGCTGCTCCTCCAGGTTGGCCATGTCGCGGTTCTTGTACCGGTATCTGGCGGCCTTCGAGAGTCGGACGCCGTCAATGATCGACGCGTGGTTGAGTTCGTCCGAGATGACGGCGTCCTCCGCGCCGAGGAGTACCTCGAAGACGCCGCCGTTGGCGTCGAAGCACGACGGGAAGAGGATGGTGGCCTCGGTGTGGAGCAGCGCTGATAGGCGGTCCTCCAGCTCGACGTGCTGGGTCTGGGTGCCGCAGATGAAGCGCACGCTCGCCATTCCGAAACCCCAGTCGTCGAGAGCGGTCTTCGCCGCCTCGACGAGCCTGGGGTGGTTCGCGAGTCCGAGGTAGTTGTTTGCGCAGAAGTTCAGCACCGGCTTTCCCGCTGCGCGGACATGCGCTGACTGCGCCGTCTCCAGCTGCCGCTCCGTCTTGTAGAGCCCGGCATCTCGAATCTCGGTGAGCGTCTGCGCGAACTGTTCGCGTGCCGATCCGTACATGGTTCCTCCTTGGTCCTTCCTTCAGCTCCAGTCGATGACGACTTTGCCGCTGTTTCCGCGCCGGGCGACCGCGAAGGCTTCCTCCCACTGGCTTGCCGGGAACCGGTCGGTGATCACTGCTGACACGTCGAGGCCGGTCTGCACCATTGCGTTCATCGCGTACCAGGTCTCGAACATCTCTCGGCCATAGATTCCCTTGATCGTGATCATATGGCTCACGACCTTGGCCCAGTCAATGGTGATCGGCGCGCTGGGAAGCCCGAGCATGGCGATCCGCCCGCCGTGGGTCATGTTGTCGAGCATTTCGGGAAGCGCGGTACTGTGGCCGCTCATCTCCAGGCCGATGTCGAAACCCTCCGACATGCCGAGCCTGGTCTGGGCATCCGCCACTCGCTCGGCAGCGACGTTGATGGCGAGGTCCACGCCCATTCGCCGCGCGAGCTCGAGCCGGTTTTCGTTCACATCGGTGATCACCACGAAGCGGGCGCCGACGTGCCTGGCCACCTTGGCTGCCATCAGCCCGATCGGTCCGGCACCGGTGATGAGCACATCCTCGCCGACGAGCGGAAAGGAGAGTGCGGTGTGCACGGCGTTGCCGAGCGGGTCGAAGATGGCGGCCAGGTCGGGGTCGATGTTCGCCGGATGCTGCCAGACGTTCGACTGGGGGAGGACGACGAATTCCGCGAACGCGCCGTCGCGGTTGACGCCGACCCCGGAGGTGAACTTGCAGAGGTGGCGACGGCCGGCCCGGCAGTTGCGGCAATGGCCGCAGACGATGTGGCCCTCGCCTGAGACGAACGCGCCCAGCTCGACTGAGGTGACATCCTTCCCGACCTCCACCACGGTGCCGGAGAATTCGTGGCCGGGGATCAGGGGGGCGTTCACTGCTCCGGATGCCCAGGTATCCCATGACTCGATGTGCAGGTCCGTCCCGCAGATTCCGGTGCGCTGCACCCGAATCTTGACTTCGCCAGGCCCGGTTTCCGGCTCGGGGCGCTCGACCAGCTGCAGGCCGGGTGCTGCTTCTGCCTTGTAGAGGGCCTTCATCTTTGATTCCTCTCGAGTTTGTGCTGCGGGCGACTTCGTGAGACACGCGACCGCGGCACGCGACTTGTCAACAAGTTCGTCACAGTGTACTCAACTTGTACACAAGTCGGATCAAACCCTGCTACGGTCTTACGAATCCGAACCACCCGCCGCAACGCGGTGTGGTCGGAGGGAACCTACGACAGCTTTCTACGGAAGGTCACCATGACCCCGATCGAATCTACTCCGCGTTCGCAGCGCGGTGGAGGCCAGCGTGCCTGAATCACTGAGCATTGACGGAATCGCGGTCTGGGACGGCGACTCGGCCCTGGGGCACAGCACCATCAAGTGGGCGGGTGACCGCATCGAGTCTGTCGACTCCTCGGCCGAACACCTCGCCGGATACACGCTCATCCCCGGGCTCATCGACACCCACGTGCATCTGGGCGCCTACTCCGGGCACGGCACGGCAGACTGGAGCTCCTGGCCGCTCACCACGCCGTGGGAGGAGCAGGTCTTCCACATCCTCAACAATGCGCAGAAAGCGGCACGCCACGGTGTGACGACCGTTCGTGACCTGTCCGGAGACGGTAGGCAGCTCGCGGTCAAGCGGGCGGTGGACGAAGGCATCCAGCAGGGCCCCCGAATTCTCGTGCACGGAGCAGTGGGGATGACGGCGGGCCACGGCGACCTGTTCATTCCGCCGCACTACCCGCACCGCGGTCCCGTCGCTGACAGTCCGGACGAGTGCCGCAAGCTGGTACGCGAATACGCCAGGGCCGGAGTAGACGGCATCAAGATCTTCACCAGCGGCGGCGTGCTCTCGATTGGCGACAAGGTGGCCTGGCGCAACCAGACGATGGACGAGATCAACGCCACCATCGAAGAAGCCCACGCACTCGGCATGCTGGTCGCCGCACACAGCCACTCGGCGGAGGGCAACGAGATCGCCCTCGAGGCCGGGGTCGACTCCCTGGAGCACGGAACCGGCATCACTCCGGAGCAGTGGGACCGGTTGCTCCAGCGCAACCTTCCCGTCTCACCGACCCTCATGATCAACGACGCCATCGCCGACGCGCGCGTGCCGGTGTCAGAGGAAGCCCAGGAGAAGGCCGCCGACATCGTTCGCACCAGGGACGCCGGGTTCACCGAGGCGGGCCGCGCCGGGGTGCGCTTCGTGCTGGGGACGGACGCCAACGGTGTCTTCGTGAAGTTCGGCGACCAGATGGAAGAAGTGCGGCTTATGGCCGAGAAGTTCGGCTGGACCTCTGAGCGCGCACTGCAGGCAGCGACCTCGGATGCGGCCGACTCGATCCGCATGGGCTCCAGGATCGGCCGGCTTCGCCCCGGGCTCGGCGCCGACTTCGTCGTGATGAAGGGTGCACCCAACCGCGACATCGACGACCTGCGCACCGAGAATATCGCCGCCGTCGTAGCGCGGGGGACCGTTGTCTACGGCCAGCTTCCCCTCCGCCAGCACTGAGAACACCACCAAACACTGAGCACCACATTCAATGAGGAAAGGACCGCAATGAATATGAGAAGCAACCGGGTATTCCGCCTGGCCCTTGCGCCCATCGGCGCCCTGGCCGCGATCGGCATGCTGGCATCCTGCGCCGGCGGCGGGGCCGCGCCAGCAGGCAAGGCCGACATCGTACTCGCGGTGAAAGACGACCCGGTATGCCTGGATCCGCAGCAGGTCACCCTGACCACTGCCCTCAACATCGGGCGCCAGGTTGTCGACTCCCTCGTCGACCAGGACGCCAAGACCGGTGAGATCGTCCCGTGGCTTGCCGAGAGCTGGGAGCCTAACGACGACCTCACCGAGTTCACCTTCAACCTCCGTGACGACGTCACCTTCAGCGACGATTCTGCCCTCACCGCGACCACGGTCAAGGCCAACTTCGACGCACTGTTCGAGATGGGGGCTGCCGCCTCCCTCGCGTCGCAGTATCTCGCCGGATACACCGGCACCGAAGTCGTCGACGAGGACACCGCCACAGTCTCCTTCGAAGCGCCCAACGCCCAGTTCCTGCAGGGTGCCAGCACCATCACCCTCGGACTGGTGAGCGACGCGTCGGCCGCGGCCACGCCGGAAGAGCGGTGCCAGGAAGTTGTCGGCTCCGGCCCGTTCACGGTCGACTCATACATCTCGAACGACTCCCTCGTGTTGGTGAAGCGGGCAGGCTACGACTGGGCCTCCGAACTTCGCGGCCACCAGGGTGAAGCGCTCGTCGACAGCATCACTTTCCCGATCACGCCGGAGAGCGGCGTTCGCTCGGGTGGGCTGCAGACCGGCGAGTTCGACATCATCCAGGACCTGCCTGCCACCGATGAGGCACGGTTCGACAACGCCGACTACAACATCTACGCGCGGGCCAATCCGGGCGTTCCGCACGCGCTGGTGCCCAACACCACGCGTCCGATCGTCGAAAACGAGGCGGTGCGCCAGGCCATGCTGCTCGGAACCGACCGCGCAGAGATCACCGCCCTGACCGGGTCATCCCAGTCCAACCCGGTCTCCGGCGCGCTCAGCTCGGCAACCCCCGGCTATGTCAGCCAGGCGGATGCCCTGGAGTACAACCCGGACGAAGCCATCGAAATCCTGGAAGAAGACGGCTGGGAACTGGGCGATGACGGCATCCGCGAAAAGGATGACACCAGGCTGACCGTCACTGTCACCGCGTTCTACGGACAGGATGTTCTCGAGGCGACGCAGATCCAGCTCGCCAAGGTCGGGATCGACCTGCAACTGAACATGGTGACAGCCGGCGACTTCTTCGGAGCCATTGCCAGCAAGGACTACGACTTCCTCGGCGCGGGCCTCACCCGTACCGACCCGGACGTGCTCCGGGTGATGTTCTCATCGGAGGCTGTCTCCAAGTGGGCGATCGTCGACGATGCGGAGCTCGAATCCATGCTGCAGGAGCAGGCGCAGAGCGCTGACCCGCAGGAGCGTCAGGAACTCATCGCGGACATCCAGAAGACCATCATCGACAGTGCGTACCTGGTGCCGCTGCTCGAGGTCGCACAGGTCCATGCGTCAACGGCCAACGTGACCGGCCTGGCGTTCGACTCGTCGTCTAGGCTCATCCTCTACGACGTACAGGTCGCCGAGTAGCACCTTCTGGTCGAAGTGGTCAGCACGAGAAAGCAACTGTCATGTCGAAACTGAAACCCTGGGTCGGTTACCTTCTGCCGAAACTCGGTCAATTCGCGTTCGTCATCCTGGCAACCTACACGCTGGTGTTCGTGCTGATCCACTTCCTCCCCGGCGACCCGCTCGTCGCCGCCCTCGCCAGCAAGGGCGGCGGCGACACGGTCATCGACCCCGCGGAGCTCGAAGCGCTCCGTGCCCAGTACGGGCTGGACGGCAACCTCTGGGAACAGTACTTCGGGCACCTGGTCGCATTGGTCCAGGGCGACCTGGGAACCTCGATCGCCACCGGCGTTCCGGTGATCGACATGGTGGCGCGGGCGTTCCCGCACAGCCTCGAGATCGCCTCCCTCGCCCTGCTGTTCGGGGTCGTGAGCGCCGTGATCATCACCTTCCTTGCCTTCGCGGCACCGTGGCCCTGGCTGCGGCAGCTCCTGCTGCAGATCCCGCCGTTCGGGATCGCGATGCCGGCATTCCTGAGCGGCCTGCTGCTCATCAGCATTTTCGCCTTCAGCCTGGGCTGGCTGCCTTCCGCCGGCGTACGAGCCCCGGGCAGCGCCATCCTCCCGGCAATCACCCTCGCCCTGCCCGTCGGGGCCATCTTCTTCCAGGTGTTCTCGGCCGCCGTGCTCGAGGCGATGAACAGTCCGTACGTGTTCACCGCAGTCGCCAAAGGAGTCACCCCGCGCGCCATCTTCCTCAAGCACCTGCTGCGGAACGCCCTGCTGCCATCGATCACGATCCTCGGCCTCCTCATCGGTTACCTGGCCGGAGGCACTGCGGTGGTCGAGACCGTCTTCTCCAGAGACGGCATCGGGCGGCTCACCGTGAGTGCCGTTCTTGCCCGGGACATCAATGTGATCCAGGGGGTGGTGCTGCTGGTCGGAGCCACCTACGCCGCAGTCAACCTCATCGTCGACATCGCCTACGGGTTCATCGATCCCCGCACCCGGCTGGGCACTGCGAAGAAGACACCCGCGCCCGTCGCCGAGGCAGGGGCAGCAACATGAGACTCCTCCGCCAGCCCGGCTTCGTCCTGAGCATCATCGTCATTGCCGTCGTGATCGTCGCATCCTTCGCCCCGTCCCTTCTCGCCACGCACGACCCGTATGGGTCGGTCGCGGCCGACCGCTTCCTCCCGCCGAGCACCGAGTATCTGTTCGGCACCGACCACCTCGGGCGGGACGTCTACTCCCGGGTGGTACACGGAACTGCGCTATCCCTTCTGTCCGCCGCCCTCGCAGTGGTGGTCGGCGTGGTCATCGGTGCGCTGATCGGACTGTTCTCCGGCTTCGTCGGCGGCCGCATCGACTTCGTCATCATGCGTTTCGTCGACGTTCTCATTGCCGTCCCCGGCGTGCTGCTCGCCCTCATCGTGGTGGCGAGCCTCGGCTTCGGGCCATTCTCGCTCGCCCTCGGAGTCGGCCTGGGCGCCGCCGGCAGCTTCGCCCGCGTGATGCGGTCGCAGGTGCTGCACATCCGCAATGAGGAGTACGTCGAGGCGGCCAGGACCCTGGGGGTCCGCGGCCCGGCCATCCTGATGAACCACGTGCTCCCGAACGCGGCCAGACCGGTCATCGCCATGGCGGCGCTGGAGCTCGGTACCGCCATCCTGGCCGTCTCCGCCCTGACCTTCCTCGGCTTCGGTGCGCCGCCGCCAGCACCGGAATGGGGGGCGCTGGTCGCCGCCGGACGCAACTTCGTCTCCACGAACCCGACGCTCAGCATCCTCCCCGGCGTGGTCATCCTCGTGGTGGTGCTGGCCGTGAACCGCGTCGCGCGAACCATCGGAGGCGAGAAGTGAGCAACCCCATGGACGGTCCCTCAGACGACATCCTGGTCGTGCGCGACCTGCAGGTGACCTATGCCACCAGGAACGGAAGCGTGCCGGCGGTGCGGGGTATCAGCTTCTCGGTTCCCCGCGGGAAGATCGTCGCCGTAGTCGGTGAGTCGGGGTCGGGCAAGAGCACCGCATCGCAGGCGTTCATCCGTCGGCTTGCCGAAGGCGGAAAGATCGACAGCGGCTCGGTCGAGTTCGCCGGGCGCGACCTGCTCGCCCTTCCCGAGCGGGCGATGCGGAGCATCCGCGGGGCTCAGATCGGTTTCGTACCGCAGGATCCCAGTAAATCGCTGAACCCGCTGATGCGGGTGGGGGAGCAGATCGCCGAGTCTCTGCGCCTGCACAAGAAGCTGAATCGGTCGGCCGCAGCAGCAGAGGCCATCAAGATCCTGGAAGAGGTCGGCATCCAGGATGCTGACGCACGGGCCAGGCAGTACCCGCACGAGTTGTCCGGTGGCATGCGCCAGCGGGTGCTCATCGGCATCGCCTGGGCGTGCAGCCCGCAGCTGGTCATCGCCGATGAGCCGACGAGTGCGCTGGATGTCACGGTGCAGCGGCAGGTGCTCGACAGCATGGACGAACTCGTGCGCCGGCACGGAACAGCCGTGGTGCTGGTCACGCACGACCTGGCCGTTGCAGCAGACCGCGCCGACTTCGTGGTCGTGATGAGCGAGGGGCAGATCGTCGAGCAGGGAACCACCCTGCAGGTGCTCACCTCGCCCACCCACGCGTACACGAAGAAGCTGGTCGAGTCCGCACCAGGGCTGTCGAGCGCCCGACTCGTCCCCTCGGTCAGCACCCAGGAGAGTCAGCCGAACACGGGGAGCCTCTTCACCGGGTTCCAGAAGCAGTCCGACCGGCTGAGCGGCGAGCGGGCCACCAACATCCTCGAAGTGCGGAACCTGGTCAAGACGTTCACCCTCCAGCGATCGGGCGGTGGCTCCCAGGTGCTGCGCGCCGTCGACGATGTGTCGTTCTCGGTGCCGCGCGGCTCAACCTTCTCCATCGTGGGGGAGTCGGGCTCCGGAAAGACCACGACGGCCAGAATCGCGGCGCGCATTGCCGGTGCGGATGCCGGGAGCGTGTTCTTCGACGGCGACGACATCACCGCGCTGAAGGGCGAGAAGCTTCGCCAGTTGCGCCGGCGCATCCAGGTCGTCTACCAGAACCCGTTCGGCTCACTCGACCCGAAGATGTCGATCGAGCGCATCATCACCGAGCCACTGCGCGCGTTCCGGATCGGGGACCGCTCGCACCACGGAACCGTCGCCCGCGAATTGCTGGAGCACGTTCAGCTGAACCCGGATCTGGCCACGCGCCGGCCAGCCGAGTTGTCTGGAGGGCAACGGCAGCGGGTCGCCATCGCCCGGGCGCTGGCCATCGGCCCGGAGATGATCGTGCTCGACGAGCCGGTGTCTGCACTGGACGTGTCAGTGCAGGAACAGATCCTCCAATTGCTGGTCGACCTGCAGGTGGAGTTCGGGCTGAGCTACCTGTTCATCTCGCACGACCTTGGCGTGATCCGCCAGATCTCCGATCATGTCGCGGTGATGCGCTTCGGCAAGATCCTGGAGCTGGGAACAGCGTCCGACATTCTCTCCAACCCGCAGCACGCCTACACGCGGGAGCTGCTCGAGGCGATTCCTGGGCGGTCGATTGCGCTGACGCCCGGCACCTGACCTGCACGATCACGTCGAGAATCCACCCGATCATGGGGTGGTGTTCCTATTGGCGTCGGTGTGACCTCCGGCGACGTCCGGCGAAATGTCAGTGGCAGGACGTACCCTTGAGAAAAACCTCGCGACACGCCGAAAACACTAGATGTAGGGAATGACATTCGTGTGATTCGCGTTATATAGTGGGTAACCACGCGACGCCGAAGCAACTGACTCGGTCTCGCGGACCGAAATTTTCTAGACTTGAGGAGGTCAACATGGACAACGACAACGACACTGTTGGCGGCTACGCAGTTCCCGTCGACCCGATGGACCTTCTGCAGTGCGACAGCTGCCAGTAAGGCAGTAACAGCCCCAGAGGTTCGCCCTCGAACCCCGGAGACCGTATAGGTCCCCGGGGTTCCTGCGTTTCCAGATCCGTCCGTCCCCCCCCCGAACCTCCGCTTCGCGCCCTGCCAAAGTGCCCGTTCCGGTGAATAGGTTCTGTTGCGCCGGGCACTATTCACCGGAACGGGCACTGTGAGGGTCGGTCGAGGGGTGCGCCCGTAGGATTGGGTCGTGACTGTGAACGCCGAACTGCAGGGACGCGTGTTCCCCCCTACTGCCCCCTATCTGGTCGGACGCGAAAAAGTGCGCGAGTTTGCGCGGGCCGTCTTCGCCACCAACCCGATCAACTACGACGTCGAGGCGGCGCAGGCCGCCGGGTACACCGACATCGTCGCTCCACCGACGTTTCCGGTGGTGGTCCAGGAGGCGACTCTCGCCCAACTGCTGGCGGAACCGGATGCCGACATCGACTTCTCCCGGGTCGTCCACGGGGACCAGCGCTTCAGCTACGCCCGTCCGGTGGTGGCCGGCGACGAACTGACGGCAACACTCACCGTGACCAACGTGAAGACCCTCGGCGGCAACTCGATGGTGACGGCCGAGTCGAACATCACCGACGCATCCGGTGTCCATGTCGTCACCGCGGTATCCACTCTCGTCGTCCGGGGGGAAGACTCATGACCTCGTATCCCACACTGCACGAGATCGCCGAGGGCGGCCACATCGGGCAGGTCGTCGCCGAGGCGAGCCTGACATTCACCCGGGATGCCCTGGTGCGCTACGCCGGGGCATCCGGCGACTTCAACCGCATCCACTACCGGGACGACATCGCCCAGATGGTCGGGCTTCCCGGCGTGCTCGCCCACGGCATGCTCACCATGGGCGCCGCCGTGCAGCCGGTCGTCGACTGGGCGGGCGACCCCGGCCGCATCGTGGACTACCAGGTGCGGTTCACCCGGCCGGTTCCGGTGGACGCGGCGAATGGCGCACCTGTCAGCGTGGTCGCCAAAGTCGGCGCCATCGAGGAGGGCACCGCCCGCATCGACCTCACGGTGACGTTCGACCAGAAGACGGTGCTGGGTAAGGCCCAGGTGAGGGTAACCCTATGAGGCAGCTTTCCGAGCTGACGACCATGCGGGTCGGCGGTCCGGTAAGGCAGCTGCTCGAGCCGGCGGATGCCGACCAATTGGTCGAGGCGACGCGGGATGCGTGGAACAGCAACGAGCCGTGGCTGATCCTCGGCGGAGGCTCCAACCTGGTCGTCACCGACGACGGGTTCGATGGCACGGTCATCCGGGTGGTGACCCAGGGTGTCGAGCGAGTGGCGGGCGACGAGGGGACCGTCACGCTCCGCGTCCAGGCCGGCGAATCATGGGACGGGCTGGTGGCCGGCGCCATCGAGCAGGGCCTGGTCGGGTTGGAAGCGCTCTCCGGAATACCAGGCCGCGTCGGTGCCGCCCCGATCCAGAACATCGGCGCCTACGGGCAGGAACTGTCGGACAGCCTGGTCGCCATCGACTTCCTCGACGTCCTGACCGGCGAGGTGACGCGCGTTCCGGCACAGGAGCTGAAGCTCGGCTACCGCACCTCAGCGATCAAACAGGGCCGCCACGGGCTGGTCGTCGCGGTCGAGCTGCGCTTGTCGCAGGGGGAACTCAGCGAGCCGATCGCCTACTCGCAACTGGCATCCGCTCTCGGCGTTCAGCTCGGAGACCGGGTGCCGACCGCCGAGGTTCGCTCGGCCGTGCTGCGGCTGCGCTCGTCCAAGGGCATGGTGCTGTCGCCGGAGGACCCTGACTCGGTCAGCTCCGGCTCGTTCTTCACCAACCCGATCGTTGGCGCCCGCTTCGCCAGTGAGCTTCCGGCGGATGCCCCGCGCTGGCCGCTCGGCCTCGAGCAGGCAGACGCCGTGCTGCCGCTCGAAACGTTCGACGCCGACGCGGTGCCCAGGCGGGCCGTCAGTGAGGGTCAGGTCAAGTTGAGCGCCGCCTGGCTGATCGAACAGGCCGGCATCAGCCGCGGTTTTTCGCTCCCGGGTTCCCACGCCGCCATCTCGAGCAAGCACACGCTGGCGTTGGTCAACACGGGTGGCGCCACCGCCGAGCAGGTGGCCGAACTCGCTCGCTATGTGCAGAACCGCGTCTTCAACCAGTTCGGCGTGCTGCTGCAGCCGGAGCCTGTTCTGGTCGGCGTGCAACTCTGACCGCTACAGCAGCCCGAGTTCCATCGCCCGGGTGACGGCGCGGGTGCGGTCGCTCACGCCCAGCTTCTCGAACACGTGCAGCAAGTGCGTCTTCACCGTCGCCTCGCCGACGAACAGCCGGGTCGCGATGGCCGGGTTGCTGAGCCCCTGTGCCACCAGTGCCAGCACCTCAGTCTCTCGCGGGCTGAGAGCGGGGGTGGGCGGTGCCGTCACCCGCTTGACCAGGAGGGCGGCGATAGCTGGCGCCAGCGCGACCTCACCGCGTGCGACCGATCGGATGCCCGCCAGGATCTCCTCCTCTGGGGCGGCCTTCAGCAGGTAGCCGCTCGCCCCGGCCTCGATCGCGCTGAGGATGCTGTCGTCGCTCTCGTATGTGGTGAGGATGATCACCTTCACTCGCGGGTGCCGCGCGAGGATCTGCGCGGTCGCCTGGTCGCCGTCGAGTCCCGGCATCCGCA
This sequence comes from Homoserinimonas sp., assembly GCA_040904805.1. Lineage (GTDB taxonomy): Bacteria > Actinomycetota > Actinomycetes > Actinomycetales > Microbacteriaceae > RYN-87. The sequence continues at coordinate 277,581 of JBBDSS010000003.1, read as the reverse complement.
GGTCCATGAGCACGATGTCGGGCTGGAGGTCGAGGGCGAGGGCGACGGCCTCGGTACCGGTGCTGGCCTCGCCGATGACCTCGACATCCGCTGCCGCCCGCAGCAACGCGACGATGCCGCTGCGCACGATCGGGTGGTCGTCGGCGACGAGTACGCGGATCATGCGCTGACCCGCGCCAGGCTGACCGTCAGGGTGGTGCCGGATGCTCCGCTCGCCACGGCGAGGCTGCCTCCAACCAGGGCGAGCCGGTCGCGCATTCCGCTGAGCCCGTAGCCGGTGGTGGAGGCCTCCGGGTCGAAGCCCTGCCCGTTGTCGGTGATGGTCAGGGCGCCGTCTCCCAGCCTGATGGTGGTGGCAGTCGCCCCGGCGTGCTTGCGCACGTTAGACAGCGCCTCCTGCGTGCAGCGGAGCACCACGACCTCGGCCGAGCGGTCGAGGGCGCCGACGTCAGCGGTCAGTGAGATGGCAATGCCGGTCTCCTGGGAGAACCGGGCGGTCAGCCGCTCCAGGGCGGGGAGCAGGCCGGCATCGAGGGACGCGGGTGCGCCGCCGGCGACGAGCGCGCGGGTCTCCGTCAACGCCTCCCGGGCCGTCTGCTCAAGCTGGGTCAACTGGGTGTCCCTCGCCGTGGCATCCGTCTCCTGCCTGGCGCGCTGGGCGAGCATGACCATGCCGGTGAGGTCCTGCGCGATGGTGTCGTGGATCTCCCGGGCGAGCCGCTCCCGTTCGAACGTCGCGCCGGCATCGCGACTGACGGCTTCCAGTTCGGTCTGGGTGGCCTGCAGCTGGTCAAGGAGCTCCCGGCGCTCATCGCTCAGCGTGGCGATGTGGGTAATCCACAGCCCGAACACGATGCTGAACGCGAGCGTCAGCAGCACGGTGAGGGCTATCTCAACCAGCTCGATCGAGTCCAGGGGCCGACTGATCAGGAACCCGGTACCGACCGCCAGCGCGATGGCGATGTTCGCAACGATGGCATTGCGGATGCTTCGCGCCAGCACCCAGACCAGCGGGAAGGCAAGACATTGAAAGACCGCGAAGTTCGGCAGTGAGGCCGTGCCGGCACCCGCCACGATGATGGTGATCACCGTCAAAGCAGTCGCCTGCCGGTTGCCGGCCTCGGCATCCTTCGCCAGGAATACCCAGGCGATCAGGAAGACGGCGAGGGAGGCGAGGCCGAGCGCGAGTCGCCACGGCTCCCGGTCGGCGGACAGCAGTAACGCCGCCAGCACGGTCACCAGGACCAGTGCGGCGGCGAACCACCAGCGGTTGAGCGTCATCTAGCTATCTTTGCGGATCCAGCGGAAAGTGAAGCGGCAAACGATCAATCCGGCGACGAGCCAGATGGCGGTGAACAGCGCCACACCGGGCAGATCCCAGCTGGCGCCCTGCTCGAGGGCCTCGAAGCTTTCTGGCAGGAAGGCTGAACGCATCCCCTGCGCCATCCATTTGAGTGGGAAGACACTGGCGAAGTTCTGCAGCCACTCCGGAAGCTGCGTGAACGAGAGATAGACGCCCGAGATGAACTGCAGCACCAGCGCGATCGGAATGATCACGGCGGTCGCGCTCTTCCCGCTGCGGGGGAGACCGCTCAGGGCGATCCCCAGAATGGCGGATGTCGCCACCCCCAGCACGAACACCCAGGCGAAGGTGAACCAGCGTTCCGGCTCGGAGGGCAGGGTCACCCCGAAGGCGAGCGTGGCGACGGCAATGATCAGAGCCGCCTGCAGCACGCCGGTGGAGAAAACCTGGCCGATCTTGCCGATGAAGTAGCTCACCACGGGAAGGGGGGTGCCTGCGAGGCGCTTGAGTGTTCCGTCGCTCTTCTCCATGGCGATGTCCAGCGACATGTTCTGCAGGCCGCTGAGCAGCACCCCGGCTGCCAGCATTGCCGGCAGGTAGAAGGCGGCGGCGCTGACGTCGTTGCCGGCAGCATCCGTACCGAAGCTGCCCTCGCTGAACGCGACCGAGAAGATGGTGAGCATCACGACCGGGAACAGGAAGGTGAAGAAGACGGAGTCGCCCTGGCGGAAGTACGCCTTCACCTCGTAGCCGATGCGGGATGCTCCGAGTCGAACGGTTCGTGTCACCGGGTCGCCCAGGGTGGCATGGTTGGGCGGGATTGTCGAGACACTCATGCTGACACTTCCTGTTCCACGTTGGTTGGCGGTTCCACTGATTCGGCGGTGGGAGTTCCGGTCCCTGAGCCTGGGGAAGGGCGAGCAACCAGCCCGAGGTACACGTCCTCCAGGCTGGGGCGCACGATCTCGACCCCGTTCGGTTCTCCGCCGTGCTCAGCCACCAGCCGGGCGACGAATGCGGCCGGTTCTTCGGTCCGCTGCTCCCGGCGCACGCCGCCGTCGACCCAGCGGACGATCGGCACCCGCGCGGCCGCCGCACCGATCTCGTCGATGCGGCCGATGTCGACCAGCCTTCCGCCGGCGATGACGCCGGCCCGGTCACCGAGCTGTGCCGCCTCGTCGAGGTAGTGGGTGGTCAGGAGGATGGTGGTTCCCTCCGAATTCAGCTGCCGGATGAGTTCCCAGAATTTGTGCCGCGCCTCGGGATCGAATCCGGTGGTCGGTTCGTCGAGGAACAGCAGCTCCGGGCGTCCGATGATGCCGAGGGCCACATCCACCCGGCGGCGTTGCCCGCCCGACAGCTTGCGGATCATGGTGCCCGCCTTCTCTTCCAGCCCGACCGCGGCGATGGTCTGCTCGACGTCGCGCGGGTTCGGGTAGAGCCCGGCGAAGTGGCGCAACTGCTCACGCACGGTCACGTTGCCGCTCTCGCCTGTGCTTTGCAGCACGATGCCGAGCCGCGCCTTCCACGCGAGGTTGTTCTTCTGCGGGTCGTGGCCGAGCACCCGGGCGTCGCCGGAGGTGCGGTCGCGGTAACCCTCGAGAATTTCGATGGTGGTCGACTTGCCTGCTCCGTTCGGCCCCAGCAGCGCGAAGGTCTCGCCGTGCTGGATGTCGAAGCTCACCCCGTCGAGGGCCGTCTGGTTGCCGTACTTCTTGCGCAGGTCACGCACGCTTACGGCGGGTTCAAGTGTTGTCATGTCCCCATGATCGCGGCTGGGCACACCCGGCCGATAGCGGTGCACCGACTGATTCCGGGATCCACCGATCGGTGGATGGGGGCAGTGCCCGCGACCCCTGTCACGCTCGAGCCGATTTCGGCCACTCGAGGCCGCCGCGGCGGGGTCGACGCGCCGAAACCGGCTCGCGGTCAGGGCTAGACGCTCTGCCGGCTGGACTCGATGGTGATCGGGAACTCGCGCCATCGCATCCGGAACTTCAGTGACAGGCGTCCGCTCCTGGCCAGCAGCACCGCGATGACGATCGCCGCAGTTGCCGGCACCGCACCGGAGATGCTCATCGCAGTGCGAACGCCCCACTCCTCGGCGATCCACCCCATCAACGGTCCGCCGATGGCCTGCCCGCCGAGAACCACCATCGCGTAGACGGCCATCACCCGACCGCGGATGATGCGATTCGACGACATCTGCACGATCGATTCCGCTGTCATGGCGAACTGCAGTCGGGCAAAGCCGACCCCGGCCAGGCAGAGCATGAAGACGGACGCGACCGGCGAGATTCCGGATGCGATGAGCGCCAGCCCGAAGAAGCCGGCGGCCAGCATGATGGAGCGCAGCCGGAAGGTGCTGCGCCTGGTCGAGAACAGCGCGCCGGCCAGGGCGCCGACGGCGGCCGCCGAACTGTAGATACCGTAGCCGGCGGCGCCGGTCTGGAAGATGTGGTCGGCGAAGGAGACCAGCAGCACCGGAAGGTTCATTCCGAAGGTGGCGACGAAGGCGAGCATGATGATCGGCCAGAAGATCGTCGGTTTGGAGCGCACGTAGCGCAGGCCCTCACGTATCTGGCCTTTGGAGCGCTGGGCCACGAGGGAGGGGAGTAGCTCCGCTGCGCGCATGCTCAACAGGGTGGCCACCACGATGGTCGCCGCGACCGCGTTCGCGCCGATGGCCCAGCCCGCACCGATCAGGGCGATCAGCATGCCGCTCACCGCCGGGCCGAGCAGGCCGCCGAGGTGGAAGATGGCGGCGTTGATGCTGATGGCGTTGCCGAGCCGCTCGTGCCCGACCATCTCGTTGACGAAGACCGCACGCGCGGGGGCATCGATGACCGCGACGCAGCCGAGCAGCAGGGCGGTCAGGTAGACGTGCCAAACCTGCACGACGCCCGCCAGGGTCAGTGCTGCCAGTGCAGCACAGAGCACCGCGTTCACGGCCTGGGTCCCGACCAGCAGCCTGCGTTTCGGGTAGCGGTCGGTGATGACCCCGCCGAGGGGGCCGAGGAACAGCATCGGACCGAATTGCAGCGCGACGGTAATGCCGACCGCGGTGATGCTGTCGGTCAGCTCGAAGACCAGCCAGTCGACGGCAATGCGCATCGCCCAGACAGAGGTGTTCGAGATGAACTGCGAGAAGACGTACAGGCGGTAGTTGTGCACGCGCAGCGAGCTGAATGTGTCGCGCCAGCGGGGCTTGCTCTCCCGGATCGGGATGGGCGCGGTTGCGGAATCGTCGAGAATTTGTTCGGCAGCCACTGATTCAGAGTAAGTCGGCCATAGTCATAGCTCGCTATTATCGACCCTATAAGTTCCATTACCTTTATCAATGGGGGCGGATGTTCGACCCGGTACTGCTCAAAACATTCGTCATGGTTGCTGAGACGTTGAGTTTCACGCGCGCCGCGCAGCAACTGGGCCTCAGCCAGCCCACGATCAGTCAGCACATCCGGAAGCTGGAGACTGCAGCGGCCCGCCACCTGGTCACCAGGGACACCCGCGACGTGCGGCTGACCGACAACGGAGACGCCCTGCTCGGCTTCGCCCGGACCATCCTCGCCGCGCACGACGAGGCATCCAGCTACTTCACCGGGTCGGCCATGCGCGGCCGCCTGAGGTTCGGGTCGGCCGACGACCTCGCCCTCACGCAGTTGCCCCAGGTGCTCCGCGACTTCCGCCAGCTCTACCCGCAGATCAACCTCGAGCTCACCGTCAACCAGAGCGGTGCGCTCCTGCGCCGGCTCGCGGCCGGCCAACTCGACCTGGTCTTCATCAAACAGGAGCCTGGCGGCCCGCTCGGACGGATGGTACGCCGGGACCGCATGGTCTGGGTGAGTCACAAGAGCGTGCAGCTGGACGCGGATGCCCCGCTGCCGCTCATCGTCTACCAGGCGCCGAGCCTCAGCCGTACGGTCGCCATCCGTGCCCTCGAGGAAGCCGGCCACACCTGGCGGATCACCTGCAACGTGCGGGAGGTCAACGGGGTGCTCGCGGCCGTGCGTGCTGGCATCGGGGTTGCCGTGTTCCCGCAGTCACTGATCCCCTCCGATCTGGTGCAGGTCCCGTCGGCGTTCGGCCTGCCCCAACTCGGTGACGTCGACTTCAGCCTGGTCGACAACCCATCAGCGGCCCGCGAACCGGTGGAGGCGCTCGCCTCAGCCATCATGGGCCGCCCGGTCACGAAGCTGACCTCCCCCGACGGCTAGGCCCGCTCACACTCACCGGGCCCTCCCGGTGCCCGGCACTCACCGCGGTAGAAAGTGACTCGTCGCGTGGGTAACTTCGGGCGCGCAGAGTCAACTTGTACCGCGCGAGCGCGCCACGGTAGCGGATACCCGGGCACCGTCCTCCGTGATGGGGAGACGTACCGGGTTCCCACAAATACCGCCGGTGACCAAACGGCCTTGCACCGGTGGCCCAGTCTGCCTCCATGGGAGATTCAACGAACAGGGCGTTCGGGGCATACGGCCTCATTCTGAGCTCGGATCGCAGCCGCACTGGCCTCGGAGAACTCGACTACATCCGCGCAGCCAGACGCGGCGAGCTCGTGCGGATTCGCCGCGGCGCGTTCTGCGAGGCCAGCCACTGGACGACCCTGACCCCGCGCGAACGCCACGTGCTGCGTATGCGTGCCGTTGACGCCGCGAGCGCGCAGCAGTTGGTGTTCCGGGGCTTTTCTGCGGGTGCTCTCTGGGGAATGCCGATCCTCGATGACTGGCCGCCCGACGTAGAAGTCTGCGGCGATCAGGCAACGGGAGGTCGTTCGGCTCCGGGAGTACGACGGCGCCCGCTGACACCGACACAGATCGAGGAGCGTGATGGGTTGCTTGTCACGTCAGTGGCGAGTACGACGCTGGATGTGGTGCTGGAGTCGGACTTCGCCCCGGCCGTTGCCACCCTGGACTGGGCGCTCTGGCGCAAGAACGCCTTCCGGGTATCGGCCGCTGACATCCGACGTGAGCTGGATGCGCGCAACCCCCGTTATCGCCTGCGACACGCGGAATCGACGGTTGAGTTCGCCACCGACCTCTCCGACTCGTTCGGTGAGTCGATGACGCGAGCGGTGATTCATGAGCTCGGCTACCCGGTTCCCGAACTGCAGGTCAGGTTCACTGACCGCGAGGGAAACATGTACGTGGACTATTTCTGGCCGAGCGAGCGTAAGGTGGGCGAGTTCGACGGTGCCGCGAAGTACATGAGGCCCGGCTACTCCAACGGGCTGGCCCCCGGCCAGATCGTGTGGCGGGAGAAGAAGCGCGAGGACCGGTTGCGCAAACAGTGCAACGGCGTGATCCGGATCATCTGGAGCGAAACCCGAAACCCGCGCCTTCTCGACTACCAGCTTCGCGAGTTCGGCCTACGCCCCACCCGCTCGTCGCGGTAGAAATTGCCTCGTCGCCTGGGTAACTTCTGGCGCGCAGAGTCAACTTCTACCGCGGGGAGCTTGACGCCGCGCCACCAGCCTGCCCCGACCAGCCGAGCCCAGGAGTGGAAGCGAAGGTAGGCTGGTTCACGTGAATGAAGAAGAGATCGGTCGCGCCAAACGAGGTCGTCGCGTGTACGCGTTCGACGACATCGCCATCGTCCCGAACCGTCGCACCCGCGACCCGGAAGATGTCTCCGTCGCCTGGTCGATCGACGCCTTCCAGTTCGAGACCCCGATCATCGCTGCGCCCATGGACTCGGTCGTCTCACCGGCCACTGCCATCCGCATCGGGCAGATGGGTGGCCTCGGCGTTCTCGACCTCGAAGGCGTGTGGACCCGCTACGACGACCCGGAGCCGCTGCTGGCCGAAATTCGCAGCCTGCCGCCCGACGAGGCGATCCGTCGCATGCAGGTCATCTACTCCGAGCCGATCAAACCCGAGCTGGTCACCCAGCGCCTGGCCGAGATCCGCGCCGGCGGCGTGACCGTTGCCGGAGCGCTCTCCCCGCACCGCACCCAGGCGCTCTACGAGACTGTGGTCGAGGCGGGCGTCGACCTGTTCGTCATCCGCGGTACGACCGTGAGCGCCGAGCACGTCTCGAAGACGAGCGAGCCGCTCAACCTGAAGAAGTTCATCTACGAACTCGACGTTCCGGTCATCGTGGGCGGCGCGGCCGGCTACACCCCGGCGCTGCACCTGATGCGCACCGGTGCCGCCGGCGTTCTGGTCGGCTTCGGCGGAGGCGCCGCGTCCACCACCCGGGCAAGCCTGGGCATCCACGCTCCAATGGCGACAGCGGTGGCGGATGTCGCCGGCGCCCGCCGCGACTACATGGACGAGTCTGGCGGACGCTACGTGCACGTCATCGCCGACGGCGGGCTCGGCACCTCCGGCGATATTGTCAAGGCGATCGCGATGGGAGCGGATGCCGTCATGCTCGGCTCGACCCTGGCGCGCGCAACGGATGTTCCCGGTGGTGGGTACCACTGGGGTGCGGAGGCGCATCACGCCGAGCTGCCGCGCGGCAATCGGGTGGCGGTCGACTCAGTGGCACCGCTCGAGCAGATCCTGTTCGGCCCATCGTCCAGCGCGGAGGGAACGTCGAATCTGGTGGGCGCACTCCGGCGGTCGATGGCGACCACCGGATACTCGGACTTGAAGGAATTCCAGCGGGTGGACGTTGTCGTCGCCCCGTACACGACCAAGTGATGCAGGGCTCGATGATCAAGCGCAAGACCGCCTCCCACTCATCCAAGCTGGGCACCGAGGAACGCGCTGAAGCGATCGAGGGGCTGAAGTCCAGGGAACTGGACATCCTGGTCATCGGCGGAGGGATCGTCGGCACCGGCTGCGCCCTCGACGCGGTGACGCGCGGCCTCAGCGTGGGGATGGTGGAGGCCAGGGACTGGGGCTCAGGCACGTCGAGCCGGTCATCGAAACTGGTGCACGGCGGCATCCGCTACCTGGAGCAGCTCGATTTCCGCCTGGTGCGTGAGGCCCTCACCGAACGCGGCCTGCTGCTGCAGCGGATCGCGCCGCATCTGGTCAAGCCGGTGCGGTTCCTCTACCCCCTGAAGAAGCGGGTGTTCGAGCGCCTCTACATCGGCGCCGGGATGCTGCTCTACGACCTCTTCAGCTACAGCGGCGGCCGCCCCCCTGGGGTTCCGCACCACCGGCACCTCAGCAGGCGCCAGGTGCAGCGCGCCATTCCCAGCCTGAGGAACGACGCCCTGATCGGCGGTATCGCCTACTACGACGCCCAGGTCGACGATGCCCGCTACGTGTCGAGCCTGGCCAGAACGGCGTCGTCCTATGGGGCGCGGGTTGCCAGCCGGGTGCGAGTCGAAGGGTTCCTGCGGGTCGGCCACCGGGTGGTCGGCGTGAAGGCGCATGACACGCTCACCGGCGAGAGGTTCGACATCAACGCCAAGCAGGTCGTCAACGCGACCGGCGTGTGGACGGATGACACGCAGGCCATGGTGGGGGAGCGCGGGCAGTTCAAAGTGCGCGCCTCCAAGGGCATTCACCTGGTGGTTCCGCGCGACCGCTTCCAGTCGAAGCTCGGCCTGCTCCTGCGCACCGAGAAGAGCGTGTTGTTCGTGATCCCGTGGGGGCGGCACTGGCTGATCGGCACCACTGACACCAAGTGGGATCTCGACAAGGCGCACCCCGCCGCGACTGCCGCCGACATCGACTACCTGCTCGAACACGTCAACGAGGTGCTGAACATCCCGCTGACCCGCGATGACGTCGAGGGCGTCTACGCCGGGTTGCGGCCGCTGCTGGCCGGCGAGTCGGACGAGACGTCGAAGCTGTCGCGCGAACACGTCGTCGCGCACACGGTACCGGGTCTCGTGGTGGTGGCCGGCGGCAAGTGGACCACTTACCGGGTGATGGCGAAGGACGCCATCGACGAGGCATCCGCCGCCCTCGACGGCAGGGTGCCGGCCTCAACCACCGGGGACATCGCGCTGCTCGGTGCCGAGGGGTACCAGGCGGCGTGGAACAAGCGGTCGAAGATCGCCAGGGCTTTCGGCGTGCACAAGTTCCGCATCGAGCACCTGCTGAACCGCTACGGGACGATGACGGATGAACTGCTCGACCTCATCCGGGCGAAGCCGGCTCTGAACTCTCCGCTGCCTGGCGCAGACGACTACATCGAGGCCGAGGTCGTCTACGCGGCCTCGCACGAGGGCGCCCTGCACCTGGAGGACGTGCTCGCCCGCCGCACCCGCATCTCCATCGAGGCGTGGGACCGCGGCGTCTCCGCTGCCCCGGTTGCTGCCAGGCTGATGGCGGATGTGCTCGGCTGGGATGACGCACGCGTCGACAGCGAAGTGAGCCACTACCTGCGCCGGGTGGCTGCGGAACTTGCCAGTCAGGAGCAGCCAGACGACGAGTCGGCTGACCGGGTGCGGCTCGAGGCCCCAGACACCGCCCACCCGCCGCGCGCCTGACGCCCACCTGAGACCGAATTCACCCAGATAGGCGCCGAGCATTCGCCGGTTCGCACCGTATTTCAGCTGCCCGTGAACCTCGCAGTTCAGCTCAGGTCGCGGCCAGAGGAAGTCGGCAAAGCCGATCAGCGCCAGTCGAAAGTGGCGGCTTCCGGAGAGCGCCGCCCAGCATCCATCGCCACCCCACCGCTCGCCAAGTCGCTGGCCGCCGCCTCGCCGGCGAGTGCGAGGCGCCCGGCCGGGCGAAGTTAGGCTTGAGCGGTGAGCCTGTGGAGAGTTGCCGTGCGTCCGCGCTGGATCGCGGCGCTGATCCTCGCGCTCGCCGTAGCGGGGGCGTTCGCCGCTCTCGGGCAGTGGCAGCTGGAGCGCAGCATCGCCAACAGTGAGAGCATCGACCGCGCGACCGAGACGACAGTGCCGCTCGACTCGATAGCGGAGCCGCAGAAGCAGGTCACGGAGGCATCCGTCGGTCAACTGGTCACCATGCGCGGTGAGATCGTTGCAGGCGACTTCATGGTGCTGACGAATCGGCTCAACGATGGCGAAGCCGGCTACTGGGTGATCGGGCATCTCACGGCGGACGGTGGCGCGGGGCTCGCGGTTGCTTTCGGCTGGGCGGAGTCGCAGCAGCAGGCCGAAGATGCCCTGGCGCGGCTGGAAGCGGATGCCCCGTTCGAGGCATCAGTCACCGGCCGTTACCTGCCGAGCGAGGCACCACAGGTCGGCGACTTCGAGCGCGGCGAGTTCAGCTCGATGTCCACAGCGGCGCTGGTCAACCTGTGGGGCTCCGTCGACGAGACTGGCGTGTACGGCGGCTTCGTCGTGCTCGAGGACCCGGCCGACGGGCTGGTCGCCATCCACTCCCCGCCGCCGTCCACCGACATCGAGGTCAACTGGCTGAACATCTTCTACGCCGCCGAATGGGCGATCTTCGCCGGGTTCGCCGTGTTCCTCTGGTGGCGGCTGGTGAAGGACGCCTGGGAGAGAGAAGAACACCAGAGAGCGCCAGTAAACTGAGAGCATGCCCCTCGGTCCCCAGCTCTCTGACGTTCCACGCATCCGCAAGACGGTCGCCGTCTACAAGGTCGCCTCAGTCATCACCGGTATCTTCCTCCTCCTGCTCTGCCTGATGATGGTCTTCCGGTACGGGTACGGCGTCGACATCGAACTGGGCGGCTCGTCCGGATTCCTCGGCCTGACCGCCAAGGAGGCGATCACCGGCGTCAACCTGTCGACCGTGCTACTCATGGTGCACGGCTGGCTGTACGTGCTCTACCTCGCCTGCGACTTCATCCTCTGGCGCCTGATGCGCTGGTCGTTCGCACGCTTCCTCCTGATCGCTCTCGGTGGTGTGGTCCCGCTGCTGTCGTTCTTCTTCGAGCGCAGCGTTCCCCGGTCCATCGAGGCCGAACTGGCGAAGATCGAGGCACCGGTCGAGGTCAGCGTATGAGCGAGACCGACCAGCGCCCGGTACTGGTCGTCGACTTCGGCGCCCAGTACGCCCAGCTCATTGCTCGTCGGGTGCGCGAGGCGAGTGTTTACTCCGAGATCGTCCCCCACACCATCACCGCCGACGAGGTTGCCGCCAGGAATCCGGTCGGCATCGTGCTCAGCGGCGGGCCGTCGAGCGTGTACGAGGCCGGATCCCCGTCACTCGATGCGGGCATCCTGAAGCTCGGTGTACCAGTACTCGGCATCTGCTACGGCTTCCAGGTGATGGCCAAGCAGCTGGGTGGCGTGGTCGCGCAGACCGGGCAGCGCGAGTACGGTTCGACGCCGGTCGCCCTCACCGGTGACGGAGGAACCCTGCTGGCCGGCTCCAACTCGCAGCACACAACCTGGATGAGCCACGGGGACTCCGTCTCGCAGGCCCCGGACGGATTCGAGGTGCTGGCCTCCAGCGCCTCCACCCCGGTCGCCGCGTTCGCCAGTGACGAGCGCAAGCTCTACGGCGTGCAGTGGCACCCCGAGGTGAAGCACTCGGAGTTCGGCCAGCGGGTGCTGGAGAACTTCCTGCACCGTGCCGCCGGCATCCCGGCCGACTGGAATCCGGAGAGCGTCATCGCAGAGCAGGTCGCCCGGATCCGCGCCCAGATCGGAACCGGGCGGGTCATCTGCGGCCTGTCCGGAGGGGTCGACTCCGCGGTCGCAGCGGCTCTCGTTCACGAAGCGGTCGGCGACCAGCTCACCTGCGTGTTCGTCGACCACGGACTGCTGCGCCAGGATGAGCGTCGCCAGGTGGAGGAAGACTACGTCGCCGCCACCGGCATCCGCCTGATCACGGTGGACGCCGAGAAGCAGTTCCTCGACGCGCTTGCGGGCGTCAGCGATCCGGAGATCAAGCGCAAGATCATCGGGCGCGAATTCATCCGCACCTTCGAGCAGGCGCAGATCGATTTGGTCAAGGAGTTCGAGCACGAAGGCGACCCGGTGCGGTTCCTGGTGCAGGGCACCCTGTATCCGGATGTCGTCGAGTCGGGTGGCGGGAGCGGCACCGCCAATATCAAGAGCCACCACAACGTGGGCGGACTGCCGGAAGACCTCGAATTCGAGTTGGTCGAGCCACTGCGCGCCCTGTTCAAGGACGAGGTGCGGGCCATCGGCCGCGAACTCGGCCTGCCCGAGGTCATCGTCGGGCGCCAGCCGTTCCCCGGGCCTGGCCTCGGCATCCGCATCGTCGGCTCAGTCGACAAGCAACGCCTCGACCTGCTGCGCCAGGCGGATGCGATCGCCCGCGCCGAACTGACCCTTGCCGGGCTCGATGACGACATCTGGCAGTGCCCGGTCGTGCTGCTCGCCGATGTGCGCTCGGTGGGAGTGCAGGGCGACGGCCGCACCTACGGGCACCCGATCGTGCTGCGACCGGTGTCGTCGGAGGACGCCATGACCGCTGACTGGACGCGGCTGCCCTACGACGTGCTCGCCCGCATCTCCAATCGCATCACCAATGAAGTCGCCGGTGTGAACCGGGTCGTCCTCGACGTGACGTCGAAGCCACCCGGAACTATCGAGTGGGAGTAAGTCGGGGCTAGACGGCCAGCGGCACTGCGCGGATCTCGTCAGCGGGGTGGCCGGTGCGCTCGTGGATGCGCTGGACGGCCTCCGCCGACGGACCCTCAGACAGGCAGTAGATAAGCCCATCCTCCGGGCTGGCCCACGCCTGTTTGAAGACCACGCCTTCCTCGTCCTGGATGGCGAGATCGGCTTCGTGCGCGGCTTTCAGGTCTTCAGCCGTAATGCCGACCATGTTGTGGTGTACGTCCATGAACTCTGGCATGGTGCAACCTCTATCCGTCGTTGGATGGTTACCTGCGAACGCTACGCTCCCGCCGGGGCCGCGTCAATGAAAACTGTGAACGTAGCCAGCGCGACCACTCAGGTCGGCAGCAGCAGTTCCTCAAGAAGCTGTTCGACGTGGGCTTTGATGTCGTCGCGGATGCTCCGGAGATCATCGATGGGGAGCCCGGCGGGGTCTACCAGGTCCCAGTCCTGGTAACGCTTGCCCGGGTACACCGGGCAGGCATCGCCGCAGCCCATGGTGACCACGACATCCGCTGCCTGCACCACGTCGTCGGTGAGTGGCTTGGGGAACTCTTCTGTCAGGTCGAGACCCAGCTCGGCCATCACGGCTGCGACCGTCGGGTTCAGCTCGCGGCTCGGCGCCGAACCCGCTGAGCGCACGTGCACGCGGCCGCCACCGAGGTGGTTGGCCAGGACCGCCGCCATCTGCGACCTTCCGGCGTTCTGCTCGCAGACGAAGAGGACCTCCGGCAGGGGCTGTCGATCGCGCCCTTCGCCTGGGCCAGTGCGGTGAGCCGATCGCTCGCGAAGCGGGTGGTGCGTGACGCCAGGTGCGCGGTGACCGTCGAGGTGCGCAGCAGCGCCGTGTACGACTCCAGCACGTAACGCTCGACCGTCTCCGTGTTGAAGACGCCGGAGAACTTCGTGGCGAGCTCGGTGGCGAGGCGGCGGAGGTACTCCTCCGGGTAGCTGAGGCCTGGCAGCCCGCGCCGATCGCTGAGGTCCATTCGCTCTAGGCCTGAACGGGCAGAATCTCTGCGAGCAGCCCCTCAATGCGCCGCTTGATGTCGTCGCGGATCGGCCGCACGGACTCGATGCCCTGCCCGGCCGGGTCGTCCAGCTCCCAATCCTCGTAACGCTTGCCCGGGAAGATGGGGCAGGCGTCGCCGCAGCCCATCGTGATCACCACGTCCGACTCCTTGACGGCATCCGTGGTCAGGATCTTGGGAACGTTGTTGGCGATGTCGATGCCCTCTTCAGCCATCGCGTCGATCGCCACCGGGTTGATCTGGTCTTTCGGCTCGGAGCCGGCGGAGCGCACGTTCACCCGATCGCCGGCGAGGGCGGCCAGGTAGCCGGCGGCCATCTGCGAGCGGCCCGCGTTGTGCACGCAGACGAAGAGGACGGTGGGCTTGTCTGACATGTAGCTAGCTCTCTTTCGCAGCCGGTGATCGACAGGTATCGATGATCCCATTATGGGCGAAGTATCTGAGTCGATGCTCCGACACCCATAGATGTTGATCGATTGAAATGATACCGTCTGCATTTGTTCACCTTTCGTTCATATAGATGATCTTCGATGTGTTTGTCGGCCGACGGTCGACAATCACATTCCAGCATCGGCGGCACCGCCGACAAAGAAGGGACTGAAAGTGTCGAAACTTTCATACAAGGGACTCGGTCTCAGCGCCGGCGTTCTTGTCGCAGCACTCGCGCTCACGGCCTGTGGCGGGCAAGCCACCGGCACCGACACCAACGCCGACGGAGGCCTCACCGGCTCGGTCGTCATCGACGGCTCATCGACTGTCGCGCCCAACACTGAGGTCGCCGCCGAACTCTTCGGCGACGAATACACCGGCGTCAACGTCTCAGTCGGCGTATCCGGCACCGGTGGTGGTTTCGAGAAGTTCTGCAACGGCGAGACCGACATCTCCGAGGCATCGCGCCAGATCAAAGACGACGAGATCGCGGCGTGCGAGGCCAACGGAATCGAGTTCGTCGAGCTCGGCATCGCGAACGACGGCCTCGCCGTTGTCGTGAACCCGGAGAACGACTTCGCACAGTGCCTCACCGTTGACGAGATCTCGTCGATGTGGCGCGCTGACAGCCCCGTCACCAACTGGGCTGACGTTCGCGCAGGCTTCCCGGATCTCGACATCACCCTCTACGGCCCCGGCACCGACTCGGGCACATTCGACTTCTTCACCGAAGAAATCAACGGTGAGGGCGGCTCGATCAACCCGGCCTACAACGATATTGGTGAGGACGACAACGCCGCGATTCTCGGTGTCGCCGGTTCCGTGGGCAACTCGGCTTTCGTTCCGCTCTCCTTCGTCGATCACGCGGGCGACCAGGTTCGCGCCCTTGAGGTCGAGAACGAGGCCGGCGAGTGCGTTGCCCCGTCGCTCCCGGCCGTGATGGACGGTTCGTACAACCCGCTCGGCCGCCAGCTGTTCCTCTACCCCTCGGGCGCAGCTCTCGAGAAGCCCGAGGTGCTCGCGTTCCTCGAGTTCTACATCACCAACCAGAACATGATCGCCGAGACCGCGGGATTCATCCCGCTCACCGACGAGCAGTCCACTGAGGCGAACGACCGCCTTCAGTCGCTCCTCGGTTAAGTCACCGGCGAACACGTAAAGGCAGCCCAGGAATGGCCGTGACCGCGATCACCCGCCCCACTGATGCACCGTTGACGCTTGAAGCGTCTCGGCCCCGCATCGGCGAGAAGGTGATCGTGGCGTGGCTGTTCCTGGCTGCCGCCGTGGCCGTGCTCATCACCGTCGGAATCGTCATCTCACTCGTTCTTCCGACGATCGAATTCTTCCGAACCGTACCCCTGGACCGGTTCTTCTCGATGGAATCGTGGGGACCGCTATTCGCCGATCCCACCTACGGTGTGGTGCACATTGTCGGTGGAACCTTCGCGATCGTCCTCTACTCTTCAGTGATCGCGCTGCCGGCAGGGCTTGGCTCGGCCATCTACATGAGTGAGTACGCTGGACCTCGAATGCGTAAGGTGCTGCAGCCGCTCCTCGAAATTCTCGAAGGAATCCCGACAGTCGTCTACGGCATCTTCGCCCTCTTCTTCGTCGGTCCCATCCTCAAAGACAACTGGCCGACCCGGATCCCCGGCAAGCTCGGCGAAGAGCCCGGGTTCCAGTTCGTGCTCGCCGCCGGCCTCGTGCTCGGTGTCATGATTATCCCGACCGTCGCATCGGTCGCCTCCGATTCAATGAACGCGGTACCCAGGGCGCTTCGCGAAGCCGCATATGGCCTTGGAAGCACCCGGATGCAGGTCGCTACCCGTGTGATCGTTCCGAGCGCCCTCTCCGGCATCATCGCCTCGTTCGTGCTCGGCCTCTCGCGCGCGGTGGGCGAGACGATGGTCGTGTTGATGGCGGCCGGAGCCATGGCAGGCCTCACGCTGTGGCCGAATGACCCGATCCTCACGATGACCGCATTCATCGGTCGCACCGCGACGGGCGATATCTCGACCGGGGGGACAGCCTATTACACGGTGTTCGCGGTCGGAAGCTTACTGTTTCTCATCACTTTGACGGTCAACATGATCGCGATCGCACTAGTGCGCCGTTTCCGAGAGGTGTACGAATGACGGAGATATCCGGGCGTACCCGAATCGCCACCCAGTCCGCGCGCGACTTTTCCCCTCGGCTGGAGCGAGTCGGAATCGACGTGAGGGGGGAACTCTTTCGCGCGATCCTGCTGTTCAGCATCCTGCTCGGGATCGTCATGCTCGCCACCCTGCTCATCTTCGTGGTGGTGCGCGGTGGACCACGGCTCGACCTGAACCTCTTCACGCAGATGCCGTCGTCGATCAACACCGACACTTCCGGATTTCTACCCGCAATCGTCGGGACCGTCTACGTCATGCTCGGCACGCTCGTCACAATCGTTCCGCTCGGAGTGAGTGCAGCGATCTACCTCGAGGAGTACGCCGACCGACGTAAGTGGTACAACCGCATCATCGAGGTGAACATCCAGAACCTCGCGGCTGTCCCCTCAATCGTCTTCGGCATCCTGGGGCTGGCGTTTATCGTGCGCGGACCACTGAGCCTCGGCTTCGTCGCCTTCGCCGGGTCGCTCACGCTCGCGATGATGGTGTTGCCGACGGTCATCATCTCCTCCCGCGAGGCCATCCGCGGAGTTCCGCCCACCCTCCGGTATGCGTCGCTCGGTCTCGGCGCGACGAAGTGGCAGACCACGTGGCGTCAGGTGCTGCCGCTGTCAGTGCCTGGCATTCTGACAGGCACAATCCTCGCGATGTCGCGGGCGATCGGCGAAACGGCGCCCCTTCTACTGGTCGGGGCGACGACGTTCGTCCGGTTCCTGCCCGAGAGCGCCTTTTCGGGCGCGTACAGCGCTATTCCCGTGCAGATCTACCAATGGGCGGTCCGCCCACAAGAGGAGTTCCGAATCCTCGCGGCCGCAGGGGCGCTAGTCCTGGTTGCCCTCCTTCTCTTGATGAACTCCGCGGCGATCTGGTTGCGTGCCAGGTACCGACGCGAACTCTGACCCCGACTACGGACTAAGGAACTGAACCTGATGAAAGCTGCACATCGCCCGGAACTCACGGCGTGGCCACTGAGCTCGGTGCTCAAGGTCAAAGACCTCAACGTCTACTACGGCGACTTCCACGCCGTCACCGATGTAACGCTCGACTTCGGGCATAACGAGATCACGGCGCTCATCGGTCCGTCGGGCTGCGGCAAGTCGACCGTACTGCGTTGCCTGAACCGCATGAATGATCTGGTCACGACTGCCCGGGTCGAGGGACAGGTCGAGTACCACGGCATTGACATCTATGGACCCAAGATCGATCCGATCGAGGTTCGTCGAAGGATTGGCATGGTGTTCCAGAAGCCCAACCCTTTCCCGAAGTCGATCTACGACAACATCGCGTACGGCCCGCGCGTGACGGGCATGAAGGTCGACAACATGGACGAACTGGTCGAGCGCACTCTGCGCCGGGCGGCGCTCTGGGACGAGGTGAAGGACAAGCTCAAGCAGAACGCCTACGGACTATCCGGTGGCCAGCAGCAGCGGCTGTGCATCGCACGAGCGATCGCGACGGATCCCGACGTTATCCTCATGGACGAGCCGTGCTCCGCGCTCGATCCGATCGCGACGAACCGCATCGAAGATCTCATGCACGAACTGCGCGATGAATACTCGATCGCGATCGTCACACACAACATGCAGCAGGCCGCACGCGTCGCCGACCGCACTGCCTTCTTCACGGTCAACCAGAACGAGGAGACTGGAGACCGCACAGGTACGCTCGTGGAGTTCTCGCCGACCCCCCAGATCTTCGAGGCACCTGTCGACCAGCGCACCGAGGACTACATCAGCGGCCGATTCGGATGATCTCGACGGTTGGTGCGCCGGTGTGGCCGGTCCGCGTACTCACCGTCACGTCACGAACCCAAGCCACTCGATGGGAGCCCGTTGAGTACCGCCACCACGGGATCGCACTACACAGCCCGGTGGATGTGGTTGAGGCGCTGTTGGAATTAGGGCGAGAGCCCGCGACCATACTTCTGGTGCCTACGGATATGGTCGGCATGCCGCTGACAGAGCTGGTCAGGCTTGCCACATCACTCTGCCAAGCTGTGGTCATGATCGGCCGTGCGACCGGGGCAGACGATGAGACCGTCCGCCTGTGCCTCGAGCTGGGCGCGCGGGGAGTCGTTGACCTTCCTGTCACTCCCGAGCGACTGGCTGCTGCCGTCTCCAGCGCGATCCCTTTTCTCCAGACGGAACCGGAAGTCCTGACCCGCGGGGTGGTTCGTCTCGACCTTGGACAGCATCGAGTGCACGTCCGCGGAACGGAGGTTCACCTCGCGCTGCGCGAGTTTGAACTTCTTGAGCAGCTCATGCGCGCCCATCCGCAGGTGGTGAAAGTTCACGACCTGGCACGCCGACTGGGGGGCGAGCCGGCACTTACAGCGGCTCACATCGCGGTGGCAATCCGCCGTTTGCGGCTGAAGCTTCACCCCGCAGGTTCGTCGCCCCAGGAAATAATCGAAACAGTCCGGGGGGTCGGCTACCGAATCGTTGCCTGATGGCAGGGCGCCATCTCCGCAATCAACGAGCGCACTCGCCACCGGCCAGGCGGCGATTGAGCGCACCTGCTGGTAGCCGGTGGCCAGCAGGAAGGTGGGGGCGCGACCCTAGCTCTTCATACCGGCGATGAAGACGTTCGGCTCGGGCTGCTGCAACTCGGCGAAGCCGTGTGGCTCGACGGTGCCGCAGCTGTGCAGGTTCGGGTCGATGAGCGGAGCAAGCTGTCGTGGCGCCTCGACGATGCCGTCGAGGTCGAGCCGGATCTCGCGCAGCAGGTCGAGGTCGGGGCGGATTCCGGTGGAGTTCACCACGGCTGCCGATGACACGGATGCCGCTATCCGGTGGCCGCAGCTCCGCGATTTCGAATCGGTCGATGACCGTGAGGCACCGGCCTCAACCAGTTGCTGAACCCGGGCGCCCAGCGATGCCCGAGCTTTGCTGCTGAAGAGTTCGCCGTTGCCGGGTGGCTACTCGTCCTGAGCGGTCGAGTCGCGGCTGTCCGCAACCAGGCGTGAAGGAGTCCCGACGCCGGTGAGAAACAACTTGTGCATTGCGCGTGTGCAGGCGATGTAGAGCATGCTTCGATCGACTCCAGAGTGATAGGTGGCGGCATCGGCGTCGGGCACCACGACAGTATCGAACTCGAGTCCTTTCGCGATCGCGACAGACGTGATCACTGCGCTGGCCACGAAGGCCACGCTGGACTGATCCAACAGGGTCAGTTCGCAAGCACGGTCGGCGAGCACTCGATGTAGCCGCTTGGCTCTGCTGTTCGTCTTGCACACTACGGCGAGACCCGTTTGCGAAAGCTCGCCCAGGGTGAGCAGTTCAACGAGGGCGTCGATCTGCTGTTCCTCATCCGCGTACATGACCATGCTCGGCGTCGTGCCTCGCCTGTCCACGGGGATCAGCTTATCGTTTGGGGAGATCCGCTGGGCGAACTCGGTGATCTCGATTGTTGACCGGTAACTCCGGTGGAGCTCGATCTGGTCAGATTCGGGAAAAATCTGGCGGATGGTATCGATCGAGGATGACGTGTGGGGATTCACTGACTGATGTGCGTCACCCAGAATGGTCATCCGGCACGTGAACAGGCTCCGAAGAACGGCGTATTGCACCGGGGTGTAGTCCTGCATCTCGTCGACTATCAGGTGCCGGACGTGGGTGAAGTCGTCACGACGTGACGATTTCACCATGGTGTAGATGAGTGGGAACACGTCGGCATACTCAAGGCGGCCATCGGGCTGCAGCGCGAACAACTGCTCGCGCTCGCGATAGAAGCCTTTGTACAGCGCGTAAGCATCTTTATACGGGAACATGGCGGCGACCTGGCGTCCGACATTGACGGTGTCAGCGCTGGTCCAACGCCCATGCCGATCGGTGATTTTGCGCTTAAGCTGCTGCACGGCGACGGCGGCGAGTTGCTCAAGTCGGGAGAAGATCGGCAACCATTTGAGGGCATGAAAGTTCTCTTCCGCCCATTCGGCGGCCAGCTGTTCGCCTTGCTGAACTATGGAACTGGCGGTGAATTCTTCGCCGGATGATTCAATCCACTGGGTCAGGGCAGTGACGAATTGGGGTGTCGCCTTGAACTCCATTCGCTCGATGTCGTGAGGGTCGGCTCCATCGAGCAAGGTGTCGATCTGCTCGTAGAACGTCTGGTACCGCACGACGCGACGTAGGTACCGGCCGGCCAGCTCGTCGAGGCTGATTTCCTGCACCTGCGTCTCTCCCAGCTCAGGAAGCACACTGGCGATGTAGTCGCCGAAGATCCGGTTGGGAGAAATGATCATGACATTCTCTGAGTTGAGTTGTTCCTTGAACCTGTAGAGCAGGAATGCGACTCGGTGCAGAGCGATTGAGGTCTTTCCAGAGCCGGCGACACCCTGCAGGAGCAGGACGTCTGAGATCTCATTGCGGATGATGGCATTCTGTTCACGCTGAATGGTGGCGACGATGTTGTGCATCTTGTCGCTGGAGGCCTGGCCCAACTCTCGCTGCAACACGTCGTCGCCGATGTTGAGCGCACTATCGAACATGTACTCGAGGTTCTCGCCTCGCACTTTGAACTGCCGTTTGGACATCACCTCTCCGTCGACCTCGCCGGTCGGTGCCGTGAATGACGCCTCACCCGTCTCAAAATCGTAGAAAAGGCTGGAAACCGGAGCTCGCCAGTCATGAATGCCGAGCTCTGCCGAGTCTGGATCCCGAAAGGTGTGGACTCCGATGTAGACGGGTACCCCAACCGTTTCGCCTGCTGGCTTGAAATCGACGCGGCCGAAGTACGCCGACTCCAGGAGCCGGCCAATCTGCTCGCGCCCGAGCATGGCACCTTCACCTTGGCTGACTGCCACCGCCAGCAAGGATCGCATACTGGCCTTCTCAGAGCCGTCCATGTCGCGCCGGTGTTCCCACATGAACTGCTTCTGCTCGTCGACTGCTGCAACCGAGCGGTCGATCGACGTAGAGACGCGCGTCAACTCACGGCGGAGTCCGCGAATGATGTTGCCCAGATGGCGCTCTTCGGCCTCGAATTCGGAAGTTTCGGACATTTTCTCTCGGTTCCCCTTAGCGTTGGGCGGGCTCGCGGGTGAGCTCTACGGGTAGGCGGTGCATTGCGTCTCGAAGTGTGTTCGTTCCAGTGTTCCCACTCATCCAGTCCGGCATTCTTTGCAAGGAGAAAGGTGATCTTGGTGGCCAGGTAGTCCTGCACCAGGTGGTAATCGTCATCGGCGAGTGGATGGTTGAGCATGAGATTCCATTCAGGCGCGGTCGAGACGAGGATTGAGGGTGTTGGTTCCGGCGAGAGGCTCGATAACCAGAGACGGCCTGTCGCGCTTGAGGGCATTCACGCGCCACTCGTTGGTGAAAAGTGCAATCCGGGCGCCGTCTGATCTGACGGTAATCTCACAGTCGGGAACGTATTCGAGGGCGAGGGCCGATTCGCGGGTGGTTGCTCGAGCGATGTTGTATTTCATCGGCTCGAGTGAGATGGTCGCACCGTAGTCGGTCTTCATCCGGTCTTCGACGACCTCGAACTGCATGGGTCCGACTGCACCGAGGATCGGCGCCTGGTCTCCGTAGCGGGGGGAGCGCAGCACCTGTATGACACCCTCCTGATCGAGCTCCTCGATGCCGCGACGAAACTGTTTACTCTTGCTGGCGTCGACGCTGCGTGCCAGCCGGAAGTGTTCCGGCGCGAACTTGGGCAACGCCGGGTATTGCACATAGTCGCCAGTGAATACGGTGTCACCAGGACGCAGCGTAGACGCGTTCACCAGCCCGACGATGTCGCCTGGCCACGCGGTGTCGACCGTCTGTCGCTGCCGACCGAGAAGCTGCTGTGCATACTTCGTTGCGAACGGCCGTCCTGTTTGAGCGTGTTGGACGACCATGCCTCGTTGGAACACTCCAGAACACACACGAATGAATGCCAGGCGGTCGCGATGAGCGGGATTCATCCCCGATTGCACCTTGAAGACATACCCGGAGAAGTCGGCGTTGACGGGTCGTGCTTTCCCTGCAACATCGGTTCGAGCATTCGCGGAGGGCGCGTCTGCGGCAACGATATCGAGTAGTTGTGCGACCCCGATATTCTGGACGGCCGCCCCGAACAGCACCGGGGTTGTGCCGCCCGCGCGGAACTGCCGCGGGTCATGTGCGCGGCCGGTTGCGCGCAGCAAGGCGACCTCTTCAGCAGCGATGCGCCAGTCGGTGCCGCAAGACTCCTCGGCCTCTGCGGCCGTCAGAGAGTCGCTCGTAGCCACGCGCGCCCCGCCGGGAGTGCGGTGAAATCGCAGCATCCGCTCGGCGCCCACCGCGTGAAGACCGAGGAACCGTCCCGCTTCCCCTATCGGCCAGTTCACCGGGGTGGGAATGAGACCGGTACGCTGCTCGATCTCGTCGATGAGGGCGAGGGCATCACGTCCAGGCCGGTCCCACTTGTTGATCATTGTGATGATCGGTACCGACCATCGATGGCACGCATCGAACAGCTTCATCGTTTGGGCTTCCAGGCCCTTCGATGCGTCCACGAGCATGATCGCGGCATCGGCCGCGGACAGCACGCGGAAGGTGTCTTCCGAAAAATCTGCGTGCCCGGGCGTATCGACCAGGTTGATGACGGTGCCGCGGTGCTCGAACTCAATTGCGGCCGAGCTGATAGAGATGCCTCGAGTCTTCTCCATCGCCATCCAGTCGGACACGGTCGACGAGCGCCCCGCTTTGCCGTGGACAGCGCCAGCGTGATCGATAACGTCGGCATGAAGGAGCAGTGCTTCAGTAAGAGTGGACTTGCCGGCGTCGGGGTGCGAGATGACGGCGATCGTCCGCCTCCTGGTCGACTCCTCGAGGATGCGCATGTTGTCAATGTGCACTAAGACACCACGACAGGGG
The DNA here is from genome assembly GCA_040904805.1 of Homoserinimonas sp. Taxonomy (GTDB): domain Bacteria; phylum Actinomycetota; class Actinomycetes; order Actinomycetales; family Microbacteriaceae; genus RYN-87. The sequence continues at coordinate 254,383 of JBBDSS010000003.1, read as the reverse complement.
GATCGAATGGTTCAGGGAGGCGGGGTGTGACATCCGCCAGACGAACCGAGGGGGCCGCGCTCTGTAGCCGCCTGATGAGTGCGAGCGTGGACGGCAGGGCGATCGGGGCGCGGTCTGGCCAATACGGCAAGCCGTTGAACTCCTGCCAGCGCGACTCGGCCGCCGGCGCGTCCTGCCTGATGATCGCTGCCGTGAAGTCATGGGCGAACTGCTCGCCGTCCGTCACTATCGGCGGGCAGCTGTCCTGATGGTTGTGCCGTAGCGCGCGAGCCTCATTCACAGCCTGAAGAAAGCGGCCCAGGGTGTAGTCGAACAGGAACCCATTTCGCCGTTCCCACTGCCCCGCCGATTGGTCCTGCTCGGCGGCGACCTCGATTTCCCAGTCTCGGGAATGCGCGCTGGCCCCGAGTAGCGCCGCAACTCGTGTCGCCATATACGCCTGGACGGTGTCGTAGTCGTCCTGCGCCAGGGGGTGGCTGTTCATCTGTCTCCTCGCCAAAATCAACTCAACCCTAACGTTACAGGAGAGTTGCTGGGAGGTGGCCGCTCGCGGTGAATGCGACCAACCCGCGCGCATCCGCCGGGCTATCGCGGGCAGATCACTGAACTTTGAGCATCTGCACGAATTCGTCGGCCATCGCCAACTGCTCACGAAGGTGCATGCGGCGTCTCTCGGCGTCGGTGATGAACCGTTCCAGAGTTGCTCGGGTCTCCGCGTTGTCGGATCCGGGGGCACCGCCGGCCAGCAGGTCGATCGTGGCCAGCAGTTCAGTCATCTCTTCGAGAGAGAACCCCAGCGGCTTCATTCGGCGAATGAGCAAGAGTCGCGACAGGTCGTCGGTCGTATAGATGCGGAATCCTCCCTCGGTGCGACCCGATGCTTTGAGGATCCCGATCTCGTCGTAGTGGCGGATTGTGCGCAATGACAGGCCGGTCTTGTCCGCGAGCTCGCCAATATGCATGGTCCCGCTCAGGGTCTCAGACATGTCTCAGTGCCTCCAATTCGCATACAACTCTTACGTTAGGGTAGTGTTTCATTGTTCGGCTGTGAAATCGCCGCAGCCAACCCTTTCAGTCTTTCTTCCAATCTTGTCGAGCGACTACGTCGCGGCATGCGCAATGGGGCGCTCTCGAACATCCACCCCGGTTTTCACCTTGAGAGCCCCTACTAAGCAGGAGACCACTATGGCCACTGTCCGCACGCCCGCTGAAGACCGCAGCCGGTACAAACCCCAGCCCTCGGTGCTCACCGCCCTGCGGTCACCGCGCCTTCTCACCCGTGAGGTTCTCGCTGGCCTGGTGGTGGCGATGGCGCTGATTCCGGAGGCGATCTCGTTCTCCATCATCGCCGGCGTTGACCCGCGCGTGGGCCTCTTCTCGTCGTTCATCATGGCCGTGTCGATAGCCTTCCTCGGGGGGCGTCCTGCCATGATTACCGCCGCGACGGGCGCTATTGCTCTGGTCATCGCGCCGGTCGCCCGCGAGTACGGCCTCGACTACTTCATTGCCACTGTCATCCTCGGCGGTCTCTTCCAGGTCATCCTCGGGGTAGCGGGAGTTGCGAAGCTCATGCGGTTCATTCCGCGCAGTGTCATGGTTGGTTTCGTCAACGCACTCGCGATCCTCATCTTCATCGCCCAGCTCCCGCATCTGATCAATGCCCCCTGGCTGGTGTACCCGCTCGTGGTGGCCGGGATCGTGGTGATGGTCGTGATGCCCCGGTTCACCAAGGTGGTCCCTGCGCCGCTGGTCGCGATCGTCTTGCTGACCGTCGTCACCGTGGCGAGTGCAATCAACGTTCCGACAGTGGGCGACCAGGGCGACCTGCCGAAGAGCCTGCCTGAACTGTTCTTCCCTGACGTCCCGTTCAACTGGGAAACGTTCACCATCATCGCCCCATACGCGCTGGCCATGGCGTTGGTCGGGCTGCTTGAATCCCTCATGACAGCGAAGCTGGTTGACGACATCACTGACACCCACTCCCGCAAGACCCAGGAGTCCCTGGGTCAGGGGATCGCGAACGTGCTGTCCGGTTTCTTCGGCGGGATGGGCGGATGCGCCATGGTCGGCCAGACCATGATCAACGTCAAGGCATCAGGTGCCCGCACCCGGATCTCCACCTTCCTGGCCGGCGTCTTCCTGCTGATCCTGGTGGTCGGACTCCAGGATCTGGTGTCGGTCATCCCGATGGCGGCCCTGGTCGCGGTGATGATCATGGTCGCCGTCGCCACCGTCGACTGGCACAGTGTGCGGTGGTCCACATTGAAGCGGATGCCGAAGAGCGAGACCACGGTGATGGTCGCCACCGTCGTCGTGGTCGTCGCCACCCACAACCTCGCCATCGGGGTCATTGTCGGTGTCCTGGTCGCGATGGTGGCCTTCGCCAGACGGGTGGCCCACTTCGTCACCGTCGTGCGCACCCTCCCCGAGGACGAAGCGGTGCCCACCGCGTATTACACGGTCAACGGCGAACTGTTCTTCGCCTCCAGCAACGATCTGACCACACAGTTCGAATACGCGGATGACCCCGACCGAGTCGTCATCGACATGTCCGGATCCAACATCTGGGACGCCTCAACCGTCGCCGCCCTCGACGCTATCGTCTACAAGTACGAGCACCACGACAAACGCGTCGTCATCGTGGGCATGAACGAGGCGACCACGCACATTCACGGCCGACTGACCGGCAACCTCGGCGGCGGCCACTAACCGAAGGAACACCATGCATCAGCTAGACCTGCCCGCCCCGCCATCGTTAACCGACGGCGGCCTGAGGATTTTCGCACTCGGTGGACTCGGTGAGGTCGGCCGCAATATGACCGTCTTCGATCACAAAGGTCGGCTGCTCATCGTCGACTGCGGGGTACTTTTCCCGGAGGACACCCATCCTGGCATTGACGTGATCCTGCCGGACTTCACCGCCATCCGCGATCGACTGTCCGACATCGATGCCATCGTCCTCACTCACGGCCACGAGGATCATATTGGTGCCCTGCCGCACCTGCTCCGCGAACGCGAAGATATCCCCATCATCGGCTCAAGGCTGACCCTTGCTTTTGTCGCCGCCAAGCTCAAGGAACACCGCCTTTCGCCGCCGTTGATCGAGGTAGCCGAACACGACCGCCGCCTGGCCGGTCCGTTCGATCTTGAGTTCTTCGCTGTCAACCACTCCATCCCCGACGGGCTGGCCATCGCAATCCGGACCGCCGCTGGCCTCGTGCTCCATACCGGCGATTTCAAAATGGACCAGTTCCCGCTGGATAAGCGAATCACTGATCTCGGCGGTTTCGCACGTCTGGCAGAGGAAGGGGTTGACCTGTTCATGGTCGATTCCACCAACGCTGAAGTGCCCGGCTTCACCACCGCCGAGCAGGACCTCATGCCGGCCATTGACGAGGTCTTCCGGGCAGCACCCCGACGCATCATCGTCTCCAGCTTCGCCAGCCACGTACACCGAATCCAGCAGATCCTGGACGCCGCTGAGTTGCACGGCCGAAAGGTCTCGTTCGTCGGCCGTTCCATGGTCCGAAACATGGGCATCGCCAGCCAGCTCGGATATCTGAGAGTCCCTGACGGGATCCTCGTGGACATGAAGGCGCTTGAGAAGTTGCCTGATAACCAGGCTGTGATGGTTTGCACAGGCTCGCAGGGCGAACCGCTGGCCGCGCTGTCACGCATGGCCAACCGGGAGCACATCATCGAAATTGGCGACGGAGACACCGTCCTGTTGGCCAGCTCTCTCATTCCGGGCAATGAGAATGCCATCTACCGGGTCATCAACGCGCTCACCCGGTGGGGGGCCAACGTCGTCCACAAGGGAAACGCGAAAGTCCACGTCTCTGGCCATGCGTCCGCCGGTGAACTCGTCTACTGCTACAACCTGATTCGTCCTTCGTTCGTGATGCCGATCCACGGGGAATGGCGTCATCTCACGGCCAATGCCGATCTGGCGATCCGCACCGGGATCAATCCCGACAATGTCCTCATAGCCGAGGACGGCGTCGTGATCGACTTGGTCAACGGACATGCCAGCATCACCGGCCGCGTGCCCGCCGGACTGGTGTTCGTGGACGGCACCACCGTTGGCGGTGCTTCCGAAGATGCCCTGAATGAGCGGCGACGACTTGCTGAAGACGGCGGGATCACGATCCTCGCCATTCTCGACACCAATACCGGTGCCCTCGCCGAGCCCGTGGAGTTCTTTGCCCATGGTCTCGTTCATAGCGATGAGTGGACGACCGAAGTTGCCAAGTCGATCGAAGAGGCAGTGGCCAAGGCGAATAAGAAGAAGCTCATGGACGCGCCAGACTTGGAACGGCTGATGACATCGACGGTCGCACGCTGGATGCAACGCCGGTATCGCTCAAGGCCGGTGATCACCTCCGTCGTCGTTACGGAGTAAACGGATGTTCGCCTGGCAGTTGAAGCTCACAGCGACATTTCCGAGATCAACGAGCGCACCCGCGCGTAGACCTCGTCACGGATCTTGCGCACCTCATCCATCGAGCCCCCTACCGGATCGTCAAGTTCCCAATCCATGTAACGCCGGCCGGGGTAGATCGGGCAGGCATCGCCGCAGCCCATGGTGATGACGTAGTCGGCGGCCCTCACTACCTCGTCGGTGAGCGGCTTCGGGAATCCACTTGTCAGTGGAACCCCGATCTCGTTCAGAGCATCGACCACAGTGGGGTGGACGGCAGCGGCCGGGAGCGACCCGGCGGTTCGCACGTGTACACGATCCCCGGCCAGGTGCCGGAGGATCGCCGCGGCCATTTGGGAACGGCCTGCGTTCTGCACGCACACGAACAACACCTCGGGCGTGCTGCGGAACACCAGCCCTTCCGACGTGGCGAGGGCGCCCAACCGGTCTGCGGCGAATCGGCTGGTCAGCGAGGGGAGGAACCTGGTGATCTGAGCGCGTTCCGCGAGCAGCGCGTAACTCTCGGTGACGTAGCGGGCAACGGTCTCCCGCGAGAACGAGGTGCTGAATCGGTAAGCAAGCTCATCGGTAATTCGCTCCAGGACGGGCAGGCTCGCCAGTTCCGGATGCCCCGGCTCGGTGCCAACGGTGGGTGCAGGATCCGCGGGTGATGTCGTCGTGGCGGTGATGAGTCGACCGAACCTGGCCCATGCGTCGGCCGTCAGGGTGCTCCCCCTCAGCGTCGAGCTGACAAGCCCGACGCTGGCCAGCTCGTTCAGGGACGCACCGACTACCTCTGCGTCGATCGCGAGGGCCAGGGCGATCGACGCCGGCGTGCCGCTGGAGTCTGGGTCCGCCGCGATGGCGCTCAGCACCCGCAACCGGGTCGGGTCGGAGAGTGCGGACACCTGGAGGGCACGGTCGCGCGCCGCCCTGGAATCGAGTGGGCGGCCCACTGTGCGGGGAGTGTCGGCCACGGTCACCTCAGCAGGTCAATGATGTCGGAGCGTCGATCAGGGGCGACGGAGTACCAGACCTGGCGACCTCGCTGCTCACGTGCCAGTAATCCGTCGTCGTGCATGATGCGCATGTGGTGGCTCACCGTCGGCTGGGTCAAGCCAAGTTCGTCGGCCAGTTCGCCGACCAGGGCTTCACCCGCAGGGCTGCCGATGATCATGCTCAGAAGCTGCAGGCGGGTGGGGTCGGCCACTGCTCGTAGCGTGCGTGCAATGCGTTCAGCCGCTTCACGATTGATCCGCTGCGGAGGGGGACCCTCCGGTGCGGAGCTGCGCTGTCGTGCCGGCGAACCCATAGACGCAAGTCTAATCGGGCGCGCCGATCCGCAGTCAGCAGCATCCGGCCGTGCCTCCCGTCGAGCACACGCCGGTGGCCGGCAGGGTGAGCTGCACCGCGCGTGCCGCCGTCACATCGCCGGCCAGCCAGGCGGCGATCGAGCGCACCTGCTCGTAGCCGGTGGCCAGCAGGAAGGTGGGCGCGCGCCCGTAACTCTTCATCCCGGCGATGAAAAAGTTCGGTTCCGGTTGCTGCAACTCAGCGAAGCCGTGCGGTTCGACGGTGCCGCAGCTGTGCACGTTCGGGTCGATCAGCGGTGCGAGGGCTCTCGGTGCCTCGACGATGTCGTCGAGGTCGAGCCTGATCTCGCGCAGCAGGTCGAGGTCCGGCCGGAATCCGGTCGCGTTCACGATCAGGTCGGTGTCGAAGTGCTCGGTCTCGTCGCCGCGGGTGCCGATGACGCGGATGCCGCCATCCATGGGCTGCAGTTTGGCGATCTCGAACCGATCGATGACCGTGATGGAGCCGGCCTCAACCAGTTGCTGAACCCGGGCGCCCAGCGATGCCCGGGCTTGCAGCTCGTCGTCCGATGAGCCGAGCACACGAACTGCGGAACGGTTGCGGATGGCCCAGGTAATGCGCGTGTCGGGTTCCCGGCGGGCCAGCTTGACCAGGTTCAGCAAGGTATTTGCGGCGGAGTGGCCGGCACCGACGACCGTGGTGTGCTTGCCGGCAAACCGGTCGCGCTCGGCCCCGAGCACGTCGGGGAGGGCATGGCTGATGCGGTCTGCCACTTCCGGGAGGCCGAGGGGGTCGAGTCCGCTTGAGCCGAGGCTGTTCGGGGTGGCGTAGGTTCCGGATGCATCGATGACGGCCCGGGCGAGGATCTCATCACGAGAGCCGTCGGCCCGCAGTATCCGCAGCACGAACGGGGTGGATTCCCGACCGTTCGAGCGGGTGCGGTCCATGCCCTGCCGGCTGACCGCCTCGACCGTGGTCCCGGTGATGATGTGTGGCGCGAGGGCATCGGATGCTGCGAGGGGCAGCAGGTATCGCTCGACGAGCTCCGCGCCGGTGGGAAGGCTCGCGGCCTTCGGCGCCTGCCAGCCGGTGGGTTCCAGGATACGGCGCGCGGCCGGGTCGACCAGGAAGTCCCAGGGGGAGAACAGCGTGATGTGGCCCCACGACGCCATGCTGCTGGCTGCGGTGTCGCCCGCCTCGTAGACGATGAAGTCGATGCCGTGTTCATGGAGCTGCGCCGCGGCGGCCAGCCCGATGGGTCCGGCGCCGATGATGGCGACGGGCAGGCTGTCGAGGCGGGAGTCGCGCAGTGTCGGCATGGCCAGGTCGGCGAGTGTCATGGGTAGTCCCTTCAAACTGAATATCGATGCTTATCGATACACCAGAATTATGGATCCATTCATCGACGGTTGTCAATATAGCGCTACGATGTCCTTCATGACCACCCTCACCCTCACACCCGTTACCGAGGCGGCGGCCTGCTGCGCTCCGCTGACCCGCGAGGCTCTCAGCGCGGACCAGGCCGACGACCTGGCCAGATCGTTGAAGGCACTGGCAGACCCGGCGCGACTGCGGCTCATCTCCATCGTGGCGGCATCCGAAGGCCAGGAGGCCTGCGTCTGCGACCTGATCGATCCGGTGGGGCTCGGGCAGTCGACGGTCTCGCACCACCTCAAGATCCTGATGGATGCCGGGTTCCTCACCCGGACCAAGCGGGGAACCTGGGCGTACTACCGGCTGGTGCCCGGCGCGCTCGACTCGCTCTCCCGCCTGCTCATCACCGCATGAGCCTGCTGAACTCCGCAGTCCTTCGTCGGGTTGCGGCCGAGTTCCTTGGCAGTGCGCTCCTGGCGGCTGCCGTGGTCGGCTCCGGTATCGCCGCGGAGCGGCTGTCGCCCAGTGACGTCGGGTTGCAGCTGCTGGAGAACGCGCTGGTGACGGCCCTCGCCCTGCCGGTGCTCATCCTGCTGTTCATCCACATCAGCGGTGCGCATTTCAACCCGGTCGTGTCAGTGGTCGACTCGGCGATCGGCCTCCGGTCGTGGCGGGACACCGCCGTCTACATCCCTGCCCAAGTCGTCGGCTGTATCTCCGGCGCCATGCTGGCCAACCTGATGTTCGGCGCGGCGGCCGTGAGCTGGAGCACCAAGGAGCGGCTGACCAGTGCCACCTTCCTCGCCGAGATCGTGGCGACCGCCGGCCTCATCCTGGTGATCTTCGCCCTCGCCCGCAGCGGCCGCGCCGCAGTGATCCCGCCGGCTGTCGGCGCCTACATCGGTGCGGCCTACTTCTTCACCGCGTCCACCAGCTTCGCCAACCCGGCGATCACGGTCGGGCGGATGTTCAGCGACAGCTTCGCCGGGATCGCCCCGTCGTCCTCACTCGGTTTCATCGCCGCGCAGCTGATCGGCGGAGGCGTGGGGCTGGTACTGGTGAAGTACTTCTACCCGCGGGTGACCGTGTCGGAGCTGGCCCACTAACCAGAAAGGGCCGCCCCGAAGGGCGGCCCTTTCTTCTCGAGAAGCTATTCGCGGAGGATCGCGAGGAGGCGCAGGATCTCCAGGTACAGCCAGACGACGGTGACCATGATGCCGAAGGCGCCCTGCCAGCCGTAGATGCGCGGCGCGCCGGCCTCGACTCCGGCCTTGATGCCCTCGAAGTCCATCACCAGCGAGTAGGCGGCGAGCAGCACGACCAGGACCCCCAGCCAGGCACCGAGCGGAAGGCCCAGGAAGTCCATGCTGCGCAGGCCGAACATCCCGTCGGTCGCGCCGAAGGCCATCAGCCCGAAGTTGACCAGGGAGAAGGCGGCGTAGCCGACCATGGCGACCAGGAAGATCTTGGTCATCTTCGGGGTGGCACGCACCTTGCCGCTCTTGAAGAGGGCGAGGGTGACCACGACGACACCCAGGGTGCCGAAGACGGCTTGGGGGACAATGCCCTCCGACATGGTGTTGAACACCATCGAGATGCCACCGATGAAGAGGCCCTGGGCGGCGGCGTAGGCGAGGATCAGCCCGCGCGATGGCTTTTTCTTGAAGATGTTGACGAGCGCGAGAACCAAACCGGCAATAGCGCCGGGGATCATCAGCAGCGGCACGAACCAGCCGACGACAGCGGTGGCGAGCAGCACTGCGAACGCGATGACCGTCTTGACGATGGTGTCTTCGTAGGTCATCCGGCCGGTGTCATCCGGCGTCGCTGACGGGCGGCTGTACATCTCGTCGAGGTCGGGTGTGCCGGCGGTGGTCGGGCTGTTGTACAGCTTGTTCAGCTGCGAGCCGCTCAGCTGCCCCTGGCGGGCGGTCTTGATCGCGCCGGCGTAGGAGGCCGAGTTGAATGCGGGGTTGGCCATTGGTGGTCTTCTCCTTCGATGCCCAAACGTCTTTCAGGTATCAACTACCAGCGTATAGAAGTTGTTCCCAATAAATCTGCCAATTGCTATTTCGGGCCGAACAACAGGATCGCCAGATAGACGATCAGCGCGGTGCCGGCGAGCCCCAGAACGACCAGCAGCGGAACGCTGGGACCCGACTTCGGGGGCTCCACCACACCGACCGGCCTGATCGCCGGCGGGATGGTGATCCCGTACTCGTCGCGCCCGCCCCGACGGCGGGGGGAAACCGTCGCCGCCAGCGCACCGCAATGGATGCAGTACTTCCACTGCGGGGCCAGATTCGCGCCGCAGCTCAGGCAGGTGGGCATGGTGGCAGATTACCAACGAACCTGAGGGGCGCGTAGCGTTGGTACGTGACATCCGTGAGCACTCCCCGCCCGCTGATCATCGCCCACCGCGGCGCCAGCGGCTACCGCCCGGAGCACACGCGTTCCGCCTACGACCTGGCGATCGCCATGGGGGCGGATGCCGTCGAGCCCGACATCGTGCCCACCAAGGACGGAGTGCTGGTGCTGCGCCACGAGAACGAGATTTCGGGCACCACGGATATCGCCACCCGGCAGGAGTTCGGCGACCGCAGGACGACCAAGACCATCGACGGCAAGAAACTCACCGGCTGGTTCACCGAGGATTTCAGCTGGCAGGAGCTCGCCCAGCTGCGCTCGCGGGAGCGACTGCCGAAGGTGCGGCCGTCGAACGCGACGTTCGACGGTCTGGACGGGATTCTGCGCCTGCGCGACCTGCTCGCCCTGCTCGACGCCGCCGAGAGGCCGGTCGACCTGGTCGCCGAGATAAAGCACGCCTCCTACTTCGAGTCGATCGGGCTACCGCTGGACGAGTTGTTTGCAGCCGAAGCGCGGGATGCCGGCTGGCACAATACCGGCCGCCTCACCATCGAGGCGTTCGAAGAGAGCGTGCTGCACAAGATCCGTGACCGCGGTGTCGCCGGCGACCTCGTCTACCTGCTGGAGGCATCCGGATCCCCGGCCGATCTGGTCGCAGGGCAGGGCAAGGATGCCACCAGCTACGCGTCGCAGTTGACGGATGCCGGACTCGCCCGGCTCGCAGAACGGGTCGACGGCATCAGTGTCAACAAGCACCTGCTGCTGCATGTCGATAAGGAAAGCAACACTGTGGGTATCACCAACATTGTCGACCGGGCCCATGCGGCCGGTCTCAGCGTCTTCTGCTGGACCCTCCGCGCCGAAAACCAGTTTCTCAGCAGGAACCTTAGGCGCGGGGATGCCGCCGGAGCCTTCGGGGACTGGCTGGGGGAGTTCCAGCTGCTGATGGCATCCGGCCTCGACGGCGTCTTCGCCGATCACCCCGACCTCGCCGTGGAAGCCCGCGCCCGGCTCTGATCCCAAACCGCGCCGGTCCGCTCCCGTTCCGGCTCTCGCCAGATCCCAAATGAAGGAAAATTCCGGAGCAGTGGGGTCCGATGCCAATGGACGCCCTTGCTTCGTCGGGTATTTCCTTCATTTGGGATCATCGGCATCCGGATTGCCTCCGGGTAGTGCACAGGGTTTGCTCAGTGGTGATCGCCGCGGAACACTGCAGCAAAAATGGCGTCCTCCACTTCCTTCCAGCGATACATCACCTGCCGGTAGCTGAATCGGAGGACCCGATAACCCAGTCTACTGAGAACGGCATCGCGCCGTCGATCAGCCTCGAACCGCTCCGGATCCGTGTGGTATTCGGCACCATCGACCTCAATCACCAGGCGGTCGCCGATGAGAAAGTCCACACGCCCGACACCCGGGATCTGCTCCTGCGGTCGCATTGGGAGGCTGAACGAGCTCAAGCGGATGCGGGTCAGCGTCTCGATCCCAGACTCGCACCGCGGTTCGGGCGCGGCCACGGCATCTCTCGATTCGGCCGGCGCAAGGCTCAGCAAACGCTGCCACTGATCCAGGCGGATGGTGCCGTTGTGCAACGCCGAGTCGACGGCGGTCATAACCACCTCAGGTTGCTGGCAATGAATGAGATCTTTGAGGCAGTTGAGGGGTGAGAGCAAAAGCCGGCTACCCGACGGCTCATGGTCTCGCCAATGGATCCGCACAGGTGAGGCTGCGTTGAGCCGCCTCGTTTTGTCGCCGGGTTCGCGCAGCCGGCAGGAGTTCGCCGGCGTCGATACGTGGAGCAAGCCGGTCGGATATTTCCAGACGCCGTGCACTCCGAGGGCGCTAAGGCATGTGAGCCGGCCTCCGACTCTCGCGGCCTGGATCAGTTCGGGGCGCACGCCTGGGGTGGAGTACCATCCCTGCCGTACTCGGATGACGACTCGGCGCTGCACCGCACGGCGAAGGTCCCCGCGGGTGAAACCGTCGCCATAGAGTTCGTAGGTCCCGGCCAATCCGCCGCGCGCGCGTATGGATGATGCGATGGATTCCATGCTCTGAGGCTGACGAAATTCTCTTCTCGCGCCGCGCATCCGCCCCCATCTGTGAATATCGACCGGCCTACACAACAGCGCAGGGGAAGTCGAGGATCCCAAATGAAGGAACTTTCTCGCTAGAGGGCCGCCGATCCCAATAAACGTGTGACCGGCGGGTACTTCTTCCTTCATTCGGGATCGGAGCGACTGGAGCGGTGGGATGGGGCCCGGTGCCGGGGGAGACAGTCAGCGGTCGAGCCTAGAATTGGTGGGACATGACGTTCATCCTTGATCCCGCCGCCGCCAGTGAGTCGAACCCCCTCTTCGACGGACTCAACCCGCAGCAGCTCGAGGCCGTGAAATACCGCGGCCAGTCGCTGCTCATCGTCGCGGGCGCCGGCTCAGGCAAGACGAGTGTGCTCACCCGTCGCGTCGCCGGGCTGCTGCAGAGCCGGGAGGCATGGCCGAGCCAGATCCTCGCCATCACGTTCACCAACAAGGCAGCATCCGAGATGCGCGAGCGGGTCGAGGGGATCGTCGGAGAGTCGGCCCGCGGAATGTGGATCTCCACCTTCCATTCCGCCTGCGTGCGCATCCTCCGCCGTGAAGCCGAGCACTTCGGCTTCACCAGGAATTTCACCATCTATGACTCCGCCGACTCCCGCGCCCTGATCAAGCGCATCATCAAGGAACTGGATGCCGACGCGTTCGGCTTCACCGTCAGCTCCGTCTCCGGCAAGATCTCCAAGCTGAAGAACGAGTTGCAGGACGTCGAGACGTACGCCCGCAGCGCCAACTTCAACGACCCGGCCGAGCGGGTGTTCGCCGAGATCTTCCGCACCTACACGCGCGAACTCGCGCGGGCCAATGCGTTCGACTTCGACGACCTGATCGGGCAGACCGTCTACCTGTTCCGCGCGTTCCCGCAGGTGGCGGCCATCTACCAGCGCCGGTTCCGACACATCCTGGTCGACGAGTACCAGGACACCAACCACGCCCAGTACTCGCTGATCCGCGAGCTCACCCGCCGCCCGCAAGACGAGGACGGCCGAGCACTCGAGGGCGCATCGCTCACTGTGGTCGGCGACTCCGACCAGTCGATCTACGCCTTCCGCGGCGCCGACATCCGCAACATCGTCGAGTTCGAGCGCGACTTCCCCAACTCGAAGGTGATCCTGCTCGAGCAGAATTACCGCTCCACCCAGAACATCCTGAGCGCCGCGAACTCGGTGATTTCCAACAATTTCGACCGCAAAGACAAGAAACTGTTCACCACCATCGGCGACGGCGAGAAGATCGTCGGATTCACCGGGTACAGCCAGCACGATGAGGCGCAGTTCATCGCGGATGAGATCGGGACCCTTCACGAGGCTGGCCTCGACTACAAAGACGTCGCCGTCTTCTACCGCACCAACGCCCAGACGCGTGCATTGGAGGAGATTTTCATCCGCTCCGCCATCCCGTACCGGGTGCTGGGCGGCACCAAGTTCTACGAGCGCGCCGAAATCAAGGACGTGATGGCGTACCTGACCGCGGTCGCCAACCCGGCCGACCCGATGGCGCTGCGCCGCATCATGAACGTGCCCAAGCGCGGTATCGGGCCGGCGACCGAGGCTGCGCTGCAAAACCACGCCGACCACCGGGAGCAGACGCTGCGCGATTCGCTGCGGCAGGCGGATGAGCTCGGGCTCGGTCCCAAGGTGACCAAGGCCATCGTCGACCTCGCCGAGATTTTGGATGATGTGAGCAAGTCGGTGGAGACGGCGAAGGTCGGCGACATCCTGACCGCAATCCTCACCCGCACCAAGTACGTCGACGCGCTGCGCGCCAGCCGCGACCCGCAGGATGAGGCGCGGGCGGAGAACGTGGAGGAGCTCCTGGCGCAGACCAAGGAGTTCAACACCCGCAACCCGGAGGGGACTCTGCTCGACTTCCTCACCGAGGTCACCCTGGTCGCCGCTGCGGATGAACTGGACGACACCAGCGGGACAGTCTCCCTGATGACCCTGCACACGGCGAAGGGGTTGGAGTACGAAGCGGTCTTCCTCACCGGGATCGAGGAGGGCCTGCTGCCCCACCAGATGTCGGCGAGCGAGCCGGGCGGTCCGGCCGAGGAGCGGCGACTGTTCTACGTCGGCATCACTCGTGCCCGCCGCCGCCTGTACCTGTCGCTGGCGATGACCCGAGCCCAGTTCGGCGAGGTCAACGTGGCCATGCCCAGCCGCTACCTGCAGGAAATTCCGGTCGAACTGATCGACTGGCGGCAGTCGCCCGGCATGGCGAACAGCCGCGGCGGATCACAGCCACGGGCCATCAATGCGCGGCGCCCTTCGACGAGCTCAGGGACCGGCGGGTTCTCCTCTGGTGGCTCCGGCTACGGATTCAGCGATCGCGGACCGAGCGCCACGGCCCTCGCCCGAGCGGCGAAAAATGCGGACAAACCGAAGACGGAGTGGGCCAGCAAGGTCACCTCAACCGTGCGCGACAATGGCGACCTGAAGCTGGCAGTGGGCGACCGTATCCGCCACGTCGACTTCGGTGACGGCCGGGTCAGCGCGGTCACCGACAACGGAGCCAAGAGTGTCGCCGAAGTGCAGTTCGAGGCTGCCGGTCGCAAGCGGCTGCTCGTCAAGATCGCGCCCATTGAGAAGCTCTGACGCCCGCCGGCACCATCGCAAGAATGGCGCATCTTTCACGGGCCGAGCGTCGCCGTCGGGAAACGCCCTGAAACCAAGCGGGTAGAGTTTTACCTGGCACGTGCCTTTAGAGGCCGATTCATCTCGGTATCAAGGCCGGTCGCCCCCTCTCACACACATAACGCGCGGATTGGAATGAGCAGCGTGGATCTATTTGAGTACCAGGCCAGGGACCTATTTGAGGCCTACGGAGTGCCAGTACTTGCCGGCCTGATTGCCGACACTCCAGAAGAAGCCAAGGCTGCCGCCGAGAAAATCGGCGGCACCGTTGTCGTTAAGGCGCAGGTCAAGGCCGGCGGTCGCGGCAAGGCGGGCGGCGTCAAGGTCGTGCACAACGCCGACGACGCCTACGCCGCAGCCGAGCAGATCCTCGGCCTCGATATCAAGGGCCACATCGTCAAGCGCGTCATGATCGCCGCCGGTGCTCGCATCGACAAGGAGTACTACTTCTCCGTGCTGCTCGACCGTGCCAACCGTTCCTACCTCTCGCTGTGCAGCGTCGAGGGCGGCGTGGAGATTGAAGAACTCGCTGTCGAACGGCCGGAGGCCCTCGCCAAGATCGAGGTCAACCCGCGCGCCGGGCTCGACCTGGCCAAGGCGGAGGAGATCGCTCGTGCCGGAGGCTTCCCCGAGGAGCTGGTGGCCACGGTCGCCCCCGTCTTCGTGAAGCTCTACGAGGTCTACAAGGGTGAGGACGCGACGCTCGTCGAGGTCAACCCGCTGGTGCTCACTGAAGATGGCAAGATCATCGCCCTCGACGGCAAAGTCTCGCTCGACGAGAACGCCGGGTTCCGTCACCCGAAGCACGCCAGGTTCGAAGACGCATCCGCCGCCGACCCGCTCGAGGCGAAGGCCAAGGAGAACGACCTCAACTACGTCAAGCTCGACGGTGAGGTCGGTGTCATCGGAAACGGCGCCGGGCTGGTCATGTCGACCCTCGACGTCGTCGCCTATGCCGGCGAAGACCACGGCGGCGTGAAGCCGGCCAACTTCCTCGACATCGGTGGCGGAGCATCCGCTGAGGTGATGGCTGCCGGCCTGGACGTCATCCTGAACGACGCTCAGGTCAAGAGCGTCTTCGTGAACGTGTTCGGTGGAATCACCGCCTGCGACGCCGTCGCCAAGGGCATCGTCGGTGCCCTGGCGGAGCTGGGCAGCGCCGCCAACAAGCCGCTGGTCGTCCGCCTGGACGGCAACAAGGTCGAAGAGGGCCGCCGCATCCTTGCCGAGGCAAACCACCCGCTGGTCACCCTCGCAGCAACTATGGACGAAGGCGCGGCCAAGGCCGCCGAGCTCGCTAACGCGGCCCGCTAGAACGAATAGGGAACAGAACATGTCAATCTTCCTCAACAAAGACTCCAAGGTCATCGTTCAGGGCATCACCGGCGGCGAGGGCACCAAGCACACCGCCCTGATGCTCGCCGCAGGCACCCAGGTCGTCGGCGGGGTCAACGCCCGCAAGGCCGGCACCACTGTGCTGCACGGCGATGTCGAACTGCCGGTTTTCGGAACTGTCGCCGAGGCTATGGAGAAGACCGGGGCGGATGTCTCGATCGCCTTCGTCCCTCCGGCGTTCACCAAGGACGCGGTGGTCGAAGCGATCGATGCCGAGATCCCGCTGCTCGTCATCATCACCGAGGGTGTCCCGGTCGGCGACTCCGCCGAGTTCTGGGCCTACGCCCAGGAGAAGGGCAACAAGACCCGCATCATCGGCCCGAACTGCCCCGGCATCATCACGCCGGGTGAGGCGCTCGTCGGCATCACCCCGGCGAACATCACCGGCAAGGGCCCGATCGGCCTGGTCTCCAAGTCGGGCACCCTGACCTACCAGATGATGTACGAACTGCGCGACCTCGGCTTCTCGACCGCCATCGGTATCGGCGGCGACCCGATCATCGGCACCACCCACATCGACGCCCTCGCCGCGTTCGAGGCCGACCCCGAGACGAAGGCGATCGTCATGATCGGCGAGATCGGCGGTGACGCTGAAGAGCGCGCGGCCGACTTCATCAAGGCGAACGTCACCAAGCCGGTCGTCGGCTATGTCGCGGGCTTCACCGCTCCGGAGGGCAAGACCATGGGCCATGCCGGCGCCATCGTTTCCGGCTCGGCCGGAACGGCACAGGCGAAGAAGGAGGCCCTCGAGGCCGCCGGAGTCAAGGTCGGCAAGACGCCGTCCGAGGCTGCGACCCTGATGCGCGAGATCCTGGCTTCACTGTAAACGTGTCTTATATTGGCCCGACCTCCCCGCGGGGGGTCGGGCCTTCGCTCGTTAACAGCCCCATCCGCGATCCCAAATGAAGGAAAAACCCACCTCCTGTCCTACATCCATTGGCCAGCACGGCGCTGACGCGGATTTTTCCTTCATTCGGGACATAAGGCTAGAGGGCGGGCCCGGCTGGCTCAGGTCACGCGGAAGCTGCCGCGGTAGCCGAAGAGTTCGCCCAGCAGCGGCAGGCGTAACCGCACCTCGATGCTGAACGACTCCCGCGCCTCGTCCCAACGTTGGGACACCGACAGCGGCACCGTGGGCACCGGCAGCAGAACGGATGCCACTCGCAAGCGGGTAGCGCCGGCCGTCATGACGAGGCTGCCGTCTTCGAGCACGCGGGGGAGCATCCTCACCAGGATGCGCCCGCCGGCATGCACGTCGACCAGGCGCCCGGCGACGAGGTGGGTTTCGTCGCTCATCACCCGCTGGGCGCCCGGAAACTGCAGCCTGCGCGAGGTCGCCACGCGGCCAGGCGACAGCGGGACAATGCTCACGGTGAACGGCACTCCGGTGCCGTACTCGGGGAACAGCAGGCCGAATCCGGCGAGCATCCGCCACACCGGGGCCAACCAGCGCAGACGGGACCCGGCCTCGTCGAACACGCCACTGCCGCGCACGCCGCCTGGTTGGTCGAAGTAGCGCTGCAGCTGCGGGTGCATCCGCTCGAAGTCGTCGCCCAAGGCGAGTCGGAAGATTGATGCGGTCATTCGCGCAACTCGTGCCTAAGAGGTTTGAGCCGGGACGGGGCATCCGTCGCCGCCGGGAAATCGCAGGTGAACCATCCGGTGTAGCCGAAGAGGAACCCGAAGAACCGGTTGTGCACCTCCAGCCGGATGAGAAACCTGCCGGCGGCGTCGTCGAATGACTCCACCAGGTCCGCCCGGCCACTGAACAGCATCGGGAAGCGGAACGCAATAGGCCCCTCGTAGAAGCGTTGAGCATCCGACCTCAGCCGAAGCGAACCGTCGCGCTCCACACTGAGATCGAGGTCGACCGCCAGGTGTTGGTGCGTTCCGAGGTAGTCGATGACCCGGTTGCTGTCACGGCTGAGAACCATGGTCGCGTCGAAGCGGCTCGGCCGGGATCGAACGCGGTACTCGCGCACGAAGGTCACGGTCTCGCGCCCGAACGGGTCGAGGTACGGGTAGTTCTCGATGCGGAACGGGACGTCCCGACCGACGTCCGGGGTCAGGATGTTGCGGAACCAGCCGATCCACAGGAACGGCACCGTCCACCAGGGGCCGCGGCGGACGCGCGTCATGACGCCGGTTCCGACCGCGGCGTAGCCGGAATCCAGTCCCACGCTGAAGCGTTTCTGCAGCATTGGGTGCAGTCGCGAGAAGTCGTCGCCCATCGCCTCGGCGAAGATCGATGTCATGGTGCTTCCAGCGCGGCCAGTGACTCCGGGGCGTCATCCATGGGACTACCGCGCCTGGGTTGCCGACGGCAGTGCGAGGCACGCGGATGCGCACCGCGCCAGAATGCGAGCGGGTGGCTTGGCTCGGCTCCGGTCTCCGCCCACAGACGGAGCCGGTCGAAGCTCCATGCGGTGAGCCAGCCGACCAGCGGTCGCACGATCCAGACGTCCAGCAATGTGCCCCAGCCCGGGTGGTAGTCGAAGCCGGTGATGAATCGCGTGCCACCGTCGATCGGCAGGTACCGCCAATAACCGCGGCCGTCCCCAAGCGGTGACAGGCGGTCACCGGTGCTGAACCTCAGCGCCGACGTTCGGCTGCCGTCCGGGCGACTGCGCTCTCCGAGCGAGGTGCCGGTGCCCCTGATCGTGTGGAAGGGCATCCGTCGCTCGTAGGCGAACCGGTACCCGCCACCGGGCAGCAGGTCCGTGGGCGCGATACGGCTGAAGCGTGCGTCCCACCGGGTGTGCAGTTCTGGGTTCTGAGTGAGCTCCCACACGGTGTCCAGGTCGGCGGCGATGTCGATCTCGACGTAGAGGGGTTTCGCGCGCATGGGTCAAGCATGTCGCGCCGGCGGACATTCCCGCTACGTCACCTCGGTGTTCTGAATACAGCCGAGCCCGCACCCCATCTCAAGGAGTTTCTACCCACGGGCAGCCCACACTGCCGGGATGCTGTGGCCAGGGTGAGTTTCTCCTTGAGATGGGACGGGAAGTGGGTCAGGGTCTGCGCGCCGACGGGGATGGTGAGGCCGCCGCCGGTAGGGTCGAAGCCGTATGAATCGTGCGCTCACCGTCATCTTCGCCGCTCTCGAAGCCCTGCTCGTTGCCGGCATTGGCATCGGCATCACCCTCGTGCCGTTGAGCGTGATGTGGGCGTTCCAATACGGGCTGCAGATCGACTGGATCGTCTTCTGGCGGGCGGCAGCCGACACCTGGATGCTCGGCCACGGCGTCGACATCCGCCTCATGCTCGACCCGGTGACGGCGACCAGCGTCGGATTCCCGGAAGCGTCCGCCCCATTCGTCCTCACCATCGCGCCCCTCGGCTTCGCCCTGCTCACCCTGCTGCTCGCGTACCGCGCGGGCCGTCGCATCGCCGAGACCCCGCATTTCATCGTCGGGCTGCTGGTCGCCCTCGCCACCTTCGGCCTGCTGTCGCTGGCAGTGGTGCTGACGACCCTCCACGAGTTCGCCCGCCCATCGATCTGGCAGGGCACGCTGCTGCCGACTTTCGTGTTCGCGCTCGGGCTGGCGCTGGGAGCCGGCATAGCCATCCGCCGGCTGGCCGCGCTGCAGCGTGCCGGGACGGTGCGAACGGATGCCACGGTGGGCGCGATCACGTCGCGGCTCGCCGAGGTGCCAGGGGAGGCTGCATCATTCATCCGGGCATCCGTCACCGGTGGCGCGGCCGCAGTCGCTGCCGTGGTGGCGGCGGCGTCGATCGCTGTCGCCGCGCTGCTGCTGGTGAACTACGCCGAGATCATCGCCCTGTACGAGGGTGGGCACGTCGGTGTGCTCGGCGGCATCGCGCTCACCATCGCACAACTCGCCTTTCTCCCGAACCTGGTGGTCTGGGCGACGTCCTGGTTCGTCGGCCCTGGCTTCGCGATCGGCGTCGGATCGTCGATCGGTCCGCTCGGCACCAACCTGGGGCCGGTGCCCGCGGTTCCCTTCCTCGGCGCACTGCCCACCGGTGACCTGGGCTGGGGCTTTCTCGGGCTGCTCGTTCCGGTGCTCGCCGGGTTCTTCGCCGGACTCCTGGTTCGCCGCACGCTGGCGCAGGGGTCACCCGCACCGCTCAGCCTGGGGCGTCTCGTCGCCGCAGGGTTGTGCATCGGGCTGGCGGCGGGCATCCTGCTCGGCCTCCTCGCCTGGTTTTCGTCCGGTGCTGCCGGACCGGGCAGGCTGATCGAGGTCGGACCGTCACCATGGCTGGTCGGACTGTTCGCCGCCCTTGAGGTCGGCGGCGCGGCCGCCCTCGGCCTGCTGAGCGTCCGCTCCCGCGACTAGCCAGTTCGCGGCCGTGAGCCGATTTCGGCGGAGGCTGCCGCGGTGGGCTCGTGGTGCCGAAAGCGGCTCGTGAATAGCAGCGGAGCACCGAGGTACAGGTAAACGCCGGGCGATAAGCTTGACCAGTGCTGAAACTGGTGGTCCTGATCTCTGGCGGCGGGTCAAACCTCCGGTCGCTGCTCGACGCTGCCGAAGACGCGGAGTACCCGGCCAGGATTATCGCGATCGGCGCCGACCGTGACGCTGACGGCCTGGCCCACGCGGAGGACTTCGGCATCCCCACGTTCACCGTGACCTACACCAGCTACCCCGACCGCGAGTCCTGGGGGCAGGCACTGCTCGAGCAGGTGCGACGGTGGGAGCCCGATCTGGTGGTGCTCAGCGGGTTCATGCGGCTGCTTCCGCCGAGTGTGGTGAAGGCGCTCGAACCGAACCTGATCAACACGCATCCGGCCTACCTGCCCGAGTTTCCCGGCGCCCATGGCGTGCGGGATGCGATCGCCGCCGGTGTCACCGAGACCGGCGCAAGCGTCATCGCGGTAGACAACGGTGTGGACAGCGGGCCAATCATCGCCCAGGAGCGGGTGGCCATCCACCCGAACGACACCGAGTCCACCCTGCACGACCGCATCAAGATCGTCGAACGCCGGCTGCTGGTGCAGGCCGTGCTCGGCATCGCCAATGGAAGAATCGACCTCAAGGAGTTGACCGCATGAGCGGCGCGGCACACGATGCATCCGAACTGTCCGAACGCGGAGTGATCCCGATCCGCCGGGCACTCATCTCGGTCAGCGACAAGACCGGCCTGCTCGAGTTGGCGGCCGCCCTTGCCGGCGCCGGCGTCGAGCTGGTGT
Organism: Homoserinimonas sp.; assembly: GCA_040904805.1. GTDB lineage: Bacteria > Actinomycetota > Actinomycetes > Actinomycetales > Microbacteriaceae > RYN-87. The sequence goes on along the minus strand of JBBDSS010000003.1, from coordinate 233,626 downwards.
CGACCGGTTCGACCGCGAAGGCGATAGCGGATGCCGGTCACCCGGTCACCGAGGTCGCCAGCGTCACCGGCTTCCCCGAGTCCCTGGACGGCCGGGTCAAGACGCTGCACCCGGCGATCCACGCGGGCATCCTGGCCGACCTGCGCCGGGAGTCGCACCGCGCCCAGCTCGACCAGCTCGGCATCGCCCCGTTCGAGCTGGTCATCGTCAACCTCTATCCGTTCGTGCAGACGGTGGCGTCCGGGGCGCCCGCGGCCGATGTGATCGAGAACATCGACATCGGCGGCCCGGCCATGGTGCGTTCGGCGGCGAAAAACCACGCCAACGTCGCGATCGTCGTCTCACCGGACAGCTACCCGCAGGTCATCAAGGCGGCGACCCTCGGCGGTACGACTCTCGCTCAGCGCCAGCGGCTCGCCGGTGAGGCGTTCGAGCACACCGCCGGCTACGACACGGCGGTCGCCGAATGGTTCGCCGGCGCTGTTGGCCTGCGGGCAGAGCATGACGCTCGGGTGGTGACGCCTGATGAGGTCGCCAGCGCGGCGACGCCTCTCCGCGAGGTTGCCGACGGCTCGACGTTCAGCGTTTCCGCCCAGCTCAGGCAGACCCTGCGCTATGGCGAGAATTCGCACCAGGCGGCTGCGCTCTACGTCGAGGACGACGGATACGGCATCGCCCAGGCCACTCAGCTGCACGGCAAGGAGATGTCGTACAACAACTATGTCGACGCGGATGCCGCCGTACGCGCGGCCTATGACTTCGACGAACCCGCTGTCGCTATCATCAAGCACGCCAACCCGTGCGGTATCGCGGTGGCGCTGGGCTCCGGCGACCCGATCGCATCCGCCCACGCCCGGGCGCACGCCTGCGACCCGGTCTCGGCTTTCGGCGGTGTGATCGCCGCGAACCGCCCGATCACCCTCGCCGCTGCGGAGTCGATCAAGGACGTCTTCACCGAGGTGATCGTCGCGCCCGGCTTCGAGGCGGATGCGATCGAGCTGCTGACGGCGAAGAAGAACCTGCGCCTGTTGCGGCTTCCGGCCGATTTCGCCCGCGCCGACACCGAGTTCCGGCAGATCTCCGGCGGGCTGCTCGTGCAGTCGGTCGATAGCTATGCCGGGTTCAGCACGGGCGGCTGGACGCTGGCCGCCGGCTCTCCGGCAGACGCTGCCACCTTGGGGGACCTCGAGTTCGCCTGGCGGGCGGTGCGCGCGGTGAAGTCGAACGGCATCCTGCTCGCCCATGATGGGGCATCCGTCGGCGTCGGTATGGGCCAGGTCAATCGGGTCGACTCCTGCCACCTCGCCGTCTCGCGGGCGGGCCAGCGGGCCGCGGGCAGCGTTGCCGCCTCCGACGCATTCTTCCCGTTCGCCGACGGCCTGCAGGTGCTGCTCGACGCCGGGGTCCGCGCCGTCGTTCAGCCGGGGGGGTCGGTGCGCGATGAGGAGGTCATCGCCGCGGCAGAGCGGGCCGGAGTGACCATGTACGTCACCGGGGAACGCCACTTTTTCCACTGAGCGCACTCGCTGGTCGAGCGTTCAGTCGTGGACTAATAGGCTCGACGCATGACCCAGAACCCGCCCCTCTCCCTGCTGCGTCGAATCGCCGCCTCCCTCGCCTCCGCCGTGGCGGTGGTGATCGTCGCCCATCTGATGACCGTGCTCGTGTTCTTCATCGTGGGCGGCTCTGACCCGGCGGTCTTCCAGGGGGTCAGCGATGTCTTCCTGCCGAGTAGCCTGCTGGCGTTCGTCCTGCTGGCAGTGGCCGCATCGCTCGGAAGCTACCGCTTCTGGTACACCGCGATCGCGGTTGGTCTCATTTCTGCGGTGATCGCCGCAGTCGCCGGCTACGCGGTGGCCATTGTCGCCACCGGTTCGGTGCTGGACGGGCAGGCAGTGCCCTTCCTGTTCCAGAGCATTGCCGGACCACACCTCGTCTTCATCATTGCCGTTACTGTCGTCACCGCGACTGTCGGCCGCCGGGTCTGGACCCTGCTCACCGGTCGCGGGGCAGCGGCCGGCCTGGCTCCGGAGCGCCGCATTGCGCTCGTACGCATTCCGTCGGGCAATCTGGCTGATGGGCAGGTCACCCACATCGAGCGCAGCGAGGTCGACACTGAACTCGCCGACCAGCAGTGGGAGAACTACGTGCAGGCACTGGATGCCGCCGGCTGGCAGACCGTGGAGGTCGCCGCGGCAGACGCGCACGCTGATTCCGTCTTCGTGGAGGACACTATCGTGATGTTCGGCTCGACAGCGGTCGTCGGCAGCCCGGGCTCGGAGCCGCGGATCGGCGAGACCGAGGCCGTCGAACAGAAGGCACGCGAACTCGGGCAGCGGGTCGAACGGATCGTCGCGCCGGGGACCCTCGACGGCGGCGACGTGCTGAAAGTCGGGCGCACTGTCTATGTGGGGCGCGGCGGGCGCACCAACGCTGAAGGCATCCGCCAGCTGCGCGCACTCGTCGGACCACTCGGTTACACGGTGGTCGCCGTACCGATCACCAAGGCGCTGCACCTGAAGACGGCAGTCACTGCCCTGCCGGACGGCACGGTCATCGGCCTGCCCTCGCTGCTGGAGGATACGAGCATCTTCGAGCGGTTCCTCCCGGTAGCGGAAGCCGAGGGCGCGGCCGTCGTGGTGCTCGACCACGACAGCGTGCTGATGTCGGCCGCCGCACCGAAAACGACGGCCCTGATCGAGGACCTCGGCTACCGGGTCACCACTGTCGACATCAGCGAGTTCGAGAAGCTCGAAGGCTGCGTCACCTGTCTGTCGGTGCGGGTGCGCTGACCCTTAGGGGAGCAATGCGTCCAGGTCCGGATCGGCGAAGATGATGCCGTGCTCCTTCGCGGTCGCCCCCAGCTTCTCGAGAGCGGGTCGTTCGATCGTCGGAGAGAACCGCGGCATGATCAGTGTGGTTCGCGTCCCCTCCTCTGTCGTGGTGTAGGTGGCGAAAATGTCGCGCGCTGCCTGCGGGTTGTTCTGGGCGAAAGTCAGCGACTTCTTGACCGCGGCTGCGAAGCGTTCCGCCAGTTCAGGATTGTTCTCGGCCGTCTCGGTCGAAGTGAAGAATGCCGCGACTGTGAGGTAGTTGACGTACTCGACGTAGGGGTAGCTCAGCACGCGGTGCCCGGCCTCGACAGCCCAGCTCAGGTACGGCTCGATCAGGAAGGCGACGTCGACCTCGCTGCTCTCCAGCGCACCAATGGCGGCCGACGGCTGCACCTTGACGAAGTGAACCCCGGCAGGGTTGCCGCCGTCGTCGGTGATCATGCCCTGAATCACGGCTTCGTCCAGACTGCGCGGCGCCGCCGTAGAAACGCTCTTGCCCTGGATGTCGGTCATCGTGGTGATGGGGGAGTCGTGCCTCACCACGAGGCCGGCGAAGTCGGAATTCGGGTCGCTCGTCGAGGAGTACGCGCCGCTGAGGGCCTTGATCGGCGTGCCCGCGCCGTGCTCCACCAGGAGGGTCAGGGTGTCACTGAGGCCGAAGTCGGCGTTCCCCGCCGCGACCATGTCGACCACTGCTTTGCTGTTCGGCGGCAGGGAGTTGATGGTGAGGTCGATGCCTTCCTCGGCAAAGAACCCCTCCTGGGCGCCGAGATAGACCGCTGCTGATCCGATCAGCGGCACCACGGCGACTGTCACGTCGTCGAGCCCGGCAGTGCCGGTGTCGGCGATCAGGGAGGCGCATCCGGTCAGCCCGAGGGACATTATTGAGATAGCGGCGATGGACGTCAGACTTCGTTGTCTCATAGTTCTCCCCTGGACCATCGACGTAGTTTCACCTTTGCAGGTTTGGTCCCTCGTGTTAAGCACCATTAAGAGGGCCAGCCCAGCCGGTGCCCCTGGTCTGTTAGTTGTCGTGAGGGCAGACGACAACTAAGCTGAAAGGCTGTCTCACCGACTACAGGACTCCCGCATTTGCCATCAGTAACATCTCCCCCAGAATCGCGCGCCCGAAGGGGCGGTGACACCTTCCGGTCGATTCGACGTATCTATCCGTACGTTCGCCCGGCGATGCCGCGTATCCTCCTGGGGATGCTGGCGGCGATCATCGCCGGAGTGGTGGCACTCCTCATTCCGCAGGTACTGCGGGTGCTGGTCGACGGCCCGCTGAAAGACGGCGACAGCAGCGAACTTCTTGGGCCGGTGTTGCTCGTTCTCGGACTCGGTGTGCTTGAGGCCATCATGATCTGGTTCCGGCGCTGGCTGGTTCTCGAGCCGGGCACCCATGTCGAGGCGGACATGCGCAACGGCCTCTACCGGCAGCTGCAGGACCTCCCGGTGACGTTCCACGACCGCTGGCCGAGCGGGCAATTGTTGTCCCGCGCCGTGAGCGACCTGAACCTGATTCGCCGCTGGATCTCGTTCGGACTGGTGCTGCTGATCGTCAACACCATCACCATCGTGATCGGCTTCGTCTTCCTGCTTCGCATCAACTGGATGCTCGGGGTGCTGTTCCTGGTCTGCTCGATTCCCCTCTGGATCTACGGCTACGTCTTCGAGAGCAAGTACTCGACGGCGGCCCGTCGCAGCCAGGACCAGACCGGCGACCTGGCGACGTCGGTCGAGGAGGCGGTGCACGGCATCCGGGTTCTGAAGGCGTTCGGGCGCGGCAAGGAGGCGCTCCGCAACTTCGGTACCCAGGCGGAAAGCCTGCGGGCGACGGAGATCGAGAAGGCCAGGGCTGTCGCCGGCATCTGGTTGTGGCTGCTGCTGGTGCCGGATGTGACGTTCGCGCTCGGGCTGCTCGGCGGCGTCTGGCTGGCGGCATCCGGAGAGCTGACTGTCGGCGAGCTCGTCGCCTTCTTCGCGACGGCCACTGTGCTGCGCTTCCCGGTCGAGTCGATCGGTTTCCTCCTGTCGATGACGTTCGACACTCGTACGGCGGTGGACAGGTTCTTCGAAGTGATGGACTCCACCAACACCATCACCGACCCGATGAAGCCGGTCACCATCGCCGAGCCGGTCGGGCGCCTGACGTTCGACAACCTGCATTTCCGCTACCAGGATGCGCCGGATTCCGCCCGCGACCTTCTCGACGGTGTCGACCTCGAGCTGGTGCCTGGCGAGACAATGGCTCTGGTCGGGTTGACCGGCTCCGGCAAGTCGACGCTGACCTCGCTCGCCACGCGGCTGTACGATGCCACCGGCGGTGCCATCCGCCTCGACGGTGTCGATATCCGCGACCTCACCCTGTCTGAGCTGCGCGGTCACATCGCGATGGCGTTTGAGGACGCCATCCTGTTCTCGGCGACGGTGCGCGACAATGTGCTGCTGGGGGCGCCGGATGCGTCGGATGACGACCTCGCCGAAGCGCTCTCAATCGCGCAGGCCGACTTCGTCTACAACCTCCCCCGCGGGGTCGACACCATGATCGGCGAGGAGGGGATGAGCCTGTCCGGCGGGCAGCGGCAGCGACTCGCCCTGGCGCGGGCGGTGGCCGCGAAACCGTCGGTGCTGGTTCTGGACGATCCGCTGTCGGCGCTCGACGTCGATACCGAAGCTCTGGTCGAGGCTGCGCTGCGCCGGGTCCTGGCGTCGACGACCGCGCTCATCGTCGCTCACCGCCCGTCCACCGTGATGCTCGCCGACCGGGTCGCCCTGCTGGAAGCGGGCCGAGTCACGGCCGTTGGCACGCATTCTGAGCTTCTCGCCAGCAACGGCCATTACCGCTTCGTCATCTCGAGCCTGGAAGACGAGCTGAAACGAGAGCAGGAGGCGAAGCGATGAGCGTGTATGGCGTGGAGGGCGAAGAGCGCGACGACTTCACCCGCATCGAAAGCCGGCTGATCCGGGATCGCTCACTGCGCCTGCTGGGTGTCCTGGTGCGCCCGCTCTGGGGCCGGATCATCCTGACCATGATCGTCGTGGTCATCAGCACGGTCGCGCAGGTCGCCGGGCCGGCGCTCATCGCGCTCGGCATCGACCGCGGATTGCCGGCGCTCGTGGAGGGCGACTGGCTCCCGATCGGATTCGTTGTCGGCGCCTACCTGACGGCTGCGGTCGTCGGGGCAGTCCTGATCTCCTGGTACACCGTGCTGGTGGCGCGAGTCAGCCAGGCCGTGCTCATCGACCTGCGCAAACGGGTCTTCCAGCACACGCAGAGGCTGAGTCTCGAGTTCCACGAGAACTACACCTCCGGGCGCATTATCGCAAGGCAGACCAGCGACCTCGACTCCATCCGGGAGCTCCTCGATTCGGGGATCAACCAGCTGGTGCAGGGCAGTCTGTACATGGCGTTCATCGCCGCCGGCATGTTCTGGGTCGACTGGGTGAGCGGGCTCGTGCTGTTCGGTTTCCTGATCCCGCTCGGCGTGCTGTTCCGCTGGTTCCAGCTGCGCTCCCAGGCCGGATTCCGCCGCACTCGCGTCGCATCCGCCAAGGTCATCGTTCACTTCGTGGAGTCGATGACCGGCATCCGTGCCGTGAAGGCGTTCCGCAAGGAGAAGCGCAACGAGGCCACGTTCGGCGACTTCGTGGAGGAGTACCGGGAGGCGAACAGCAAGGTCATCATGCTGTTCGGCATCTTCTACCCGGGGCTCGTGTTGATCGGAAACCTGGCCCTCGGCACGGTGCTCCTGATCGGGGGGCTGCGGGTCGCGGACGGCCAGCTGGCGATCGGCGCGCTGCTCGGGGTGCTGCTCTACACGCGCCAGTTCTTCGGCCCGGCCGAGGAGATGGCGATGTTCTACAACTCGTATCAATCGGCGGCTGCCGCGCTGGAGAAGATCTCCGGGGTGCTCGAGGAGGAGCCGAGCGTCCCGGACCCGACAACCCCGATCGACCTCTGGCAGGCGAAGGGGACGGTCAGCTTCGAGGAGACCGAGTTCGCCTACACGCCGGATCGGGTCGTCCTGCCGCAGTTCGACCTCACCATTCCCGCCGGGCAGACCGTCGCGCTGGTGGGTTCCACTGGCGCGGGCAAGTCCACCCTGGCCAAGCTGATCTCCCGCTTCTACGATCCGACCTCCGGACGCGTCGCGCTCGACGGCGTCGACCTGAAGCGACTGCATCCGAAGGACCTGCGCCGCGCCATCGTCTTGGTCACCCAGGAGGCGTACCTGTTCTCCGGAACTGTCGCCGACAACATCGCCCTGGGCAAGCCGGATGCCACCCGCGACCAAATTGTCCTGGCCGCTCAGGCGGTCGGGGCCCACGAGTTCATCGAGGGGCTGCCGAACGGTTACGACACCGATGTGAACAAGCGCGGTGGCCGGGTCAGCGCCGGCCAGCGGCAGCTGGTGTCGTTCGCCCGGGCGTTCCTGGCTAACCCGGTGGTGCTAATCCTGGACGAGGCGACAGCGTCCCTGGATATCCCAAGCGAGCGCCTGGTGCAGGAGGGACTCCAGACCCTGCTGGCCGACCGCACGGCGATCATCATCGCCCACCGGCTGTCCACCGTCGCGATTGCCGACCGGGTGCTCGTGATGGAGCATGGCCGCATCGTCGAGGACGGCTCCCCGAGCGAGTTGATCAGCGGCACCGGGAAGTTCTCCCGGATGCACGCCGCCTGGCGGGACTCCCTGGTCTAGGGCTCGTACCGCGCTACCCGGAGATTGACGCGATAGCCTCCGGAGTCGCCCCAGACCAGCGGAGTGCCCTCAGCGCGGTAGAACTGGAGCGCCTCGCCCTCATGGCACTGGGGCGGATGCCCGCTGGCCCGGATGACGCGCCACCACGGCACACCGCTGCCCCCGTAGGCCATGACCTTGCCGACAGCGCGCGGCGCGCGGGAACCGATCGCCGCGGCTATGTCGCCGTAGGTCATGACCTGCCCGGGAGGGATGGATTCGACGACGCCGAGCACCTGGTCGAAGAAGTCGTCCGCCGGCACTCGGTCGGGCTCGGCCGCAGACGGCATCAGAGCTCGATGGCGCCGATTTTTTCGCCGTACTGGGTCTCGCCAACCACAGCGAAACCGACCCGCTTGAAGAACTCTTCCGGGCTGTCCTCGCCCGGCTCCCAGATGACCGTGAGCCGGTTGAACCCGCGTTTACGGGCTTCGTCCGCTGTCGAGTTGACGACGAACTTCCCGACGCCCTTTCCCTGGGCCTCGGCGGAGACGTTCATCCGCCAGATGCAGCTGCGGAACTCCTCCTCGTGCGCATCCGCGTCGAAGTTGGCCATGATGAATGCCAGCACGTCGCCCTCACCGTCGACGACCACGCGCGACCAGCTGGTGCTCGGGTCGAGGAACGGCGTGGCCATCGCGTACGACACCGGAGCGATGTACTGCTCCTGCCCGGGCTTCATAGTGAGGCTGTTCGCCGCAACGACATTCTTGGCCGACAGCTCTTCCAGTCTCATCTCATCCATGGAATCAGGCTATCGTCCAGGACCGGATACGGGTAGTGGCGGGGCAGGGTTGCCCGCGAAAGTATCTCGACATCGAGACATCTCGGGAAGCGGGTAAGCTAATGAGGCAAGGCAAGTCCAGACTTCCGCGGGGCCGATGGCTTCCGCATTTCCCAGACAAAATCCCCCACGAACGAGGAGTACCGGTGTCGAAAATCAAGGTTGAAGGAACTGTCGTCGAACTCGACGGCGACGAAATGACCCGCATTATCTGGCAGAAGATCAAGGACACCCTGATCCACCCGTACCTCGATGTCACCCTCGAGTACTACGACCTCGGCATCGAGAAGCGCGACGAGACAGACGACCAGATCACCGTCGACGCGGCGCACGCCATCCAGAAGCACGGTGTCGGTGTCAAGTGCGCGACCATCACCCCCGACGAGGCTCGCGTCGAGGAGTTCGGCCTGAAGAAGATGTGGCGCTCGCCGAACGGCACCATCCGCAACATCCTCGGTGGCGTGATCTTCCGCGAGCCGATCATCATCTCAAACATCCCGCGCCTGGTGCCTGGCTGGAACAAGCCGATCATCATCGGTCGCCACGCGTTCGGCGACCAGTACCGCGCCACCGATTTCCGCTTCGCCGGCGAGGGAACGCTGAAGGTCAGCTTCACCCCGAAAGACGGCTCGGCCGCGCAGGAGTTCGAGGTGTTCCAGTCTCCGGGTGACGGCATTGCCCAGGTGCAGTACAACCTGGACGCCAGCATCCGCGACTTCGCCCGGGCGTCGCTGAACTATGGCCTGAACCGCAACTACCCGGTCTACCTCTCCACCAAGAACACCATCCTGAAGGCGTACGACGGTCGCTTCAAGGACATCTTCGAAGAGGTCTACGAGGCAGAGTTCAAGGCGCAGTTCGAGGCGGCCGGCCTCACCTACGAGCACCGCCTGATCGACGACATGGTGGCATCCGCCATGAAGTGGGAGGGCGGCTACGTCTGGGCCTGCAAGAACTATGACGGTGACGTGCAGTCCGACACTGTGGCGCAGGGCTTCGGCTCGCTCGGGCTCATGACCTCGGTGCTGGCGACTCCGGACGGTCAGGTTGTCGAGGCAGAGGCCGCCCACGGCACCGTCACCCGCCACTACCGCCAGCACCAGGCGGGAAAGCCCACCTCGACCAACCCGATCGCGTCGATCTACGCCTGGACCCGGGGGCTCGCCCACCGCGGCAAGCTGGACGGCAACCAGGAACTGATCGACTTCAGCCTCACCCTCGAGGACGTCGTCGTGAAGACTGTCGAGTCCGGCAAGATGACCAAGGACCTCGCTCTTCTGGTCGGACCGGACCAGGCGTACCAGACCACTGAGGAGTTCCTCGCGACGCTGGACGCCAACCTGCAGGCGCGGATGGCGTAACAGCCTTTCAGGACAGGGGAGCTTGCGGTGTGCACTGCCGCGCGGGCCGGCTGGGTCAGTACACCTTGCCCGGGTTCAGGATGCCCTGGGGGTCGAAGACGGCCTTGACCTGCTTCTGCAGCTCAAGCTGATCCTGGCCGAGTTCGTCGGCGAGCCAGCGCTTCTTCAGCAGGCCGACGCCGTGCTCGCCGGTCAGTGTTCCACCGAGCCCCAGGGCGATCGCGAACAACTCGTCGGCCGCCTCCCAGATGGCATCGGGGACGACCTCGCCCTGGAAGATGAAGGTCGGGTGCAGGTTGCCGTCACCGGCGTGCGCGAGGGTTGGGATCCGGAAGCCATACTTCTCCTCCAGTGCGACGATCGCGGCGAACATGGCCGGCATCTGGCTGCGCGGCACTGACACGTCCTCGATGAGGACTGTTCCCATCGCCACCAGCGCGGGGTGGACGCTGCGGCGGACGGCCAGGAGCCTCTCCCCTTCGACCGGATCGGTGGTCAGTTCTGCGGTTCCGCCGTGGGCGACGATGGTGGCAAGCGCGACTTCCGCCTGTTCCGCGCTGCCCGCGCCATCGGTCTGCACCATCAGGTAAGCGGACCCATGCGACATGAGGTCGAGGCCGAGGTGTGTGCCCACCGCCTCGAGTGAGGAGGCGTCGAGCAACTCCATGACGGCCGGCCCGATACCGGCCGCGGTGATGGCGGCGGATGCTGCTGCGGCATCCGCCACCGAGGGGAAGTACGCCCCAATGGTGGACACGATGCCGGGGACCAGGCGCCGGAGTCGCACGGTGGCCTCCACAATGACTCCGAGCAGGCCCTCCGAGCCGATCATGAGCGCGGTCAGGTCGAAGCCGGTGACGCCCTTCACGCTTCGGTGCCCGAGGGAGATCAGCCGCCCATCGGCCAGCACGACCTTGAGGCCCAGCACCGCCTCCCTGGTCACGCCGTACTTGGCACAGAGCAGGCCACCGGCGTTGGTCGCGATGTTGCCGCCGACTGTGGAGATGGCGCGACTGGCCGGGTCCGGTGCGAACCACAGCCCGTACTGTGTCAATTGGTCATTCAGATCGGAATTGATGATGCCGGGCTCCACCACGGCCAGCTCGTCTTCGGCGCTGACCTCGAGAATGCGGTTCATGGCCAGGGTGGAGAGCACAATCTCCCCTGGACCTCCGACGGCGCCGCCGGCGAGGCCGGTGCCCGCGCCCCTGGTGACGACGGGCACGCCATGGGCGCTGGCCAGCCGCAGCGTTGCCTGAACGTCGGCGATGTTCCGAGCGGTGACCACGGCCAGAGGCGGAGCGAGCGAGACGTGCCCGGACCTATCGGCCCGGGTGGCTGCGAGGTGCTCCGCATCCGTGCTCACGGCGTCGCCCAGGGCGGTTATCAGGGCAGGAATTATCGCGTGCGGCACACACTCGAATCTACCGCGTTCCAGGCCACCGGCCCTGCGCTGCGATGAAGAACGCCGCGCAGGGGCGGCCGAGGGCCGCCCGCTACGCGGCGCAGGTTGCTGTCGCCTGCGGCGGACTACGAGGTCACGGCCTGCTGCGACTCGTTCACTCCGGACATGATCTCGACCTTGCGCGGCTTCGCCTTTTCGCTGACCGGGATCATGACGCTCAGCACGCCGTTCTCGTAGGTCGCGCTGATGCCCTGGGTGTCGACCCCATCGCCGAGGTTCAGCTGGCGCAGGAACGATCCGCTCGGCCGCTCGTTGGCGAGCCACTTGACGCCCTCAGGGCTGCGCGGGGTGCGCTCAGCGCGAATCGTCAGCAACTGACCGTCGACATCCACGTCAACCGAGCCAGGGTCGATGCCTGGCAGGTCGGCGTTCAAGATGTAGTGGTCGCCGTCCCGGTGCAGGTCGATCGGCATGAAGCGGGGCCCGTGCTGCGAATCGAGCAGGTTCGACGCGAGGCGATCCAGTTCACGGAATGGGTCGAAGTACATGGCCATTTCATCAACTCCTTCACATCAATCCCCGAAGGGTGGTGCACTTTCGAGGTTCTCCAAAGTTGAGTCAGTCTGACTCAACTAAGCAAAATGTTAGCACTCTCCCTCTGGGAGTGCCAATAGTTCCAGCCCAAAATATCCCTTGCAATTAATTAGTTCGTAAGGTTTACTAACAAACATGGCCGCAACGAAGCGAGGCACGATTCCGGCGCCCGGTCGAGCAACTGGATACACCGGTCGCGCATTGCGACCGAGCGCGAAGATACTTCCGGAACACGCCCGCGGCCACAACCGGTCCCTGGTGCTGCAGACGCTGTACCGCGCCGGCGACCAGAGCCGTGCCGACATTGCCAGGAGCACCGGCCTGACGCGGGTCACCATCTCCGACCTCGTCGCAGAACTGATTGCCGAAGGCCTGGTCATCGAAACCGGGCTGAGCGCGAACGTCCGCCCAGGCAAACCGTCAACGCTGCTGGCCATGAACCGCTCCGCGTACCAGATCATTGGAATCGACCTGAGCGGCTACGCGCAATTCCGGGGCGCCGTACTAGACCTCGGCGGCAACATCCTCAGCCGTGCCGACGTGCCCCTTGCCGGAAGCACCGGGGCGGATGCCACGGCCAAAGTGATCACGCTCGTCGAAACCCTCATCGGCCAGGCCACCCGCCCCATCCTCGGAGTCGGAGTCGGTTCCCCCGGTGTCGTCGATCGTGAGGGAGTGGTGCTGCGCGCCCCGAACCTCGGCTGGAGCGACGAGCATCTGCAGTTCACCCTGGGGGAGCGGGTGTCGCTCCCGGTGCTGGTCGCCAACGATGCGAACGCGGCAGTACTCGCCGAGCACAGCTTCGGCGGGGCCGACCAGGACCTCATGCTGATCAAGGTCGGTCACGGGGTGGGCAGCGCACTGCTGCTCGGCGGATCACTGCTCTACGGGAGCCGCTTCGCCGCCGGAGAAATCGGCCACGTCGTGGTGGGCGACGGCGACGCCGCGCCCTGTGTGTGCGGGAAGTCCGGATGCTTGGAAACCTGGCTCGCCGCCCCCCGGCTGGATGCCCAGCTGGAGGCGGCCGACGCATCCGCTCGGCACAAGATTCTTCGGGAGGCCGGCAGGCATCTGGGCTTGGCACTCGCCCCCGTGGTCGGAGCGCTCAACCTGGCAGAAGTGGTGCTGAGCGGCCCGACCGAACTACTTGATGGAGCGCTGGCAGAGGCCGCCATCGAGACACTCCGCAACCGAACGATGGCAGAGTTCCACGGCGATCTCACGGTACGGATGACGACGCTCGGCGAGGACATAGTCATGCGCGGCGCTGCCGTGATGGTCCTTTCAGGGCAGCTCGGGGTCTCCTGACCCACCATGGTGCGGCCAACCGGCCGCATACCCGGCACCAAGAGAAGGACAACACAATGAATAAGAAGCTCGGCACGGTTGCCATAGCGACCGCCGCCGCTCTCATCCTTGTCGGATGCTCCACGACTCCACCGGCAGACGAAGGCGGAACAGACATCACCATGTGGCTGATGGGTGGTGACACCCCGGATGAGCTGCGCGACTACCTTAAGACAGAGTACGCAGACGCAACCGGGGGCACCCTCACTATCGAGGAGCAGGCGTGGGGCGATGCGTTGGCAAAGCTGACCACGTCACTGCCTGACTCCGAGAATACCCCTGACGTTGTCGAGATCGGGAACACCTGGTCGCCCACCTTCACCGGTGTCGGCGCATTCTCCGACCTCAGCGACATCTACGAAGAACTGGGCGGTGACAAGCTGCTGCCATCGTTCGTCGAGGTCGGAGAAGTCGACGGTGCCCAGATGGCGCTGCCGTACTACTTCGGCTCGCGCTACGTCTTTTACCGCAAGGACATCTGGGAGGCTGAGGGCAAGGACGTCCCGGCTACGCTCGAGGAGTTCAACCAGGTGGCAGCCGAGCTGAGGACGGACACCCAGTCAGGCTTTTACCTGGGTGGCCAGGACTGGCGCAACGGCGTGTCCTGGATCTTCGCCAACGATGGCGAGCTCGCGGTGAAGGACGGCGACACGTGGGTTTCGTCGCTCTCCGACCCGAACACGGTCGCGGGCCTGGAGCAACTTCAGGAGCTCTACGCGAGCGCATCGAACGCCCCGGTCACCGAGGCGGACAGCACCCCGTGGGTGAACATCAACAACAACGATGCGACGGGCGCGCCAGAGGCGGCAACCATCATCGCTCCCGGATGGGCGCACTGGTCGATCGGTGACCTGGCTCCGGACCCCGCGGACGACACCAAGATGATCGCCACCTGGAACGACGACGTCTTCGGCGTCTTCCCGCTCCCGGGTGCTGACGGAGGGGCAGCACCGGTGTTCGCCGGCGGCTCCAACATCGCGATCTCGGCGGCCAGCGAGAACCAGGAAGCGTCGAAGGACCTTCTGAGGATCATCTTCTCGGAGGACTACCAGACGCTGCTCGGCCAGAACGGCCTCGGTCCGGCCAACCTGGACTACGCCTCCGCTCTCGGTGACGACGTGTTCGCCCAGGCACTGATCGACTCTGCTGCGAACTCGAAGCTGACCCCGGCGGCCCCAGGCTGGGCATCGGTTGAAGGCTCCGGCCTGCTGGAGGAGTTCTTCGGCAAGGTGGCCGCCGGTGGCGACATCGCGGCACTGACCGAGGAGTACGACGCCAAGATCAGTGAACTGCTGAACTGATCCTGCTTCACCCCCTGACGAGCTCGGGGAGCGGATTGCTCCATTTCCGCTCGCTGAGCTCGTCGAAGCGCACCATCGAACAACATTCCGACCCGACGAAGCGTAGCTTCGTCGGGTCTGGGGTCGCAGAATCGCGATGCGATTCCCCCAGCTCCACCGCGCGAAGGAGGTGACCGCCGATGAACCGCACGCACACCCGAACCGCACGCTGGTTGCTACTGCCGGCGGTCGCCATCCTCCTCATCGGCATGGGCTACCCGCTCATCTGGCAGCTGGTCACCTCCATGCAGGAGTACGGCCTGGCCCAGCAGTTCGGGCAACCGGCCGAATTCGTCGGCTTCGACAACTACGTTCACCTGGCCTCCGATCCGGGGCTGTGGGGAGTGGTCATCCGCTCCCTCGTCTTCTGCATCGTCACGGCCGTCATCACACTGGTCGTCGGAATGCTGATCGCCCTGCTGATGAGCGCCATCGGCAAGGTCACCAGGCTCATCCTTCAGATCGCCATGCTGCTGGCCTGGGCGATGCCCGTCGTCGCAGCCATGACCGTGTGGATCTGGCTGTTCGACCGCCGCCGCGGCGTGATCAACTACCTGCTCGACGCCCTGCCCGGCGTGCAGCTGAACCGCTTCAACTGGCTGGAGTCGCCGACCACCTTCTTCATCGTCGCCAGCATCATCGTGATCTGGATGTCGGTGCCGTTCGTCGCCTTCTCGGCATATGCCGGCCTCACCCAGGTCTCCGACGAGATCCTGGAGGCCGCCGGCCTCGACGGGGCGACCGCCTGGCAGCGGGTGCGCCACATCATCCTGCCGATGATCCGGCCGGTGATCATGATCGTCTTCCTGCTGCAGCTGATCTGGGACCTCCGCGTGTTCACCCAGATCACCATGCTGCAGGATGCCGGCTCCAAAGCCGGAGACTTCGACCTGCTCGGCACCTACATCTACAAGCAGGGCACGCTCGCACAGGACTTCGGCATGGCCTCCGCCGCGTCGATCCTGGTGCTGGCGCTCACCATCGCCCTCAGCTGGTTCTATATCCGTATCATGCTGAAGGAGGAGGAGGCCTGATGAGCACTCGACTCAAACGGGGACTGCTCTCCGCCCTCGCCATCGTCATCGCCCTGATCTGGACCTTCCCGGTCTACTGGATGGTGAACTCGTCAATGCTTCCCACCTCGAAGCTGGAATCGTTCACCCCGACCTTCCTCCCGTTCGGCGGCTCGTTCGACAACTTCGTGGCGGCCCTGGCCGACGGCGACTTCTATTCCGCACTCGGCATAAGCGCGGCCATCACCGTGATCGCGGTGTTCTTCTGCCTGCTCTTCGCCTTTCTGGCCGCGGTGGCGATCAGCCGGTTCCGGTTCCGCGGCCGCAAGAGCTTCGTCATCGCCGTGCTGCTGGTGCAAATGCTCCCGGCTGAGGGCCTCTTCATCGCGCAGTACAAGATGATCTCCAGTGTCGGCCTGCTCAACTCGGTCATCGGCGTGAGCATCATCTACATCGCCTTCGTGGTGCCGTTCACCATCTGGATGCTGCGCGGGTTCGTCGCCGGTATCCCGGCAGACCTGGAGGAGGCGGCCATGGTCGACGGGCTGAGCCGCACGCAGGCGTTCCTGCGCATCACCTTCCCGCTGCTCGCACCCGGCCTGGTGGCATCCGGTGTCTACGCGTTCCTGCAGGCCTGGAACGAGTTCACTGTCGCCCTGGTGCTGCTGCCGGCCGAGGCCTCCCAGACTCTCCCGCTCTGGCTGCGGGGGTTCGTGCAGGCGAGCGCCACCCGCGCCACCGACTGGGGCCAGGTGATGGCTGCATCAACCCTGGTCGCGGTGCCGGTCATCATCTTCTTCCTCATCGTGCAGGGCAGGCTCACCTCCGGCCTGGTAAGCGGGGCGGTGAAGGGATGACCGCAAACTTCGCGAGCGGAGTTCTCCTCCCCGGCTTCATCGGCACCACGCTTCCCGGCTGGGTCGAGGCTCGACTGCGCGACGGACTTGCCGGCGTCTGCCTGTTCGGCGACAACATCGAATCGCTGCCGCAGCTGCAGCAGCTCACTGCGGCCATCCTGGAAGCGAATCCGCGCGCGGTCATCGCCATGGACGAGGAGGGCGGTGACGTCACCCGGCTCTTCTCCGATGTCGGTTCGCCCTACCCGGGGAACGCCATCCTCGGACGCATAGACGATTTGGCATATACCGAGGAGGTGGCCGCCGACGTCGGCCACCAGCTGCGTCAGGCCGGCTGCACCATGACCTTCGGGCCCGACGTGGACATCAATTCCAACCCGGACAATCCGGTCATCGGGGTGCGCAGCTTCGGCGCCGACCCCGAACTGGTCGCCCGCCACAGTGTCGCCTGGGTGCGCGGCGTGCAGTCCGCCGGAATCGCGGTCAGCGCCAAGCACTTCCCCGGCCACGGTGACACCGCGCAGGACTCCCACCTGGCGTTGCCGGTGGTGGACGTGCCGCTTGACACCCTGACCGACAGGGAGCTGGTGCCGTTCCGCGCGGTCATCGAGGCGGATGCCGCAAGCATCATGACCTCGCACATCCTGCTGCCGCAGCTCGACCCGGAGGCACCGGCGACGCTGTCGCCCCGAATCCTCCAGGAACTACTGCGCGGCGGTCTCGGCTATCAGGGGGTTATCGTCACCGATGCGCTGGACATGGCGGGGGCGAGCGCCATCACCGGGATCCCGGAGGCTGCCGTGCGCGCCATCGCGGCCGGCTGCGACCTGCTCTGCATCGGGACCGACAATTCGGACGAGCAACTCGCCGAGATCGAGCAAGCGATCAGTTCGGCGATCGCTGAGGGGCGACTCGACGCCGCCCGGCTAGCCGACGCCGCGGAGCGCACCCACTCGCTGGCCGTCGACTACGCCATCCGTCGTGCGGCGTCGGCGCCGCCGGGAGTACCGACTCCCCGCTTCGACCTTACGCGCACCGCAGACTCCTTCGAGGTGACGTCGTCGGTTTCCGTCGCCGCTGACCGACACCAGGTCGTGCTGGAGATGGAGACGAACCTGGCAGTCGGCATCGCGCCCTGGGTGACCTGGGCTGACCAGCGGATCTCCGCCGGCACCCCGCTCGGCGCGATTCCGCCCGGCCGGCAGCTGGTGCTCATCGGCCGGGACAACCACCGCCACCAGTGGGTTCGCGAGTTGATCGACGAAGCCAGGCGCGAGCATCCGGCAGTCATCGTCGTCGACATGGGCTGGCCGGGGGATGACCGGGCGTACACCGACATCGCGACGTTCGGGGCATCCGCCCACGTAGCTGAAGCACTTCTCGCCTGGTTCGAGCGGGCAGCAGGTTTGACGACAGGAAGCACGATGGGCACCTCCGAGGACGGGACAGAATAGTGAGAGTCGGAATCGACATCGGCGGCACGAAAACGGCAGCGGTTGCCCTGACCCCGTCCGGCGAGATCGTGCACCAAATGCGACTGCCCACGATTCGCGGGGCGATCGGCGTGGTCGACACTGCCGCGAGAGCGGTCGCCGAGCTCGCCGAGTATGCCGGGATCGACCCGGGAGAGTTCACCTCGATCGGGGTCGGGATTCCCGGCCAGGTCGAACCGGACACCGGTCGCGTCACCCACGCAGTGAACCTCGCCGTCGACGACCTGGAGTTCGGCGCCGAGTTGGGCGCCCGACTGGGTGTGCTGGTGCGTGTCGAGAACGACGTGAATGCGGCAGCGCTTGGCGTCTACAAGCGCCTCGCCGACGAAACGACCCACTCGATGGCCTACCTCAACCTCGGCACCGGTCTGGCGGCCGGCCTGGTGCTCGACGGTCGGCTCTGGCGCGGGTCCAGGGGGGCGGCCGGCGAGATCGGTCACATCCCGATCGACCCGAACGGTCCGCCGTGCCCGTGCGGCCAGCGCGGCTGCATCGAGGTTCTGGCGTCCGGTTCGGCTGTGGCACGGCAGTGGCCGGGAGCGGATGCGCGGCCGGTGCAGGAACTCTTCGAAGCTGCCGAGCGCGGCGAGCCCAAAGCAATCGAGGTGAGGCACGGGCTGGTCAACAACATCGCCGCAGCCGTTCGCATCCTCGTGCTCACCATCGATGTGGACACTGTCGTGCTCGGTGGGGGCATCAGCTCCCTGGGTGACCAGCTGCGCACGGCTGTCGGGGAGGTGCTCGAAGAGTGGTCGGCGGCCTCGCCGTTCCTCGCCTCGCTCGAGCTGGCCCCTCGGGTGCGCCTCGCGCCGACCGACTATCCGTCGGCCGCGGTCGGGGCGGCGCTCGTCGGCATCGCGGAGGCGCCGGCGACGCTGCCCCGTCGACGGTGACCTGGCCGAAGAGGTGACGCTCGGCGAAGCAGAGAACGGCACGCCCGTGACGCTGGACGACCTGGGTCGCGGGGTGCACAACGTGCGGGCGACATTCGTACCCGGGGACGACACGGTGACCGGCTCAACGAGTACCCGCGAATGGGGGTGGGTGGTCTTCTAGGATCCGCGGGGTGGGTTGATCGCCACCCCGTTGGCCCAGACCCGCTCAACGGTCCACTCGGAGTCCATCAGCACGGCGTCTGCGGCGAACCCGGGTGCCAGCTCCCCGAGCCGATCGGCATAGCCGATTGCGCGTGCCGGCGTGGAGGTGAGCGCCATCACGGCATCAACTGGTGCCACCCCCGCCTGGGTGATTGCGCAACGGAGCGACTGATCCTGCGTGAGGGTGGATCCGGCGATCGTGTTCGTGCCGCGCAGCACCGCGAGACCCCCGCGCACCGACACGTTCAGCGAACCCAGGCGGTAGTCTCCGTCATCCGATCCGGCTGCTGCCATGGCATCCGTCACCAGGGCGACCCGCCCGGGGGCGGCACGAAAGGCCATCGCGGCGACCTGTGGGTGCACGTGAAGCCCGTCGAGGATCAGCTCGATGGTCACCCGCGGGTCTTCGAAGGCGGCCGTGATTGGCCCTGGGGCCCGGTGGTGGATGCCCGGCATCGCGTTGAACGCGTGGGTCAGGATGCTCGCACCACGGTCGAAAGCCTCGCGCGCGACCTCGATGGAGGCCTCGGTGTGGCCAACTCCGACGACGACGCCTTCGCCCACCAGGTGCTCGATCGTCTCCATGGCGCCGGGTAGTTCCGGGGCGATGGTGAGTTGGCACAGGGTGCCGCGGCTGGCGGCGAGCAGCCCGTCGATCTCGTACTGGTCTGGCGTTCTCAAGTGATCCTGGTTGTGAGCGCCTCGACGCTCCTGAGCCAGATAGGGTCCCTCGAGGTGTGAGCCGAGCACCAGGGGGTCGTCTTCGACCAGGTCGGCGATCACCTCGAGGCTCTCCCTCAGCTGCGCCATCGGGTTGGCGACCAGGCTGATCACCGAACGCGTCGTCCCGTGGGCGCGGTGCGTCGTCAGCGCGGCAATGATCTCGTCGTCACCGTCGTCGTAGGCGTGCCCGCCGCCACCGTGGCCGTGCAGGTCGATGAACCCGGGCACCAGCCAGCGTCCGGCCACGTCGACCCGCTCGTCGGCCGCCGGTGCGGTACCGACCCCGGTCTGGGTGATCGTGCCCCCGTCGGTGAGCATCCAAAAGTCGTCGACCTGCCCGGCGACGTCGAGTTTGCGGGCTCCGGTGAACACAGTCGTCATGCCATAACCCTAGCGACGCGCCTGCGCAGTCTGGCTCACTTATGGCTTGCTTCGATATCGGGCGCGGTGGCGGCGCACGGCGGCGCGGTTGGCACAGCAACGCTGGGTTCCGTTGCGCGAGACATCGACGACGACCCGCTGACACGTGTCCCCGGGCATCATGCCAGCCGAGCACCGCCCGAGGCGATTAATGCCCCGGGCTGTCAGGTGGAGCGCTGTGCCTTCGGTTCCGGCGGGATCGCCAGCTTTCTCGCCACCCGGCCCTCGTGGACCACCTGGCAGCGCCGCATCACAGGAACCATGCTCGGCCTGGTCGCCATCCTGCTCGTTCCAGAAGTACCAGAACGCGCCCGCATCTGACCGCCGCCATCCACCCCGACGGCACCGAAATCGTCTTCGGATCGATGCTGTCGCGCCCGTCGTCAGCGCTGCACGTCGTAGACGAGCTTCACCACTCCGTTGGCGTAGCTTGCGGAGTCGCGCAGCGCTAGGGCGCGGCGGTCGGCGCCACTCGCACTGAAGATCGTCTTCCCGCCGTGCAAGAGGTAGGGGAACATCAGCAGGTTGTAGCGGTCGATGAGGCCCGCTTCGCCCAGGCGCAGGGCGAGCTCGGCGCTGCCGTGGATGAAGATCGCGCCGCCTTCCGTTTGCTTCAGGCCTGCGATGTCCTCGGTGGTGCGCAGGATTGTCGTCTGGCCCCAGCCGTCGACCAGATCGTCGTCGCCGAGCGTCGTGGATGCGACGTACTTCGGTAGGTCGTGGTAGGCCGCGTGATCGGGCGACGCCGGCCAGAAGTTCGAAAACGCTTCGTAGCTGCGACGGCCGAACAGCAGAGCCGTCGTCTCCTCGAGCTCTTCCGCCTTCAGCGAGTACGCATCGGGGACGAACTCGGTGTCGAACACCCAGCCGCCGCCTGGGTGCCCCTCGGCGGTGGCGCCGGGAGAGTCGATCGCGCCGTCGAGAGTGATGAATCCGGTGTAGATCAGTTCGCGTGTCATAGTTTCGCTTCCGTGTAGGGACACCGTTCGGCGTCTTCATAAGGACGTCGAACGGTGAGTCCGCAGATCGACATCTCCCGGACATTATTCTCCGATGTGCCGACTCGAACGCTCGATACGGCGACGATCGGCCCCTACCAGGTTCAGGCCGCAATCGCGCCGGTCCATGATGAAGCCGCTAACGCCGCCGTAATGGAAGTAGATACCAAGCTCGCAACGCTTCGGCGCAGCGTGCTCGAGCCCTTGGTGCTCGCTACCATCGAGCCCACCCACCCGTACGCAGCGGAGATCGTGACGGCGTTGCGCGACGGCGGAATCCCGGTGCAGGAAGGCACGTACCCGTTGCTGGCCAAGCTCCGTCGCGATGGGCTGGTCGAGCACGAGTGGCGGGAATCGGCAGCCGGCCCTCCCCGCGAGTACTTCACCTTGACGGATGCCGGGCGAGCCCAGCTGGCCGAATTCCGTGACTACTGGGCAGAACTCACCCGCATGATTGAGACGATTGGACGCTGGTGATGGAACCGACCACCCACATAAGACTCAGCGGCCACGCTGGTGCTTTCGCGCTGACGCTGGTGACCGGCGGCTTCTTCGGGCTCGTTTACCTGGCACTCCTGCTCACCCTCCCGCCGGTCCGCTCGGTCGAGGATTACCACCGTCCCAGCGGAACCCCACAGCCGACCAGCTGACAACGACGCGCGTTACCCGCAGTCGGGCGTCACCGGAAGATAATGGTGCGCTGCCCATCAAGCAGCACCCGATTCTCGGCGAACCACTTGACCGCCTGGGTGAGGGTGCGTGACTCCTCGTCCTGGCCGATCGCCACCAGTTCGCCGGGGGAACGGGAATGGTCGACCCGCACCACGTTCTGTTCGATGATCGGACCCTCGTCGAGGTCGCTGGTGACGAAGTGCGCCGTCGCGCCGATCAGCTTCACGCCCCGGGCGTGCGCCTGGCGGTAGGGGTTCGCCCCCTTGAAGCCGGGCAGGAAGGAGTGGTGGATGTTGATCATCCGCCCGGTCAGCCGGTCGCACATCTCCGGCGACAGGATCTGCATATAACGCGCCAGAACCACCAGCTCGATGTCGTGCTGCTCGACAGCATCGATGACCCGGTCCTCGAACGCCAGCTTCTGGCCGGGGGAGGAGACCGGATGTGCCTCGAACGGCACCCCGTAGAAGTTGGCCAGATTGTGCAGGGTCTCGTGGTTGCTGAGCACCAGCGGGATATGCACGGGCAACTGCCCGGCACGCTCGCGGAACATGAGGTCGTTCAGGCAGTGCGCCGCCGTGGAGACCAGAACCAGGGTGCGCAGCGGACGGCCGACGACATCGAGGTTCCAGGTCATCGAATACCGGTCGATAACCGGCCCCAGCGCTGACTCGAAATCAGCCCGGCTGGCTTCCGACTCCACCTGCAGCCGCATGAAGAACTGGTGGGTGTCGTGACTGGAGAACTGGTGGGACTCGGTGATGTTGCCATCGGCCTGCACGATTGCACCCGTGATCGCGTGCACGATCCCGGGCTGGTCGTCGCAGACCAGGGTCAGCACCCAGTGGGTGGGGCCGGCGGCGTCGGGCAGTACTGGCGAGTTCACGTCACCAGACTAGAGGGGACGGATGCGCGGCGCGCGATCCACCACACGCCGAAGGCCGACAGCAGGAACACCACGGCGAGAGCCGCCCAGCCGAGCATGCCGTTGGTCACGGCAAGGGTCACGACGAGTGGCGAGACCATCGCCGAGATCGACCAGCTCAGGCCGAAGACCCCCTGGTAGGCGCCGGCTCGCTGCTGGTCGGCCAGCTCGAAACTGAGGCCCCATACGCCGGCCGACGACAACACCTCGGCAAAGGTGTGCGCGAGGGTGGCGATCACCAGGAAGACAACCGCGAACCAGAGCGATACCAGTCCGGAGGCCGCGTACACGAAGCAGGCGGCCGCCATCAGGACTCCCGAGATCGCGATGACCTTGCCGGCGTGGCGGATGTCGTTGGTGCCGCGACTGAGCGGGATCTGGAAGGCGATCACGATGATGGTGTTCAGGATGAGCACCACCGAGACCATGGCGATCGGGGCATCGGTGTTGTGCAGGATCCACAGTGGCAGCCCGATCTCGGCCAGCCCGAAGTGCAGACAGAAAATTCCGGTGAGCACGGTGAGGGCCAGATAGCGCCTATCCCGATACGGGGAGGTTCCCGGCTTCGCCCGCGACCCGTCCGCCTGGGGCTCGACAACAGGGGCGTTGACCCGTCTGGGGAGGCGAAGCAGGGGGATGACGCTGGCGACGATCACGCCGCCGGCGACGACCATGGTGGCGTGGAACGCCTCAGCGGTTCCCGCCAGCAATGCGGCGGCGGCGGCGGCGCTGCCGATCGCGATGCCGATGTTGGTGACGGTGTGCAGCACCGCACGGGCGCTCACCCGTCCCTCACCGTCGAACGCACGGGCGATGATCGCCGACCGCACGGAATTGGCGGCCATGTGGAAGGCGCTGTAAACGCAGGCGATGGTGAGGGCCACGACGAAGCTGTCGGCGATCACGTAGAAGATCAGCGCACTTCCGGCGACGAACTCGAACGCGACCATGAGTCGGCGGGCGCTGAACCGGTCGGCCAGATGGCCGGCGGCCACGGATGCGACGGCGCCCGCCGCGCTCGATACCGTGAGGATCATGGCGACTTCTATTGCGGTCAAGCCCACGATGATCGTGAAGTACAGCACTGTGAGTGCGAGGAACACGCCCCGCCCGAGCGTCAGCACGAAGCCGGAGACGATGAGGATGCGCATCACCGGGTCGGCGACGCCGGCTGCGAGGCGCTGCCACCTGGTCTGGCGGGGCTCGGTCTCGATCTCCCCTTCTGGCAGCGGAATGGATCCGGTTTCCGGTGGGGTGGGGAGGTTGCTCACCGCACAATCGTAGAGTCATAATCTGACATCCGCGCCCGCGAAAACCGCCTCGGTCCGTCTGTAAACTGTCACCGTTGCCGCGCACTCTCGCGGCTTCCCGTTGGCGGCGCCTCGCCTCACCCCGGATGGACCTAGCCGCGATGACCGCGCCTGACGCTAAACCTTTCCCCTACCTCGCTCTGTTCACGGTGGCGCTCGCCATTTTCCTGAGTGTCACCATCGAGATGCTGCCGACCGGGCTGCTCTCCTACATGAGCGCCGAACTCGGGGTCACCGAGTCGCTGATCGGCCTCACCGTCAGCGTCTTCGCGTTCACCGTGGTGTTGACCAGCGCTCCGCTCGCTCACCTCACCCGCCGTGTCGACCGACACCGCCTGGTGATCATCGTGCTGCTCGTGCTGGTGGTCAGCACTGTGATGACGGCCCTGGCGCCCAACTACGTGGTGCTGGTCATCGCCCGCATCATCGGCGGCGTCGCGCACGGGATCTTCTGGACGGTGATCGGCGCCTACTCCGCGTACCTGGTGCCGAAGGAGCAGATCGGCCGCGCCGTGTCGATCTCGCTCGGCGGCGGTTCGCTCGCGTTCGTGCTGGGGGTGCCGCTGGGAACCGCGCTTGGCCAGGCCATCGGCTGGCGCGCATCCTTCGCCGTGCTCGCCGTCCTCACCCTGATCGGCAGTTTCTTCGTCTGGAAGCTGCTTCCCCGCGTGAGCATGCACACCATGACGGCGTCGGTGCCGACCGTGAGCACGGCGACCGGCAACATCGCCGCGTTGACGGATGCCACGGCCGCCCCGCGCAAGCAGCAGTCAGCTCTCGGCGTGGTCTTCGTGTGCGTCATCACTGCCGTGGCCATGACCGGGCAGTACACCTTCTACACCTACGTCGAGCCGTTCCTTACCCGCCAGATGGGGCTGGACGCCATTGCCGTCGGCCCGGCACTGTTCGGCTACGGGGCGGCCGGCGTGCTCGCCCTGGTGATCGTCGCCGTCTGGTTCGGATCGCGTCCGCGGACCGGGCTGATGGTCGCGCTGGTGGTGCTGACCGCATCCGTCGCTGTGCTCGGCACCTGGCCCGCAGTGGCCCCGGTCGCGATCATCGCGTTCCTGGTCTGGGGGCTGTCCATGGGGATGCTTCCGCCGCTGCTTCAGACCCGGGTGCTGCACGCGGCGCCGGCGCGCATCCGCGACACGTCGAGCGCCTTCTACACGACAGCATTCAACGTCGGGATCGGCGGGGGAGCGCTGGTCGGGTCGCTGGCGCTGCAGCAGTACGGGCTCGGATCACTGCCGTACCTCTACCTCGGCTTCCTGGTCGTCGCGATTGTGCTGGTCGTGGTGGCGGATGCCGTGCTCCGCGGTCGTCCGCAGCGTCGCGTCGTCGAGCACTGACTCGTCACAGTGCCCGTTCCGGTGAATAGGTTCCGTTGCGCCGGGCACTATCCTCCGGAATGGGCACTTCGGCGATAGACTTTCGCTGTCGCGACTGGCGTTGAGATGGGGAACCATCGGGGAGCGGCTGTCCCTACCGCGGTGGGGCCCTCGATTCGGCCGTACGCCTGGGCCGGGTGACACAGTAGGCGCGAGTGCCCGCCGTGAGCTCGTCGCCCGTCCGAATGAATGTCAGCCGTAAGGAGCCAGCCTTGAA
The DNA here is from genome assembly GCA_040904805.1 of Homoserinimonas sp. Taxonomy (GTDB): domain Bacteria; phylum Actinomycetota; class Actinomycetes; order Actinomycetales; family Microbacteriaceae; genus RYN-87. Next base: position 208,100 of record JBBDSS010000003.1, on the reverse strand, counting down.
CGACAAACTTCCGTCTTCCTTCACCGATCCGCTTGCCAGCGTCGACCCGGAGATCGCCGCCGTGCTCGAGCAGGAGCTCGGCCGCCAGCGCGACACCCTGGAGATGATCGCCAGCGAGAACTTCGTCTCGCGAGCGGTGCTCGAGGCTCAGGGCTCCGTGCTCACCAACAAGTACGCCGAAGGCTACCCGGGCCGCCGCTACTACGGAGGATGCGAGTACGTCGACGTCGCCGAGGACCTCGCGCGTGACCGCGCCAAGTCGCTGTTCGGTGCCGCCTACGCGAACGTGCAGCCGCACTCCGGTGCCCAGGCCAACGCCGCCGTGCTGATGGCGCTCGCAAACCCAGGCGACAACATCCTGGGCCTGGAGCTCGCCCACGGCGGCCACCTCACCCACGGCATGAAGCTGAACTTCTCCGGCAAGCTGTACAACGCCAACGCCTACGGGGTCGACCCGCAGACCGCCCGCGTCGACATGGACATCGTGCGCGAGCAGGCGCTCGCCGTGCGCCCGACCGTGCTGATCGCCGGCTGGTCCGCCTACCCTCGGCAGCTCGACTTCGCCGCGTTCCGTGAGATCGCCGATGAGGTCGGCGCGAAGCTCTGGGTCGACATGGCGCACTTCGCCGGTCTGGTCGCCACCGGCCTGCACCCGTCGCCGATTCCTTATGCGGATGTCGTCTCCTCCACCGTGCACAAGACGCTGGCCGGACCGCGCTCCGGCTTCATCCTCACCAACGACCTGGAGATGCACAAGAAGATCAACTCGGCCGTCTTCCCCGGGCAGCAGGGCGGGCCGCTCATGCACATCATCGCCGCCAAGGCGACCGCGTTCAAGCTGGCTGCCGAAGACGAGTTCAAGGACCGCCAGCGGCGCACGGTCAGCGGCGCCAGGATCCTGGCCGAACGGTTGATGGCGGATGACGCGAAGGCGGCCGGTATCGACCTGCTCACCGGCGGAACGGATGTTCATCTGGTGCTGGTCGATCTGCGCACCTCGGAGATCAGCGGCAAGGACGCAGAGGACATCCTGCACTCGGTGGGCATCACGGTGAACCGCAACTCGGTTCCGAACGATCCGCGGCCGCCGATGGTGTCTTCCGGTGTGCGCATCGGAACGCCGGCCCTGGCCACCCGCGGCTTCGGCGACGAAGAGTTCACCGAGGTCTCAGACGTGATCGCCACCGCCCTGATGCCGAACCCTGACCTGGACGCGCTCCGCGCCCGGGTGAAGCGGCTCGCCGACCAGTTCCCGCTCTACCCGGGGCTCACCTCGCCCGCGCGGTGGAGTTAGAGGCAATCGCGCCAGCGATTGCGCGACCCCAGCGCCGACCGAGCCTGCGAGGTCGGTCACCTGACCTGCTGGCTTTTGGACGGAGCACCACATGACCGCGATCACCCTTGACGGCGTCGCCACGGCATCCACGATCAAGCGCGAGCTCAGCTCCCGCATCGAAAGGCTGAAGGCGAACGGCATCACGCCGGGCCTGGGCACCCTGATGGTCGGCGACGATCCAGGGTCGCGCTCGTACGTGGCGGGCAAGCACCGCGACTGTGCCGAGGTGGGCATTCGCTCGATCCGGGTCGACCTGGCGGCCACGGCATCCGCTGCGGATGTCCGGGCCGCCATCGCAGACTTGAACGCGGCCCCCGAGGTGACCGGCTACATCGTTCAGCTACCGCTGCCGGCAGGTCTCGATGAGAACGCCATGCTCGAGCTCATCGACCCGCTGAAGGACGCCGACGGGCTGCACCCGACCAACCTCGGTCGGCTGGTGCTCGGGGTGATGGGCGAGCTCGACTCCCCCCTGCCGTGCACGCCGGCCGGGATCGTCGAGCTGCTGCGCCGCTACGATGTGCCGGTCGCCGGGCAGCACGTGACCATCATTGGCCGAGGACTCACCGTCGGTCGCCCGCTCGGGTTGCTGCTGACCCGCAAGGGGCTGGACGCCACCGTCACCCTCACGCATTCGCGCACCAGGGATCTGGTGGCCGAAGTGGAGCGGGCGGACATCGTGGTGGCGGCGGTTGGCGTTCCGCATCTGGTCAAGCCGGAGTGGCTGAAGCCCGGCGCGGCGGTGCTCGACGTGGGAATCACCCGGGTCGAGAATGCGGTAACCGGGAAGGCCCAACTGCTCGGCGATGTCGACCCGGCCTGTGCCGAGGTGGCCGGGTTCCTCTCCCCGAACCCGCGCGGGGTCGGTCCGATGACCCGCGCGATGCTGCTGGCCAACGTCGTGGACGCCGCCGAACGCCTCTAGCCCCTGCTCAGGCTCAACGACGACGTCCTTTGTCGACGATGCGGCTATTTGTAGGGGGGTCATCATCGACGAAGCCCGTCATCGTTGAGCCTCAGGGTTCGCGGGTCGCCCCGTCCGACGCCGTCACCGCGAAGGTGTCCGGCGGGCTGTAGCCGTGCTCCGAGAACGCGCCGTCCAGCGCCACCTGCACCAGGGAGACGGATGCGGCAGGCACCAGGGCGATCGCGGCACCGCCGAAACCCCCGCCGGTCATCCGGGCGCCGATCGCGCCGTTCGCCAGGGCGACCTCGACCGCCAGGTCCAGTTCGGGCACCGAGATCTCGAAGTCGTCGCGCATCGACCGGTGCGACTCGTCGAGCAGCTGCCCGATAGCGCCGGGCCCGTCGATGCGGAGTGCCTGCACGGTGTCGAGCACCCGCTGGTTCTCGGTGACGACGTGCCTCACCCGGCGGAAGGTTTCGTTGTCGAGCAGTTCCCGTGCGCGCGGGAGGACGTCGGTCGTGACATCCCGCAAGGAGTCGACTCCGAGCATCCGCGCCCCCTTCTCGCAGGATTCCCGTCGCGAGGCGTAGCCCCCGGTGGAGTGGGAGTGGCTGACTCCGGTGTCCATGACGAGCACGACCAGGCCGGCCCGCTCCAGCCCCAGGTCGATGAGCTCGGTGTGCAGGCTTCGGCAGTCAAGGAACACGGCTGAGCCATTGCGCCCCAGCAGCGACGCCGTCTGGTCCATGATCCCGGTGGGGGCGCCGACGGCGACGTTCTCGGCGCGCTGGCCGACTCTCGCCAGGGTCTCCCGCCCCAAGCCCAGCTGCCACACGTCATTCAGTGCGAGCGCGACGGCGCTCTCGATGGCGGCGGAGGACGACAGCCCGGCGCCCACCGGAACGTCCGACTCGATGAACAGATCCACGCCCGGCACGGCAGCCAGATCGGCACCGAACCCGCCGAGCGCCCAGGCGACGCCGAGCGGATACGCCGACCAGCCGTGCAGTCGATCCGGCGTCAACTGGGAGAAGTCGATCTCGGCGATCTCGTCGGCGAACGAACTGGCGACTCTGAGCTTGTGACCATCACCGTGCATCCGGTCATCGCGCAGGCCGAGTGCCACGACGGTGCGCCGGTTGATGGCGAACGGCAGCACGAATCCGTCGTTGTAGTCGGTGTGCTCGCCGATCAGGTTGACCCGCCCGGGGGCAGACCACAGCCCGGCCGGTGCCTGCCCGAAAAACTCGGCGAAGCCGTCCCGGGCGTCGTCACGGATGTCTCTCATAGTCGGGCGATCCCGTCCCGCACCAACTCGGCGGCATGCTCCGGCGGCACGTCGCCGATCCAGGCTCCCATCGCCGCCTCCGACCCGGCCAGGTACTTGAGCTTGTCGGCGGCCCGCCGGGGCGACGTCACCTGCAGCATCAACCGGATGTCATTCCTCCCCACATCGACCGGCGCCTGGTGCCAGGCGGCGATGTACGGCGTCGGGGTGTCGTAGATGTTGTCGATTCCGCGCAGCAGCCTCAGGTAGAGGGTGGCCAACTCGTCGCGCTCGGCCCCGTTGGTTGCCGCGAAGTCCGGCAGGTGACGGTGCGGCAGCAGGTGCACCTCGAGTGGCCAGCGGGCCGCGAACGGCACATATGCCGTCCAGTGTTCTCCGCTGAGCACCACCCGCTCTGACGCCGTTTCGGTGTCGAGGATCCGCTGGAACAGGTCCGGACCAACCGAGTCGATCGACGCCATCAGCCGCTGGGTGCGCGGCGTGATGTACGGGTAGGCGTAGATCTGGCCGTGCGGATGGCTGAGGGTGACGCCGATCTGCTCGCCCCGGTTCTCGAACGGGAACACCTGGCGGATGCCCGGCATGGCCGACAGCGCTGCGGTGCGGTCCGCCCACGCCTCGATCACCGTGCGGGCCCGCGACGGGGTCTGGGTGCCGAACGAGCCCTCGTGTTCCGGGCTGAAGCAGACCACCTCGCAGCGACCGTTCGCGGGGGCGGTCCTCTCGAATGCCAGGCCGTCGACATCCGCGTCGCCGAGGCCAGGACCGAACGAGGGGGAGCGGTTCTCGAACACGGCGACGTCGTAGACGTCCGGGATTTCTGATGGGTTCGAGGCAGTCGCCGGTGCCAGTGGATCCTGGTCCGCCGGGGGCAGGAAGGCGCGGTTCTGCCGGGCGGAGGCGATCGAGACCCACTCGCCGGTCAGCACATCCTGCCTCATGGTCGCCGTCGCCGGACGAGCATCGAGAGTGCGGGCATCCGCCGACCGTTCGAAAGGCAGGGTGGTGTCTGCGTCGTCGAAATAGATGAGGTCGCGGCCGTCGGCCAGTTTCGTCACATGCTTGGTTATCGCGGCCATGGGTCCTTCTGCGTTGGGGGTCTACCTACAACCGTAGGCGCTGCGGTCAGTAGGCTGGTGGCATGCACGCGCCAACCGGGGAGCAGTTTCGTCTGACCGGAACCTGGGGGACCACAAGCACCGAGGCGGTTGTCACCGAACTCGCCGCCGGGATACGCACCCTGACCGTCGGCGGCAGGCACCTCACCGAGCCGTTCCCGGAGATCGCCAAGCCGTCGTTCGGCAATGGCATCGTGCTGGTGCCGTGGCCGAACCGGGTCAGGGACGGTCTCTGGCGACTCGACGGGGAGGATCAGCAGCTCGACCTCACCGAGCCGAAGCTGGGGAACGCGATCCACGGCCTGCTCCGCAACACCGCCTACCGGGTCGCCGAGCGCAGCAGCGCGTCAGTCACCCTGGCTGCCACCGTGTTCCCGCAGCACGGCTACCCGTTCCTGCTCGAAACCAGCGTGCGCTACGAGGTGCAGGCCGACGGACTGCTGGTCACCCACAGCATCCGCAACCGGTCGGAGGCCGCCGCTCCGGTCGCGGTCGGAGCCCACCCCTTCCTGCGGGTCGGCGATACGCCGATCGAGGATCTCACCGTCGAGGTGAAGGCGGCCACCCGGTTCGAGACGGATGCCCGGCAGAACCCGACCGGGGAGCATCCGGTTGCCGGCACCGATTACGACCTGCGCACCGGGCGCCGCGTCGGCGACCTGTCGCTGGACACCGCTTTCGGTGGCGTGGAGCTGGTTGACGGGGTTGGGCGGCACCGCTTGACGGCGCCGGATGGCCGCTGGGTCGAGTTGTGGCAGGACGACAACTTCGGCTACGCGCAGGTGTTCACTGCGCCGGCCTTCCGGCGGGAGGACGGTGAGGGGCTGGCCGTGGCGATCGAGCCGATGACTGCTCCGCCGAATGCGCTGGTATCCGGCAGCGGCCTGCGCTGGCTGGTACCGGGCGAATCCTGGACGCTGTCCTGGGGCATCCGCACTGGGCGCCAGAATGCCTGACGCGAGACAGGTGCGCCGCTGGCGCCAGTACCTCGCTGACGAGCGCGCCGAGGCCGCGGTGTACCGCGACCTGGCGAGCCGCCGCACCGGGGAGGAGAAGGAAATCCTGCTGGCGCTTGCCGAGGCGGAACGTCGTCACGCGGATCACTGGATCGATCTGCTCGGCGACCAGGTCGGCAAGCCCAGGCGCGGCGATCTCCGCACCCGGATGCTCGGCTGGCTGGCCAGGCGCTTCGGTTCGGTGTTCGTGCTCGCCCTCGCGCAGCGCGCCGAGGCGCGGTCCCCGTATGAGGCGGACCAGGATGCCACCAGGCAGATGGCGGCTGACGAGCAGATCCACGAGGAGGTCGTGCGCGGGTTGGCGGCGCGCGGTCGTGCCCGGTTGTCCGGGATGTTCCGCGCCGCCGTCTTCGGCGCCAACGACGGCCTGGTCTCGAACCTCGCCCTGGTGATGGGAATCGGCGCCACCGGTGTCGCCACCCCGATCATCCTGGCCACCGGTATCGCCGGTCTGCTGGCCGGCGCCCTGTCGATGGCGGCGGGGGAGTTCGTGTCGGTGCGGTCGCAGCGGGAGCTGCTCGAGGCATCCAACCCCAACCCGCAGGCCCGCTCGGCCCTGTCCAACCTCGACGTCGACGCGAACGAGTTGGCGCTCGTCTACCGCGCCCGCGGCATGACCGAGGCGGATGCCGAGGCGAAGGCCAGGCGGACGATGGGGAACCTGCAGGTCGACCCGACCGGGGACCTGTCGGTGGTCAACCAGCACGAGGAGATCGGGTCGGCTCTGGGGGCTGCCGGGTCCAGCTTCTGTTTCTTCGCCTCCGGCGCCCTGCTGCCGGTGCTGCCGTACCTGTTCGGCCTGCAGGGGCTCGCCGCGGTCATCACGGCTGCCGTGATTGTGGGTCTGGCGTTGCTCGGCACCGGCGCCGTGGTCGGGTTGCTCTCGGGCGGCCCACCGCTACGTCGCGCGCTGCGCCAACTGGCGATCGGCTACGGGGCGGCTGCGGTCACCTACCTGCTCGGGCTCGCCCTCGGTGCCGTCGCGGTCTAACGCCGACGATTGTGCCCATCTGGGGCGATTGTGCCCGGGCGACCGGTCACGTTCGACCCAAACGAGCACAACGAGGGATACGGATGCGGTGGGCCCCGCCGGGCTCGAACCGGCGACCCGCGGATTAAAAGTCCGATGCTCTACCAACTGAGCTAGAGGCCCGCAGCGTTAAATCTAGCGCGGATCCCGCCGCTCGCAGAATCGAGCGCTGGTGGGTCAGCGCAGGCTCTCGACCGCCTGGCGCACGTCAGGGAAGAGGTCCGAGTGCAACGTGTTCCAGGCGACCGTCAGCGGCTCCGGGCAGGATGAGAGCTTCACGATCACGGTCCGATGCCGCCGCGAGTCGGGCCGGCCTCACCCTTCAGGGCATTCATCGAGACCAAACCGCCGTCCCCCAGCTGGTCATCACCCTGGACGGGGTGGGGGACGAACGGCACTACGCCACCGGGCTGATTCACGCCTGCCTCGACGAGCTCGAGGCGTTCATCGCCGACCTCTACCCACGGACTCTCGGGATGCGTTGACTGCTTGCGCTTTGTCCCGAATGAAGGAAAAACGTACCGGTGCGCCTCGATTTGATGGCCGACACCGGGCATCCGGCGGATATCTCCTTCATTCGGGATGAGCAGCCGCGCCAGGCTTAGGCTGGAGCGGATGACTGACGAGTTCCACAAGCCGACGCTGTTCTCCGGCTCGATGTTCGAGAGCATGGTGGGCGGGGAAGATCCCGCCCAGATCAGCCGTGTCGCCCATGAGACGGCCAGCGCCCTCCTCGGCCGGGTGCGGGAACAGCCCGACGCCGAAGTGGTCGAACGCCTGGTCGCCTACACCGACGAGAACGGCATCGACGCGATCGCCGAACTGTGGTCGCGGGCCAGCCCGCACAGCCTCCCGGGTGCGCTCTGGAGCATCTACCTGCTGCGCACACTGACCCGACAGGACGCCGAGCAATCAAGCTTCCTCTACCAGCGCGGAACCGAGGTCGCCTCCAACATCGACTCGGTGGTGGCCGGCGCCACGTCGCCGACCGGTCCTGCCGAGATCACGGCGCTGGCCGATGAGATTCTGCGGGGCCTGTTCCAGGGCGATTTCGCTGTCGCCCTGGAGCGTGCCGCCGCCTTCTGCCGACTGACCGGCCTCGGCGCGGCCAGTCTCGCCGATGATGTGGAGGTGCCGACGCCCGAGCGGGCGACGGCGCTGACCAGAAAAGCCCTCCGGCTGTCGCATATGGCGGGCGAGCTGGCCGCCTGCGCGAAGCTCTGGAGATCCGGTTCCCTCGACTGACCGACACGCTCGGTCGGCATCCGTGCGCTAGTGGCGAACCCGGTCTACCGGTCGCGGATGCGTGGGTAAGGTGGATGGGGTCGGGTCGCGGTAACCCCGGGCTCCAATATTCGCCGCTACGAGCGGCCTCGCGCCGAGAGGCGTTCCGCGGCCCGGCACAAAACCCTCACCAGCTTCAACGATGAGGGTTTTCGCCGTCCCGGGGCCCCGGTGAGACCGTGCCACGGCTGACGAACTGGCCCAGCCGAAACTAATTCCAATCCGGTTGCACTGCCGCGCCGAACCAGTTCCATGTCAACACGGAACCCACTCAGCGCAACCAGAGCCGGCCTCACAGCGGTGCTCATGCTGCCCGCCCTGGTCCTCGTCGGATGCGCGGGACCGGCCTCGATACCGACGGCCGGCCAGTCCGCCAGCCAACCAGCGGGCGAGAACACGGTGATGACCGTCAGCCTGAAGTTCATGCCGTCGGATATCACCGTCCCGGCCGGCACCACCGTCACCTGGCAGAACGGCGAGGCGATCAGCCACACCGTGACCTCGGGAACCTGGGGCGAGGTCGACGGGTCGACTGGCCTGCGGGGAACCGAGACACCGGATGGCCGCTTCGACCACGCGCTCGCCCCGCAGGGTCAGGAGGGTGACTCCTTCTCGCACACCTTCGATGAGCCCGGCGAGTACCTCTACTACTGCCAACCGCACCAAACCATGAACGCCAAAGTCACCGTCGTCCCATAGACCACCACCAATAAATGCACCACCCGAATACAAGGAGAAGAACCCATGCGTAAAGTCACAGCGTTCACCGGCCTCGGCCTGGCCGCAGCCCTCGTCCTGACCGGATGCTCGGCAGCCGACACCGCCCCGGAGGAGAGCGAGGACGCCTCATCCGCGGAGGTCGCCGACACCGTGAACAGCGATGGCGCCACGTTGCGTGCCAACCTCACCGCCCTGCTCTCTGACCACGTCTACCTGGCGGCGGCGGCGATCGACCAGGCACTGGCCGACGGCGGCGACCTCACCACTGAGGACGTCGGTGCCGCCGTGGCGACTCTAGACAAGAACTCGGTCGAGATCGCCGCCCTGGTCGGTTCTGCCTACCCGGATGCCGAGGAGCCATTCCTCGACTCCTGGCGCTCGCACATCCCGCTCTTCGTGGACTACACGGTCGCGAAGGCCACCGGAGACCAGGCCGGCGTCGATGCCGCCATGGCCGGCCTCAGCGAGTACGCCGCGACGTTCGGTGAACTGATCAACTCCGTCGTTCCGGACCTGCCGGCGGACGCGGTGAAGAGTGAGCTGGAAATGCACGCGACCTCACTGGTTGCCGCCATCGATGCCAACATCGCTGGTGACCCTGCCTACTTCGACCTGTTGAAGGAAGCCGCCGGCCACATGAAGATGACCGCGGCGGCCCTCGCCGGCGGCATCGCAGCCGACAAGGGCATCCAGTAGGACTCCGCATCGGCCCGGTGGGAAGCGGCCAGCCGCCGTTTCCCGCCGGGCCGACTATTTTCGTCACCCAGCTTTGATTCGTCACCCAGCTTTGAGAAGAGCACGGCATGAAACTCCTCAACCGGGCGGCCCGGGCAGCCACGGCCATCGCCCTCCTGTTGAACGCCTATATACATTTCACACTCGCCGCGACGTTCGATGCCCTGGCTGGGACATTGCTGACACTCGGCGACCTGTTCCGAATTCAGGGAGCGGCCGGTGTGCTCGCAGCCCTGCTGGTCGTGGCGTTGCCTCGTCGCTGGGTGGCCATGACAGCTGGCGGCCTGGCTGCTGCTGGTATCGCCATGCTGCTAGCTTCGGTCTATGCGCCGCTGGACCTTTCCTCGATCGGGCTGCCGGTCATCTCAGACTCCGCGTGGTATCCGGCGAAGGTGACTGCGGTGGCCGCGCAGGCCGTGGCCGTAGTCACGGCGTCACTGGCCGCGTTCAGCCACGCACCGCATACTGCACCGAACGGGCAGACCTGACATGCTTGAACTCGTGCCAGAGTTGCCAGACGACACCTCCAATGAGGAGGCAGTATCCCGCACGAGGTCGAACGAGCTTCTGCTGCGTATTGCCGAGGGAGACCAGCAGGCGTTCTCGGATTTCTATGACGAGATCGCCTCGCGCGTCCTCGGCCTCATCGTGCGCGTTCTCCGGGACCACGCCCAGTCCGAAGAGGTCACTCAGGAAGTTTTTCTCGAAGTGTGGCAAACCGCAACGCGATTCGATCCGAATAAAGGGCAGGCGGCGAGCTGGGTGATGACGATGGCGCATCGGAGGGCGATCGACCGGGTCCGGTCATCGCAATCCGGCCGCGATCGCGAGACCCGGATCGGTATTCGCGATTACGACCCGGCTTACGACTCCGTCTCCGAGACGGTTGAGATTAGCGTGGAACACGAAAGAGTGGAGGTGGCTATGGCGCGATTGTCTGAGATGCAGCGTCAGGCGGTCACCCTGGCGTACTACGGAGGGTACAGCCACAGTGAGCTGGCGGAGATGTTGAGTGTGCCGCTTGGCACCGTGAAGACACGATTGCGCGACGGAATGATGCGGCTACGAGATGAGTTGGGGGTGGCGTCATGACGGAGCATGAGAAGGACGAGCTGAACACCGATGCCGCAGGGTACGCGCTGAACGCACTCAGCCCGCAGGAGCGCGACAACTTCGAAGCGCAGTTGATGGAGTCTGAGGCGATGAGGAACGAGCTGACCGGATTGAGCGACACCGCTGCGCTGCTTGGCCTGGCCGTCGAACCCGTGCAGCCCAAGGCCGACCTCAAGGCGAACATCATGGCCAAGCTGGCGTCGACTCCGCAGCTTCCGCGGGAGTCGGATGCGTCGCCGCGGCGGGTCGAACCGGCCCCGCCGACAGAGACCACGTCGACGCCGGGTGCAGTCGAGAGCAAGACCCGCGCCCGCTGGTTCACCCGCCCCGCCGGCATCCTCGCCGCTGCTGCGGCCGCCGCAGCCCTTTTCGCCGGAGGCAATCTGGTCGGATGGAATCTCGCCCACAACGATTTCGCCGTCACCCAGGCCACCGCGCTCGCCGAACTGCAGGCGGCCGAGGACGTGCAGTCCGCGACAGCCACGGTTGCCGGTGGCGGTACTGCCGAGCTGATCTGGTCAATCGAACGACAGCGCTCGGCCATCGTGATCGACGACCTGCCAGACCTGCCCGAGAACAGGGTCTACCAGCTGTGGTACATCGACGGCGGCGGGGCGACCCCGGCCGGTACGTTCGAACCGGCGGGCCGAGGAAAGACCTTGAGAGTGCTCGACGGGACGATGTCTGCCGGTGACACCATCGGTATCACGGTGGAACCGGAGGGCGGGTCCCAGCAGCCCACGACCGATCCGGTCGTCGCCATCCCCAGTGCGTAGCGGGCGTTACCCGAACTTGCCGGAGACGTAATCCTCAGTGGCCTGCACTGACGGGTTCGAGAACATCTTGTTGGTGTCGTCGTATTCGATGAGCTTGCCCGGTTTGCCGGTGCCCGCGATGTTGAAGAACGCGGTGCGGTCGGAGACCCGGGAAGCCTGCTGCATATTGTGCGTCACGATGACGATCGTGTATTGGGTCTTCAGCTCTTCGATGAGGTCCTCGATGGCGAGGGTGGAGATCGGGTCGAGCGCGGAGCAGGGCTCGTCCATCAGAATGACTTCGGGGGAGACCGCAATCGCGCGGGCGATGCACAGTCGCTGCTGCTGACCGCCGGAAAGTCCGGAGCCGGGACGGTCGAGGCGGTCCTTGACCTCGTTCCAGAGGTTAGCCCCTCGGAGCGACTTCTCGACCAGGTCATCCGCATCGCTTTTGGAGATCCTGCGGTTGTTGAGGTTCACGCCGGCGAGCACATTCTCCCGGATCGACATGGTCGGGAACGGGTTGGGGCGCTGGAACACCATTCCCACCTGCCGCCGCACCAGCACCGGGTCGACGCCGGGCGCGTACAGGTCGCTGCCGTCGATGAGGACCTCACCGTCGACGTAGGCGCCCGGGATCACTTCGTGCATCCGGTTCAGGGTGCGGATGAAGGTCGACTTGCCGCAACCGGACGGCCCGATGAACGCGGTCACGCTGCGCGGTTCAATGTTGAGGGTGATGCCCTCCACCGCCTTGAACTTGCTGTAGTAGACGTCGAGGTCGCGTACTTCGATGCGTTTTGACACGAATGATTCCTTAGCTGCTAGCGGCCCAGTTTGGGCGAGAAGTACCGGGCGATGAGGCGGGCGGCGAGGTTGAGTGCCATCACGATCAGGATGAGCGTGAGTGCCCCGGCCCAGGCCCGGTTGAGGTAGTCCTGCGGTACGGCACCCTGGCTGACGTATTGGCTGTAGACCATCACCGGCAGGCTCTGCATCCGTCCCTCGAGGAGGTTGTAGTTGAGGTTGTTGGTGAATCCGGCCGCGACCAGCAGTGGTGCCGTCTCGCCGATGACGCGGGCGATGGCGAGGGTGACGCCGGTCATGATCCCCGCGATGGATGTCGGCAACACCACTTTGAGTACGGTCAGCCACTTGGGAACACCCAGGGCGTAGGCGGCCTCACGCAGCTCGTTCGGGACCAGCTTGAGCATGTCCTCGCAGGAGCGCACGACGATGGGGATCATCAGCACTGAAAGCGAGATGGCACCGGCGATCCCGAGTTTGACACCCGGGCCGAAAAACAGCGCGAACACCGAGTAGGCGAACAGTCCGGCGACGATGGAGGGGATACCGGTCATCACGTCGACGAGGAAGGTGATCGCCCGGCTGAGCGGGCCGCGACCGTACTCGACCAGGTAGACGGCGGTCATCAGCCCGATCGGCACCGAGATGAGGGCGGCCGTCAACGTCATCAGGAGGGTGCCGACCATCGCGTGGACGATGCCGCCGCCGTCGCCGATGACGTTACGCATCGAGTAGGTGAAGAACTCCAGGTCAAACCGGGCGACTCCGTTGGTGAGCACCGTGATCAGCAGCGAGACCAGCGGCAGCAGGGCGAGCATGAATGCCGCGCCGACCAGGGCGGTGACCAGGCGGTCTTTCGCCTTGCGGGTGCCCTCGACGAGCAGCGAGTAGATATAGATGACGATCGTGTACAGGATGGCGGCGACGAGCAACGTGCCGATGACGTTGTAGTCGGAGTCCCCCGCCTGCTGGAATAACCAGAACATGATGGCTGAGACCGCCAGGCTGACGGCGAGCACGGCGAACGGCGTGCCCTTGCTCAGCTGGCCGGCGGAATAGGGGTTTGGGAAGCTGGTGGCTTCCGGCGACTCACTTGTCATGGTCCTTGACATCAGTTCGCTCCCGAGAATTCTTTGCGGCGGGCGAGGATCCAGCGGGCGATCATGTTGACGACTAGGGTGATCGCGAACAGGATGAGGCCGGTCGCGATCAGCAGGTTGATGTTGAGCCCGAACGCCTCGGGGAAGCGCAGCGCGATGTTGGCGGCGATGGTTCCCGGGTTGGCCGGGGTGAGCACCGCGAAGGTGATGCCTCCGGATGCCGACAGCACCATCGCGACGGCCATCGTCTCCCCGAGTGCGCGACCGAGGCCCAGCATCGACGCCGAGACGATCCCGGGGCGGCCGAACGGAAGGACAGCGGTGCGGATCATCTCCCAGCGGGTGGCTCCGAGGGCGAGCGCAGCCTCCTCGTGCAGCACCGGCGTCTGCAGGAAGACCTCACGGCTGAGGGCTGTGATGATCGGCAGCACCATCACCGCGAGCACAATGGCGGCGGTGAGGATGGTGCGGCCGGTTCCGGATGCCGGTGGCGCGAAGAACGGGATCCAGCCCAGGTTCTCGGTCAGCCAGCTGTAGAGCGGTTGCACAGCCGGGGCCAGCACGTTGCCGCCCCAGAGGCCGAAGACCACGGACGGCACCGCGGCGAGCAGGTCGATGATGTAGCCGAGGCCCTGTGCCAGGCGCCGGGGTGCGTAGTGGGAGATGAACAGGGCGATGCCGATCGACACCGGAACTGCCATCAGGAGCGCGAGGGCGGATGCCCACAGGGTGCCGAAGACCAGCGGGGCGACGTATGACCAGAAGGGCTCGCCGTTCAGGATGTTGACGTCGTCCGGGTCGGCGGTCAGCGCGGGGACGCTCTCGACCAGCAGGAACGCGGCGACGGCGGCGAGGATGGCGAGGATCAGTGCGCCAGCGGTCAGCGCGGTGCTGGAGAAGATCCGGTCTCCGAGGCGTTGCTTCGCCCGAATGCGCGGGGCCGTGGCCGGCAGTGTCATGTGATCGTGGTCCCCTGGGGTGTGGGTGCTGCGGTGAAGCTCAGGGTATGGGTTGCGAACACGGTCACAACCCCAGTCTGCCCGGTGCCCTGTGCTCGCACAACACGAGGCTCGCATAACACGAGGGCACCGGGCAGACCCGAGCGGGTGATACTTACTTGATGGTGTCTACTGCAGTCTGCGCCTTCTCAAACAGCGTGGCGGAGATCGGTGCGATTCCGGCGGCTTCCTCGGCGGCGGCCTGGCCCTCGTCGCTGATCACGTAGGAGAGGTACTCCTTGGTCAGCTCAGCCTTCTCGGCGTCCTCGTACTCGGAGCAGGCGATCAGGTAGCTGACCAGGACGATCGGGTACACCCCGGCTGCGTCTGAGGTGCGGTCCAGCTCGATGGCCAGGTCGACCGAGTCGCGGCCCTCGACCAGCGGTGACGCGTCGACGATTGCTGCGGCGGCGTCCGACGAGTACGGCACGTATTCGTCGCCGACCTTCACGGTGACGACGCCGAGGTCGCCGGCGCGGGAGGCATCCGCGTAGCCGATGGTGCCGGTTCCGCCGGTGACGGCGTCCACGACGCCCGAGGTCTGCGCTGCAGCCTCTCCGCCGTCGTAGGGCCAGTTGCCGCTGACCTCGGCGTCCCACACCTCAGGGGTGGCGGCGCTCAGGTAGTCGACGAAGTTCTCGGTGGTGCCGGACTCGTCCGAACGGTGCACCGCGGTGATGGCGAGGTCGGGCAGTTCGACGCCCTCGTTCTGGGCGACGATCGCGTCGTCGTTCCAGTTGGTGATCTCACCCTTGAAGATTCCCGCGATGGTCGGGGCGTCGAGCTTCAGCTCGTTGACACCGTCCAGGTTGAAGATGATCGCGATGGGGGAGATGTAGGCCGGGATCTCGACGATCGGGCTTCCCGGAACGCAGCCGGCGAAGTTGTCTTCGGCCAGCTCCTCATCCTTGAACGCCCGGTCAGAACCGGTGAAGGTGTTGGCGCCGGCGATGAAGTTGTCGCGGCCGGTGCCCGATCCGGTCGGGTCGTATTCGACGGTGACGTCAGGGTTCGCCATCTGGAACTCGGCGACCCAGGTCTGCTGGGCGACGCCCTGGGATGAGGCTCCGCCGCCGACCAGCGTGCCGGAAAGCGTGCTGGTGGAGTCGTCTGCGGAGGCGTTTCCCTCATTGGCTGCACAAGAGGAAAGAGCGAGGGTGCCGACTACTGCAATTGCAGCGATGGCGCCCCAACGCTTGGAGGTGATCTTCACAGGGTTCCTTTCGGGAATGTGATTGGAGTTAGGGCGCTGGTGCCAGCACCCATGAGGACACCGTAGGAACCGCGGTTAACAACACTTGACCCTGCAGGTGAACGGCAGGTAAACGGGTGGCGAATGGTCCTGCCGGTTGCGTGACCCTGCCGGTCGAGCTTGTCGAGGCCCGGTGTGGGGTGCTACTGCATCAGCGCAAGAGCGTCGGTTGCTTTCTGGTGCAGGGCGGGGGAGATCGCGGCGGACCCGGCGTACTCCGCTGCCGCCTGCTGGGCTTCGTCACTGATCACGTAACTGAAGTAGGCGCGAACCAACTCGGCCTGCTTCGGGTCGGTGTACTCGGCGCAGCCGATCAGGTAGCTGATCAGCACGATCGGGTAGACGCCGGCCTGCGTGGAGGTGCGGTCGATCTCCATCGCCAGGTCGCCCGGCCCGCGACCCTCAGCGATCGGTGAGGCGTCGACGATCGCTGAGGCGGCCTCAGCGGAGTACGGTACGTACTCTCCGCCGACTCTGACCGAGACGACGCCGAGGTTTTCAGCCCGTGAGGCATCGACGTAGGCGACGGTGCCTGAGCCGTTACGCACGGTGTCGACAACGCCGGAGGTGCCCTGCGCTGCCTCCCCGCCCTCGAAGGGCCAGGTGCCGTGCGGTTCGTAAGGCCAGGCATCCGGTGCTGTTGCCGCCATGTAGTCGGTGAAGTTCTCGGTGGTGCCCGACTCGTCGGAGCGGTGCACCGGGGTGATCTGCATGTCGGGCAATTCCAGCTCCGGATTCTGCCGGGCGATCGCCTCGTCGTTCCAGTGGGTGATGTCGGCGGCGAAGATGCGCGCAATCGTCTCCGGATCGAGTTTCAGCTCGCTGACCCGGTCGAGCTGGAAGACGATGACAATGGGGGCGATGTAGGTCGGCAGCTCGATGATGCTGCTGCCGGGCGCACAGGACTTGAATTCTTTGGTCGCCAGTTCCTCGTCGGTGAAGGCGCGATCCGACCCGGCGAAGGACGTGCCGCCGGCGATGAACATGTCGCGTCCCGCGCCAGATCCTGCCGGGTCGTATTCGACGGTCGTGTTGGGGTTCAGCGACTGGAAGCCGACTATCCAGGTTTCCTGCGCGGCCTGCTGGGCGGAGGAACCGCCGCCGACGAACGTGCCGGTAAGGTCGGACCCCGGTGGAAGGTTCATCTCATTCGCCGCGCACGACGTCAGGAGCAGCGTTACCCCTAGCAACGCCAGGGGAGCCATGACACGGCGCGAAAAGCTCACTGTCTCAGGCTAAAGCACCGGCCCGTGGGTCTCGACCGCGATGATGCCGGCCTCCGGCCGCTCGCGCGACAGGTGCACCACCGCGTAGTCGCCGGTGGCGAGGTCGGCGGCGCTGCGTAGCGGAGCATCGAGCGGGGTGTTCGTCTGGTAGGCCAGCTGGCGGATGATCTCGGGCAGCACGGGGCCGTGGGTGCAGAGCACTGCGGTCCTGCGTTTGGCGAGGCGCTTGGCTACGATGTGCGCGACATCCGCTCCACCGTTCTCCCAGGCGTCCTGGCTGATTGTGTCCGAGACGGTGACCCGCAGCCCCAACCTCGGCGCGACCGTCTGGATTGTCGACCGGCACCTGGCAGCGCTGCTGGAGATCAGTTTGCGCGGCTTGTAGGCGATGATTCCGGATGCCGAGCTTGCCGCCTGCTTCTCGCCGCGCCCCTGGAGCGGCCTGGTCGCATCCGGCCCGTCCCATTCGGAGGGGGAGACGGCCTTGCCGTGGCGCAGCGCGATGATCGCGAAGGTGCGGAAGGTGTCGGTGTCGACCCGCGCCTGGAACCGGTCGAGCACGTCGCGGTCGTGCGGGTAGCTCAGGGCCTTCCGGGCCTTGCGCAGTGACAGCCACTCAAGCTGGGTGATCTCGTCGTTGGGAGTGAAAGTCGAGGAGTCGTGAGTGTCGTCGTCGACCTCGGCCGCCCAGTAGTAGACGATCTTGGCCCGGCCGCCCGGCAGCTCATACTCGGTGGTGCCGAGAGGCGCGCCGAGGTGCAGTTGCAGCCCGGTCTCCTCGTGCAGTTCTCGGGCGGCGGTCTGCGGCAGGCTCTCACCGGGGTCGACCTTGCCTTTGGGGAACGAGACGTCGCTGTGGCTGTCCCGGTGCACCAGGAGCACCTTCAGTTTTCCGTCCACCACCCGCCAGCAGACGGCCCCGGCGGCGAATACCGGTTCATCGCCGCTCACCGGCGCGCTCCGGTTCTGGGCCTGGTCGTGACGGATCGTTCAGTGATGCGTTGCATGAGGACATTCTGCAGGTCGTCGCGCAGTGAGCCGTCGTCTCTGCGGTGGTTCCTGGTCCAGTCGCCTTCCGGCTCGAGCGTCCACGAGGCCGTGTCTTCCGACATGGAGAGGTCGAAGATGGTCTCGATCTCGTCGATCTGGGCGGGATCGGTGATCCGTACCAGCGCCTCAACCCGGCGGTCCAGGTTGCGGTGCATCATGTCGGCGCTCCCGATGTAGACCTGGGGCTCACCGCCGCCTACGAATGAGAAGATGCGGGAATGTTCCAGGTAGCGCCCGACGATGGAGCGCACCCGGATGTTCTCGCTCAGGTCGGCGACGCCGGGCTTCAACCCGCAGATTCCGCGCACGACCAGGTCGATCGGCACCCCGGCCAGGCTTGCCCGGTAAAGCGCGTCGATGATCTGCTCGTCGACAATCGAGTTCATCTTGATGCGGATGCCGGAGACCAGGCCGGCCTCGGCATTGGCGGCCTCCGCCTTGATCCGTTTCAGCAGCCCCTTCCGCAGGTGGCGCGGGGCCACCAGCAGCCGCTTGAACTTCTTCTCGACGGCGTACCCGCTCAGTTCGTTGAACAGTCGGCTGAGGTCTTTGCCGACAACCGGGTCGGCGGTCAGCAGCCCCAGGTCTTCATAGATGCGGCTGGTCTTCGGGTTGTAGTTGCCGGTGCCGATGTGGCTGTAGTGAGTGAGGCTGCCGTCCTTCTCCTGCCGCACGACGAGTGCCAGCTTGCAGTGCGTCTTCAGCCCGACCAGTCCGTAGACCACGTGCACTCCGGCCTTCTCCAGTTTGCGTGCCCAGGAGATGTTGGCGGTCTCATCGAACCGGGCCTTGATCTCGACCAGGGCGAGCACCGCCTTGCCCCCTTCGGCCGCAGCGATGAGCGCGTCGATGATGGGGCTGTCGCCTGAGGTGCGGTACAGCGTCTGCTTGATCGCCAGCACGTTCGGGTCGCTCGCCGCCTGCTCCAGGAATTCCTGCACGCTGGTGCTGAACGACTCGTACGGGTGGTGCAGCAGGATGTCCTGCCTGCCGATCGAGGCCAGCACATCCGGGCGCGCGGTCGGGTCCCCGCTGCGGAGGTTCACGTTGGTGGTCGGGGAGTGCTTGTGGTATTTCAGGGCGGGGCGGTCGATGCGGTACACCTCGTAGAGCCCGCTCAGGTCGAGCGGTGCGGGCAGGCGGTAGACCTCCTGCTCGGTGATGCCCAGCTCCCGAACCAGCAGGCCGAGGGTCACCTCGTCCATGTCGTCGGTGATTTCAAGCCGGATCGGCGGGCCGAACCGGCGCCGAAGCAGTTCGCGCTCCAGGCTCTGCACCAGGTTCTCCGACTCGTCCTCTTCGACTTCGACGTCCTCGTTGCGGGTGACCCGGAACTCATGGTGCTCCAGGATGTCCATGCCGGGGAACAACTCGCCGAGGTGGTGGGAGACGAGGTCTTCGAGCGGAATGAATCTCAGCAGGCCGCGTTCATCATCCGGCAGCTGCACCAGTCTCGGCAGGTTGGTCGGTACCTTCACCCGGGCGAACTGCACCTTGCCGGTCTTCGGGTTGCGCACCCGAACGGAGAGATTCAGGGACAGCCCGGAGATGTAGGGGAACGGATGCGCCGGGTCCACCGCCAGGGGCGTCAGCACCGGGAAAATCTGGGTGGAGAAGATCTCGTCGATGCGCTGCCGATCGGCGTCGTCGAGGTCGATCCAGGCTTCGACGTGGATGCCGGACTCGTCCAGCGCCGGCTTCACCAGGTCACGGAATGCCACCGCGTGCCGCTCATGCAGCTCGTGCGTCTTGTCGCTGATGTCCTGCAGCACCTCGTGCGGGGCACGACCGGTGTTGGTGGGCACGGCGAGCCCGGTCAGGATGCGGCGCTTCAGCCCGGCGACCCGCACCATGAAGAACTCGTCGAGGTTGCTGGCGAAGATGGCGAGGAAGTTGCAGCGGTCCAGCAGCGGGACGGTGTCGTCTTCTGCCAGCTCCAGCACCCGGGTGTTGAAGGCGAGCCAGCTCAGCTCCCGGTCGAGGTAGCGCTCGGCCGGCAGGGTGCCATCGTCGACCCACGGCGAGTCATAGTCGTCGTCGAGACTGTCGGTGGCCAGCCCGGTGTCGTCGAGGAATGTCTCGCTATCCATCGCAACATCATTGCACCAGGCGCTTACCAGCGGATGAACAACTCGTCGCGAAAGTGCCCGTTGCGGACGATAGTTGCTGTTGCGCCGGGCACTATCCGCCGGAACGGGCACCCCCTCGATACTGTCGCTTCGCGACCTGCTCAGGGCTGGCCGTCGCGCCGGTACTGCACGTCCACCGTGTGGTTGGTGAAGCCGTAGGAGCGGTACAGCCGCACCGCAGGCTCGTTGTCCGCCTCCACATAGAGGTTCGACTCCCGGATGCCGCGCTCGGCCAGGCGGTTCAGCCCCGCCTCGACCAGGACCCGCCCGATGCCCTCGCCCTGCCGCCCGGGTGCCACCCCCACCGCATAGAACTCGCCGAGCCCCCCGCCGACCTTCAGCCAGCAGAAGCCGATGAGCTCGTCGTCGTCCCAGAGCAGCAGGAAGTCTCCGGCATCGAACCACGCCTCGGCCTTGCGCGCGTCGAGATCGTGCTGGGTCATCTTGCCCTGCTCGGCGTGGTCGGCAAAGGCCTGGGCGTTCAGGTCGAGCCAGGCCGCGTCGTCGCTGCCGGGTCGAAACGGTCGAATCGCGTTCGCTGAGCTTGTCGAAGTGCGCCCGTCGATCCGCACCACCGACCGCAGCTGCAGTAACTCCCGCACCGGCGTGAACGTATACCGCTCCGCCAGCACCCGGGCGGCCGGGTGGTCGCCGTGCGCCCAGACCAGCAGTGCGCCATTCGCCATGGCAATCACGTCACTGACCAGGCGCTCGCCGAGGCCGTGCCGCCGGGCATCCGGGTGCACCACCAACTCGGCTTCTGTGCAGCCGCCCCTCACCTCGACCAGCGCCGCACCGAACGTCTCGGTGCCTTCCAACGACCCAACGGCCCCGACTGTCAGCAATCGGCGGATGCCGGTCGAATAGTCGACGAGACTCTGGTCGGAGAAGGGCGGTTGCCCATCTGCCGCGGTGGCAGCCGTGATCAGTGCGGACAGATCGTCAGTCATCGTCGGTGCTCCCATCATCCTCAGTGAAGAGGTACCCCACATTGCGCACCGTGCCGATCAGCGACTCGAGGTCGCCGAGCTTCGCCCGGAGCCGTCGCACGTGCACGTCGACGGTGCGGGTCCCTCCGAAATAGTCGTAGCCCCAGACCTCGCTGAGCAGCTGCTCCCGGGTGAAGACGCGTGAACGGTTCGCCGCCAGGAACCGCAGCAGCTCGAATTCCTTGAAGGTGAGGTCGATCGGGCGTCCGTTGGCCTTCGCAGAGTAGCTGGCCTCATCGATGACGAGACCGGATGCCCGAATGGTGTGGCTGGTCTCATCCGTCCGATGGCGACCGATGGCCAGGCGGATGCGCGCATCCACCTCACCGGGTCCTGCGGTCGCCAGCACAATGTCGTCGGCTCCCCACTCGGCGTTCACGGCTGCGAACCCGCCCTCGGTCACGACGAGCAGCAGTGGAAGGCGGATGCCCGTGTTCGACAGCATCCGACTGATCGACCGGGCATTGGACAGCTCAGTGCGAGCGTCGATGAGGACCAGGTCACAACTGGGCGGGTTCACCAGCTGTTCTGTGCTGGCCGGTAGGTGGCGCACCAGGTGTCCGAGCAACCCGAGTGCCGGTAACACCTCGCTGCCGAGAGCAGGAGTGAGCACCAGCAGCTGCGCCAACGGGCCTCCTTCTGAGAGGGAACCAGTCTATCCAGTCCGCCGGGAGGTGGCGTTCGCGGCGGGGAATGCCGATCTGAGGCAAGATTGAATCGTGCCCATTGAGAAGCTGTCGTACTACACCGTGATCCCGGTGTGGCTGCTCGTGGCGCTCGCTTCGGCGTTCATCCTCTTCCTCGCCCAGCCGGATGAGCGCCTGCTCTGGCTGTCGGTCACACTGGCTGCGAGCACGATCCTCACCTTCTGCATCCAACTCGGGGTCGACCGCAAGGAGGGCCTGGTGAACCGGGTGATGGGGAGCCTGGGCGGCTCCCTCGTGGTCCTGGCGGCCGCCACCGGCATTGGGGCGTTGCTCAGTTGAACCCGGGTTGACCGGCTGCCGCTGGTCTCGGAGTAGAATTGCCGGCATGACCTCGTTGCTCGCCTTGGAACTTTTCTTCGTCGGCCTTCTCGTGTTGGCCACACTCGCCATTGGCGGCATCTCGGTCGTCGTCCTCTACAACTTGTTTCGCGGCCAGCGCTAGTCGCGCGCCCGCGCTGATTGGGGCAGCGCCATGATTGAACTCGATGGATCCCTGCCGCCAGAACTGGTTCCGCTGTCGTGGCTGATCGGTGTCTGGGAAGGCAGCGGGGTGGTCAACTACCCTGTCGGCTCCGAAACCCGCAACGTGGAGTTCGGCCAGCGGATCAGTTTCAGCCATGACGGATTCCCCTACCTGAACTACAACTCGTACACCTGGGTGGGCGAGCCAGAGGGTGGGCTCGAGCAGCACCATCCGCTGGTGTCCGAGACCGGCTACTGGCGGCTGAGCCGCGAGCTGACCGACAGCGACCCCGGCCCGGGCATGCTCCCAGGCGTCGGCGAGACGAGCTTCGGCAATGCGGATGCCGTGGAAACGCTCCGCAACGAGACCGGCGGTTTCGACATCGAGGTGGCGCTGCTGCACCCGGGTGGCATCAGTGAGCTGTACCTGGGCCAGGTGAAGGGTCCGCGCATCGACCTGGGGACGGATGCGATCATGCGGTCTGCCACCTCAAAGGAGCACTCGGCGTCGACGCGGCTCTACGGGCTGGTCGACAACCACCTGCTGTGGGCGTGGGACATCGCGGCACTCGGGCAGGAACTCAGTTCGCACGCCTCAGCGAGACTCGCGAAAGTCGACTGAGCGAGGTGGCCACATTGTTCCTGAGCCTCCCCGGGGCCGTTGACGGCACCGGCATCGACGCCGGAGTCCCGGCGCACTACGGCAATCCTGCCCTGGAGCAGCGGGCACTGGCATCCGGCGAGGCAATCGTCGATCTGTCGCATCGCGCGGTCCTGTCGTTGACCGGACCGGACCGCCTGACCTGGCTCGACTCGATCTCCAGCCAGGCGCTGACCGGGCTGCAGCCGGGCGAGTCGAGCGAGACGCTCATCCTCGACCCGAACGGTCGGGTGGAGCACGTGCTGCGGCTCATCGATGACGGTGTCGCGCTGTGGGTTCTCGTCGAGCGCCCGGAGGTCGGGTCCCTGGTCGGCTGGCTGAACCGGATGAAGTTCATGATGCGGGTGGAGATCGCCGACCGCTCAGACGACTACAAGGCGATCGGGACTCTCGGTGCGCCGGAGCTCCCGCTCGCCGCACCGAACGGCGTGCCGCTGGTGTGGGAGGACTCCTGGCCGGTGGTGCGTGCCGGCGGCCACCAGTATGCGACGAGTATCCACCCGGGCGCCGAGTTCACCTACCGTGAGCTCATCATCGGCCGCGAAGACCAGGCGGCGGCGGCCTCGCTTCCGGTTGCCGGCATGCAGGCGCTGGAGGCCCTCCGGATCGCCGCCTGGCGCCCCCGCTTCGCGACCGAGGTCGATGAGAGGACCATCCCGCACGAACTGGACCTGCTGCGCTCGGCCGTCCACCTGAACAAGGGCTGCTACCGCGGGCAGGAGACGGTCGCCAAGGTGCACAACCTCGGGCATCCGCCTCGTCGCCTGGTCATGCTGCACCTGGATGGTTCGGAGTCGGTGCTTCCCACCCACGGGGACCCTGTCGAGGCGGGGGAGAAGGTCGTCGGGACGGTGACCTCTGCCGGGAGACACCACGAGTTCGGCCCGATTGCGCTGGCCGTCATCAAGCGCAGCACCGATCCGGATGTCGTGCTCACCGTGATCTCGGACGGCACGGCAGTCGCCGCCGCGCAGGAGGTCATCGTGCCGACGGATGCCGGCGCTTCCGCGAATGTGCCCCGGTTGCCCCGGCTCGGACAGGTGCGGCGACCCGCTCCCTGACGTCGACAACCCGCGAGCCCCTTTCGGCGGCGAGTGCCCGCCGCGGCGGCGTCGTGGCGCCGGAACCGCCTGGTGGGCGTTTCGCTAGGCTGGAGCCATGACACACACGCTCATCCTCCTCCGCCACGGCCAGTCGACCTGGAACGAAAGTAACCAGTTCACCGGCTGGATGGATGTCCCGTTGACCGAGCTGGGTCGAGAGGAGGGCCGTCGCGCGGGTGAGCTGTTGTCCGAGTCCGGCCTGCTGCCGGACATCCAGTTCACCAGCCTGCAGCGGCGTGCTATCCACACCGCCAACCTGACCCTCGAGGTGGCCGAGCGGGACTGGATCGATGTCAAGCGCAGCTGGCGGCTCAACGAGCGCCACTACGGCGCGCTGCAGGGGCTGAACAAGGCCGATACTCTCGAGAAGTATGGCGAGGAGCAGTTCATGGCCTGGCGTCGGTCGTTCGACACCCCTCCGCCGCCCATCGACGATGACAGCGAATTCTCGCAGGCGCACGACCCGCGCTACGCCGGACTGGGAGACGACCTGCCGCGCACCGAATGCCTGAAGGACGTCGTCGAGCGGATGCTCCCCTACTGGGAATCGGACATCAAACCCGAGCTGGCAGCGGGCAGGACGGTGCTGGTGACGGCCCACGGCAATTCGCTGCGCGCCCTGGTCAAGCACCTCGACAACATCTCGGACTCCGAGATCGCCGGGCTCAACATCCCGACCGGGATCCCGCTCGTCTACGACCTGGGTGACGACTTCCTGCCGACCAAGCGCGCAGAGTACCTCGACCCGGAGGCTGCGGCCGCCGGCGCCGCCGCGGTCGCCTCGCAGGGCAAGAAGTAGTCGCTCGGACCCCGCGAGAAGGCGGATGTCCGCCAAACGTCGTGCCGCGGCGTCAACCCGCGACATGACCCGACTCGCGCTGTCAGCGAGGTGGCAGCAGTGAAGGTGACGCCGTGCCCGGTGTGTTGCGGGTCGACCCGGGCTGAGTGGACCTAGTAGTCGCCCGCGACCCAGTCGCCGGTCGCCAGGTACTGAACCTTCTTGGCGATCGACACCGCGTGGTCGGCGAAACGTTCGTGGTAGCGCGAGGCGAGGGTGGCGTCGACGGTGTCTTCCGCCCCGCCCTTCCACGACTCACCCAGCACCTTGTCGAACACGCTGAGGTGCAGCGCGTCGATCTTGTCGTCCTCGTTGCGGATCTCTTCAGCCAGTCGAACGTCTTCGGTGCGCAGCAGCTCGGTGAGCTTGCGGGCGACCACGACATCGAGCTGGCCCATCTCGGCAAACGTGCCGCGCAGGGTCTTCGGAACCACCTTCTCCGGGAACCGGTACCTGGCGAGCTGGGCGATGTGCTCGCTCATGTCGCCCATCCGCTCCAGCGACGCCGAGATGCGGAGGGCACTCACGACGATGCGCAGGTCGCGGGCGACCGGCTGCTGGCGGGCCAGGATGTTGATGGCCAACTCGTCGAGGTTGACCGTGAGTTCGTCGATCTTGTCGTCATCGGCGATGACCTGCTCGGCCAGGGTGACGTTCGATTCGCTGAACGCACGAGTCGCGTTCTCTATCGAAACGGCAACCAGCGTCGCGATCTCGACGAGGCGCTCCTGAACTTCTTCGAGCTCCTGTTGAAATACTTCGCGCATGGATCCCTCCCGGGCCGTCGTCTGGCGGGCAGGTTCTGCCCACGGTCTCCGCCATGCTGCCCGGAAGAGGTTAACTGTCGGTGACTGTTGCGTGAACAGCCCTCGACATCGCATGGCGTCCTTCGCTGGGCGGCAAGGGCGTGCCGGAGATGTAACTAGTCTAGTGGTCATGGATCCCAGCCTGTTGGTGGCCCTGTCGCTGGTCTTCGGCATTGCCGTGGGTGCCGGGCTGGTCGCACTCATGCACTTCGCCGCTCGCCGCGGCT
Source organism: Homoserinimonas sp. (assembly GCA_040904805.1). GTDB lineage: Bacteria > Actinomycetota > Actinomycetes > Actinomycetales > Microbacteriaceae > RYN-87. Next base: position 182,443 of record JBBDSS010000003.1, on the reverse strand, counting down.
ACCGTGCGGTTGAGGTTGTCAGCGGGGCGGTTCCGGATGGCGTCGGCCAGGTGCTGGACGCCCTCGAATCGGCCGGCGTGGTGCTCGATCCGTCCAACAACGTGGTCAAGACATCCCCGGGCGCACACGCGCTCGGGCTGGTCTTCGGCCAGTCTCTGGTGCACCCGGAGCTGGCCACCCTCGTCGACGAGGCCAGGCAGAGCGGCGAGCCGACGACGGCGGATGTGGAGCTGGCGCGCGGGCCGTTCGGGGACGCCAACATCTACCTCCACATCCGGGCGGCGAGGCTCGGCACTCGCTACGTTCTGCTACTCGCCCAGGACCGCACCGAGTCGTACCGCCTGGAGGAAGTGCGGCGCGATTTCGTGGCCAACATCAGCCACGAGTTGAAGACTCCGATCGGAGCGGTGAGCCTGCTGGCGGAGGCACTCCAGGCGGCATCCGACGACCCGGAGCAGGTGCGCAAGTTTGCCAAGCGGCTCACTAAGGAATCCGACCGCCTGAGCCGCATCACCCAGGAGATCATCGAACTGTCCCGGTTGCAGGCGGCGGATGCCCTGGGCCAGCCGTCCGTGATCGACATCGACAATGTGGTCGCCCAGGCGATCGACCAGAACCGGGTTCTCGCCGATTCGAGCCAGGTCACCATAGCCAGCGGCGGCGATGCCGGCGCCCAGGTGTACGGCGACGAGGCCCTGCTGGTGGTTGCCCTGGACAACCTGCTCTCGAACGCGGTGCAGTACTCGCCGAAGAAGTCCAGGGTGGGGGTCGGTGTCAGCGCGACCAACGGCGTGGTGGAGATCGCGGTCACCGACCAGGGTCCAGGCATTCCGGAGGTGGAGCGCGATCGGGTGTTCGAGCGGTTCTACCGCATCGACGATGCCAGGTCCAGGCACACCGGTGGCACCGGACTGGGCCTCAGCATCGTCAAGCACGTCGTGCAGAACCACGGGGGCGATTTGCGGCTGTGGTCGCAGCTCGGCAGCGGTTCGACGTTCACCATCCGGCTGCCGGAGGCGACTGACGTCCTGGCACCACAATTGAAGGAGATTTCTTGACACGCGTCCTGATCGTCGAAGACGAGCGCTCGCTCAGTGAGCCGCTGGCGTACATGCTGGAGCGGGAAGGCTACGAAACCGTAGTGGCCGACGACGGACTTCAGGCGGTGGCCGAGTTCGAGGCGAATGGCGCCGACCTGATCCTGCTCGATCTGATGCTGCCCGGGATCTCCGGCACCGAGGTGTGTCGTCAGGTGCGGTTGCACTCGCAGGTGCCGATCATCATGCTGACCGCCAAGGACAGCGAGGTCGACATCGTGGTGGGGCTGGAACTGGGTGCGGACGACTATGTGACCAAGCCGTATTCGACCCGCGAACTGCTGGCCCGCATCCGAGCCGTGATGCGCCGCCGGGTCGACGAGGGGGACGAGGAGTCGGTGATCGAGATCGGCCCGGTGCGGATGGACCTGGAACGCCACACCGTCTCGGTCTCAGGCGAGGAGATTGCCGTTCCGTTGAAGGAGTACGACCTGCTCGAGGTGCTCATGCGCAATGCCGGCCGGGTGCTCACCCGCGGCCAATTGATCGACCGGGTCTGGGGTGAGGACTACTTCGGCGACACCAAGACGCTGGACGTGCACATCAAGCGCATCCGCACGCGCATCGAGAGTGCGCCGTCAGAACCGCGACTCCTGGTCACCGTGCGCGGGCTCGGCTACCGCTTCGAGGCCTGAGCAGGCTACGGGAGCAGGTCCGCGTACTCGGGCGCGGTGCCGCCGAGCACCGGAACCAGTAGTTGCTGTCCTTGGGCATCGCCGTAGTGCAGGTAGACCGGGAAGAGGTCGCCCGGCTGCGCGTCGATCTCGTGCAGCATCATCTCGAGCCCTTCCGGACTGAGCTGCAGCACTTCGCCGGCACCGATGGTGAACTTCTCGTCGATGTCGTCCGACCCGGATTCGTACTGCAACGTCAGCTGCACCCGGCTGGCGGACTGGTTGACGACGCTGGCGATGAGGTTCGCCTCCTCGCCGTCCGCAGTGATCAGCATTGCGTTGAGCACCTTGACGTCGCCGACAGTGGTCGACGTTCCATCACTGGCGTCGTACACCTCGAGCGTTGCCTGCGGTGCAACGAAGTTGCAGGCGGACGTGCCGAGCAGCACCAGGGCCGCCACGGCTACGGATGCGACAGCGCGCCTTCTCACAGTGCCCTCCAGAGGGTAGTAACACGAGGCCGTTCGTCTCACCGATCGGGTGATTCGCCGCGGAGCCGTCCGCGCAAGCCAGAACAGAGTTTAGTCTACCGGCGCAGGTGAGCGGGGCCCGTCAGGCAACCCGGCCGGGCCGTCAAGTCAGCACCGCGCTGTGGTATTCTAGTAGTCAATGAACGGAGCTTTACCCATGCTTTTCGAGGTCGGCGAAACCGTCGTTTATCCCCACCACGGTGCCGCAACAATCACCGAGGTCAAGAAGAGAATCATCAAGGGCGAGGAAAAACTCTACCTGAAGCTCAACGTCACCCAGGGTGACCTGACCATCGAGGTTCCCGCCGAGAACGTCGACCTGGTCGGCGTCCGAGACGTCATCGGGCAAGAGGGTCTCGACAAGGTGTTCGAGGTGCTGCGCGCACCGTTCACCGAGGAGCCGACCAACTGGTCGCGCCGCTACAAGGCGAACCTGGAAAAGCTTGCTTCCGGCGACGTCATCAAGGTCTCCGAGGTTGTTCGCGACCTTTGGCGCCGCGACCAGGACCGCGGGCTTTCCGCCGGCGAGAAGCGGATGCTGGCCAAGGCGCGCCAGATCCTGATCTCTGAGTTGGCTCTGGCCGAGAAGACCGACGAAGAGAAGGCTTCCAGCGTTCTCGACGAGGTCCTGGCCTCTTAGGTCCCACCCCGGTCGCGCTAACCTCGACGCATGAGTACTGCGCCGAAGGTAGCCGTCATTGTGGTCGCCGCGGGTGCGGGTGCCCGTCTGCAGCGCCCTGAGCCGAAGGCCTTCGTCTCGGTCGGTGGCCACAGCATCCTGGCGCACGCCCTCGAATCCGTTTTCGGGATGACCGAGCCGGCCCAGCTGGTCGTGGTCGTGCCCGCCTCCCACCTGGATGAGGCGCGGCGCATCGGCAAGGCCGTGGCCGGGCCGGCGGGCATCCACCTGACGACTGTGATCGGCGGCGCCACCAGGCAGGATTCGGTGGCCAGGGGCCTGGCCGCGGTCGACCCGGGGGCGGACACTGTGCTGGTGCACGATGCCGCCCGGGCATTTACCCCATCCTCGGTGTTCGATGCAGTGGTGGCCGAAGCCCGCAGCACGGGTGCCGGGGTCGTTCCAGGCCTGTCCGTGACTGACACGATCAAGCAGCGGGATGCCGCCGGAAGCGTGCAGCTCACCCTCGACCGCTCCAGCCTGGTCTCGGTGCAGACTCCGCAGGGCTTCCCGCGGGCTGCCCTCGAGAGCGCCTATGCGGATGCCGTCCAGGAGTTCACCGATGATGCCGCCCTGTTCACGGCGTCAGGGCGGGACGTCACGGTGATCGACGGTGACCCGCGTTCCTTCAAGATCACCACCGCCTGGGACCTGCGCCGGGCCGAGTCCCTGGTCGGCGCCATCTCATCGATCTGCACCGGCGTCGGCATGGACATCCACGCCTTCGACGACGACCGTCCGCTGTGGCTCGGCGGCCTCTACTGGCCGGACGAGCCGGGCCTCGCCGGGCACAGTGACGGCGATGCTGTCTGCCATGCCATCTGCGATGCCCTGCTATCGGCGGCAGGCCTCGGTGACATCGGCGGGCGCTTCGGCACCACGGAGGAGCGGGTGAAGGGCGCCCACGGCGACGTGTTCATCAGTGAGACCATCCGCCTGGTCTCCGGCGCCGGATTCTCGGTGGGCAACGTCGCCGTGCAGGTGCTGGCGAATCGGCCGAAGCTCGCCTCCCGCCGCAGTGAACTGGAGACGTACCTCAGCGGGCTGGTCGGGGCATCCGTCAGCATCGCAGCGACGACGGCGGATGGGCTCGGTTTCACCGGCCGGGGCGAAGGGGTGCTCGTGATGGCCACCGCGCTGCTGCACCGTTCCCACTGACCCGTCACGCAGGCCCGGTGTCAACTCAGCACCAAATAGGCTTAGGGCATGACTGTGCGCCTCTACGACTCCAAACGCCAGGAGCTCACCGACCTGGTTCCCCTCGTTCCTGGACAGGTGGGAATTTACGTCTGCGGCCCCACGGTGCAGTCGTCTCCGCACATCGGCCACCTGCGCTCCGCCCTGGTCTACGACCAATGGCGGCGCTGGCTCAGCTACCGCGGCTACCGGGTGACACTGGTGCGCAATGTGACCGACATCGACGACAAGATTCTCAACGCGGCCGACGACGGTGAGGAGTGGTGGGCGCTCGCCTACCGGTACGAACTGGAGTTCACCGCCGGATACAACCGGCTGGGCATCCTTGCGCCCACCTATGAGCCGCGCGCCACGGCGAGCATCGGCCAGATGCAGGAGCTGATCCAGCGGTTGATCGAAGGCGAGCATGCCTATCCGGCCACCGACGGCTCCGGCGACGTCTATTTCGACACCGGCAGCTGGCCGCAGTACGGCGCGCTCACCAGGCAGAAACTCGCCGACATGGCGCCGGCTGCGGATGCAGACCCGCGCGGCAAGCGGGACCCGCGCGACTTCGCCCTCTGGAAGGGTTACAAGCCGACCGAGCCGGCATCCGCCGCCTGGCCGTCCCCCTGGGGCAATGGCCGGCCGGGCTGGCACATCGAGTGCTCGGCCATGGCGGCCCGCTACCTCGGTGACCGGTTCGACATTCACGGCGGTGGCCTCGACCTGCGCTTCCCCCACCACGAGAACGAGTTGGCACAGTCGGCTGCCGCCGGCGACCGCTTCGCCACCTATTGGGTGCACAACGGCATGGTGAACGTCGGCGGGCAGAAGATGAGCAAGTCCCTCGGCAACTCGGTCTATGCCGCCGAGTTCCTGGAGCTCGCACGCCCGCTGGTGATCCGCTACTACCTCGGGTCCGCGCACTACCGGTCAACGATCGACTACCACGACGGTGCGCTGGTCGAGGCGGAGGCCGCCCTGGAGCGCATCGAGGTGTTCCTCCGCCGGGCGGAGCGCAGGCTGGCGGACACCCGGTTCGCCGGCGACGCCCTGCAGGAGGTGCCGGCAGAGTTTGGCGAGGCGATGGACGACGATCTGGCCATCCCTCAGGCCATGGCGGTGCTGCATGAGCGGGTTCGGGCAGGCAACGCGGCGCTCGATGACGAGGACCTGCGCGCCGTGGCGACGATCTGCGGCGAAGTGCTTGCGATGACCGAAGTTCTCGGGATCAACCCGGTGGCCGTAGAGTGGCAGACTGCCTCGAACGAGTCGACCGATGCACTCTCCGCCCTGGTCGAGAAGTTGCTGGAGGACCGCGCCGCCGCCCGCAAGGCCAAGGACTTCGCGTCGGCCGACCGAATCCGCGACGAGTTGACGGCGGCGGGCATCCAGATCGAGGACAGCCAGCAGGGCTCCCATTGGAGCCTGGTCTCAGACTGAGGCCACAGACTGACATCCAGCCAACCGAAGAATTGAGAAGGTCATGAAGAGCAGCGGAAACAAGCCACGGGCCGGTGCCGTGCGCAAGACGCGCCGGGGACCCCAGGTCGGCTCTGGCGGACAGGGGCGCCAGGCCCTCGAGGGCAAGAAGCCCACCCCGAAGGCCGAGGACCGTCCGTACCACCCGGCAGGCAAGCGCAAGGTTGCCCAGGACCGGTTGACTGAGAAGCGCGGTGGCCGTAAGGCCACGGATGCCGCCCCACGGCCCCAGCGTCAGTCGCGCCCCAAGCAGAACGATGACATTGAGGTGGTGACCGGTCGCAACTCCGTGTTGGAGGCGCTTCGGGCGAAGATTCCCGCTACCGCGTTGTACGTCGCCACTCGCATCGAGTACGACGACCGGGTGAAAGAGGTCATGTCGATCGCCACCAAGCGCGGCCTGCCGATCCTCGAGGTGATGCGGCCGGAGCTCGACCGGCTCGCCGGTTTCGACTCCGTGCACCAGGGGCTCGCGCTGAAGGTGCCGCCGTACAGCTACGCGCACCCGATCGAACTGCTCGACAAGGTGATCTCCCGCGGGCAGGTGCCGCTGTTCGTGGCCCTCGACGGCATCACCGACCCGCGCAACCTGGGCGCGATCATCCGCTCAACTGCCGCGTTCGGTGGCCACGGCGTGATCGTGCCTCAGCGTCGTTCGGTCGGCGTCACCGCCTCCGCCTGGAAGACCTCTGCCGGGGCGGCCGCGCGCACCCCGGTCGCCATGGCCAGTAACCTCACCCAGACACTCAAAGCGCTGAAGGAGCGCGGGGTGTTCGTGCTGGGTCTCGCGGGTGACGGTGACGTGTCGCTTCCCGGGTTGACCTGGTCGAAGGAGCCGGTCGTCGTCGTCGTCGGCAGCGAGGGCAAGGGCCTGTCGCGCCTGGTCACCGAGACCTGCGACGCCGTGGTGTCGATTCCGATCAGCGCGTCGACCGAATCGCTCAACGCCGGCATCGCCGCCAGCGTGACCCTCTACGAGATCGCGAAGCAACGAGCGGCGAAGTAGCGACTGGCTGGTGTCAGACCCGGTCGCGCCAATCGGGTTCGCCGTCGCGGATGACGCCGATGGGCAGGGTGACGGCTCCGGATACCGGTGCGATCACGGTGGCCTCGTCGCGGCGGTGGCGCAGCACCGTGTCGATATACGAGGTGACTGCTTCCGCCAGCGGGACGTCCCTGCCCTCGTTCTGGGAGAGGAACCAGCGGTGGTCGAGCATCTGGTGGAAGACCTCGGCCGGCTCCAGCTTGCCTCTCAGTTCGCGGGGGATGGCGCGGACAACCGGTTCGAATACCGTGCTCAGCCACTCGTGGGCAACCATCTCCTCATCCATGTCGCGCATCCCGTAGGTGGCCACGTATGAGTCGAGGTCGTTGAGCAGGCGCCGCGCCTGGTTCTCCTGGGCGTCCAGGCCGGTCAGCCGGATGAGTCGGCGCTGGTGATGGCCGGCATCCACCACCTTCGGCTGGATGCGCACCTGGGTGCCCGCCTCGTCGGTGCGGATGGCGAGTTCTTCGATGTCGAAGCCGAGGTCGTGCAGGCGTTCCACCCGGTCGGTGATACGCCAGCGCTCCGTCGCGGCGAACGACTCGGCACCGGTCAGCTCCTGCCACAGGCTGCGGTAGGCCGCCACGATGCCGTTGCTGACCTCGACCGGGTCGACAGACTCCTCGAGACGACCGCCGGCCGCCAGGTCGAGCAGCTCGCCGGCGATGTTCACCCGGGCGATCTCCAGGTCGTTCTCGCGCTGGCCGTTGGACAGCCCGTTGTAGAGCTTGCCGGTCTCGGCGTCAACCAGGTAGGCGGCGAACGAGCCGGCGTCCCGCCGGAACAGGGTGTTCGAGAGCGACACGTCGCCCCAGAAGAAGCCGATGATGTGCAGGCGCACCAGCAGGACGGCCAGGGCGTGCACCAGCCTGGTGGCAGTCTCCGGGCGGAGCGTCTGGGAGTACAGGGCGCGGTAGGGCAGGGAGAACTTGAGGTGCCGGGTGACCAGGCAGGCGTCGAGTGGTTCGCCGTCGGCATCCGCCCGGTTGGTGATGACCGCCACCGGCTCGACGCAGGGGATGTCCAGTCGCTGCAGCGTGCGCAGCATCTCGTACTCGGCCTTGGCCAGCTCTGGGGAGGTCTCCTTGATGGCGACCACGTAGCCGCTCAGGTGTGCGAACCGCACCAGGTGGCGGGAGATGCCCTTCGGCAGGGCGGCGATCGACTCGTCAGGCCAGAGCTCGAGGGCCAGGTTCCAGGGCAGGTCGAGCAGCGCAGAGTCGACCGTGGCCGAGGTGATGCTGAGGGAACCGCTCACTGACTATCCGCCCCAATACGCCCGGTCGAGCTTGGCGAGGCCGGATGAGGTCCCGCCAAGCCCGATCAGCTGATTCTCGTTACGCGTTGACTGCCGCGTTCAGGCGCAGGCCGGATCCGGAGTCAAAGACGTGGATGTGGTTCGGCTCCGGAAGGATGAAGACCTTGTCTCCGGCATTCGGGTGGTTGCGCCCATCGACGCGGGCGACGATGTCGACGCGCGATCCGTCGACCTCGGTGTGGCCGTACAGGTAGCCGTCCGCACCGAGTTCCTCGACGAGGTCAACGTCGACTGCGAGGCCCTCACCGGTGTTCGAGACCTCGACGTCCTCCGGGCGAACACCGATGGTGACACTCTTCGAGGTGGCCTGGTCGAGCACGTCGCGGCCGACACCGGCCACCGCGGTCCCAAACTTGAGCCCGCCGTCGACGACGTCCGCCGGGAACAGGTTCATCGCCGGGGAGCCGATGAAGCCGGCGACGAACAGGTTGACCGGCTGCTCGTAGAGGTCACGCGGCGTTCCCACCTGCTGCAGGTCGCCGTCCTTCAGCACGGCGATCCGGTCGCCCATGGTGAGCGCCTCAGTCTGGTCGTGGGTGACGTAGACGGTGGTGACTCCGAGGCGGCGCTGCAGGGAGGCGATCTGGGTGCGGGTCTGCACGCGCAGCTTGGCGTCGAGGTTCGAGAGCGGCTCGTCCATGAGGAACACCTGGGGCTGGCGCACGATGGCGCGCCCCATCGCGACGCGCTGCCTCTGGCCACCGGAGAGGGCCTTCGGCTTGCGGGCCAGGTATGGCTCAAGGTCGAGCAGCTTGGCTGCCTCGAGAACGCGCACTGCGCGCTCTTCCTTATTGATGCCGGCGATCTTCAGGGCGAAGCCCATGTTCTCGGCGACCGTCATGTGCGGGTACAGGGCGTAGTTCTGGAAGACCATGGCGATGTCGCGGTCCTTCGGCGGAACGTCGGTGACGTCGCGGTCGCCGATGAAGATGTGACCGTCGTTGACCTCTTCGAGTCCTGCGAGCATCCGGAGCGCCGTTGACTTACCGCTACCGGACGGGCCGACCAGCACCAGGAATTCGCCGTCTGCGACATCGAGGTCGAACTCGTTGACCGCGGGAATTGTGGAACCCGGGTAGAGTCGGGTGGCTTTCTTGAATGTGACTGATGCCATGGCGAACTATCTCCTTCACCGGCAGGTACGTGCCGGACGATCCGTAGTGAATGGATGGAAATGCCGCCCTCAGTTCAGGGCGACATCCTTGCCATTATGGCACTGCACCCCGTTCGCGGGTAACCGGCGTGCGGTTCCACTGGTTAGGCTGTTGCAGCATCGTTTGGTGGGCTCCCAGATTCGCCGACTAGCATCTTTGGGAAGCATGCGCGGGGGAAGCAGACAGCGCGACGAACACCAGTGGAAACCAAGAGCGAGGGTAGATGACGAAGGACGGCGCGAGCACGCGACCTCCCCAGGGAGCGGAATCGCGGGCCGGACAGCGCGCCGTTGCACGCCAGAAGGCGCGCGAGCTGCGAATCGAGCAGCGGAAGAAGGATGTCTGGCACCGCCGCCTGCTGCGGGGCGGAATCATTCTCGCCGCCCTACTGGTGGTCGCCATTGTTGCCCTCACCATCTGGACGCAGATCCCGACCGCGCGCACCGGCCCGGTCAACATGCAGAGCGACGGCGTCAAGATCGGCGAGGCTTTCGCCGCTGAGACAACCCCCGGGCTGCAGCCCGACCAGGAACCCGTGCCGTCAGAGGTCACTCCGGGCTCGGACGTCATCGATATCCGCGTCTACCTCGACTACCAGTGCCCGGGTTGCCGGGTTTTCGAAGAGACCAACCACGACCAGCTCTCCAGTTGGCTGGAGAGCGGTGCCGCCACCGTCGAGTTCCATCCGATCGCCCTGTTCGATCGTCATTCGCTCGGCACGAAGTTCTCGACCCGGGCGGCCAACGCCGCGGCCTGTGTCGCCAACTACTCGCCGGATGCGTTCTTCGACTTCAACTCGCTGATGTTCGCCAACCAGCCCGAGGTAGGCACCGAGGGGTTGACCGACGAGCAGATCTTGGTTCTAGTCAAGCGTGCGGATGTGATCAGTGCCGGACTCATTGAGCGCTGCACCGAGGATCAAGACTTCAAGGCCTGGGTCAATGCGGCCACGGCTCGAGCCGTCGGCGGCCCGATTCCGAACAGCACTGTGGAGCGGGTGGCCTCGACCCCCACCATCATCGTGAACGGTGCAGAGTACGAGGGGGCGCTCGATGACCCCGAGGCCTTCGCAACCTTCGTCAGCACCTCTGCCGGGAACGCCTTCACCCAGAAGTCGACCATGGAGCAGACGCAGACTGCGGAGCCGGAGCCCGCGGAGTAGCCTCGTTCCCTGAGCCCACCTCGTTCCCTGAGCTTGTCGAAGGGCAACCTCGGGCGACCGATTCGTGGAGCCCCCAGTCGGATTCGAACCGACGACCCCCGCTTTACAAGAGCGTTTGGTGTTGGAAACCGGCGTGTCACGCGCCGAAGGGCAACGCGCCTGTCAGTGGGGGCGCCGCAAGCATCAGAACTTGCTGGAGATTATTCTCCTGGCGCGACTCGGCGGGTTTGTCGATACGGAGTTCTCGAAAGCGAGCTGGCAGGCTCGTTCGCCGACCCGATCGGGCTCACTGCTCGCGCCGCATTGAGTTCGTCACGGAGGGCGCGGTTCTGCTCGGTCAGGAACAGGATCTGGTTCGCCGCCTTGCGGATGTCTGCCCGCCCCTTGTTCACTTGAGCTCCGCGCTCTTTCGCCAATCGCCGCTGAGTAGCGAGTTCACTTCGCAGAGCTTCCATCTCGGCAATCCGGCCATCGGGCGTCTCACCTCGCTCCTTGACCAGCTGAACGCGATGCTCGAAGTCTTTAGCAATGGGGAGGTATTCCGGTCGGTACAGATACGGGCGGGGCACACCGGCCTCGGTCGCCAAGGATTTCAGCGTCAGCTTGCCGTCGCTCGCCTCGGCCTGGCCGCTCAGTAATCGATCCATCGCGTCACGCAGCCGGCGCTGGTTGCGCTCGGTCGCAGACTCTTCGGTCATTCTTCCTCCAGTAGGGGTTTGACAACGCGCATCATTTCGTCGACCTTCGCGTTGGCGCGCAGCCTCTCCCCTGACGGCACCCGTCGGTCCTTAATAGTGGCTCTCAAAGCCTCAATACCACTCAGCCACACGGGCACATGCTCCGCGTGAACGGTGGCCTGGACGCATCGGCCCGGTTGGCACGATCCGACCAACGGTTTGCTCTTGTCGGCCACGCCCCGCAGGCATCGAGCCCGCTCAGGGTCGATGAACCAGCAGTGAACCAGCGGCGTCAGATGGAGCACGTCTGACTTCGCTTTGATAAGCGCGATGAGCGCATCTTCTCGATTGCGGACTTGAGCCCCTTCATTGGTTGCATCAGGTAATGCTCGGACCGCCGCGACAAGTGCTTTCGAGCCGAGACCGGCTATGGACTCACCGGCTTCAATTGCAGCGATAACCTTGCGCGTCTCTGCTTCATGCACCAGTCGTCGTTCCGCATCGATCTCCGCGAGGAAGGCGTTGGCCGACTCTCCTCTTCGGCCCGCGTAACCCTCGGTTGTGGCAACAGAAACATGTTTCAAGTGGATCTTGCCAGCAATGATTCCATTGGGTCGCCATGCGAGTTCGCGTGCAAGGGTTCGGCGGAACTGCCGGGGAATGAGGACCCAGTCTGTCCGGATTCTTGCTAGACCCTTGGATGATCCCTCATCGTTAACCCAAGCCACCAACTGCTTGTACCTATCGGCGAATTCGGTGAGCCTAATGGGGTGCTGAGAGGGTGACACCATCTCGGCCATCTTCAATGCTGTTACAACGGGCTCAATAACCGTCCAGACCTCTCGCTTTCCGCCGGGAGGTTCCCCTTTGATGAGCTTGCTATGAAGGCGATACCGGGTGATTCCTCCGTGGAGGATCTCCTTTCGCCATGCCGACCTCTCTATTGCAGCCAGTTCGCTGTGTCGTAGGCCGGAGAGCGATGCGACAACAATGTGGCAGGCGGTGGACACGAGTTGCAGCAGTGCCGCGACAGCTTTGAGGCTCTGTGAGACCCCGGCCCCCTCAACTCGTATGCCGTTTTCGGCGAGTCCGAGTTCATCGGCGGCGTCTAGCAGCTTGGTCCAACGGTCGGGGCGTAGTAGGGCCTGCGGGTCTTTCATTCCGATGTTGAGCGCCACCACGGCGAGATTTATTGCGTGGGTTCTGCCGAAGGCATTGGGTGACAGCGGGAGGGGTACCGATTCCTTCCGTAATGAACTGAGGTATTCATCAAGTCGTGTGTCGAAGTTGAGCCGTCGCCCTCCCCGCATTGATGGCGATGTTCGGAGGAGGTCACGCTGAACCATAAGAGCGTGGGCCGTCGGCCCTAGTTCATCCACGATATGGAGGCAAGCTGCCAACAGTGGTGAGAACACGGAGTCGGGAATAACTGGGGTCTTGCTGTTCGCATCGCCGAGCCCCGTTTGACCGGAAGCAGAGCTCGCGCTTGCATTTCCCCACGGGCGGAAGCCGTCTGCGTACCCGCCGTAAGTCAGCACGGACGCGTAGTCAGCGAAATCCCTGAGCGCTCTGATCGCGATGTGCCGACTTTTGGGAGTAATTGTCGAGAGAAAACCGTCGCAAGTCGACTGCGCGACTGTCTTCAAAGACAAGTGACCGGTGTCAGTGAGGTAATTGAGCCAGCGACGCCAGTACGAGATTCGTTGGTATGGCAGGGCCCATGGCGGATATGGCTTCCGCCGTGCGTGTGAGAGTCGAAGGTCGATAGCGAGCTGTGGTTGGAGCAGGAGCAGGGAGACTTCTTTCGCCGATAACCTCCACTCGGCATTACTGATCGAGGCCCAATTGACTACAACGTGCGGACTGTATGCCGGCCAGGTGTCGATCGAGCACAAGTTCCATCGGTCACTTGCGAAAGGCTCCGGCTGTGTTTCAGGAGGCGTTCGAGCCGGAAGGATGTCGAGAACGTTGAGGGTCGATTCGAAGAGTTCCGACTCGCTCGACGACTGAGGCCCTAGATGCGTGGCTTGAGCCATCAGCTTTCCTCCGAAGGATCCGCAGGAAACGCGTAGTTTTGTGCGGACGCTGTTTCTCGGGCGGCGGCTATGGTGTTGTCACTGAACTGAGGAAATATACGCGTCACCAATTGCACCCATGCCGGGCCATAGACGCGTAACCACTCGTCTTGGGTCAGGTTCTTTGCCTGCTCCGATAGGTACCATTCCAGACTCACAAGGGCTGGGAGCTTCCCCGGCGTGATAATAGCAAGCGGGCAGACCAAACATGACCAGACCGTCGCGGTGCAGAAATGCCCCTTTGGATTGAAAGGCGAGTCGTAGGGATTGCGGCAGAAGGCGGCGAACATGTCCCACTGACCACGGCTCGCCGATGGAGGTTCTCGAAGTCGGACAAGTTTGGGATCGTCTACACCATCTGCGATTGCTGCGTCATCCGAAAGGATAAGCGCGACGGCCTCGGCTCGTCGCAACAGGTCTGTTTGGGCTGCCTCAATCACAAGGTCGACCTCGTCGGGGTCGGCCGATCGAGTCAAGTAGTGGTCTCCTTCGACCTGTGCAGTTCGATTCGGGTCCACTGTGATAGCGCCATGCCAAGCTTTGGACTTGCGGACGGTCCAGGTTGTCCGAAGACGGCGCATGTCGAGACGAAGCCCGTTTCCCTCATCATCGCGAAGGTCCCAGTCGCGCAGAATGGCTCGCCGTTTTGTCTGCCAGTAAGCATCGGTGAAGTCAATCCGTTCGACGGAACCCGGCGGCTTTTGCCAGATCCAAAGCCGATCATCCCCCGACGTGCTTCGGAGATGATCGGTGGTTTCGATCCACCGCTTCAGCAGTAACGGCCCCGACCACGGTCCTTTGGCACGGTAGGACATCGCCTGCTGACCATTGGCCCGACGCTTTATGAAGAAGACCCTGAGATCTTTTTTCCCCTCCCAGCGGAGGTCTTGGACGCGCAGCTCATTGATGCTCTCAGATGGGATGCCCAGTTCAAGTCCGATGAGAACGCGAAAGGCCAGGATCACCCCCGCGGGTTGCGCGAACCCGGTGCGCTTGTTGTCCCATACGGTGATCTCGGCGCGACAGCCCGCAACAATGCGGTCGTACTCCCCAGCAGAATACGCACGCAGTGGCGTGCTCCGATGCTTCAATGTGCTGAGCTGCGCACCTTCCAAATGAGCGGCCAGCTCCGAGGAGACCGGGTGGCTTACCCCGGCCGATGGTGTGGCTGCTCGAAGCAGGGCGCGCAGGTTTTGTTCGAGTTTGTAGTCCTCGTCTCGACCGTACTCGTAGAGATCATCGACACTGAGACCTTCGAGACCGCCGGTGAAACCGCGAGCATCCAACCACAGCGTGAAGCGTCGGATCGCTCGGTAGTACTGAAATACCGTCCACCTCGACTTGATCGCCCCACGGGCATTTGTTTGGTCGAGCAGCGCAAGTGCCAATGACCGGGCAATTTGGCGGCAGGGGAGTTTGTCGAGCCCAACTTCGATGGGCGGCTGCCCTTCGAAGGACAGCCTCAGGGCAAGCGGAACCTCTACCAGGCCATGCTTGATATCCGTCACGAGATTAACGCCCTATCTGACTCATCATCTTCCGCAAGCAATGCCACTTCCACCTCTGTGAAAATCGACGCCGGGTCTTGAGCCACGAGGTAGGCCTCGGTCGTCTTGAGGTATGCGTGACCGAGGAAATCTCTCAGAATCAACAACGGATCCTTTCGGCGAAGAATCGCAATGAGAAGTGGGTCTTCGCCTGACACCCTTGCCAGGAGCTCGGCCCTTGAAAGGGCATTGCGTGTGAGCGTTCTTAAGGTCTCCATCGCAAAGGTGTGGCGGAGCATGTGCGGTGAAACATCCGGGAAGTCAGACGCAAAAGTGCGGCACCGCTCCGCCGCGGTGTCGAAGGTATATCGCCAGTTGTTCTCGCCCACGGGAGCGCCACTGCCAGCAACGAACAGTAAGCCGCTCCCACCCTCGGGAGTTACAAGCCGGCGCCGCTGGTTGATCGTAAGCTTCGACCACGCGATCCGTCGCCCGACAATCACCGCCCCCTGCGCGTCCGGCTCCCTCACCATCAGCGGGCCCTCAGGCATCCACCTGGAGTTCGACACCGCGGTGTTCCTCTCGACGTCCATGTAGGTGTGCACCGCTTTCAAAGCATCAGCCGAGATCCAGGTAGCGCGGGCGCGAGCTCCCTTCGCGATGGTGGGCGATACGAAAAAAGCACGATAGTCGCTGAACGCATCGAGCCGTTCCGGGACCTCCCACACGAGAAGGTTAGAAAACTCCTGCCTTCGGAGTCCGCTCGCTCGAACCAGAGAACCCACGGCTCGGTTCCGCACGGCCAACCGACCACGAAATCTGAGGTCTGGATCCCCTGTAGGTAGGTTGCCCCCGAGCCCGACGTCCACGAAAAGATCTGCATAATCCGGAGCCAGGTACTTCAATGTCGCCAGTATTGAGCCCGTACGGGCCTTCGCCAGGTTCTTCTTGGCGAACCAATTTGCTGACACTCCCTGGGGAAGCCGAACCTGCCGGTATCGGAAGGGTTTCGCATCAACCCGCTCCGACTCCAAGGCCCAGGAGTAAAAGTTTTCGAGAGCTGCGACGGCCCGGTTCCAAGCTGTAGTCCCGAGGACGTTGAACTCCGCACCCGGGCCACCGTACAGTCGCAATTCGCGATACTCCGCCAGTGCAGTTTCTAGCCGGTCCACCGGGTCGAAAACTCCCAATTCGCGACTTGCGATGAACTTGCACCAAGCCAGAACATCGTCCGCATAGCCGCTCCAGGTTCGAGGAGAGTAACTGCCCCTCATAGGCAGCGACCGTAACCAGCTGTTGATTTCCTCAATAGGTCGAAAGTCGTCGTCAAGCACATAGGGAATTTGCGCCGGGATCATGACGCGGGGCGAAGGATGCAAGTCTCCAACGTCTGCATGGTCGTACAAGAACTTCCTCAACGTCATCGCCGCTCTGTGTTACTTGTGCGGTTCCCGGTCAGCCATTGCTGCACTTCTCGCACACGGCATCGCCCGAGGCTGCAGGATGCCGATCGCTGCTCCGACAGCTCGATTCCCTCGCTGCCCAGCCGCACACATAAGCCGGAGTTGAGCTAGCCGAAAACGGGAAGATGCGACGAGTTAGTCGGCTGTGCCGAGAGCGATCGAAATCCAAGCCCCGACTCTCAGTGGAAGTTGGGCTGACCAAGTGGCTCCCGCCCAATTCCACATAGTTAGTCGTCGTCTCGATCGAAGAGTGACCCAAAACGCTTGAGACTTCAGGTCCCAGCAAAGGCTGGTTCATCAATAGTTCCCGAGCCTTTTTCGCCCGGAGGTTCTGACTTTCGCCATGAGAGGAAGGGTGGTTGGACATTTGAGAACCTCATTCGCGTTGGTTGGACCCGAGGCGCATGGGATTGCCGGCCAAGACGAGAGGAACCCCTCCGACATTTCTGTCTGAAGACGAGCGTTGCTCGGTCGGAGACCAAACTAGGACGCTTACGGCTAGATGCCTCAATCGCTAGCCCGCCCGTCTGTCTGGAACGACAAAGGGTCGAAAGCAAGAACACATGACGACCCGCAATTCGCCTCAAGGCATCTGTCAGTTGTGTTCTATGTAGTAGCGACGTGCATTGCCATAGTCCCACGAAAGATTGCGTCTGGCTACTTTCAATATCGAGGACCCGTACGTGATCCCACATAGGTCCTGATTCGCTGGACTCCAGCCACCGGTGCGCTTCACGACATCTGTGGGTCCCATACAAAACCCTCGATGCATTCCAGTCGTCTGGCCTGATAATCGCAGAGCTTCTCTTCGATCCTCCGCTGGTAGCGCACCCAATCGGCAAGCGAGCGCTCCTGCTTGGACTTGGCCGCCCGCTTCCGTGAGTTTTCGCGTGGCATACGTGAATACTCAGCGACAAACCGTTCGAGTTCCACTACTTTATTGACCCATTGCTGGATCCGTGTCGGCACGTTTGCCTGCGCAGTCGCCGCTGCGTAATAGCGGAGTGACTGGTTGAGTTCATTAGTGCGGCGTTCCAACGGCAGCTCGCTGAACTGTCGGTATTCTTCGTGCAGTGCCTGAATCGATCCGTCCACGATTTCCTCTCGTGGCGCCAGATGGCGCCGTCGAGGGCTCTGTGCGCGGCATGCGGTCGAGCGAGGCGAGCCGCCTGCCGGCTCTCAGACGATCCGACGTGCCGGGGACTGTTTGAAGTGTCAGGCGTGAATTCTGACCGGCGGCTAACCGGAAGCTACTGCGGCGTGCGCGAGGTGGCAGGAAAGCGACATCGGTAATGCTGCCAACACAAGCCTTCAGCGCCGATGTTCGGCACGGTGCGATTGCGAAACGGCTGGTTCCGCCGGTAACCAAAGGCCTACTTGAATCGTGAGCGGGTCGCGCGGGAAACGTTGTTCGTCGTAAAGTCGTAGCCTCTGCGCATGCGCGCCGAAGACGAGTCATCAAGTAGCCAAATCGCGAACGTCCGAGTCGGGCTGGATCGAAACTCGAATGAGTGGTCAATCTTTGTCCGCTGGATCCCAGTTGAACCGCCACCGGGCGCAGAAAATGCTCGGCTAAGTTTCCTCTTGGATGACAATGGAAACCTATTCCTGATGGCGGTACTCCAGGGATTGTCTTGCGTAACTGCATGGGACGAGGACCTTGCTCTGGTTCGTCAGAAAGCGGATCCAGGTGTCAGCGACGAGGTGGCGTTTTGGTGTCGATCCGTGCATATGCGCGTGACGATGGCGTACGGCAGTCTTGGCAAGCTAGCTCAGGATGATCACGCAAATCATCGGATACTTGCAGCGGCATCGGGTAGGCGGCTCGGGGGTCCATCCGAATGTTTGGAAGCGAACTTGCGGATGATCCGTCGTTGGTGCGAGAAGGCGGGTGTGACCCACCTGTGGGCATTGGACGAGGTAGCTGACGGGTCCGCCGATTTCAACCATGAAGTCGTTCGACTTGCCTATGAAGACGAGGAGCTGGGACTGGCATGGGACGCGGAGGACCTCCAGAGGAGTATCGGCCGGCTCATCGGCTATCCAGTCGAGTTGTCTTTTCGCGATCCCGAGCTGGACCCGAAGCGCGCTCGTGAGCTCTTAGGACAGGACAGAAATTGAGCGATCTCGGCCCGACATTAGCTACTGCTCGTTTGATTGGCGTCCTCGGCGACACTCACGGCGACATGCACCACCTGTTGATCGTGTCGGAGACGATGTGGAAACGCGGCGTTTCCGTGCTTCTGGTACTCGGCGACTTTGGGTTCGTCTGGCCCGGGCGTAACTGGCACATCGATCTGGACAAGATCAGCAGGCGACTCGCAGCACGCGACCAAGTGCTCTACTTCGTGGACGGCAACCACGAAGGATTTGACGCCCTTCACAAGTTCCCGATCAGTGTGGATGGGCTGCGTTGGCTCCGGCCGAACGTTGCCCACATCCCGCGCGGTTACCGCACGACTCTTTTGTCTGGGCGCTCTTTCGCGGCGTTGGGCGGCGCCAATTCAGTGGATGTTGGCAGCCGGCTGGTCGGCAGCTCGTGGTGGGCCGAAGAGTCCATCACCGAAACGGATCTCGCGGCCTTGGGTGCGGAGCATGCCGATGTCATGGTCGGACATGACGCCCCGCTCGGCGTGCCGACACTTGATAGGTACTTGATGTCGACCAACCATTGGTGGCCGGAGGCAGGAGTTGCCTACTCTGCGGTCGGACGTCAGTTGTTCCACCGCGGCTTCCTCCAAGTGCGTCCCCGGCTCTACCTCGGTGGTCACTACCACCTGCACATCGATGACACCGTCGACTACGGGGCGGGCGCGGAGTCGTTCACCTGCCGCGTTGTGATCCTGGACATGGCCGAGGGTCACGGTTGCTCCCACGCCGTCCTAGACGTGTCGACACTCGACCTGCAGTTCATCGCCCAAGGCGACGCGACGCTCGCAGCGCCCACCGGCAG
The DNA here is from genome assembly GCA_040904805.1 of Homoserinimonas sp. Classification (GTDB taxonomy): domain Bacteria; phylum Actinomycetota; class Actinomycetes; order Actinomycetales; family Microbacteriaceae; genus RYN-87. The sequence continues at coordinate 163,528 of JBBDSS010000003.1, read as the reverse complement.
CGAGGAAAAACGAACCGAACGCCTAGAGGATGAGAACGAATGACTGAAGTCGACCGGCTCACCGGAACCGAAGGCGGCCGGTGGCGCATCTGGACCCAGGGCAGCACCCACGTCATGGATTTGGACGCGATGACCGTCACCAGGCATCCCGGCCCGACATCGGGGCCGACAATCAACGACACTGCCCGCCAGATCCACACCATCCATCAGTGCCAGGTTGGGGAAGGCGGCTATTGGACCATGAGCGCCGGAGGGGTTCTCTCTGAAATCGAGGCGTACTGGCAAACCACAACACCGATCAGCAAGATCGAGCGGATCGATGGCGACGCCGAGCGATGAGGGATCGCGCCTCGTCTCGGCTCGGCTCGGCTTCGAAGGCGAAGCACATCGGTCGACGATACGGCGATCGCGCCTGGCCGGGATGAGCTGTTCCTATTCAGCCAGCGGCCGGTGTCCCGCACCACCCCTCGAACGATCATCGACCTCGCGAACTCCATACGCCACGCGTTGGCCGGCTACGGCGTGACGACGGAATCGCTGGGCCGCACCGACAGCGGAGGCGGAAATGGCGATCGATGACATCTCGAACACGCGACCATGGCCGACCTGGCCAAGGCGGCCAGGATGATTGAGTCTGCAGATGAAGCAGCGGCCTACTACGCATCCCTCGGCCCGTGGGTGACGGCGAAGGCGGTCGCCGATTACTGCAACATCTCGGAACAGGAGCTCTTGGAGTGGACGGAAGGGCGACGGGTTCTGGGCGTCGAGTTCGCCGACGGGAAGTACTACTACCAGGCACGGCAATTCAAAGACGGCGCCCCTGTCATCGGCCTGGATCGCGTCCTTGCCGTGCTCGCCCGGGGGTTTAGGGCGCCAGCGACGATGGCCGGTTGGTTCGCAGGGCGAGCGTATGTTGGCATGGATCTCACTCGGTGGGATCTGCTTCGACTAGGCGATGTGAAACTTGTCCTTGGCTGGGCTCAGGACGCTGCTGACTGGGTGACCCGGCCATGAGATCGGGCGAACAACGCAAGGTGGGCGAAGTGGAACTGTTCCCTGGCGGCCGCCGCACTATTCGTCGTCCGGGGTTGACACCGGTGTCGTCAATTGATCGCACCGCGTAGTTCATCCATCGAGCCTTACCCGCTTCAGGGTCTCATCCCGCTCTGAACGATATGTCGCCGCACGGATGATTTGCAAGCGACCGGTCGCTACTGTGCGCTCAGCAATCTTCCGTGCCGCGCAGCGCTTCGTCTCCGAAGCCAAGCCGCGTCAACCGACGCACTTCTCGCTAATCTCGTCACGGAAGTGCCTCAAGTTTCGTCGCGAGCGACTGAAGCCCTGATTGCATAGCGAAATATCTGGACTCAGGGCGAATGTCTGGGACCATTCGACGCAGCAGCCCGGCGAGAGGACGAGCACACCTTGGGGTGTGCGATCTGAGCACCCGTCATGACCCGCAGCTCCCAGAACGGACCCGTTGCCGGCTGAGGACGACAAAACACACCGCTGGGCCCGCTTTTGCAGCGGCGTTGCGCTCAGCCCTCGTTCTCCTCCGAGTTGTCGCCGGACCCCTCGGCATCCCATCCGAGCTTACGAAGGTGTGTTGCCCATTCCGGCAGTTCATTGATGACGGCACTCCGGGCGAGCATTGTTACGGTTCCCCAGTCGAGGTCCGGCTCCTCGAATTTTTGCGCTCCAAACTCTGAGCTGAGTATGTCCTGCAGCTCGTCGAGCGCTGCGCGCTGCCGGCACGGGTCGCCATGAGGTGCATCGTCCACAATCGCCAGGATGCTGACGGTGACAAGCGCTCCGCGGTGCTGGCCTTCGGCGCTGGCGCTGGTTACCCCGACAAGGAAGTGAGGGGCGAGTGTGTAGTCGACCTGAGTCGAATCGGAATGCAGGCTGCAATCTCCGGAAAGGTCCCATGCTTGGAGTTCGCTCCCAAGGTAGTCGGCCAGGCCCGTGATGGGCTTGCCCGTGTCGTATGCAGCGGAGATTTGAGCGGTGAAATGTTCGAGCCGCACGCCACGGCTGTCATCATCCGGCCGGATTGACATGTGGTTTAAAAGTCGTGCGTAATACACCCCTAGGTCGATCTTGAAAATGGGCTCCGAGGATGCTGGGGTTGGTTTCATGACTATTCTCCTGTTTCGGCGTGGCGTTAGGCAGGTGCCTTGGGCCTACAGAAGGTCTATGCGGCGAGGAGCAAGGCAGCTGGTATCGACCTCGGGTAAGACCATGCTTACGTGACCGCCTATTCCGAACCGTTCCGTCATGAAGATCTTGAGCACCTCCGACCAGCCCAGTCCAAGCCCGGTTTCAACAATCAGTGCCCGGATCGTTGACTTGCGCTAATTTGCCATGGGTTCAGCTCGGCGCCGTAGCGGGCCGCTCTTCAGCCCCGTCAAGTGGCGATGCCGACCTGATGGGCGATGCTACCTTGCCATGGAGTAGCGTTCGAAGCTCACCGGCGGGCGTTGCCTCACTGTCGCTTAGGAACTCGAAGTCGGTGTCGGGCACAACGGGAGTGTTGCTGTCGGAAACTAGTCCCAGTTCGTCCGCCTCCATCCGGGCAGCATACCCGGGACGTTATCGCGCAGCTCACGACCGCAGCGTCGGGGCGGTTGCCTGAGCTCCTGAATGTAGGCCGTGCCGGTCTTGATCGAGGTCAGAGTCTGACCCCACCGATAGTGTGATCCCGCGTCGACCACTAACTAAGCGCGCCTGCGCAAGGAGCAATACATATGACTGAATACGTGCCGGCTGAAACGGAGGACGCGCATGCAGCCCTGCTTGCGCAGCTTCGAGACCTCCTTCCGACCGCGTTCGCTGACGGAGGAGTCCTTGACCGCGCAGCATTGCTCGACGTGCTCGGTCTCGACGACGACAAGACACCTGCCTTTACCTTTTCGTGGCCATCTATCGAGATGGCGCGCAGCGAAGCCCGCGCCGCGACGACTGCAACCTTGGTGCCGGATAAGGCCGCGTCGCTCGACTGGGACACGGCCAGAGATGTGCTCATCGAGGGCGACAACCTGCAGGTGCTCAAGCTCCTGAAGAAGGGCTATGCGGGTCAGATCAAGCTCATCTACATCGACCCGCCGTACAACACGGGCGACACCTTCACCTACAACGACGACTTTGCGGTGCCGGAGAGCGAGTATCTGCGGGCAACCGGCCAAGTGGACGAGCAGGGTAATGCGATGTCGAGCAAACTCGAGACGAGTGGCCGAAAGCACGACCCGTGGCTGACGATGATGTTCTCGCGCCTTACGGTCGCGCGACAGCTCCTTCGCAAGGACGGCGTTTTCTTGGCGTCGATCGACAACAACGAGTCGCACCACCTCCGCTTGCTTCTTGACGCCGTCTTCGGCGCTGAGAACTTCGTAGACATGATGACCTGGCGTGGGGCACGAAAAGGTGACGCGAAGCTGACGGGAGGCGGACAGGATTACGTGCTCGTGTACGCACGCAACCGTGAGTTCCTCAAAGCGAACGACATCAAGTGGCGCGAACGCAAGGAAGGACTCGAGCCTGTCTACGCCAAGGTCCGCGAACTCCAGGCAGCACACGGCGAGGACCGTGACGCAGCGACCGCGGCACTCCGTGAGTGGTATCGGTCCCTCTCAGACGAAGACCCGTCAAAGGCTCACGCGCACTACAACAAGATAGATGAGCGGGGTGTCTGGTTCGGGGACAACATCACGAGTCCCAACTACCGCGAAAACCTTCGTTACACGTGGAAGGGCTACGAGCCGCCAGCGAATGGGTGGCGCTACGAGCGCGACACGATGGAGAAACTCGACGCTGAAGGACGCCTGGTCTATCCAGAGGACATGACGAAGCGGGTGAAGATCAAGTTCTATCTGCCGATGCGCGAGACCTGGGCGCCAGCTTCAGTCTTCTACCGCGATCGTCGTACAGCGTCGACAAATCTAGACGAGTTGATGGGATCAAAGGTCTTCGATGACCCGAAGTCGACGGACGTACTCGCTCGGCTGTTCCACAGCATGACTGACGACGGCGACATCATTGTGGATTTCTTCGCCGGCTCCGGGTCTACAGGACAGGCCGTCTGGGAGCAGAATCCTCGCGACGGGAAGGTCCGCAACTGGGTGCTCGTTCAGCGACCAGAGGTACCGGACACCTCAACCGAGTCTGGCAAGAATGCTGTGAAGGCGGGGTTTGAGACCATCTTTGAAATCACCGCCGAGCGCCTCCGCCGTGCAGCTGCGGCAACGCCTAGTGCCGAGGGCACTTCACCAGGACTGCGGGTGTTCCGAACCCGCGCAACAAACCTCATCGTGGAAGCGCCGATCATCGCTTCCGCAGAAACGTCGGGACAGGATCTGCTGGCAGCCGCGATCGATCGCGCTACCAGGCCGCCCGTGCAGGACGGGGCGACCGAGCTAGACGTCGTCTGGGAAGTCGCTCTCAAGGCAACCAACATGCGTCTTGACGCGCGCGTCACCCTGGCCGAGCATGACGGCGTCACCGTTTATGAGTTCGTGCAGGCCGGCGGAGTCGAGTTTGACTCGCGCTACTTTGTTAGCCTCGGCGAGTTCACCCTTGCAACCGCGGACGCTATGGGGCTGCGCGACGACGACACGTTGATTCTGCGAAGCGATCGACTTTCCGACGACGTGACCCTCTCGCTGGCACCACGGCTTCAATCGAAACTTATTCTTCTGGAGCGGGTGCCTCGTGAAGTTTCGCTTTGACGATCAGCCGCACCAGGCGGCCGCAGTTGCGTCCGTATTGGACCTTTTCGAGGGTGCTCTCTTGCCGCCACTCGATTTCGTTGCCGGACAAGCATCTGGAGCTGCGGGCCAGTCTTATTACCGACTCGATCTCGATTCTCTGAGCGCGAACCTCGCCGAAGTGACGGGGCGCGAGGCGGTGAACAAGCAAGAGGAGTTGATGCTCCTCCAGGAAGCCGACCTCCGCGAGATCGACCGTGCCTTCCCGAACTTCTCCGTCGAGATGGAAACCGGTACTGGAAAGACCTACGTTTACATCGAGACGGCGCTTCGGATGGCCGAACTCTACGGCGTCCGCAAGTTCGTCATTCTTGTCCATTCCGTCGCGATTCGGGCCGGAGTCGTGAAGACGTTCGAGCAGACCAAGGAACACTTCGCGACGAAGTTCCCGTCGCTAAAGTACCGGTGGAGCGTGCTCGGAGACACAACGGCACTCGCCGATTATGCGGAGCCTTCGGGCGACGTGCAGTTTCTGGTAGCAAGTATCCAGTCACTCGACAAACCAGACACCAACACGCTCTACTCGAGCAAGGAGCAGCCGCAGCTCTGGGGAGCCGTCAGCGGCGTCGCTCAGATCACAGACACACGGCCCATTCTGCTTATCGACGAGCCTCAGAACATGTCGACGGCTCTTCGGCGCAAGGCCATAGCAACACTCAACCCCCTCGTCGCTCTGCGGTTCAGCGCGACGCACGCGGAGCCCTTCAACCTCGTTCATCGTCTCGGCCCGAAGCAGGCCGCCGACGCAGGTCTCGTCAAGAAGGTTTCCATCAAGGGCATCGTTGCGGGCGAAGACGGGACACCCTACGCACGGATCGATAAGGTCCGCAGCGTCAAGAAGCGCTTGGTTGCAGAGGCGGTTATCGATCGGGCGACCGCTTCCGGCAACAAGCGCGACAGAGTCATCCTTCAGATCGGTTCCGATCTCGTCGAGGACTTCAATGCGCCTGCCATCTACGCGGGACTGATCGTGGAGGAGATCGCACGTCAACCCGATCGGGTGATCTTCCAAAATGGGCTTGTTCTCAATGTTGGGGATGAGAACGGTGTTGACGGACTTGCCGTGTGGAAGGACCAGCTTCGTCAAACCATTCGACGCCACCTTGAGCGGCAGGACCAGATCGACAGCTCTGGCCGAAGCGTGAAAGTGCTGTCCCTTTTCTTCGTTGAGCGAGTGGCGGATTATGTTGGGGAGCACGCACCTTTGCCGGCGATGTTCGATGAGGTGTTCCGCTCCGAGTGGGCTCGGGCAGGCAAGAACGAATCGGACCTGATCGATCCGTCCGAGCTGCGCGTCGCCTACTTCCCCTCGACGAAGACCGGCATCCTCAAAGACGCCAACGGGAACTCGAAGGACGATCAGGAACAGCAGGCCCGTGCGTACAAGGAGATCATCACCAACAAGGAGTTACTGCTCGACCGCGCCAACCCGAGGTCGTTCATCTTTTCCCACTCCGCTCTGAAAGAGGGTTGGGACAATCCGAACGTGTTTCAGGTCGGCTTCCTGAGGCACTCGAAGTCGGACCGGGAGCGTCGCCAACAGATCGGTCGGGGTCTTCGACTTCCTGTCGACCAGGACGGTGTTCGCGTCTTTGACCCTGCCATCAACCGACTGACCCTAGTGGTCGACGAGTCGTTCGTCGAATTTAGGGACGGACTCAACGCTGAGTACATCAAAGAAGCGCCGCGCGGTACTGAGGCGGAAACCCCTGACATCGAGAACTCTGATGACGAGGTACTCATCCGGCGCCGACCCGAGTTGTTCGAGAGCGCGGCATTCACCGAGCTCTGGAACCGGATCCGCTTCAAGGCGCGTTACCGGGTGACACTCGACGGTGAGGCCCTTGGCGACGCGGTGGCTGAATCGGAGATCCTGGAGCAACTGCGTTACATCCAAAAGCGCGCCAACGTAGTACAAAGTGCCGACCTTACCTACGACGAGCAGGGTCGAGTCGTGACGCGCGATACAGCCGTGTCGGAGTCCCGCGGCGAGCGGATCGTCGTCGTTGGCGAGCGACTTCCAGATGTAATTCAGCTCATCGAGGAGCAGCTGCAGTACGGCAAGTTCCCGCTTCGCCTGACGAGAGCCACCTTGGCTGTCACGCTTGCCAAGATTCCCGAAGAGTGCGCCGCGCGGGTGCTTGACGATCCGGATCGATGGAGCCGCATCGTTGCTCACGCGATTAGAACCGTCGCGATTGAGGAGATGGCGAAAGGCATCATCTACGAGCCCCTCGAAGAGACCGAGCATTGGGACGCAAACGCAGTTCTCTGGCCGATCGAAACGAAGACCCCCGCGCCAGCGACGAAGGACACGCCAGACCCCAAGGCTGGCGTTTCCCCGGCACCAGACGGGGGAGTGAACCTTTACGACCACGTCGATTACGACAGTCATGTCGAGCGCAACTTCGCCGAACAGCTCGAGGGTGCGCACGGGGAAGTGAAGGCCTTCACCAAGCTGCCGCGTCGGTTCCGTGTCCGCACTCCGGTCGGCGAGTACTCTCCGGACTGGGCGATCGTCTATGACAAGGATGGGACGGAACGTCTCTATCTCGTCCGCGAGACCAAGGATAAGCTGAGCCTCCACCAGCTCGCCTGGGAGGAAGCGATGCGCATACGCTTCGCAGCCAAGCACTTCGACGCTGCGCCGAACTGCCCCGTCCACTACACGAACACGACGGACCAAGCTGGCATCCGGATCGAGATGGAAATCGGGGGAACCGCATAGTGGCCTCCATCGAGGAGGAGCTCGCCAGCTGGCTCAACGACCGACCTCAGTGGGTGAGGACACTGGCCGCTACTCTCATTGTGAACGGCGTCATCGATCAAGCGGCCGTCAATACGCTCGCCGCCGAACTGGTGAGCAAGAAGCCGCTTGGTACCACGAAGAACTTCGTCGTGACTGACTTTCCGAGCACAGTGAGCACGGGATCCCGCGTCGGACTAGTCGGGATCAATGACCTCGAGAACGTCAATGCGCTGGAAAAGGGAAGCGCATTGAGCTTCGGCGTGACCGGCCTGACCGTGATCTACGGCGACAACGGCAGCGGCAAGTCGGGCTTCGCACGGCTCGTGAAGGAGGTCGTGGGAGCCCGTCACCACCAGTCGATCCTTCCGAACGCCTTTGATCCTGCTGCCGCCAAGAATCAGAGCGCCACAATCTCGTATCAAGTGGATGGAGTAGCGCGTTCACTCGCTTGGCCGGCTGCGAAGGATGCAGATCTCTCGCAGATCCATTTCTTCGACGAAGCCTGCGGGGATCACTATCTCGTCAACGACACCGAACTCAGCTACCGGCCTTCGGCGCTCGGCTTTCTCGACGAACTCATCGAAGCGACCGACCGTCTTCGCGCGGCAATCGATACGGAACTAGCCAAACACACAGGCCTTGGCTATCAAGTTCCGGGTCTAAATGAGGGAACCGCGTCGAGCGTGTTCATCGAGTCGTTCTCGGCCGACACCACCGACGTGAATATCGATGCTGCCGTTGATCTACCTGTTGACGCCGAATCGCTGCTCGCGACTTCAATTCAGGAGGAGGGGCGCCTCCGGGCGACGAGTCCGCTCGAGGAAACAGCTCGTCTGAAAGCCGTGGTGACAGCACTCCATGCCGTCGCTGACCACCTCGATTCAATTGGCCCAGTTCTTGGTCCGGATGCCGCCGTCGCGATTCAGACGCAGGTCGAAACCGCCCGCTCCTCGCGCGCAGCCGCTGACCTCGCGTCTAAGGAGAATTTCACCGACGAGCCATTGGACGGGGTCGGTTCCGCAACTTGGCGTGCACTATGGGACGCAGCAGAGGCCTACTCGGTCGGAGATGCGTATCACGACCATGACTTCCCCTTCGTTGAGCCCGGTGCCAAGTGCCCGCTCTGCCAGCAGACTCTCGAGCTGGATGCGTCGCAGCGGCTGACCCGATTCAAAACTTTCGTTCACGATGAGACGGCCACCCGTGCTCGCGTTGCGGAAAAAGCCGCCGAGGGGAGCATCACAGCGCTCAAGTACTTCGAGGTTGTGACCGTTTCGATCTCGAACTTTCTTGTATCGATAGAGGCCGAGGATCCCGATCTCGCGGTTGCCTTAAGATCCGCGCTCGAAGTCGCAGGCGCCGCAAAGACGCGCATTGGTGAACGCCTCCGAGACGAGTCCACCGAACCACCGATCAGCCTCGACCTTCCTGACGCTGATCAATTGCGGACCTCCGCCGTGGCCTTCCGGCAGAAGGCTTCGGCGATCGATTCGACCCAGTTCGCTGAGCAACTCAAGAACGTGACCACCCAGAAGCAGGGACTGGCTGACCGCATTGAACTTGCCAAGCACGCGACCGCGCTGAAAGCAGAGGGTGCGCGACTGCGCTCGGTCCGCGATATCACCGCGCTTCGGGGCGGCATCACAACCCAACCGATGACAAGGCAGTCCACTGCGCTCACACGAACTCATGTCAACGATCGAGTCAATGACCGATTCGCGCGTGAAACAGATCGGCTGGGTCTTGACCACGTCAAGCTCGACGACAAGGGCGGCGGCAAGGGAAAGCTGCGCCACAAGCCCGCACTCTTGGGCGCGAGCCTTTCGACTAAGTCAGTGCGGGATGTACTGAGCGAGGGCGAGCAGACTGCGCTCGGCCTGGCGGGGTTGCTTACGGAGGTCAACTTCGACGCTTCCGGCTCCGCTCTGGTACTCGACGATCCAATAACTTCGCTTGACCACGGACGCCGCGAGAAGGTTGCGAGGCGGCTGGCTGTGCTCGCTGGCGAGCGACAGGTCATCGTCTTCACCCACGACCTCACGTTCCTTGGAGACCTGATTCGGGCGGCTGACGAAGAGGACGTTGCCCTTCAGGAGCGCTCAATCATCAAGGATGGGAAAGGTATTCCGGGGCACGTGCTCGATACGCACCCGTGGAAGGCGAGGGATGCCAAGAAGCGCCTTGGTGATCTCCGAGAAGTACTGGCAAAGCTAAAGAAGGGACAGTCGGACCTCCCACCCGACGAGCACGGTCGTCGAGTACAGCTATGGGCAGGCATGCTGTCGGAGACGTGGGAGCGCGTTGTACGCAACGACATCGTTGGCAAGGTCGTCGAGCGCGGGACGACGGAAGTTCGACCGAAGATGGTCAAGCTTCTAGCCCGGATCACCGAGGAAGACAATACCGACTTCCAAAGTGGGTACAGCCAGGTCTCCAAATGGGCTCCTCGCCACGACAAGAGCGAAGAGGTGAACTTCGTTGTGCCTTCCATCGATGAGCTTGAGGCGGAGTTGAAACGGCTCGAGGATTGGCACAAGCGCATCGTCGGATACGCACAGTGACTCGGCAGTTCAGTCAGTCGTCCTTCTGTGCGGAACGGGCAAAGTAGGAATTCTGGCCAAACCCGCCGTCGTGGCCGTCGCCCGCGCCCGAGTCGTCGTCCATGTCGGACAGGAAATCTCTAAGCTCGAGCACCATCTCGGCTCTCGTCCTGAGACCGCCGATGTCAACTCCGAGATCTCCGAGCCTGTCGACGAAACGCTTCTTTCGCGCGGACTTGAGGCCTCGCCAGAGCTTTGTCCACTCGATTTCGTCATCGGCAAGGAGTTTGGGCTTGTCTGGGGCGACGCGGGAAACGAAGAGCGCCTTTATTAGTGCAGATTGTTCTGAGCTCGCCGGTACAAGGTTCTCGGCGGTCTTCGCGTGGTGGCAATCGGAGCAAAGAAGTTGCAGATTTGAGAGCTCAGCGGAGCTGCCATCGATGTGGTCGATCTCGGTGCCGGGTTTGCCGCAACTTTGACACCGCCCGCCGTCGCGCGTCTTCACCTCTGCCCGGGTCGTCGTCTTCAGCGTTCGCCCGAGCGAGCGATACCCGCCGGCAAGGATGAAGGCGTTGCGAATCGCGACCGCTTCTCGAACGTCTGGCTGGTCGATCCGACCGTCCCTGAATACGCGGCGCTGATATCGGACCGCTTCGGCCACCTCTGAGCACCAGGCCGAGCAGAATAAAGCCTCCGCATCATCTGGAATGGGTTCGAGGCAATTCGCACAGTGATCATCTTCAAAATGGCGGTCTGAGGGGACCGCTATGAGGAAGGGTGGTTCGCGCATGAGGTAAGCATAGGACGCAGGTCCGACGCTGGTGATGTCACGCGGAGTCCAGCTTCCGACGAGACAAGTCCAGAGATGCAAGGTACTTAACGAATAATGTGCCTTATCCCTAGAGAAAGTCACACCATCTGCTGATCCTGCAATTGGTGAAGACGCGGGTAACGCTTCTCCATTGCCCGTAACTGCCTGAAAACCAGGGGTTGTCGGTATCTCATGTGGATCGCGCGGATGGCATGCTGTCGTTGTCGCACGGTATTCGAAGTGGGCATGAAAAGGCGTTTGACCGGGGATTTCCGAACTTATGATTGCGAAACTCGCAGTCTGTGTGCGAAACTCGCAACGGCCGGGGCTGCCTCGACAGGCGTGATTCTGCACCAGACAGCTGCCGCCGGCGCGTGGCTCTTTAACGTCAGGAGACGTGGATGGCACCCAACGACAACGCGCTGTTCGCGCCGTTCGGGAACAATGCGCCTGACCCCGAGCTGTTCATGGCCGCGGTTCTCGACGGCTGGGAGAAGCAACAGCGACGAGAAGATCGACGTGACGCTATATGGCCAGGAGCTCATGCCCTCTGCATTCGCCCTTGGCAAGGCCGAACTACTCATTCAGGGAGGCCGCCCGGACGCCATCAAACAGGGAAACACCCTCGTCGGGGACCTCTACGACGGGCAGACCTTCGACTGTGTGCTGTCGAATTCGCCCTTCAGCCGAGGCTCCGCGAGAGAGGGGAAGCATCCAACTCCAGTAGTCTCGAAGGCATACTGCTCTCGGATCGCGACATCAAGGCCGAATTCGAATCCGGGCGAATCGCCCTAGACCCCCACGACCCACAGATGATTCAGCCGTCGAGCGTCGATGTTCGGCTCGACCGGTTCTTTCGCCTCTTCGATAACCACAAGTACCCCTACATCGACCCCGCAGAAGACCAGCCCGACCTCACGAGGCTCGTCGAGGCCGACGCTGGGGGAGCCGTTCATCCTGCACCCGGGTGAGTTTGTCTTGGGCTCCACCTACGAGCAGATCACGCTTCCGGATGACGTGGCGGCGCGCCTCGAAGGCAAGTCGTCGCTCGGGCGGCTCGGCTTGCTCACGCACTCCACGGCTGGCTTTGTCGACCCCGGGTTCACCGGCCACGTCACGCTGGAGCTGAGCAACGTCGCCACCATGCCGATCAAGCTGTGGCCGGGGATGAAGATCGGCCAGATGTGCTTCTTCCGCCTGAGCTCGCCAGCCGAGAGCCGTACGGATCAGCGGACTACAAGTCCCGCTACCAGGGCCAGCGCGGCCCGACTGCCTCGCGCTCCTTCCAGAGCTTCCACCGCACGGTCATCGACCGCTAGTCGGTCGCGAGACTCGACGCCACTCTGCGAGCTTCGCGGAGGCCGCTTTCGATTGCTCCGTCAACGAATCCGCCCCACAGATCTGCGGTGTCAGTACCGGCAAAATGAACGATGCCGTCGGAGCGCTGGAGCTCGAGGAGGTCCCGGGTCAACTGACCGGGGCGATGAACCATCCAGGTGTTCTGCGAGAGGGGGTCCTTCATCCAATCGTGGGCGGCGACCTCGAGCACTTCAAGGTCGTCCCGCCAGACTCCGAGCGCATCCTGAACCTGGTCGATCGAGTGCACGTCAATCATCGTGTGATCTGGGCCGAAGCCCACAAGAATTGATTCCTCATCCGAGACAAATTCGCTCTTGAGTACCGATATCGGGTGTCGCTGGGAGGAGTATGCGACAAAGCGATCGACGCGACCGCGGACCCGAATCCAGACTTTAACTCCCTGAGAGGCGACCTGTTCCCGATTAGCTGTGCTCCAAACCTCGGGCAGAGCCGGAGACATCGAGATGGTGTGCACTGCATTAATAGGAATGGTCATGATGATGCGCGACGCACGAACTTGGGTGCCATCTGCGCAGGTGACAACACCATATTCGGCGTTGTGCTCGACTGAGGTCACTGTCGTTCCCAGTCGGACCTCGCCACGGACATCGTCAGCTATCGCCTGAGTGAATGCCGACATGCCACCGACAACTCTGTAGGTCGCCGACACTTCATGCATCAAGGGCCAGAAGCCGCCGGTCGCACTCACCCAGCGCAGCGCGCTCGAGAGGCCTACTTCGTCGAGCGGGGCATTCAAATGCCCTACCCAGACGGCTTCATTCGCGGAGCGTGCCTCGTCGGACAGCTCGATCGAGTCAAACCGCTCCTGAAGCGACATCGAATCGAGATCCGTGATCACCCCAACCGTGGGGTTGACGGCGCGCGGCATCGCGGTGAGCGAGTCTGAGACCAGGCGGGCTTGCCCATCATCGATGAGAGCAAGGAAGTCGGCCACCGTTCCCTTTCGGGGTTCATCGCCAGCACCGAGCCAGTACGCTTCTTCGGCTGCGGGGCTACGGACGATCTCGCGGCCGTAGCGAGTAACTTCAGCCCAGGTGTGCGGCTGAACCCAGTGAACCCAGGTGCCCCCGAGCTCAAGATCGTGGCCGAGTCGGTGGTCTGTCCACGTGCGACCACCCACACGATCGCGTGCCTCGAGGGTGAGCACGTTATGGCCAGCGGAGCCGAGTTCTCTTGCGGCAACTAATCCGGCAAAGCCAGCGCCGATCACGACGACGTCTACGGTTTCCATGTGACTCTTCCATTTCTTTCAAACGTTGGATAGATCCAACTTTCAGACGGCGTCGGCAGCTCACCCCCGGAAGGGCGCGTCGGGAGCGACCGCGAGAGAATCAGGCTGGCCAAGGCTGAGAGCTCGTTCTCGAGTGTCGTGGCTCATTGAACGGGCCGAGGGCACTCGTGGAGAGCGCGCACTGCCACGCTCTCCACGAGTACCCCTGCCAGCGTTGTGCTGTTTAGTTCGCGCCCTTGCCCTAGAGCACAGCCTCGACGCGAGCTGCGACAGAGAGGAACTGACGATTTTGGTTCATCCGTCCGACTAGCTGCACGCTGATCGGAAGGCCGGCCGGAGAGACTCCCGTCGGCAAGTTGATCGCAGGGGTGTGGAGGAAGCTCCAGATGCGGATGAACTCCGACGTGCCCGTGCTCTCAATGGGTGGTGCGTCGGTGAGAGTAGACGGGAGCAGCAAGACGTCGATGTCACCGAGTGCCGAGTCCATCATCGTGCGACAGAGTTCGGCGTGGTCAAGTGCCGCCTGGTACTGGTCCTCAGTAACCTTGGAGCCCTTTGCGCAATAGGCAACCAGTTCGGGATCCATGAGCTCGAAGTGGTCGCGCAGGTGCCCCGCGAACTCCTTGTTCAAGTCGTGCGACATGATGACGTCCTGGAGCTCGCTGAGCTCGTCGAACTCCTTGGGCATCTCCACATCGGTGACCTGAACTCCGGCAGCCGTCAGTGTCTGCACCGCCTGCTCGTATCCCTCTCGGATATACGGCTCGGCTTGCTCGTAGTACTGGGTGCGGTACAGCCCGATCTTGAGGTCTCCCTCGTGGGCAGTCAGGCTCGCGAAGGCCTCGTCGTTGGTCATGCCGTGGAGCAGCAGGGACGTATCGGCCACTGAGCGACCCATGCTCCCGAGCGTGTCGAGGTGCGGCGAGTACTGCCGGGTTCCGTCGTAGACGACAGTGTCCTTCGTCGGTTTGTACCCCACCACTCCGCAATACGTGGCGGGACGCAGGATGGAGCCGGCCGTCTGGGAGCACACGGTCAGGGGAACCATGTAGTCCGCAACGGCGGCAGCCGAACCGCTGGAGGATGCTCCGGGAGTGCGGGTCGGGTCGTGCGGGTTGCGCGTCTTGCCGGGAAGCATGATGGTGTGCTTCGAAGGTGCGGTTTTGCCAATGATCACTGCGCCGGCGGCCCGCAGATTCTTGACCAACGTGGCGTCTGTGTCCGGCTGGCGACCGGCGTAGATTTCTGGCTCACCGAGCAGCGTCGGCATATCGGCAGTATCCACGATGTCTTTGATTCCCACCGGAATCCCGTGCAGAGGCCCGCTGCTGGGGGTGTTGTCGCATTCCCGGGCCCGCTCGAGCGCTCCCTCCCAGTCGACATACGACCAGGCCTGCACCGTGCCTTCGCGTTCGCGAATTCGATCGAGACACGCTTGGACGAGTTCCACCGACGTCAACGTCCCGTCTGCCATTCTCTGTTTTGCTTCCACAGCGGTAAGGCGGCTGATGTCACTGACCTCGTCGGCGAGGGCGGATACATAGGGCGTCATAAATTCTCCTAAAACGGTTGGGAAAAGCTTCATGTCCCCTATACTGTACATTGGTAAGACCATTACAAAGCAACCGAGCGATCAGCCTCGCTGGCCTCCTCGGTTGCTTCGAATTGTGAAGCACTTCCAGGAATTAGTCGAGCTATGTTAGGTGACCTTCAATGATGAAAAAACGCTATATCCCTGCCCTTCTTCTATTACCGGCAATGCTCGCCCTCTCCGGCTGCGGCGCAAGCGGCGGGGGCTCTGGGGACGCCGGTGGCGACGGAGCCGTGAACTTCAAGTTCGCTTCCTACAACATCCCCAACGCGGCCGAGTCAATCGCCTCGAAGCAATGGGCTGAACAGGTCGCGGACGCAACCGACGGCAACGTCACAGTCGACTTCTTCTATCAGGAATCGCTACTAAGCGGCAGCGAGACGCTGCAGGGCGTCGCGGATGGGCGCGCTGACATGGGCTTCGTCGCCACCGCCTACTACCCTGCCGAGCTGCCCTTGTCTAATGTCGCAGGAGTTCCCTTCGTCACAGATAACGCCGAGGCTCAAGGCCGCGCCTATCTTGACCTGTATGAGAGCAACGAAGATCTCCGTGGTGAATGGGAGGCGCAAGGCGTGCGCGTGATGGCCTGGGCGCCTGTGTCGGCAAATATCGTTGCCGTCAAGGAGCCCGCTGAGAGCCTTGAGGACTTCAAGGGCCAGAAGATTCGCGGATACGGCTATGTGTCGGAAGCTCTGTCCATGGCCGGAGTCAGCGCAGTCGGCATCTCGCAAACCGAGGTATATGAAGCACTGCAGCATGGTGTGCTCGACGGAACTTCGGGTGCCTCACTCGACATCGCCGCCGACCGCGACTACCAAGAAGTAGCTCCCCACTTCGTGGACATCAACTACGGAAACTATGCCGTGACCTCGATTGTCATCAATAGCAAGAAGTGGGATGCTCTCCCTGAGGAAACCCAGCAGGCCATCACCGAGGTCAGCGATGGATACCTTGACTTGTACTTGGAGGCGCTCGGAGAAATGGAAGTCGCCGCATGTGATGAACTGCTTGAAGCTGGCGGGGAAGTGACTATTTTCGACAAATCCGTAACGGCGGACTGGGCGGACGAAGCCGGCCCGGCAATCCGAGCTATCTGGGCAAAGGATGTCAAAGCGACGAACCCGGATGTCGACACAGACGCCTTCTTCAGCGCCTATGAGACGGCTATCGAAGAGCAGCAAGCGCAGTCGGACTACCAGTCGGCTATGGCGCGCTGCGCTGCCCGCCAGTAATAAGAGATAGGGGCGAAAAGAATGAGCGAGCAGGTGAACCCCAAACGCAAGGGTAGTGTGCGGCGAACAATCGACGGAATCTCGACGGTTTTGGCCTTCCTTGCTGTCGCCTGTATCGCCTTCGTTCTGGTAGCAGTCGTTGCAGATGTTGCTAGTCGAACATTCTTTGGGCAATCCATTGGTGGCGTCGTGGAGATGTCTGAGGTCATGATGGTCATCATCGTGTTCCTCGGGCTCGGCTACGCCGAGAGACGTGGTGGTCACGTCTCCATGACGCTGCTCATTCGCAAGCTGCCATCCCGCGCAGCGGCGATCGTCAACGCGATCGCTTTCCTGGTGGTGGTGGTGGTTCTGGGTTGGATGATGTGGGTCACCGGCGACCGGGCGATCGCATCAGTCGCGGCGGGTGAGTACCGGTTCGGCCTGGTTCGTGTGGCTGTCTGGCCGGCCCGAATCGCGATAGCGGTGGGACTGGCTGTGTACCTGCTCGAGATCATTCTCGGGATGCTCGACAATTTCCGGACCGTCTATGGCAAGGGAAGCAAGACCGCCGCTGCCCTTGACCCGGTCTCGCCACCGCTAGCTTGACGACAGTAGTCTGTCGAGGAATGAGACTTAGTTCTTATGGATGATTACTCTCTTCTAGCCGTGGGTATCGCGGTTGTGGTACTGCTCGGCTTATTGCTGATGGGTGTATCGGTCGCGCTTTCGCTAGCCACTAGCGGAATCATTGGACTGCTTATGCTGGTCGGCGCGGATGTGACCAGTGCCACTATCGCGGGCACGTCTTACTCTGCGGTCGGAAAAGGCTCGCTGATCGTCGTGCCCATGTTCGTGCTTATGGGAATGCTGACGCTATATAGCGGAATCGCTGAGCAGTTATTTGCGATTGCCGCCAAGGCTCTCAAGAAAATTCCCGGGAGCCTGGGCATGGCGACGGTCTTCGCCTCGGCGGGCTTCGGCGCTATCAGCGGGTCGAGCTTGGCAACGGTGGCCACCCTTGGGCGAACCGTGATCACGGAGATGATGCGGCACGGATATCTCCGCTCCTTCGCATCGGCTACCGTGGCCGTGGCTGGCACCTTGGCGGTGCTAATTCCGCCGAGCATCATCCTGGTCATTTACGGGGCAACCACCGGCGAGTCGATCGGCTCTTTGCTTCTCGCGGGCGTGATTCCGGGAATTCTCTCCGCGGTAGTGCTCACCGCGTCGATTGGCCTGCGCGCGTGGCTCAGCCCCTCGCTGGTCAACCAAGACAATAGAGAAAACCTCAAGGTGGCTTTGTCTGACGTGCCCACACGCGCCACGGCAGTGCAGTCCCCGGAGCTCGCAGCGGCGACCACTGCCGTGAAATCCACGAAGCGCGCAGCGGCGCGAGACACGTCAGTCGGGGTGGAATCCAGCGGCGTCAAGCTCACCTTCGGGTCGGTGACCCGCGCGGTGGTCGGCGTAGCAGTTCTGTTCACCATTGTGATCGGCGGTATCTACTCGGGGCTGTTTACCCCGAGCGAGTCGGCGGCCGTCGGTGCGTTTGCGGCGTTCCTGCTGATCTGCGCTCAGTACGCCACTCGGCCCAAAGAGCTGCGCTTCAACATCGCAACGGCTCTGAAGGAAACCGCCTCCCTGAACTCGATGATCTTCCTCATCCTGGTCGGCGCGGGCCTGTTCTCGTTCTTCCTGGTCAGTGCCGGTGTGCCGGCAGCTTTGTCCGCGTTTGTCGTCGGGCTAGACGTGCCGCCGACACTCATTGTGATCCTGCTCTTGGTCGTGCTCATCCCTGGCGGAATGTTCCTCGACTCGATCTCCTTGCTTGTGATCACCGTGCCCCTGGTGTACCAGCCGATTACGGACCTCGGCTTCGACGGCATCTGGCTGGGCATCCTCGTCGTCAAGCTGATTGAGCTCGGCATGATCACGCCGCCGGTAGGAATGAATGCGTTCGTCACCGCCGGAACCATCAAGGGACTCGAGGTTGAAGAAGTGTTCAAGGGAATCGCTCCCTTCTACATCGCTGAGCTGGGGATCATCGTCGCGATCTTCGCCTTCCCGGCTCTCTCTACCTGGTTGCCGAGTCTCGCTGGCGGGTAACGCATGACGGCTGAGGATATCCGTTAGCAGAAAGGCTCGGGCCGTCACTGACGGCCCGAGCCTTCATCGTGCAGCCACAGGGTGACCGCTACGTGCTGAGGGTGCTGACTGCCGCTTCGGTTGAGTCTTCGAATGCGCGCTCATAGAAGCCATCGATGTGCTCTCGCACCATGGCTTCGGCCTTGTCGGCGTCGCCTGCGCAGATCGCATCGAAGATATTGTTGTGCTCCTGAATGAGGATTCGAGACCACTCCGGCCATTTGGCGTCGTTGTCGAAAGCCTCCGCCATCGGGCGTCGGACGGCTTCACGGAGTGCAGACATCAGGTCCGCTAGGAGCGCGTTGTTCGCGCACTGCGCTAGTTCAACGTGAAACTGCGCATCGAGGTCGAGAAAGGTCTCGCGATCCAATTCCGGGTTCATCTGCTCGAGAATCGCTCGGATTCGGCTGACATCGGTGGTGTGGATGTGTTCGGCGGTGCTGCGAGCAGACTGGACTTCGAGACTCATGCGTACCGTGACCACCTCGCTGATCGAGTAGCTCGAGAGCGCGACATGCACGCCGAGGAGATCGGTGAGGGCGCGGCTCGGCTCGGTGGATACGATGAGGCCGCTGTCAGCGCTGTTGCCCGGTCGACTGCGCACGATTTCGAGAGCTTCGAGAATGCGAATTGCTTCGCGAACTGACGGGCGACTCACGCGGAGCAGCTCGCTCAGCTGCCGTTCACCCGGCAAATGGTCTCCGGGGCGCAGCCGGCCTTCAAATATTTCATTCTTAATCTGGCGAACTACGAGTTCATAGGTCTTGGTGCGTTTTACCGGACCGAGACGCATCTTCTGGGTCTTGTTATCTGGACCAGCAGGCATGCCCTCAGAGCTCCACGGGTGCAGGGCTCGTGCGCACAAAGAATGCGGAGGTGGCCCCGGTGTGAATGTGACCCGTGATCTCGGGGGAATCTGCCGACATCGGTAACCTCTCTTGCTATTGCCGAAGCGGGGCAGTCCCCTCGTTGGCGGCTGAGCTATTCGCTTTGAGTCTTTTGACAATCCTAGCTCACGCCATAATGGCCAGACCATTTGTTCCCGCTCGCGGGCGAAAACGCCTGTTATGCTAGTATGGTCTGACCATTAGATGGTTAGAGGCGCGCCGTGCGCCAAGTGCGCCAGACGAAGTCCGGAGGACGAACAGTGACACAAAACGAAAGCCCAGGATCGTCCGCGTTGAGCGGAATCCGCATCCTCGACTTGACTCAGGTGATGTCGGGACCGTTCTGCACCATGATGCTTGCCGATCTGGGCGCAGACGTGATCAAGATTGAGAACCCCGAAGGCGGCGACCAGACCCGCAAGGATTGGGGATTTGCCATCAAGGGCGATGACAGTCGGGCTTTTCTCGCGCTGAACCGCAACAAGCGCAGCGTGTGCCTCGATTTGAAGTCCGAAGAGGGCCTCCAAGACTTCTACGCTCTGGTCGAAACCGCCGATGTTGTCATCGAAAACTTCAGGCCCGGGGTGACCAAGCGCCTGTCAATTGACTACGACACGCTCCGCGAGATTTCACCTCAGCTCATTTATGCGAGCATCTCGGGGTTCGGGCAGACCGGGCCTTACTCGAAGTACCCCGGGTATGACCTCATCGCGCAGGGCATGACCGGCGTGATGAGCGTCACCGGAGAGGCTGACGGTGGCCCGGTCAAATGCGGTCTTCCGATCTCCGACCTCGGCGCCGGAATGTTCTGCGCAATCGGAATCCTGGGCGCGGTGGTCGCGCGTCAAAAGACAGGTGAAGGACAATACCTAGAAACGTCGCTCTTTGAATCGGCGCTGGCCATGTCAGTGTGGGAGTCCACCGAGTTCTTTGCGACCGGGAATGTGCCGCAGCGCACGGGCTCGGCCAACCGCATGTCGGCGCCCTACCAGGCGATCGCGACAAAGGACGGCCATCTGACCATCGGTGCCAACAACGACAAGCTCTGGCGCGGCATGTGCAAGCTGATCGACGCCGAACAGCTCGCCGACGACGAACGCTTCGTCGACAACGACCGGAGAATGTCGAATCTGCCTGAGCTGGTCTCGGTCTTGGAGGGGTACTTCGCCGAGCGGACCACAGACGAGTGGATCGAGATGTTCCTCGACGCTGGACTGCCAGCAGGTGCGATCAGGGACTACGGGTACGTCCTCACTGAAGATCCGCACGTGAAGGCGCGCAATATGATCGGAAGTTACGATCACCCGGTCGAGGGCGAACTGTCGGTGCTTGCATCGCCGATCAAGCTCTACGGCACGCCCGCCACGATTCGCACGGCACCCCCGCTGCTCGGACAGCACACCGATGAAGTGCTTCAGCAGGTGAAAGCAGCACGCGCCTAAGCCCAGTGAAGTGAGCGCCCCGCCACACCCATTCGGTGCGAGCACGGATGCGGCGGGGCGTTTCTACTTACCGACGAACTGTGGTGTCTCGCGGGCGAAGAACGACGCGATCGCATGCTTGTGGTCTTCGGTGGCGGACAGCGCAGCGAAATGATCCAGCTCGAGACTCATGGCCTCCTCGAATGGGAGGCTGGCTGCTTCGTGCACGGCTTTCTTCGTGCGGGTGACTGCGAGTGGAGCTCGGCTGCCGATCTCGTGCGCCCAGGCCAGAGCGGTTTCGAGAACCTGTGGGCGAGGCACCGCGGCCGAAGCCAAGCCGAGGCGCAGCGCCTCCGTGCCGTCGAAGGTGCGCCCGGTGAGCAGCACATCCTTCGCGACTGCTGGCCCCACCAGGCGGGTAATGCGGGTGGTGCTCACCACGAGGCCGACCTTCACTCCGGCGCCGCAGTGCTTGGCGTCATCGGCGGTGATGCGAATGTCGCAGGATAGGGCGACCTCGAGTCCGCCGCCCATGCAGTGGCCGTTGATGGCGGCGATGACCGGTATCGAGAGGCTCTCGAGTCGGTCGAAGATCTCGCAGTCGTCGTCGAGAAACTGCCGCACGGTTTCGGGCGTCAGTTCCGCCTCCTCGTTGAGGTCGGCACCGGCGCAGAACGCCCGGTCGCCGTTGCCGGTCAGAATGACACAGCGAACCGACTCGTCGGCGTCGGCGGCATCCAGCGCGGCCATGAAGTGCGGACGCATGGTGCCCGTGATGATGTTCAGCGGTGGGTTGTCCATGTAGATGATGGCCACAGGACCGTCGCGTTCCACTCTGATCTGCTGGCTCACTATTGTTCCTCCTTCAATCGATGCCGACGGGGTTCGTCAGCGAGCTTTCGTGATCGCTCTTTGACAAAGTCTAAGCCACTGAAGTATGGTCAGACCATTATGACAACGGTAGATTCGACGCGCGAACAGCACACCCCTGCGGCAGTGGAGACCTCGTTGGAGCGAGCCAAGCGGCTATTTCCGCCGGCATCGGCACGCCACACCGATCTCGCGATTGACCGCGCCCTCGGCGCATATGTGTGGACCGAAGACGGCCGTAAAATCATCGACTTCGCCAGCGGCGTTGCCGTGACCAATGTGGGTCACAACAACCCCACCGTGCTCGCCGCGGCGAAGGCGCAGATGGAGACCATGATCCACGTGGGCCACAATGTGGCGCTGTGCCCGCCATACCTCGACCTGGCCGAGCGCCTCGTCCCCCTCGTCGGCCCCGACCGCAAGATCTTCTTCGCCAACAGTGGTGCCGAAGCGCTTGAAGCCGGCATCAAGCTCGCCATGCACACCAGCGGACGCAGCGGCCTCATCGCCTTCAAGCGCGCCTTCCACGGCCGCACCTTGGCTATGACCGGGCTATCGGCATCCTCGTCCAAATACCGCAGCGGCTACTTGGGTGCATTGCCCGCCGTGCAGCATGTCGACTTCCCAGCTCCCTTCGTCAGCGGTCTCAGCGAAGAGGCCGAAGTCGAGCGCTGCCTGGCGCAGCTCGATGAGACGTTTGCCCTCCTGCTCCCTCCCGGTGAGACCGCGGCAATCGTGGTCGAGCCCGTTCAGGGCGAAGGTGGCTACACTCCCGCGCCAGCAGCCTTCTTGCAGGGTTTGAAAGAGCGCGCCGATAAGCACGGAATCGCGCTCATTTTCGACGAGATCCAGTCCGGCTTCGGGCGCACCGGCAAGATGTTCGCCTTCGAGCACAGCGGCGTCGTTCCCGACATCATCGCCCTGGCCAAGGGCATCGCCAACGGATTCCCGCTGTCGGCGATGGCGGCCCGCACCGACCTGATGGACAAGTGGCCGGCCGGTGCCCACGGTGGCACCTTCGGCGGAAACCCGGTCGCCTGCGCCTCCGCGCTGGCCGTGATCGATGTGCTGCAGGGCGGCGCTCTGCAGAACGCCGAGAAGATTGGGCAGCAGTTGCGCGCCGGTCTGGAGCAGCTGGCGGCGAGCACCGACTATCGCACCGATGTGCGCGGGCTCGGAATCATGATTGGCGTCGAATTCCGCAACGAAGACGGCACCGCGGCATCCGCGTTCGTGCGCCGAGTGTGTGCAGAAGCCCTGAATGCCGGGGTGCTCATCTTGTCGTGCGGAACCGAAGGTAACGTTCTACGGGTGATGCCGCCCACGACACTCACCTCCGAGGAGGCGACGGAGGCCCTGCGCCTGCTCCAGCTCGCTTTCGACGCGGCCCGCTGAAACCGGCACCCGAACACCAGAGGAATCCCTGTGAACTCGCACGGCAACTACATCAACGGCTCATGGATCCCCGGGTCTGAGTACCGCGACAACATCAACCCCTCAGACACGTCAGACGTCGTGGGCAGGTACACCCGCTCAGGCGTCGGCGCCATTGACGACGCGGTCTCATCAGCCCGCGCCGCACTGCCCGCCTGGTCGCGCACCTCACCACAAGTGAGAGCAGACCTGCTTGAGGCGGTTGCCCGAGAAATTCTCGCCGAGGCCCCACGCCTGGGAGAGCTTCTCGCCCGCGAGGAGGGCAAGACCCTGCCCGAGGCGATCGGCGAAGTCACCCGCGCAGCACACATCTTCCGCTTCTTCAGCGGAGAAGCCGTCAGGATGCGCGGCGAACGACAGCCCTCCACCCGCGAGGGTGTCTCCATCAACCTGCACCGGGAGCCGGTGGGCGTGATCGGCGTGATCACCCCGTGGAACTTTCCCATCGCCATCCCGGCCTGGAAGTGCGCTCCCGCCCTGGCCTACGGTAACACCGTCGTCCTTAAGCCGGCGGAGCTCGTTCCGGCAAGCGCCGTGGCGCTGGCCGGGATCATCCACCGGGTCGGCTTCCCGGCGGGAGTTTTCAACCTGGTAATCGGCCAGGGATCGGTGCTGGGTGATGCAATAAGCAACCACGAGGGCATCGACGCCGTCACTTTCACCGGTTCCGAAGCCGTGGGCACCGCGGTGGCAGTGGCCGGAGCCCGCCGTCTGGCGGCGGTGCAGCTGGAGATGGGCGGCAAGAACCCGCTCATCGTGCTGGCTGACGCTGACCTCGACGTGGCGGTAGCCTGCGCCATCAACGGCGCGTTCTTCTCCACGGGGCAGCGCTGCACGGCATCCAGTCGGCTTATCGTCGAGGCTCCCATCCACGACGAGTTTCTGGAGCGGATGCTCGCTCGCATGGGCACGCTGCGGGTGGGTAACGCACTCGACCCCGCTACCGAGATCGGCCCGGTCGTCGACCAGCGCCAGCTCGACACCGACCTCAAATACATCGACGCGGCCCGCAGCACCCCGGGCCTGGAGGTGCACGGTGGTGAGCGAGTGCAGCGCGACACGGAGGGCTTCTTCCTCAGTCCCGCGCTCGTGGTCGGCAGCACCAACGAGGATGTCGCCACCCGCGAGGAGATCTTTGGCCCGGTGGCATCCGTCATCAAGGTCGGCGACTACGACGAGGCGGTGTCGGTGGCCAATGACACCCCGTTCGGTCTCGCCGCGGGCATCTGCACTACCACGCTCGCGCGCGCCGAAGACTACCAAGCGCGCGCCGACGCAGGAATGGTGATGATCAACCTCCCGACAGCGGGTGTCGACCCCCATGTAGCGTTTGGCGGGCGCAAGCGGTCCAGCTATGGTCCACGCGAGCAGGGGGCACAGGCACAGGAGTTCTTCACGCAGACGAAGACCGCCTACGTGCGCCCATAACCCAAGCCGGTCGGGGTCAGTCCTGCCAGCCGAGGTTGACGGCCATCTGCTTGAGGGCAGCCAGGGTGGTGTCGTACTGCTCCGGGCTCAGCCCGTCACTGGTCTGCTCGCGGAGCCGGTCGACGACCTCTTGCAGGCGGGTGAACGCCAAGTGGCCGCGCTCGGTCAGGGAGTAGACCGGGCCGTCGGCGGTGACCCAGTCGCTCTCGACCATCTCGGCCAAGTGGCCGGCCGCGTTCTCGTCGCTTCCCGCCTCGACGAAGGGCGCGATCGCCAGGTCGAGCTGCTCCACGGTGGCGCTGCCGGCATTCAGAACGCCGAGCAGCTGCCATTGTCGGCGGGTGACGCCGTGCTCTTCGATGATCGCCGCGAAACGCTCGTCGATGAGGCGGTCGACAAGCTTTGGCCTTGACCCCGGTTGGTGGACACAGGGTTATGCGGCTTGTTGAAGCTCCGCGGTCTGGTTTGAGTATCGCAGTTCGAAGTCGACCGGGCTAATCTGCCCGAGCGAGGAGTGGCGTCGGCGACGGTTGTAGCGGTCCTCGATCCAGACGCCGACCTCGAGTTTGGCCCGTTTCCTGGTTGGCCAGACGCGGCGGTAGTAGAACTCGGTCTTCAAGGTGGCGAAGAATGATTCGGCCATCGCGTTGTCCCAGCATTATCCGGCTAGTGCGTATCCGCTTAGCTCAGCTAGAGTGGGTCGTGCCCAAACCTGATTTTCCGCGTTCGATTCTGGCGTTCCAGGAGTGGTTCGTGGACGAGCAGGCATGCCTTGATTATCTGTTTGAGAGTCGTTGGCCGGAGGGATTCGCGTGTCCGCGTTGCGGGGGCCCGGACGCTTATCCGATCGTCGCCCGACGGCTGTGGCAGTGCGTCCAGTGCCGATATCAGGTGTCGGTGACGGCCGGGACCGTGATGCACAAGACTCGGCTGTCGTTGCGGTTGTGGTTCTGGGCGGCGTATCTGGTGGCTACCGGCACTCCGGGGAGGTCGGCGAGGCAGCTGCAACGCCAACTCGGGATGAGCCGATACGACACAGCCTGGACGATGCTGCACAAGCTGCGCCGAGCAATGGTTGCCCCTGACCGGAGTCTGCTCTTCGGGGAGGTCGAGGTCGATGAGTTCGAGATCGGTGGTATGGAGAAAGGCAGAAGTGGCGGGCGCAGCGCAATCGCGAAGGCCTCTACCGGGATCATCGCGGTAGAGGTGCGCGGCAATGGTTCAGGGCGTATGCGGGTGGAGTTGATCGACGACGCGTCCGCGGCAACTTTGTCCGGGTTCATCGAGCGGACGGTGGCGGCAGGAGCGATCGTGCATACCGACGGCTGGCAAGGCTACGCAACGCTTGCGAGTAAAGGTTTCGACCACCGTCGCCGCAGTCAGGCCAAAGCTAAACGCGACGGCGACACTGACCCGGTCTTGCCGCGGGCGCACCGGGCGATCTCGAACTTCAAGTCCTGGCTCCGCGGCACCCACCGCGGCGTGAGCGCCGAGCACCTACAGGTCTACCTCGACGAATTTACCTTCCGCTACAACCGAAGACGCACGCCGATGGCCGCGTTCCAGACCCTTCTCGGGCTCAGCAGTAAGCACCAGCCGTCAACCAGGGCCGAGATTGTGGCCGAGGGCCCGGCGGCAGCCAGGTTAGAGCTGAGCTAAGCGGATACGCACTATCGCACTTATCCGGACTAGAAGTCACACCATCTGCGGATCCTGCAAATGGTGAAGACGCGGGTAAGACTTCTCCGTGGCCCCGTAACTGCACGATGACCAGGGATTGCCGGTACTCCACATGGATCGCGCGGATGAGATGCTGTCGTTGTCGTGCGCTGTTCGGCGCAGGTGTGAAAAGGGGTTTGACCGGGGATTCCGCGCCAGTGATTGCGAAATTCGCAATCTGTGCGCGAAACTCGCAGTAATCGGAGCTGCCTCGACGGGCGCGCTTCTCTGCACCTGTCAGCTTCCGCCGGCGCGTGGCTCTTTAACGTCAGGAGACGTGGATGGTACCCAACGACAACGTGCTGTTCGCGCCGTTCGGGAACAATGCGCCTGACCCCGAGCTGTTCATGGCCGCGGTTCTCGACGGCTGGGAGAAGCAGCAGCGCGCGAAGGACTTCTCTTCTGCGACGATCCGCACACGCCGCAGACTGGTGTTAGCGATGGTCGACTTCACGGGCCACTACCCGTGGGAGTGGACGATGGGCGACGCCGATGATTTCTTTACGCACGCGCGGGCCGTCCGGAACCTCTCGCACGCGACGGTGCGCAGCTATCAGGGTTCCATCAAGTTGTTCTGTGACTACGCCTGCGATCCGCGCTATGACTGGAATGAGCAGGCGGCGAAGCTGTTCGGCCAGGTGTTCGCCCAGGTCGTCACCGAACTGAACCGTGTCACGCACTCGCAGACGAACACCGCCCGCCCGGAAAAGCGCCCCTTCACGCAGCGAGAGCTCCAGCAGCTGTTCGACCTCGCTGATCTTGAGGTGCACCGCATCCTGGACGCCGGCCGTCGCGGCGCTCTGGCCGCCTTGCGCGATGCAGTGGCGCTGAAGAGCTTGTACGGGTGGGGGCTGCGGACGAATGAGATGCGGCACTTGCAGACGGTCGACTTCTCCCGAAACAGCCGTGCGCCGTACCTCGGCGACTACGGAGTGGTGCGCGTGCGCTGGGGCAAACCGCATCGCGGTTCCGCGAAGAAGGTGCGCTCCGTGCTCACTGTCTGGCAGTGGGCCACCGACGTAATGATCGACTGGGTCGAGTACGGGCTGCCCCGTTACGGCGAACCGGTCACGGATGTGTTCCCGACGAGCACCGGGGGCCTGCTGTCCGAGTCGCATCTGCTCGACAAGCTGCGCACTCTCGTCAACGAACTCGGTTTCCCGCCCGGACTCGACCTGCACTCCTTCCGTCGCTCGTACGCGACGCACCTCATCACCGGCGAGGGCTTCGACGTGACATTCGTGCAGTTCCAGCTCGGACACGAGCACGCCGCCACGACTTCGATCTATTCCCTTCCCTCCCCGGACTACCAGCGACTCGCACTCGAGCGAGCCCACGACCGTACCTTGGCCGCAGCACGCGCGCCACAAGACGCACGAAGGAGCACCCCGTGACTAGAAGAGAGCTCACCTACACCTGGAGGGTCCGAGAGATCATGGCTCGCCGCCGGATCCTCACCGCGAAGGACCTCGCTCCTCTGCTGCACGAGCGCGGCATCACGCTCACGCCGAACGCGATTTGGCGGATCGTGTCGGGCGACCCCGAGCGGATCTCTTTCAAGATGCTCGTCGCACTGTGCGACGTCCTCGAGGTCACGCCGAACGATCTGATCACGTACACGGCGCACGATGCGAAGACGGTCCGCCATCGCAGGGCATCCGGCGAGAACAGTGCACTCCCTGACCTGCGTGACTACCGGCCGGTGCGTGCCCGCATCGTCGATGACGATGACTGACGCGCCTCGCGGCGGACGACCACCGACCGGCGGAAACGGGTCCGCGCGCCCACCGACACTGCGCGGCCTCACGGAGCCATCCAAGCGCGGACGACCGCGATCCGTAGGAGAGCAAACATGCGACAGATGCCATCGCACTGACGTCCCCAGGATCCACACGCGCTGGCCGGACGGCGCGATCTGCGGCATCTGCTTCACCGAAGCCACTCACACGTACGGCCGCTGCCTGTCCTGCGGCGAGGAGAACTGCATGCTCCCCGGCCGCGATGCCGACGGGCACGCGATCTGCCGCTCTTGCGCGGGCATCTCCACTCATCTGGTGTGCGAGAAGTGCGGACGCGAGGCCGAGCGGTTCCGCGGCAAGGACTGCGTCCGCTGTGTCATCGAAAGCGATCTCAACGACCTTCTCCGCCCAGGAACCGACTTCCGGCTGCGGCGCCTTATAGACGTCCTCGTTAGCGCTGACCGCCCCGAGAGCATCTACACCTACACGCGCGGCAAGAAGGCTCACGAACTGCTCTCCGCGATCGGTGCCCGCGAGTTGCCGCTCACCCACGAGGCATTCGACCGACTAGGTGCGAGCACCGCGGCCCGCCACCTGCAAGCCCTGCTCGTGCATCACCGCATGCTCCCGGAACGTGGCGACGAACATATCCATCGCTTTGAACAGTGGATTGCCACGCGCCTCGCTACGCTCCCAGACGACGGCACGCGCGCCATCATCGAGAGGTACGCGACCTGGCACCACCTCAAGCGCGTACGTCGCCGCGCGCTGGAGGACGGCGTGAACATGGAGACCGTCACGCACGCCGCGAAGCAGAAGATCACCGAGGCCGGGAAATTCCTCCTCTGGCTGCGCAGCGCACATGGCATTGGTACCGAGCTGCTGCGCCAGGCACACGTCGACGAGTACCTCGCAGAGGGGACAACGACGCGGAAGCACGTGCGCAACTTCACACAATGGCTCAACCGCCATGAGAACCGCCGTACGAAGACGGAGCGGATCGACGCCCCGATCCCGGAGGTCCGCTCCGGCCCGCTCCTGAAGCAAAGTGAACGCATCGACCTGGTACGCAACTGTCTGGAATGGAACAACGTCGCACGCTCGACACGTGTCGCCGCGCTCATCCTGTTGCTGTGGGCACAACCGCTGAACAAGATCGTCATGCTTCGCCGCGACCGTGTGGCCTTCACCGCCGAAGGCATGACTCTCTCGCTCGGCCGCAACCCCTCCAGCGTGCCCGAACCCGTCGCCGACCTGTTTTGGCAGCACCTCGAGAACCCCGGCAACCAGCGCACCACCAATACCGGCACCCATTGGATATTCCCCGGTAGGCACGCCGGACGACCACTACACCCCGACACGCTCTCCGATCGGCTCAAGGTTCTCGGGGTCGATGCGCAACGGACACGGAACGCCACTCTGCGCGACCTAGCACAGGAGGTCGACGCCCGATCCCTGATTGACCTGCTCGGTTACAGCAAACCAGTTATCGCCCGGCACGCCGCGCGAGCCGGCACGCCCATGTCCGACATACATCGGGCTGAAGCGACCGGGACACTGGTGAGTGTTCCCGCCGGTGCGGAGAACGCACGGCCGAGAGGTTGGTGACATGGACCGTCCCCTCCCGCTGCTTCGGACATCACTATGTCTTACGCGGGTGGGCGTAAGGAAGCGGTTGTCGAAGTGCCACTCATCATGCCGAAAGCGCTACTGCCACTGTTCCGGCGCGTTTCTGTTTCGGCAGGGAGGTTCGGCTTGCGGGACGGCCGGTCTAGCCAACGCGGCGGGCTCTATTTCACGGCAGCGGTCGAAGATTCACTGCGTTGAGTGGCCTGCTCATCACGTACTCCTCGCCCGCTCGCCCAGACACCGTTCGACCCGTGTAGGTGAAGCCGACGCGGGCATACGCACGCTGTCCGGCCACGTTGTCCACATGGACCGTGAGGACAATTGCGTCCGACATGGGGAACGCCCGCTGCGCCAAAGCCGCGGCCTCGCCAGTCGCAGCGGTGCCGACGCCCTGCCCCTGGTGTCGAGCGTCGACCGAGACGCCGCGCAGGAGGACATGGGGCTGACCCGAGGGCCAGACGGTGCGATCAGCCCCGTCTGGGTGAAGTACTCCGACGCCCACAACCTCCGCCGCATCGCTTGACCCGATCATGATCGCGAAGGCTCTGCGTGATGGGTCGCGTCGCGACTTCTCCAGAACGGCCGACGCTGGCATCGAGAAGTCCCGTTGATCTGGAGAGATTTCGATGAACGCCAAGCTGGCAAGGACCTCCGGGATTGCGTCATCGGCCAACTCATCGAGGAATTTGACGCTCACTTCCACCCGTTTACCCACGCCACAACTCTACGTGTTCGCAGTGAGCCAATCGGGTCCTGCCCAAACCCAGACATGCCGCGATGTGCGCGGTTCGCTCTCAAGGTGATCGGCTTGAGGGAGAGCCTGCGAAGCTGCTCAACAACGATCGATTTCCGACCGCCCTTTAATGCGGAGCGCCTCAACAAGTCGCGCTGATGCCAGCTGGCCAATTCACGGATGCCCGGGGTGCCCTATCTAGCGCTGCTCACAACGTTAGTGAAGAAGCGGGTAACGTGGTTCCCCATCAGCCCCGATACGTCCGCGCTGCGACCTGCACGCCCTGCTCCCGCAGGACCTGGCAGACCGACTCGACCGCGCGGCCTTTGCCACGTTGCTCGTCGATGAACGCGACGATCAGCGGCGTCGGGGGTCGAGTTCCCCGGCGAAGAAAACCGCCGCGTCCCGCAAGATCGCATTGGCCTCGCGCAGCTCTCGCACCTCGCGGCGCAGCGCTTTGACCTCCTCGGCTCCCACCGAGGTCACTCCCTCGCGTTGGCCCTAATCGATCTGCGCCTGCCGCACCCACCGGCGCAGCGACTCGGCACCAAACCCGAGTCTCGCGGACACTGTCGCGCACGCGGCCGTCAAATTCGGATACTCATCAAGATGGTCGAGCACGAGCCGCACAGCACGCTGCTTCGTCTCCTCCGGGATCTGCTTTGGCATGATGTCTATTTTCCTTCCAGACTCGAAAGGAAACGGCATCAAACCGGGGACGGTTCAAGTCGCAGACAAAGCAACCTCAAATACAGACTCACTCAACTGAGCCCAAAAACGCGTCAGTCAGCAGGGAAGCCGTGAATCGCACTATGCGACCACGGCTTTTTTGCATTCTCAATGCCGAAGACAGTCCCGCCGGCGCACCGTGGGCCTCTGGCGCGTGCGCATTCGCCATTTAAAGACATCAAGGCGCCCATTTAAGGACAGGGCCATGAGAGCCACCTGTCGGGATCGAACCGACGACCTGCTGTTTACAAGACAGCTGCGCTACCGCTGCGCCAAGGTGGCGATCGATATTTAATTACCAGTCCACCTTACAGACCGGGGTGGTCATCCTGCGTGCGGTCGGTGTGCTGATTGATTCACTCAAGAGCCCCGTTCTCCTGTAACACGACCACGGTGTTACACGCCGGTTCGGCAGCAAAAGTGAGGTGCTCTGGCCAACTGAGCTATGGAGGCGAATTGACCTCCCTATGCTAACGGGAAGTTCGCGCGGGCACGGTCACAGCCGGGTGATGAACCGCTCGGCGTCGATGGGTGGCTTGCGGTCGGTGGTGGCCTCGGCCGGGGTGCCGACGTAGAGCCAGCCCAGCAGTGCCTCGTTCTCGCCCAGGCGATGCAGTTCTCGTACTGGTTCCGACCTGGTGAAGGGGCCGGTCCGCCACATCACGCCCCAGCCGGCCTCCGTGAGCAGAAGGCCCAGGTTGTGGGCGACTCCAGCCGCGGCGGCATCCTGCTCCCACGCGTGCACCTTGTGGCTGGGCTTCCTGGAGGCGACGACCGCGATCAGCAGGTCGGCTCGCAGCGGTTTCGCGGCGAGCTTCTCCGCGTCACGTCCGTGCTTCCCCGAGGCTTCCGCAATGGCGGCCCCCAACAGCGCCCGCGCATCCTCGCGAAGCTCGATGAGCCGCCACGGCCGGAGGGCACCATGGTCGGCGACGTTGCCTGCGGCCTCCACCAGCGGCAGCAGCTCGGAGCGTGTCGGCGCACCGGCGCTCACCTTCGGGGACGAGCGACGGCTCGCCACCGCGGTGCGCACCGGTGTCTTGGAAATCAGTTCTCCTCGGCCTTGAAGTCGAGGGACAGCGAGTTCATGCAGTAGCGGTCGCCGGTGGGTGTGCCGAAACCGTCGGGGAACACATGGCCGAGGTGGGAGCCGCAGTTGGCGCAACGCACCTCGGTGCGGGTCATCCCGAGAGTGTTGTCCTCGATCAGTTCGACGGCGTCAGGTCGCACCGACTCGTAGAAGCTGGGCCAGCCGCATCCGGAATCGAACTTGGTGCCGCTCTTGAACAGTTCGGCGTCGCAGGCCGCACAGGCATAAACACCGGAGCGGCTCTCGTCGAGCAGTTCACCGGTCCAGGGTCGCTCGGTCCCTGCCTGACGCAACACCTCGTACCGCGCGGTTCCGAGCTCTTCGCGCCACTCTTCTTCTGGCTTGTTCACCTGATAGGTCATGGTCCAGCCTTTCGCTGATCATCTCTGCCCATACTAAAACCCGTGCCAGGGCGGTTCTGTTCCCGATTGCCCGTTGCCGCGCGGCTCTGGTACCGCATCCGCACCCGCTGACTGCCCCCTGCGCGTACGAATCCGTGGTGCGCCAGCGCTGAGCGTGGGCGACCCGCCGTTCCGTTAGCGCTGCGGCGCGTAGAGCGAGCCGGGAATCCGACGTGCCCCGCGCGGTCGCCGCCGTGCCGGTCGGCCGACTCTAGGATGACGGTGGAGGCAGCAGTGGACGCAGCAACAGACCAGCAGGCCGGCGAGCTGTCGGAGCGCGACCAGGGCCTGCTCGAATTTGAGAATCGCAACTGGCGCAACCCGGGCAGCAAGGAGCAGGCGATTCGCCTGGAGCTGGGGATATCGGCCGCCCGGTACTATCAATTGCTGAACGCGCTCATCGACTCTCCAGCCGCAGCCCGGTACGATCCCTTGTTGGTGAGCCGGTTGCGGCGCATGAGAGCGGGTCGAACCCACGCGGGAGCCGGACGCTAGGCCACCCGAACGCCAGGCCACCCGAACGCAGAGTCCCCGAAAGAGAGCTATGGCTGCCCCAAGCACAGATCGGCCCGTCCGAGACAGATTCGACGCGGTCCCGGACGATCTGCAGCGGGTCGGCGCCCATCGCGCCGACGCCCACTGGGCGCAAGGCTGGACCAACCTGGCCTGGGCCGTGGGAGCGATCGCCGTCCTGTCGGTGGGCGGTTTGTGGGGACTCTCCCAGGTCAACAGCGACTTCCAGTTCGGGCTGCCGTTCATGTCCGCCGCGGAAGATGACCCGGCCGCACCGCCCCCCGAGGACGCCCCGGAAGCGGCAGAGCCGATGCTCGATCCGAACATCCCCATCACGGTGATCAACGGAACTGAGACTTCCGGACTGTCGAGCACCGTGGGCGACTACCTGGTCGAACAGGGCTGGGAGGGCGCCGACTTCGGCGTCGGCGCTCGGGTCACCGCATCGAGCTCGGACGTCGAAAACACCCAGGTCATCTACAACAACCCGGAGAACGAGGCGGCAGCGCGAGCCATGCTCGAAACGCTCGGCGTCGGAGAGCTGGTGCTGGCGAACACCTACCCGGCATCGCCGCTGGCGGTGCTGATCGGCAGCGATTTCGTGCTTCCGACGGAGTGAATCGACCACCGTGACACCGATTTCGCAGTAAATCACCCTCGAACTGGGGAATTTTGCCCCAGAAGGGCGGATTGCCCCTCCCCAAACTGAGCGGATGCCCGTTACTATCTGGGAACGCGGGATTACCCCTCGCGTTACGGCGAGCACGGATGCACCATTCGGATTGCCGTTCGAACCACAGCAGGGAGTAATCAATGGCGAACGGAACCGTCAAATGGTTCAACGCTGAAAAGGGCTACGGCTTCATCACCGTCGATGGAGGGGAGCAGGACGTTTTCGTCCACTACTCCGCCATCGAGATGGGTGGATACAAAGTTCTTGAGGAAGGCCAGAAGGTCGTCTTCGAAGTCGGCACCGGAAACAAGGGACCCCAGGCCGAGTCGGTTCGGCCGGCGGAGTAGAGAAGCTCCGCTGCCCGCACAGGCAGGCAATCCCAGACAACGCCGCTCGGTTCGCCGGGCGGCGTTCGTCGTCGGTGGGCGGGCAGTCTCCCCGGCGCTCGAATTACCGCCGGCCGGCAGCTTGCACTCACAGGGTCAGAGTGCCAGAATCAATTAGCACTCTCTTATCGGGAGTGCCAAAGCTGTTGCAACTTTCACGACGTCCGGGAGGGACGAGAAACACACATGGCAAAGATCATTGCTTTCAACGAAGAGGCCCGTCGCGGCCTTGAACGTGGACTGAACACCCTGGCGGATGCTGTCAAGGTGACGCTTGGCCCGCGCGGCCGTAACGTCGTACTCGAGAAGAAGTGGGGTGCGCCCACCATCACAAACGATGGTGTGTCGATCGCCAAGGAGATCGAGCTCGACGACCCCTACGAGAAGATCGGCGCTGAGCTGGTCAAGGAAGTCGCCAAGAAGACGGATGACGTCGCTGGCGACGGAACGACCACCGCAACCGTTCTCGCCCAGGCGCTGGTACGCGAAGGCCTGCGGAACGTCGCAGCCGGCGCTGACCCGATCAGCCTGAAGCGCGGCATCGAGAAGGCCGTCGCTGCGGTCACCGAGGCCCTCGTCAACCAGGCGAAGCCGATCGAGACCAAGGAAGAGATCGCGGCCACCGCATCCATCTCTGCCGGGGACCCCGAGATCGGCGCCCTGATCGCCGAGGCGATCGACAAGGTCGGCAAGGAAGGTGTCGTCACCGTCGAGGAGTCGAACACCTTCGGCACCGAGCTGGAGTTGACCGAGGGCATGCGCTTCGACAAGGGCTACCTGTCGGCATACTTCGTGACCGACCCTGAGCGCCAGGAAGCCGTCTTCGAAGACGCGTACGTCCTGATCGTCAACGGCAAGATCTCCCAGATCAAGGACCTCCTGCCGGTCGTCGACAAGGTCATCCAGTCGGGCAAGCAGCTCCTCATCATTGCCGAGGACGTCGACGGAGAAGCACTCGCGACCCTGGTCGTGAACAAGATCCGTGGCATCTTCAAGTCGGTTGCCGTCAAGGCTCCGGGCTTCGGAGACCGCCGCAAGGCCCAGCTGCAGGACATCGCGATCCTCACCGGTGGGCAGGTCATCTCCGAGGAGGTCGGTCTCAAGCTCGAGAACGCCACCCTCGACCTACTCGGCCGTGCACGCAAGGTCGTCATCACCAAGGACGAGACCACGATCGTTGAGGGCGCAGGCGAGCACGACGCCATCGCCGGTCGCGTTGCTCAGATCCGTTCCGAGATCGCCAACACCGATTCCGACTACGACCGCGAGAAGCTGCAGGAGCGCCTGGCCAAGCTGGCCGGCGGCGTTGCAGTCATCAAGGCCGGAGCCGCAACCGAGGTTGAGCTCAAGGAGCGCAAGCACCGCATCGAGGACGCCGTCCGCAACGCGAAGGCTGCTGTCGAAGAGGGCATCGTCGCCGGTGGTGGCGTCGCGCTCATCCAGGCTGGCGAGGTCGCCTTCGCCGGCTCCGCGCTGACCGATCTCGAGGGTGACGAGTCGACTGGGGCGAACATCGTTCGCGTCGCCATCGACTCGCCGCTGAAGCAGATCGCCACCAACGCGGGCCTCGAGCCCGGTGTTGTTGCCGAGAAGGTGCGCAACTTGCCGACCGGACACGGCCTCAACGCCGCGACCGGAGAGTACGTTGACATGCTGGCTGCCGGCATCAACGACCCGGTGAAGGTGACGCGCTCCGCGCTGCTGAACGCCGCGTCGATCGCTGGGCTGTTCCTCACCACTGAGGTTGTCATCGCTGAGAAGCCGGAGAAGAACAATCCGGCTCCGATGGGTGACCCGTCAGGCGGAATGGACTTCTAAGGTCTAGCACCAACACTTGGGGCGGCTCCTTCGGGGGCCGCCCCTTGTGCTTTGCTATAGCGCGGCAGGTCAGCCGTTTGCGGCATCCAGGGCCTGGATGAGGTCGGCCCAGAGGTCGTCGACGTGCTCGAGGCCGATGGAGATGCGCACGATTCCGCCGCCAGGCTTCGCTTCGGCGGCAACCGGCCGGTGGGTGAGTGACGCCGGGTGCTGGGCCAGTGAGTCCACGCCGCCCAAGGACACCGCGTGGATGATGAGCTTCAGCGACTCGATGAAACGGGCTGCCGCGGCGTAACCGCCGGCCAGGTCGAGTGACACGATCGAACCTGCGCCGTCGGCCTGTCTGCCGATCAGGTTCTTCGGGTCCCCGCCGGGCAGCGCCGGGTACATGACCCGAGCCAGGGCGGGGTGCCCCTGCAGCCGGGTGGCCAGTTCTCCCGCCGTCTGCTGGGCGGCACGGACGCGGATCGGCAGCGTGCGCAGGCCCCGGTGCAGCAGGTAGGCGGCGAACGGGTGCAGCAGGCCGCCGGTCAGCGCGCGGATGTGCCGCAGCCTGACTGCCCATTCCTCTGTGGTGGCGATTACACCACCCATCACGTCGCCGTGGCCGCCGAGGTACTTGGTGGCGCTGTGCAGCACCAGGGTGGCCCCGTGCTCGATGGGACGCTGCAACACCGGAGTGGCGAAGGTGTTGTCCACGAGTACCGGCACGTCCCCGGCCTCGCGCACGATGGCGGCAATGTCCACCAGTTCAACTGTCGGGTTGGCCGGTGACTCGACGACCACCAGGCCGGTGTCCTCGCGGATGGCGGATGCGACGCTTCCCACCTCGGCCCAGGTGACAGTGGTGCCGAGGAGCCCGGCGTCGAGCACGTGGTCGGTGCCGCCGTAGAGGGGACGCAGGGCGACGACGTGCGGCTTGCCCGCGGTGGCTGCGGCGAGCAGGCAGGCCGAGAGGGCCGCCATCCCGGTCGAGTAGGCGACCGCCGTCTCGGCGCCTTCGAGGGCGGCCAGGGCCTCCTCGAAGCGGGCAACACCGGGCTGCCACAGTCGCTGGTACACGGCGGACTGGCCGTCCAGGAGCGGTCCGCCAGTGGCGAGCTGCTCGTAGGAATCCCCTCCGAGCTCCACGTTCGGCAGCGGGTTGGTGGTGGAGAGGTCGATGGTGGGAACGTGGGAACCGGTGGCGCTCACGCCGGACATTCCGGCGTGGACCGCACGAGTTTCAAGACGGGAATCAGATGGCAGCATAGCTCGAGAAAAACAGAATCTGTAGACTGGCGCAAGGTGGATCGAAGATAATGGAGTTCACACCATCACTCTCGAAGATCATGCAGATCGAGCCGGAGGAATCGTGGCGCAATCGAAGAAGATCGAACGGTCGTCGGCGGCCTCGCCTGCCGCCGTGAAGCCGGCGCAGCTGGATGAGGTCGACAAGGCGCTCCTACGCACACTGGCCAGCAACGCACGCGTTTCCGGAGCCGCGCTGGCGGCGACCGCGGGGGTCGCCGAGTCGACGGTGTCGCTGCGGCTGAAGCGGCTGCACACTGCCGGTTACCTGCGCGGCTATCGGGCCGACATCGACGTGACCGCGCTCGGGGTCACCGTCCAGGCGCTGATCTCGGTTCGGCTGGTGTCGATCGTGCGCGAGGACGTGGACCGGTTCCGTGAGGAGGCACCGCACTGGCCGGGTGTGCTGGCCTTGTTCCACATGGCCGGCGTCAACGACTTCCTGCTGCACGTGGCGGCACGCAACGCCGCCGAGCTGCGCGACTTCGTGCTTGAGCACCTGGCCGTTCATCCGTCGATCGCACACAGCGAGACCAACCTCGTCTTCGACCATGTCGCCGGCGACGGGGTGACCGAATTGTTGCGCTAGCGGGCGAAGAGGCGGGCGTTGCTCTGCTCGATGTCGGCATACTGCTGCCCGGCCTGGGTGAGTGCCTGGTTCAGCGCAGCCAGGTTCTCCTCAACGCGCAGCTGGGTCGCCTTCCACTCCTCGAATACCGCCTGGAATGACGTCGCCGCCTGGCCGGACCAGGATCCCTGCAGGTTGACCAGCTGGGCGGACAGCCCGCTGACCTCGCCCTGGATGCGGCTCATCGAACCGCGCACGGCGCCGGTGACCCCGAGCACTGCGTCGCTGTCCACCTGGTATCGCGTCATGTCTGCTCCCGCCATCAGGCCCGGGCCGGATGCTCGAGCACACGGTAGACGCTAGGCAGGGCGGTGGAGCTAGTGCAGGGACACGGGCGAAGCTGTGCCCGTCGGTGCGACGTAGTCCTGGGGGAGGAGGGGAAGCGTGATCTGGAAGGTGGCGCCACCGCCGGGGGTGTCGAGCACTTCGACTGATCCCTTGTGCTGCGCGATGATGGCCGAGACGATAGCCAGCCCGAGGCCGCTTCCGCCGGTCTCCCGGGTGCGGGAGGAGTCGGCGCGCCAGAACCGCTGGAAGATCTTCTGCCGAATCTGGGGTGCCACCCCTTCGCCGTGGTCGATGATGTCGAGCATGGCGATGCGTCGCAGCGGGTCGACCCGCAGGCCGAGCTCGATCGGGCTGCCGGGCGGCGTGAACCGCATGGCGTTCCCCATCAGGTTGGTGACGACCTGGCGGAGCTTGTTCTCCTCTCCCAGCACCACGGCGGGAATGACCAGCTTCACCGGATCCGGGTTGATCACCAGCGGCTTGGCTTCCGTCTTATTCTGTCGGGACCGCAGGGAGCGGAGGCGCGCCAGCTGGGCCCCGGCGAACGCGATCGGTCCGGTTGCGGTGGTCAACGGCCTGGCCGTCGACTCCGGTTCCGCGTCGAGGTTCTGTGATTCGGGCAGCTCCGGTTCGGAGACGTTCACGGTGACCGTGCGGTCGGGCTGGGACGCCATGGCGTCGAGGGCGGCGTCCTCCGCGATCGGAAGCAGGTCGACCGGGGACAGGCGCAGGGGCTTGGCCTCATCCGCACGGGCCAGCTCAAGGAGGTCTTCGACCAGCTCGCTCATCCGGATCGCCTCTTTCTCGATGCGTTCCATCGCCTGCAAGACGTCTTCTTCCTTCTGCAGCGCGCCCATCCGGTAGAGCTCGGCGTAGCCGCGAACCGAGACCAGGGGAGTGCGCAGTTCGTGGCTGGCGTCGCCGACGAAGTGGCGCATCTGATCGATCGTCCTGGCTCGGTCGGCGAAGGCCCGGTCGATGCGCCCGAGCATGGTGTTCAGTGATCGGTTGAGGCGCCCGACCTCGGTGTTCGGGGTGGCGCCGGGGAGCCGCTGGCTGAAGTCGCCGTCCGCGATGGCCGCTGCCGTCGCCTCCACCTCGCGCAGCGGACGGAAGGTCGATGTCACCAGTACCCGGGTGAGGGCGGCGCTCAGCAGGATGACCGACAGCGAGAACCCGAGGAAGATCGCCGTGTACCGCGCGATGGTCGCGTTGGTGTCGTTGAGGCTGAGCCCGATCACCTGAGTGACGACGACCCCGGAGTCGGTGGTCTCCACCAGGTCGGCGATCACCCGCATCTGCGAGGTGCGGGCCTCGTTCTGCACCGTGAAGGGACCGTCGTTGCTCAGCACGTAACCGATGGTGAGCTGGTCGAGCACCGGCCGAAGGTCTTCCTGAACGCTACCGAGGTTGTCGCGGAGCAGTTCTCCCTCGTGGTCGAGGACTGCCCGGTAGAACGGCGACGGAAGCCCGCTGGAGCTTCCGGAGAAGATACCGCCGTCCAGGTCGACGTTCATCGGCAACTGATTGGCGGATGCCCGGATCTGGTCATCCAGCTTGTCGAGCAGATAGGTGCGCAGCACCGTCATGGTGCCGACCCCGGCGACGAGAAGGCCCATGGTGACAATGAACACCGTGACTCCGGTGATCTTGGTCCGG
Organism: Homoserinimonas sp.; assembly: GCA_040904805.1. GTDB lineage: Bacteria > Actinomycetota > Actinomycetes > Actinomycetales > Microbacteriaceae > RYN-87. Next base: position 123,769 of record JBBDSS010000003.1, on the reverse strand, counting down.
AGCGAAACGCCGTTCCACCAGTCCGTCGGTTGCTCTTGCATCAGGCCTCAAGGCTACGTTGTCTGGCTGTGCCTGGGGGCAAGTCAGGCCTTCGTTGCTTTAAGCATGTACCCGAAACCGCGCTTGGTCTGGATGACCGGTTCCTCGGAGTACTGGTCGAGCTTGCGTCGCAGGTAGGAGACGTAGGACTCGACGATTCCGGCGTCGCCATTGAAGTCGTACTCCCAGACATGGTCGAGGATCTGCGCCTTGCTGAGCACGCGGTTGGGGTTGAGCATCAGGTAGCGCAGCAGCTTGAACTCGGTGGGGCTGAGCTCGATCTGCTCGCCGGAGATGGTCACCTCGTGGGTGTCCTGGTCCATGGTGAGCTCGCCGGCGCGGATGATGGCGTCTTCTTCTTCCTGCATGGTGCGGCGCAGGATGGCCTTGATGCGGGCCACGATCTCGTCCAGGCTGAACGGCTTGGTCACGTAGTCGTCCCCGCCGACGGTGAGGCCGGTGATCTTATCCTCGGTGTCGTCTTTGGCCGTCAGGAACAGGATCGGTGCCGTGTAGCCGGAGGCCCGCAGCCGCTTGGTCACGCCGAACCCGTTCATATCGGGCAGCATGACGTCGAGGATGATGAGGTCTGGTTCTTCTTCCAGCACGGCCGAGATGGCCTGTGCCCCATTTCCGACTGCGCGCACGGCGAAGCCGGCGAATCGCAGGCTGGTTGTCAGCAGGTCACGGATATTCGGTTCGTCATCGACGATAAGTACTCTGGGTCCACCACTCATGGTGTCAGTCTCTGCGTGTTGGCTGAGTGTTGTCTGAGAACTAGATGACGACATCGTCATCTAGGGCGTTCGGCAATGCGAACGCCGCACTGGCCGTCGCAGAGGTCGAACACGATCTCGTGCTCCGTGTCGCCGGCACCCTCCTGCTGCGGTACCGGCGCTCGCCGCGGTAGGAACAGGCTCGTCGCCCCGGAAACGTCCGTGGCGACGAGCGAACTTCTACCGCGACGACGGCGGTCAGACGGCGGTCAGGCCGCGGTCAGGCTGTGCGCGTCGAGGATCTCGTAGCTGTAGCCCTGCTCGGCGAGGAACCGCTGACGGTTCTGCGCGAACTCCTGGTCGACGGTGTCCCGCGCGACAAGGGTGTAGAAGTTGGCGGGCAGACCGCTCTCCTTCGGTCTCAGCAGACGGCCGAGGCGCTGTGCCTCCTCCTGCCGGGAACCGAACGATCCGGAGACCTGGATGGCGACTGTCGCCTCCGGCAGGTCGACCGAGAAGTTGGCGACCTTCGACACCACCAGAACCGTGAGGCTGCCCTCACGGAACGCCTGGTAGAGCCGCTCGCGTTCGTCCACCGGGGTGGAGCCGGTGAGCTTGGGCGCGTTCAGGGCATCCGCCAACTCGTCGATCTGGTCGAGGTACTGGCCGATCACCAGGATGCGTTCTCCGGCATGCTTCTGCACGAGGTCCTTGACGACCTCCAGCTTGGCCGGCGCGGTGGCCGCCAGGCGGTAGCGCTCGTCGTCAGCGGATGCCGCATACTCGAGTCGCTCCTGCTGGGGCAGGTCGATGCGCACCTCGTAGCAGGAGGCGGGGGAGATGAATCCCTGGGCCTCGATCTCCTTCCACGGGGCGTCGAATCGTTTCGGGCCGATCAGGCTGAAGACGTCGCCTTCGCGGCCGTCCTCGCGCACCAGCGTCGCCGTCAGCCCGAGGCGCCGGCGGGCCTGCAGCTCGGCGGTCAGCTTGAACACGGGCGCCGGCAGCAGGTGTACTTCGTCGTAGATGACCAGGCCCCAGTCGAGGGCGTCAAGAAGCTCGAGGTGGGCGTACTGGCCCTTCCGCTTGGCCGTGAGGATCTGGTAGGTCGCGATGGTGACCGGCTTCACCTCTTTCACCTGGCCGGAATACTCGCCGATCTCCTCTTCGGTGAGGGTGGTGCGGCGCAGCAGCTCCGACCGCCATTGGCGGGCCGAAACGGTGTTGGTGACCAGGATGAGTGTGTTCGTCTTCGTCGTCGCCATCGCGCCGGCGCCGACCAGGGTCTTGCCGGCACCACAGGGGAGCACCACGACACCGGAGCCGTGCTCGATGAAGTTGCTGACGGCGTGCTCCTGGTAGGGGCGCAGCGCCCAGTCGGTGTTGTCGAGCGCGATCTCGTGCGGGGTTCCGGCGGTGTATCCGGCGAGGTCTTCAGCGGGCCAGCCGAGCTTCAGGAGCTCCTGCTTGAGTTGCCCGCGCGCCCACGGCTGCATGACGAAGGTGTTCGGTCCGCGTTTCTCGAAGAGCAGTTCGGCGACCTTCTTGGCGCGGGATATCTCGGCCAACACGTACGGTTCAGTGGCGGTCAGCGTCAGCACGCCATCGTCGTCGCGTTCGATGACAAGGCGGCCATAGCGGGAGACGGTTTCGGCCATGTCGACAGCGACCGACTGCGGGATCGCGAACTTGCTGTACTTCTCCAGCGTGGCCAGCATGTCTTCCGCGCTGTGCCCGGCGGCGCGGGCGTTCCAGAGGCCGAGGCGGGTGATCCGGTAGGTGTGGATGTGCTCGGGCGCGCGCTCGAGTTCGGCGAAGACCGCGAGGTCGTGCCTGGCGTCGGCGGCATCCGGATGCGCGACTTCCAGCAGCACGGTGCGGTCACTTTGAACGATGAGCGGCCCGTCAGTCATAACGTTCAAGTCTACGCTCGTGTCCCGTATGTCTGTTGAGTAGGGCGCCGCTCCTGTTCCGTACGTCTGTGGGTTGAGTAGGCCGCTCGCGGCCGTATCGAAACCCGGCAACAGGTTTCGATCCGCGCTGGCGCGCTACTCCACCCACAGAATCGGAGTTCAGCGGGGCGGGGAGACCCCGGCGATGCTCGAGAGTGGCAGGGTGCGCTCGATGTCGGAGTGCCGGTCGCGGGCGCGCAGTCGTCCGCCGACGATGCTCGCCGGTTCCAGTTGCAACTCGCTGGTGGAGCCGTCCGGCATGGTGACGTTCACGGTGAGGGCGAGCTTTCCGCGCACGGCGGCATCCAGTTGCTTGATCAGCCAGGCGTGGTCGGTCTCGCTGGCCTCCGGTTCTCCGCCTGCCCGCAGCCTCTCGACCAGTTCGACGGCAGTATCCGACACCGACGGCCGGGCCGACCTGGCGGTCCGTCGCCGCTGCAGCATGACGATCTCTCCTCCGGAGTTCTCGGCGGCCACCGGGTAGCGCGCGTCGCTGAGCGACCAGAACACCACCTCCAGCGGAAACCGGCTCACCACCCGGTGCGCGCCGGCCCGGAGGAGCCCGAGGCCGCTCAGGCTCTGGTCGACGACGATGGTGCCGAGCAAGTTGGTGTCGTCGGAGCGCAGGTAGCTGCGGGCTCCGTACTCGACGCTCTCCGGGTCGACGCCGCCGTCGAGTTCGCCGATGCGCACCAGGCCGTAGCGGGCGGCGCTCTCGGCTATCAGGTAAGACAGCGGTTGCGGAATGCCGGTCAACGAGATCGATTGCAGGAACTCGAGGAGCGACTCCGCAGTCTCTCCGGATGCGAGCGCCCGGTTCACGCTCGACGAGGACACCCGATAGGTCGCCGCCAGTGCGCGATTCTCCACGTCGGCGAGCACCCGCAGCCGAGCATCCACCGCCGGGGTGAGCGGGCCAGGCGCCACCACTGACAGGTCGTGCTGCAGGTAGGCCTTCTCCACCTCGGCGGGCAGCAGCAGCCGCAGTGCCGCCTCCGCCTCTTCCGGCTTTCCGGCGAGGAGCAGGGCGCCCTGCGAACTGGGGGCCTCGCCACCGGTGACGCCGAGAACCTCAGCGTTCTGGGTGAAGCGCGCGATGCGCTCCTCCATCCATTCGCCGCCAGCCGGGTACAGCCAGGCCAGGTGGGAACGCAGTCCGTCGCCCCACTTCGCCTGCGAGAACTTGCGCAGCACGTGGCGCACCTCCGGGAGCATCCGGTCGCACCAGCCCTGGGCGAGGGCCAGCCAGCGGGTCGGGGTCGATTCGAGCAGCCAGTCGTTGCCGCGTTCGGTGACCAGCCAGGTTCCGCCCTCCCGGGTGGTCAGGCCGGCCTCCTCGGCCACCGCCAGGTAGGAGGCCACCGACTCGAGGTCGGTCGAGATGGCGTTGGCGAGCCGCTTCTTGTCCGGCAGCGCGATGCCGCCCTTGGCCAGCTCCCTCGCCGGTTCGCGTTCCAGTTCGAGCAGCATGGCGGACACCACCGTGATGGCGCTGAACGCCCGCTCGGCGGCGAGCCGGTCGATGGCCTGCCGCTCGCTGTCGGCCACCGCGGCAGGCGGATGTCCGTCAGAGTCGCCGGCCAGCTCCCCGCGGGAGGGCAGGCCGAAGACCGGCCACGATTGCAGCTGCCCGACCACCACGTCGTACACCTGGGCCAGTTCGTCGCCGAGGTCGGCCAGCAGGAGCGCGTCGGCGCGACCCAAGCGCCGGGCGATGTCGACGACTGGGGTGCCGAGGGCGGATGCGATATCGGTGACCCGGGGAGGGGCATCCGCTTCGCCCAGCTCACCCGCCGTCGCCAGCGCGGCCAGAGTGTGCCGGTCGAGGCGACCGAGCGAGTGCTGCACCGAGGTGCTCTCGAGGAGTGCTTCGGCCAGGTCGAAGAAGTCCTTGACGCCTGAGCCGGCGAACGCCCTCACCCGCAGTGCGTCGACCAGTTGGCTGTCGCCCATCGACCGCAGGCGCGTCGCGAGCGACAAGATGTCGTTCATTCGTCCCCCGCCGATCGTGTTGGAGCCTGGGTCGGCGTCGGCGCCGACCCCTCTAGCTTGTCCTATTCCCGTTCCTGCGGGTGACGCTGCTGACGATAAGGAGCGTGATCGTCAGCAGCATGGCCACCGGCAGCGCGAACAGCGGCAGCATAATGACTGCCGGCCATAGCCCGTTGCTGAATCCGTCTTCGGTGCCGGCGCCCATCGCGGTACCGATGATGACGGCCACGAAGGACGCGAGCGACAAGATCACGAGTCCGGCGATCATGTAGGCCATGATCCGTTGGCTACGATTAACGGTCGCGGGGGTGCCATTTGTCACACCCACAACAATACGACCATCCGGTGCCCGTAAGCTTACGAGTTACGGCTCGTGCACGAGAAAGAGGTACGCCATGCCTACCGGCAAGGTTAAGTTTTACGACGAGGAGAAGGGCTTCGGCTTCATCAGCTCTGATGACGGCCAGGAGGTCTTCCTTCATGCCTCAGCCCTGCCATCCGGCACCACTGCGGTGAAGGCGGGCACCCGGCTCGAGTTCGGGATCGCTGACGGGAAGCGGGGGGCGCAGGCGTTGTCGGCTCGCATCCTCGACGCCCCGCAGAGCCTGTCCAGGATGAGCCGCAAGCCGGCCGACGACATGGCGGTCATCGTCGAGGACCTGGTGAAGCTGCTCGACGGTATCGGCGGCAACCTGAAGCGCGGGCGCTACCCCGATGCCAGCCACAGCCACAAGATCGCGGCCATGCTGCGCAAGGTTGCGGACGAGCTGGATGCCTGAGCTGTTGGCCACGCCGGCGGACTTCGAGATGGGCCGGGCGGCCCTTCTCGACATCACTGGGGCCGAGACGATCGGCGAGCCGGCCGGGTCGATCGACGAGGGCGACGGGGTCATCTCCGTATACTTCGACACGACGATGCCCGGCTACAAGGGCTGGCGCTGGACTGTCAGCATCGCGCACATCGACGGCGGGGATCCGACCGTGCTCGAGACCGAGCTCACCCCGGGCGAGACTGCGCTGTTGTCTCCGGCCTGGGTGCCGTGGGCCGACCGCATGGCCGACTACGAGGCGAGCCAGCAGGATGCCGGCGACGAGAGTGACGGCGACGGCGACGACGATGATGACGACGACTTCGATGACGATGTCAGCGATGACGATGAGGCGTTGCTGCACAGCGGCGACCTTGATGGTGTCGACATCGACTCGCTTGAGGAAGACGACGAGTCGGATGATGCCGACGATCCGGACTACTCGGACGAGGAGTCAGCGGCGGCGGTGAGTGTAGAGCAGCCCGATGAGGCCGACCAGGAGTCCGGCGACGCACGTCCAGACCAACCACAGGCCAAGCGTCGGCGCAAGAATCAGGGCAACGACTAGGGCAACCAGCCACAGCGCGAGCCCGACCAGCATCGGCGTGGCGTCATCAGGGACCTGCGGCGCCGGGTCGGGCCGGCGCTCGGAGTCTTTCACCCACAACCGCATGCCTCAACGCTACTGCCCTCGCGCCCCCTGGATCGCGGCTAGAGCTTCCCGACCACGTACTCGATGGAGGCAATCAGCTGGCGGATGTCGCTGGGGTCGATGGCGGTGAACGTCGCCACCCGCAGCTGGTTGCGGCCCAGCTTGCGGTACGGATCGGTGTCGAGGATGCCGTTGGCGCGCAGGGTCTTGGCGACCTGCGAAGCGTCGACCTCGTCGGTGAAGTCGATGGTGACGACCACCTGCGAGCGGTGCTCGGGGTTGGCGACGAACGGGGTGGCGTACGGCACCGACTCGGCCCAGTCGTACAGGGCACTCGAGGATTCCCGGGTGCGAGCATCCGCCCAGCTGAGGCCGCCGTTGCCGTTGATCCACTGCACCTGGTTCTCCAGCAGCAGCAGGGTGCTGAGCGCCGGGGTGTTCAGCGTCTGGTTCAGGCGGGAGTTGTCGATGGCGTTCTTCAGGCTGAGGAACTCGGGGATGTAGCGCCCGCTGGCCGCGATCTGCTCCACCCGCTCGATGGCGCGGGGGGAGAAGAGGGCGATCCAGAGCCCGCCGTCGGAGGCGAAGTTCTTCTGCGGGGCGAAGTAGTAGACGTCGGCCTGGGCGGCGTCAAAGTCGATGCCGCCGGCGGCACTGGTGGCGTCGATGACGGTGAGCGCATCCGCCTCCACCCGGGTGATCGGGGCCATGACGCCGGTCGAGGTCTCGTTGTGCGGCCAGGCGTACACGTCGACACCGTCGGTGACCAGCGGTTCGCTGCGCGAGCCCGGGTCGGCGTTGATGACGGATGGGGCATCCAGCCACGGGGTCGTCGTCGCCTTGGCGAACTTGCTGCTGAACTCGCCGAAGACCAGGTTCTGGCTGCGTTTTTCGATCAGGGAGAAGGCGGCGGCGTCCCAGAACGCGGTCGAACCGCCGTTGCCGAGCACCACCTCGTAGCCGTCCGGGATGGTGAACAACTCGCCGAGCCCGTCCTGTACCCGCTTCACCAGGTTCTTCACCGGGGCCTGCCGGTGCGAGGTGCCGAGCAGCTCCGCCCCGGAGGTGGTGAGGTACTGGAGTTGCTCGGGGCGCACCTTGGACGGTCCGCAGCCGAACCGGCCGTCGAGGGGGAGAAGGGTTGAGGGGATTGTGAGCTCCGGCATAGACAAAATCTTACGGGGACGGCAGAGGTTAGGCTTGCCTATGACGTTCGAGACGGTGAAGGGCGACGATGACTGATCTCATTGACACCACAGAGATGTATCTCCGCACGATCTACGAGCTGGAAGAAGAGAACATCATTCCGCTGAGGGCCCGCATCAGCGAGAGGCTCGGCCACTCTGGGCCGACGGTGTCGCAGACCGTTGGCCGCATGGAACGTGACGGTCTGGTGCGGGTGGAGGGCGATCGGCATCTGGTGCTGACGCCTGCCGGCCGCACCAAGGCGGTCGGCGTGATGCGCAAGCACCGCCTGGCCGAGCGCCTGCTCGCCGACGTGATCGGCCTCGACTGGTCGCTCGTCCATGAGGAGGCGTGCCGCTGGGAGCATGTGATGAGTGAGCAGGTCGAGCGTCGCATCCTCGAGCTGCTGAAGCATCCGACGCATTCCCCGTACGGAAACCCGATTCCGGGGTTGGATCAGATCGGTGACCCGACGACGTCGAAGTTCAGCGACGGCGTGGTCAACATCGTCAACTACACGCTCGGGGCTGTCGGACCGATCAACGGCACCATCCGAAGGTTGGGTGAGCCGGTGCAGTATGAGCCGGAGTTGCTGGAGCGCCTGCGGCTTGGCGGGATCGTCCCCGGCGCGACGGCGAACTTCACTGCCGCCGGCCGCAACGTGCGAGTGCAGGTCGACGGGGTGTTCGAAGAGCTGGAACTGCCGGCGGATGTCGCCCAACACGTCTACGTCGGCATCAAGTAACTCCCCGCACGCCCCGTCTGCTGCCCCCGCCGCCCCGTCTGCTGCCCCCGCCGTCCGGTCTGTCGCGCTCGCTGCGGTAGAAATTGGCTCCCCGCGGTAGACGTTTCAGGCGCGACGAGTCGGCTTCTAGCGCGGGGAGCGCCGGTGGTGCAGGAGTAACAGTTCATAACGCTGGCGTGCCTGCGTCGCATCCGCTCAGCAGAGTGGGTTAATCTGGTGCTCTGTGATTCTTCGTCAGCCAGTCGGGAGAGAAACATGAGCAAGGGCCGCGCCATCCACGCCTTGGATGCCCGCCGCCCTGCCGTGCGGAGGCAGCCGGTGCTGCTGCTGCACGACGGACTCATACGCCCCAGCGGACGTCGCGGCGCACTGTTCTGTGCGTCCGAACACCAGGCACTGCCATGTCGGCAGTGCCTTTTTTCATGTCCGGTGTCGCGCGCATCCGCTACGGAGATTCACCGAATGTCGGACCCCTGGAAGCCGTCCAGGGCGAAATCGATGGGAACAGTATGCGCACACTGGTGCTGAACGCCGGGTTTGAGCCCTTGGCCGTAGTTTCATTCAAGCGAGCACTGGTGCTGGTGATGAATCAGAAAGCGACCGTGCTCGCGCACGACGCCGAGCATCCGGTCTGGAGTATGTCGGAGTCGTTCGAGCGGCCGTCGGTGATCCTGCTGACCAGGTATGTGCGCATCCCGAATTCGCGGCTTCTGCCGGTGAGCCGGCGCGGGGTGCTGCGACGCGACGATCAGCGGTGTGCCTACTGCGGTGGAGCGGCGACCACGATCGACCACGTGCTGCCGCGCTCGCGCGGCGGGGTGGACACCTGGGAGAACCTGGTCGCCTGCTGCCTGCGCTGCAACAACGCGAAGGGCAACCGCACGCCGAACGAGATGGGGTGGAAGCTGCTGTTCCGTCCGCAACCGCCGCACGGAACGTCGTGGCTGGTGCGAGGCGTAGAGCGCACGCAACCCCAGTGGGAAGAGTTCCTGACCCCCGCTGCTGCGTAAGGTTCTCTTCTGTGGGTTGAGTGCTCGCGCAGCGAGCGCATCGAAACCAGCCCGCGTACCTCTTTTGAGCGTTCCGAGCTTGCCGATGCGCCTCTCCCACTCCGCTAAACTCAAACGGCCAGCCTCTGTAGCTCAACGGAAGAGCAGTTCCGTCCTAAGGAAACGGTTGGGGGTTCGAATCCCTCCAGGGGCACTTCGGTGAGCCAGCGGTGATGCAACTTGTGGATGAGCGCCTTCGATACTCCGTGGCGGCGTGAAACCTCCGAGTAGGAGAGACCCTGAATGGTCACAGCTTTGATCAAGACTTCGTATTTGCTCACCGTTCACGATGTCCCGGAACATGCCCGAGCATGGCAACGGGTCGTTCACGATGTCCTGGAACATGCGTTCACGATGTCCTGGAACCACACACCTCCAGGGGCACTTGTCGCACCAGTCGTTATTGCCCGCATTCTCAGGGATTGTGGGCCGCCGTGAGCGCGGGGCCACGTGGGCTCGAACCCGCCAAGCCAGACCTTGAGCATGAGTCTCGGTGAGCTGATCAGGACAGAGGCCTTCGCATTTGCTCGGCAGGCGCCCGGCGACCCAACGATCTCGACGTATCAGTACGACACCGCAGATACGTCGTGTACGCGTGCCGTGATCCAGTTGAAATGGAGCGGAACGACTAATATTCCTTCTAGAGAAAAATATCGCTAATAGTTATAGTGAAACATCTCACTGGACGGAATATGGAGAACCATAATGCCAACCTCCGCGATCTCCGAGTCTGACGCGGTTGACCTACTCGTCGCCGCTGGCTTTGACGTGTCGGCGCCTCCCGGCGGGGACCGTGGGGTTGACCTTCTCCTGAATCGCGACGGAGAAACCACCGTCGTTCAAGTAAAGGTGCGGCAGAAGACCATCTACGAATGGGATGCCGTGCAACTCCTTGGGAGCGTCCGCGGACGTCTCCTTGTGGTGGTTCCGACCGCGAGCCGCGGCCTTATCGACGCGGCGAAGCGGGACCCTAGGTTGGGCGTGGCATCCATCAAAGATCGACGCGTCATCTGGGATCGCGAGGAGATTGAGTGGCCCGACGCGTTATGGAATACCCATGCACCAGCGGCAGTAGCCGGCCGTCGCCGGAACCCGTGGGGGCGCTGGGCGATCATGCGTGCGTACCTCCTCGACGAGCGGCCCCGGTCCCAAGTCGAGCTGGCGAAAGAGACCGGTGTGACACAGTCCGCGGTGTCCAAATCAAACAAAGCGCTCGATGGCCTGATCGTCAGATCAGCCTCTGGCTGGAGATCGACAGATCGCTCAGCACTCTGGGATATGTTCATGGCTGAGTATGCGGGTCCGGGCGGCGTCACCACCTATTGGTATGGATTGGACGCAATTTCTCACCAGTCGAAAACTGTTTTGGCTGCCGGCGCATCCTCCGCCGTACAGGTTCTAAGCTCTGGAGATTCCGCTGCGGACGAGTTGATGCCGTGGCGGGTCCCCCTTCGCGCCGTCGTCTACGCAAATTCGGGAATCCCACTCGGAAAGTTGGGCTTCGCGCAGACGACTGCCGGGCGTGCCACGCTCCAGTTCACCGTTCCAGCCGATCGCACCATCTGGGCGACTGCTACCTCCTGGGCGCAACGTACTAACACGGCGACAGTGGATCCAGTTATCGCAGCATGGGATGTCAGGCGCGCAGGCGGTCCGGACGCCGACGAGGCATTCCAACGGATCCGGAGTCTCGTACTCGCGGGTGACCGATCTTGACAATTCGCCGCTCCGTGGAGACGGTCGCGACCTCCAATGCCGACGACGCCGCGTACCTGGCATTGGAGGACGTGGCTCGCATCACAGAGGGCCTAGATGATGTCCGTGTCGTCGGTGGGCACATGGCGAGTCTCCTGTTGACCGCATTCCCAGTGGCAGGAGCGGTCATCCGGCGAACCGCCGACGCTGACGCCGCCATATCCACGTCCATCGCTGCCTCTGGACGGATGCACCGTGCGCTCGCGAACGCGGGCTATTCGGACACGAGCGGTAATCACTACGCAAAGGGCCGCCTCGAGATCGATCTGCTCGTCCCTTCCGGTACCGACAAGTTCGTCATGGCAGAGCACGGAGGTCGCGGCTTCGACGCTGCTCCAGGCCTAATGCGTGCATTCGCCGTGGAGCCCATCGTTCTCGACGTCGGCGTAATGCTCACGGACGGCAGCCGCCACGAGTTCGCAGTCCGCGTCCCGCCAATTGAGCTCGCGGTCACTCTGAAGGCGTACGCGACAACCTCGCGAGCAGCATCGAAGGACCTCACAGACCTCTACAACCTCCTCAGCGTCGCGAACGCATACGACGAGGGCGAGATCGGTGGATGGACGCTGAACGGCTACCTTCGGGGCACCCGACTCGACGCCGGGCGCATCCTCCACGACATTGCGGACAGGGCGCAGACGAGTAGTCTGCTCCGCGATGCGGGGATCCCGCAGGACAGGCTTGTCGCTTTGATTCGCAGCCTCGTTACCGATCCTCGCTAGAATTCCAGGCCAGCTCGTAATGCACCTAGGTCACCTGTTCTGAGCCTTCAGGCCGATTAGAGACCCGGCTGAGTTCGTCGTGGGCCGTCGCCCAAGAGACCCCGAACGCGGCGAAGAGAATTCGGTTCAGGATGTGCGGTACGCCTCGGCGGGGGTCGCAACAACCGGGGAACGAGAACACCGAAAAGTCAGCGACTTCAGTTGGCTGGCCCCGACGGGCGCCGTTGAGCGCGACTGGCTGGAAACCAATGCGTCCGTTACGGGACTTGCCTAGCGAAGCTTTCGCGACTTTGTGCATCAGGCCTGGAGCGCGGATGAATCAGATGTGAGAGGACGTCGAAACTTCGCTAGTTTGATCAGATGAACGTCGACGATTTGGCAATGACGGTGATTCCGTCGCGGACGACGCTGCTGTTCGGCGCCGGCGCATCAATTCCTTCGGGCGGGCCAAGCGGAGCCCAACTGGCGCGCACGATAGCTCGGCTAATCTCGCCGGCGCCGGACGGAGACGATCTCGCCGAAATAGGTCAGATCGTGGAAAATAGGAGCGGCAGAGCAGCGCTTGTTGCAGGTGTTCGAAGAGCACTTGAGGGTGTTGCGCCTACAGCAGGACTACTTGCCATCCCAGACTTCGATTGGCTTTCGATCTATACAACCAACTTCGACACATTGGTTGAGCAGGCATATAAGACGAAATCTCGAAGCATTGAGGTGTACCGATCCAACTTTGACGTTGCTCATCCGAGAGACGGTCGAACTCCCCTCTACAAGATTCACGGATGTGTCACGCAGGATGCTGCAGACGGGCACAAGAGCCGGATGTTAATCACAGAGAGCGACTATGACGACCTCGAAAAGTACCGACAAGTCATTTTTAACTCGCTCACGCAAGACATGTTCACAAGCGACACCGTAATCATCGGTCAATCGCTGAATGACCGGCACTTGAAGGATCTAGCAAAACGCGTCGTGAGCCTGAGATCGCAAGGAGTGTCGACTCGAGTTTTCCTTCTCGTGCATGAGTATTCGGACGATCGAGCGGAGCTCTACACGCGCTTGGGTATTGAAGTCATCCACGCCGGACTCGATGACTTCCTAAGGGCACTCCTGCAATCGGGCAAGACAGCGGCGTCGGCGGCGTACTCGACCTCCACGGATGCTGGGTTGCTAACGTCAGAGTTAGTTCTCGCGACTATAGATGTGCATCACGCTTCGAGTCTCAAGCCCAACGTGACGAGGCTTTTCAACGGCGCACCCGCCACCTACGCAGATGTGCGGAATGGCTTCACCATCTCAAGGGTTGCGCAAAAACGCCTTGAGGAGTCGTTTAAAGGGGCAAGAGGCTTCTTCATCGTTCTTGAGGGTGCCCGAGGGGTAGGCAAGACGAGCTTGGCACGGTCATTGATGCTCGCGCTTTCTGATCGAAATCTCGCATGCTGGGAACATCAGGCGGACCAGGCACTGTCAGTCGACGCATGGCTTGGTGTTGAAAGCCGGCTTCGCTTGGCAGGAACGGATGGTGTTCTGCTGGTTGATGATTGTTCTCGTCATCTGGCGGCGGTTAACCGCCTGGTAGACAAGCTCAGTTCACTCGATCGACCACACCTTCGAGTCGTTGTAACGGCAGACGCTGCTAGGTGGAAAGTGTCCGTCAAATCCAATGGCTTTTTCTCGCGAGGTACCCTCGTGCGCCTCTCTGTGCTGGAGCGTGGTGATCTTGAAGAAATGGTGGCTCTCGTTGATCGACGCCCTGAGATAAAGGAACTTGTAGAGGAGAGTTTCCTAGCGTTAGGACGAGCTGAACGAGTATCCAGGCTGCGTGACAAGTGCAGCGCAGAGATGTTCGTTTGCCTCAAGAACATCTTTGCCAACGATAGCCTGGACGACATTCTCTTACAGGAGTATTTCTCGTTAGCCCAGGAGCCCCAGGATGTTTACCGATACGTCGCTGCAGTCCAGGCTCTTGGCGGTCACGTGCATCGTCAGCTAATTATGCGGGTGCTTGGCATTAGCGCCACCGGCTTAGATAATTTGCTGGGCCAACTTGAAGGAATTGTCTTCGAGCAGGTGGTCGACTCACGTCAAGGCATCTACGGGTGGCAAACACGGCATGACGTTATCGCTGCGATCATCGCGAAACTGAAGTTTGCTGACCAAACTGAACTCGAAGACCTATTGCTTAGGCTCATTGACGGCCTCAACCCCTCAGTGAGGTTGGAACTCGAAACTGCGATAGCGATTGCGACTGAAGAAGGCGGAATTCAACGAATCACAAATTTCGAAACCCAGGTCGGGCTCTATCGACGACTCATTAGTACGATCCCCTCACACAAGACGCCACGTCGAAGGCTAGTTCGGTTGTACTTGGACAAGGAGTTGTTGGCTGAAGCTGGCCAAGAGATTCTGTCCTCCGAGCGAGCAGTCGGGGAGGACCCAGTTCTGATGCGGTACAAAGGACAGGTCGGCCTGAAGAAAGCAGAGAGGATGACTCAAATCGAGGAATCCGATCGAGAAGCGATGCTTTTGGACGCCGAGAACGTGGTCCGCAGATGTATCGAGAAATACGGAACAGATCTCTATAGTTTTGTCACTCTGGGCCAGATTGGTCTGGCCCTCGCTCGACGGTTTGGCGATTTTCGGGCAGTCGATGACGCCGTCGCCTTCCTTACAGACTTCGAAGCAGTGAACGGCGATCCCCAAATTCAGCATCGTCGGAGAGAGTTGCAGCGAGCTCTTCGGCAATTTGAGTCAACTGAGGACGGTCCGGATTCAATTGAGTTTGAGGACGCTGCGGGCACACTTGATGCCACGTTAATTGAGTAATTCGATTGCCCGACATCCTCGGTTTGTCGCGCTGCACACCTCCCGTTCGGATTGAAGGCGCTCGGTTCGTGGAACCGCAATTACGCTGCCAACTTAGGCGGCCAAACTCCCACCCGGGATCGCCGCGAGCAGCTCCTGCGTGTACTCGTCCTGCGGGTTGTCGAAGATCTGCTCGGGGGTGCCGCTTTCGACGATACGCCCGCGCTGCATCACCTGCACCTGGTCGGAGATCATCCGCACGACGGCCAGGTCGTGGCTGATGAACAGGTAGCTGAGGCCCAGCTCCGACTGGAGGTCAGCCAGCAGGTCGAGGATCTGCGCCTGTACCAGCACGTCCAGCGCTGACACGGCCTCGTCCAGCACCACCAGCTCGGGGGAGAGCGCGAGGGCCCGCGCGATCGCCACCCGCTGCCGTTGACCACCAGACAGCTCGTGCGGCAGGCGCTCCGACATCTCCGTGGGCAGCGCCACCTGGTCGAGCAGCTGGGCTACCCGGTCACGCCGCGACGCCTTCGTACCCACCCGGTGCACGACCATCGGCTCCGCAATGGACTGCTCCACCGTGTAGCGGGGGTCCAGCGACGCGTACGGGTTCTGGAACACGGGCTGCACCCGGCGCCGGAACGCGAAAACCTCCCTACGACTCAACCCGGCCAGGTCGGTCCCATCGAACGTGATCGCGCCCGAGGTGATGTCCTCCAGGCCCAGCACCAGGTTCGCGATCGTCGACTTGCCAGAACCGGACTCGCCCACAATCGACACCGTCTGCCCGCGCGGGACCGAGAAACTCACCCCATCCACGGCTGTGAACGTGGTCGGCTCGCCCGGCTTCGGGGAGCGCAGCGTGAACTCCTTACGGAGGTCCTTCACCTGCACGAGGGGAGCGGCAGCATCCGCCGCCTGCTCCGACACGGATGCCACCGGGCGCCGATCGCGCAAGGAGAAGAGACTCGGGGCGGCAGCCAGCAGCTGCTTCGTGTACTCGTGCTGCGGGTTTGCCAGCAGCTGGGCGGAATCGCCCTCCTCGACGATCTCCCCGCGGAACATCACCACAATACGGTCCGCCCGCTCGGCAGCCAGCGCCAAGTCGTGCGTGATCAGAAAGACGGCGGTCCCCATCTTCTCCGTCAACTGGTCGAGCTGGTCCAGGATGCGGCGCTGCACCGTGACATCCAGCGCCGAGGTCGGCTCGTCGGCGATCAGCAGCCGCGGCTTGCAGGCCAGCCCCATCGCGATGAGCGCACGCTGACGCATCCCACCCGAAAACTCGTGCGGGTACTGGCGGGCCCGCTGCGCAGCATCCGGAATCCCCACCATGTCGAGCAGCTCGACCACCCGCACCTTGGCGGCAGCCCCGCGCGCGTGACCGTGCACCTCCAGCGCCTCCGCGATCTGCTCGCCCACCCGCATGAGCGGGTTCAGGTTCGACATCGGGTCCTGCGGCACCAGCCCGATACCCGCCCCGCGCAGCGAGATCATCTCGCCCTCGCCGAGCGCGGTCAGCTCGCGACCCTCGAAGAAGATCTCGCCGCCGACAATCTCGCCGTTGTCGGCCAGCAGCTGGTTGATCGCCGCCGCCGTCGTCGACTTGCCGGAGCCCGACTCGCCAACCACCGCCACCGTCTCACCGGCCGACACGTCAATGGAGACGTTCTTGACGGCCGGCACCAACTCCCGGCCGGAGCGGAAACTGACCGAAAGGTTGCGGATGCTGAGCACGGGTTCTGTGGTCGTCATGATGTCCTCGAACTGGTGGTGGTCGGTGAATGGAGCAGAGCGGCAGCCTGCACGAGCGGCTGCCACAGCTGGGTGGTCGGGGCGGGAGTGCCCTCAGGGTCGCGGGTAACCAGCCGGTTGCTGCCCAACACGATCGACAGCCCGAGGTCGGGCACGAACCCGATGGCGCAACCGGTGAAACCCGGATGCCACAACAAGGCGTGCGTCTCGCCGGCGAGCTCGATCGGGGCACGCCGGAAGCCGAGCGCCTGCTCCGCATCCGGGCCCGCCGCGAAGAACTCCTGGGCGACGGACGAGGTCCACGGTGCACTGCCATCGCCGCCGAGAACCCCGGCCAGGTCGAGCAGGTCGTCAACCGTCGAAAACAGGCCGGCATGCCCGGCCACGCCACCGAGCGCGTGGAAACAGTTGCCGTCGTTGGCTTCACCCACCAGCTCGTGCTCGCGCCAAGTGAAGCCTGCATCGCTCCAGCGCACCGGGTACGGCTGGCCGGTGGCGACCATGGCGCGCTCGGCGCGATCGCCGTACGAGCCGGCCGCGATCGGACGCTCCGACGAAGCGTCGGGTCGGAAGGTGGTGTCGTTCAGCTGCAGCGGTTTCAGCACCAGGTCGGTGATGGCATCCGCCAGTCCGCGACCGGTGACGGTCTCGACGATGCGGCCGAGGTACATGAACCCGAGGTCGGAGTAGTGGAAGCTACTACCGGGCTGGTAGCGCGGCTCGATGCTGTCAATCACGGCGTTGGCGTCGTCGTTCACCCCGGGCGCCAGGTAGAGCGGCTGCCACTCCCAGAGCCCGGCCCGGTGGTGCAGCAGGTCGCGGACGGTGCTGTCGGCGCTGCCCGCGAAGCCCGGCAGCAGCGCTGAAACGCGGGTGTCGAGGGTCAGTTCGCCGCGGGAGACGAGCACCATTAGCGCGGTGGTCGTGGCCGCGACCTTGGTGACGGAGGCCAGGTCGAAAAGAGTGTCGGCGGTCATCGGGGTCACGGTCGTCGCCTGCCCGCTGGCGACGACGGTGCGCTCGCCGCGGATCGAAATCCCGAGCACCACCCCGGCCGCGTCGGCGATCAGGTCATCCGCCAGTGCCGTCAGTGTTGCCTGCGCGTTCATGCCGCCACCTCGCTGTCCCGCAGCCGAAGAATGCCGAGTCCGGGGGAGTCGGCCAGGTGCACCGCGTCGCCGCGATACTCCAGCCCGCCGACCACGGGTGCCTGCACCTGCCACAGCCCGGCATCCAGGTCGTGCACGACCTCGGGGGCGATGGCCGCAGCAAGACTCGCCGCCGCAGCGACGCCGACAGAACTCTCCATCATGCAGCCGACGATCACACCCAGCCCGGCAGCTCGCGCCGCATCGGCCAGGAGTAGCGCCTCGACCGGTCCGCCGGTCTTGGCCAGCTTGATGTTGATCAGGTCGGCCGCGTGCCGTTCGGCGATCTCGCGCAGTTCGGCGCGAGTCCAGACGGCCTCGTCGGCCAGGATCGGGGTGTCGACGGAAGCGGTCACCGCAGCCAGACCGGGAATGTCGCGGGCGGGCACCGGCTGCTCGACCAGTTCCAGCCCGACACCGGCGTCTTCGAGGGCGCGAATAGTGCGGATTGCCGACTCCGCGTCCCACGCCTGGTTGGCGTCCACCCGCAGGGCGACCTCGGGGCCGAGCGCGGCGCGCAGCTCGACGAGGGCAGTCACCGTTTCCTGGGCAGAGACGGCCTTCACCTTCAGTGTGCGGAACCCGGCGGCTCGATGCTCGACCGAGCGCGCCAGCAGGTCATCGATCGAGGCGGCAGACAGCGTCATGTCGGTGCGGATGCCGGCGGGCACCGCACCGGCAGAACCGAGCAGTTGGTGCAGCGGCAGGCCGGCGAGCTGCGCCTCCAGGTCGAGCAGCGCGCACTCGACCGCGCTGCGGGCGGCAGCGTTCTGGAAGACAGCTCCGGAGATCCGGGCACTCCACTCCTCGCGGTCGGCAACGGGCAGACCGACCACGGCCTCGGCGAGAGGCCCACGTACCGCCGCGCGGATGCTCTCCGGGCTCTCCCCGGTGACGCGCCAGCTGGCCGGCGCCTCGCCCCAGCCGCTGAATCCATCCGAACTGCGCGCCTCGACCAGCACCACGTCGATCGAGGTGGCGGTGCGCACGGCCGTCGTGAACGGCCGCACCAACGGGGACGACACTCGGTGCACGCGCAGCTCGGCAACAGTGCTCATCGGGCACCATCCAACCGGGTGGCCAGCCGCAGTTCGCGCTCGCCGAACTCCTCCTGGGTGCGCTCGCCGCCGTCGGGAAGCCAACCCTGCGCCCGGTAGAACCCGAGGGAGGCGGCATTGTTCGCGAAAACCCAGAGCCGGGCATCCGTCGCGCCCAACGACACCAGCCGGTCACGCGCGGCGCCCAGCAACCTGCGCCCGACGCCGAGCCCCTGCGCCTCAGGCGACACATAGAGGGAGTGCACATCGCCGCGGTCGCCGGAGGCCGCGAACCGGGTGAGACCGAGAAGCTCCGTGCCCGTGCCCGTGCGCTCAGCGACCAGAACCTCACCAATCTCGGAGCCGAGCACCCGCTGCCACAGGGCACGGGCACGCTCGTCGCTCATCGCCTCGATGGCGGGAACTGGCAGCACGCCACGGTAGCTCTCACGCCAGCAGGCGAGAAAGACCCGAACGATGCCGTCAAGGTCGGCGATCGAGGCGTTGCGCAGCTCCACGGTCACGAGGGGTCAGCCCCCGGCGTTCAAGGTCAGGGAGCGGATGCCGCCAGCCACGATCTCGGGAAGGACCAACGGCCCGGAGCCTGGCGTGATGGTGCCCAGGATCCGGGCACCGCTGGCGCCGGTGCCTGCCGGAACTGTCGCCGGAACGCCGTGCACGGTGCACCATCCGATCAGCGCGAAGGCGATCGCCTCCTTGTCGTCGGCGGGTGCACCCAGTTCGTCGGCGAGCACCAGCTCGACCTCGGGCAGGGCAGCCCGCAGGCCGTCGAGAATCAGCGGGTTGCGGCATCCGCCGCCCGAGACGGCCAGGTAGTCGACACCGGCAGCGCGCACGTCGCGGGCGACGGTGCGAACCGTGAGCTCGGTCAGGGTGGCGGCCAGGTCGGCCACCGCGATGTCGCCGGCGTGCTCCTGCACGGCCGTCCGCACGTAGTCCGCGTTGAAGTGCTCCTTGCCGGTGCTCTTCGGCGCCGGCAGCGCGTAGTACGGGTCGCCCAGCAGCGTCTCGAGCAAGGACGGGACGATGGTTCCGGATGCCGCAAAGCGACCGCCGTCGTCATAACCGAGCCCATTCACCCGGTGGTCGACGATGACCGCGTCGACCAGCGCGTTGGCCGGGCCGATGTCGTACGCCACCCGCACCCCACCCTCGTCGACGATCGTCATGTTGGAGATGCCGCCGAGGTTGAGCGCGGCGGCCGCGGTTGAGCGGCCACGCAGCAGCAAACCGTCGAGAAACGAGACCAGCGGGGCGCCGTGCCCGCCGGCGGTGATGTCGCGGATGCGCAGGTCGGAGACCACCGGAATGCCCAGCCTCTCGGCGATCCATGCGGGCTGCCCGATCTGCAGGGTACCCAGCGCGTGCGAGCCATCGACCCAGTGGTAGACGGTTTGGCCGTGCGAGGTCACCAAGTCGACGCCCCCGACGGCGGCCGCGGCCGCCTCCGCAGTATCCGCAAAAGCCTGACCGATCAGGGTGTCCAGTTCGCACATCTCGGCGAACGTGGTCGCCGCCGGGGGCAGGGCCGCGATGAGGCGGCCGCGCAAGGCCGGCTCATACGACACGGTTTCAGCGTGCAGCACCCGACCGCTGAGCTCGCCGTCGACCTGCTCGAAGTCGACCACCGCCACGTCGATGCCGTCGTGCGAGGTTCCGGAGATCATGCCGAGTACGCGCATGGCCTATTCTCCCAAAGCCACGCGCAGGCGGCCATCGGCGGCGGCCAGGCGAGCGGATGCCGCCTCGCGGTCCAGGCTGAGCCGCAGCATGACCGTCGCGGTCTTCACGTCGAATCCTGCCTGCTTGAGCACCTCGGCAGCCTGCTCCCGTGGGACGCCGGCAATGGAAGACACCATGCCGACCGCCCGCTCGCGCAGTTTCCGGTTCGTCGGCTTGAGGTCGACCATGAGGCTGCCGTAGGTCTTGCCCTGGCGCACCATCACGATGGTGGAGAACATGTTGAGCACCAGCTTCTGGGCGCTACCGGCCTTGAGGCGAGTGGACCCGGTGAGCACCTCCGGGCCGACGCCCACCTCGATGGGCATCTCGGCAGCAGCGCTGAGCGGTGTTCCGTGGTTGCACGACAGCCCGACCGTGAGGGCACCCAGTTCGCGCGCCCGGGCGACGGCGGCAACGACGTAGGGGGTGCGGCCGCTCGACGCGATACCGATCACCGTGTCGTCCGACCCGATCCCGGCGGAGTCGATCGCGGCGCTCCCGGCGGATGCGTCGTCCTCTGCCCCCTCGATCGGGTTGACGATGGCGGACGGGCCGCCCGCGATGATGCCGAACACGAGTTCTGGCGGGGTGCCGAAGGTGGGCGGACACTCCGACGCGTCGAGCACGCCCATGCGGCCGGAGGTTCCGGCGCCCACGTAGACCAGGCGCCCGCCCCGCTGCATCCGCTCACTCGCCGCCTCAATAGCGGGAACGATCGAGGGCAGCTCGGCGGCAACCGACGCGGCAACGGTGGCGTCGGCCGCGTTCATCGTGGCCGCGAGTTCTGCCACCGACATTCGGTCGATTTCGGTGAATCGTGGGTCAACCGATTCGGTGGCGAGCATCGCCAGGTCGTCGCCGGATACTGTCATTTCTTGCCTCTGTTTCGTGGATCAAGTGCATCGCGAAGGCCGTCACCGAGCAGGTTCAGGCCGACGACGAGGAGGACGACGACAACGCCAGGTGCGATCATCGTCCAGGGCGCAATCGTGACGAGGGTGCGGGCGTCGAAGATCATCGAGCCGAGGGACGCGGCCGGCGGCGGGGTGCCGAGGCCGAGGAAGCTCAGCGCGGCTTCGGTCAGAACAGCCCAGGAGAGGGACAGCGTGACCTGCACGATGATGATCGACGTGATGTTGGGCAGCACGTGCCGGAACATCACCATGACACGGCTCTGGCCGGTACTGATCGCCGCCCTGACGTACTCGATTTCACGCAGCGACAACACCGGACCGCGGGTGACGCGGATGAAGATGGGCACGTAGACGACCGCGATCGCCACGGCGATGGTGAACCAGTTGCGGGTGAAAACGGATGCCAGTGCGAGCGCCAGCAGCAGCGGCGGGAAAGCGAACAGCACGTTGGTCACCCCGCTGATGAGGCCGTCGGAGAAGCCGCGGAAGAACCCGGCGACCACGCCGGCCAGGGTGCCGATCACTGCGGCGAAGGTGACGGCGACGACCGCGATCAGTGCCGAGTTGGCCACACCGGCGGCCACCCGCGCGAACACGTCACGGCCGAACTGGTCGGTGCCGAACAGGTGCTCGACTGAGGGCGCCTGGAGTCTGGATGGCGGGTCCTGCGCGATCGGGTCGTAGGGGAGCCAGGAGAACGCCGACGCCAGGCTGAGCGCGGCCAGGATCGTGATGAGCACGATCCCGATCAGGCCACTCTTGCTGCGGAGCAGGGCGCGGATGCGTTCGGTGGTCCTGCCGCCACCGGGGGCGAGGGTCGCCTGGGAGATGTCGCTCATGCTGCACGCACCCTGGGGTCGATGTATCGGTAGAGGAGGTCGGTGAGGAGGTTCACGATCACGAACGACAGCGCGATGACGAGCACCGTGCTCTGCACCATCGCGTACTCCTTCTGCTGGATGCCGAGCAGCACCTGGCGGCCGATGCCCGGCAGCGAGAAGATCTGCTCGACCACGACGGCCCCGCCCAGCAGGTAGCCGAACTGCAGGCCGGTCATGGTGACGATGGGCACGAGGGCGTTGCCAAGCACGTGCTTGACCTGCAGGCGACGGGACGGGACGCCTTTGGCGCGGGCGGTGCGGATGAAGTCGTTCGACCGGATCTCCAGCACGGCGGTACGGGTGGTGCGCATGATGGGCGCGGCGATTCCGAACCCGAGCACGATGGAGGGCAGCAGCATCTGCTGCAGGTTGAGCCAGGGGTTCTCGAGCAGGGTGGCGAAGCCTTTGCCGTTCGGGTTGAAACCGAAGGAGGACGCGAGCACGGCCAGCAGTGTCGTCGCCAGCAGGAACGCGGGAACCGACAGCCCGGCCAGTCCGATGAGCTGGCCGACAGCATCGCGTGGCGAGTCCGGCTTCGAGGCCGACATCATCCCGAGCGGGATGCCGATGGCCAGGGCCAGGATGATGGAGATCAGTGCGAGTTCCATCGTCACCGGCAGCGACTGCATGGTGAGGCTGAGCACGCTCTCCTGGGCCCGCGACGAGAAGCCGAGGTTGCCCGTGAAGATGTTGCCCAACCAACTGAAGAACTGGGTGATCAGCGGCTGGTCGAGCCCGTAGTAGGCCTCGAGGGAGGCGCGCTGGGCCGGCGTCAGGGCCGCCGCTTCGGTGCCGAGGCCGGCGGTGATCTGGTCACCGGGGATGGCTCGCAGCATGACGAACACGAACACGGCGACGCCGAGCAGTGTGGCGATGGCCGCGAGGAGGCGGCGGAGCACCGGGTGGTGCGAGAGTTTGCGGAGCATGGTCTTCCGAAGGTGGTGCGAGCGCGGCGCCGGGGCCGCAGTGGCCCCCGCCCCATCCGGCTACTTGATGGAGGTGGTGCGCAGGTACTGCAGCGAGCCGTTGGCCATCGGAACGAAGCCGTCGACGTTGGTCGCTGTCGCCGTGTAGGTGTAGCTGGTGAACAGCCAGATCCAGGCGGCGTTGTCCTCAAGCTCGCTCGAGATCTCTTCGTAGATCTTGACACGCTCGGCGTGGTCGGAGCTCTGGCGCCCCTCAGCGAACAGGTCGTCGAGCTTCGGCGAGCTGTATCCGGCCACCTGGTTGAGGTTTCCGTCGCTGGTGAAGTAGCGACCGTACATGCCGTCCGGGTCCGGGCGGCCACCGTTCAGCGCGATAGCAGCTTCGAAGTCGGCTGCAATCCACCGGTCGACGAACGCCCCGATTTCCAGCACCTCGATCTCGAGGTTGATGTTGGCCTCGGCGAGTTGGGCTTTCAGGCTCTGCGCCTCGTTGACCGAGGTGGCGTACTCGCCCTGGGAGACGATCGCGTTGACGGTCACACCGTCCGCGTGACCGGCCTTGTCGAGGTAATCCGCGGCCTTGTCGAGGTCAGGGGTGGGGCACGGGCGTGCGTCGGGGTCGGAGCGGAAGGCCGGCGACGTGATCGGGCCGGTCACCTCGCCCTCGCCGAGCGCGGCTGTGTCGAGCACTTCCTGACGGTCGATTGCGCACTGCATCGCCAGACGCACGTTCACATCGGTGAGCGCACCACGGGTGGCGTTGAGCTGCAGGGCGTGGTAGCTCAGCTGCGGGGTCTCCATGATCTCCACGGAGTCGCTTGCTGCCGTCTGGGCGACCAGCGGGTCATTGAAGACCGCGAACTGCACATTGCCCGACTGCATCGCCGACACGATGGACGACTCGTCCGGGATCACCCGGAACTCGACGGTGTCGAGCAGCGCGGTGTCTCCCCAGTAGTTGTCGTTCTTGGCCAGCGTGATCGACTGGCTGGCGACGCGGTCGTCGAAGACGAATGGACCGGTTCCGTTCGGCGTCGTGTTCAGCGTCTCTTCGGTGTCATCCGAGGAGAGCATCGCCAGGCCGATGACGGCGAGGTTGGCCATGAGGGCCGCATCCGGTGCGCTCAGCGTGAGCACGACGGTTGACTCGTCCGAGGCCTCAACGGCGGTGACGGATGCCAGTGACGACGCGGCGACCGCTGCGGTGGCTTCGTCCTTGATCGCGTCCAGGGAGTACTTGACATCCTCGGATCCGAACGTGCTGCCGTCGGCGAAGGTGACCCCCTGCCGCAGGTTGAGGGTGACGGCCAGCCCGTCGTCGGATACCTCCCACGACTCTGCAAGCCCGGGGACGACCGCCAGCTCTTCGTCGAATTCGGTGAGCGTGCCGTACAGGTTCTGTAGAACGTTGACGGCCTGGAACTGCGTGGCCTTCCACGGGAACAGGGTGTCCGGGTCGCTGGTGACGCCCAGGACCAGTGCGCCGCCTTCGGTGCCCTGCTCGGTGTCTGGCGTTGCCGAACATCCGGTCAGTGCGAGCGCGAATGACGCGGCCAGCCCGACGGTCGCAAGACCTACTCGCTTCGCGCGAGTGCCTCTATACATGGGAACTCCTCAGTGCTTAGTGATGCCTCGACTGTGAGACTGCCTGGTTGAGTTGACAGGCCGACGAGCATCGGTGATCTCGGTGTTAGGTCATAAAAGTACATCATTAACGTCAAGTGTGTAATAAAGTTTCGTAAAGCCCGGTCTCGCACCGCCACCCGCGGTCCTAGTCGAAGAAGAGAGCCTCCCATGTCGAGCAGCGAAGCACGGCCCCACGACGCGGTGCTGGTGCGCATGCGGGCGGCCATGCCCCACATGCGTCCCAGCGAAAGACGTATCGCCGAACTGTTCCTCTCCGCCCCGGGCGAGACCGCCGAACTCTCGATTGCCACGTTGGCCGCACGTGGCGACACGTCGACCACCACGGTGGTGCGCTTCTCCCAGAACCTCGGCTACGACCACCTCAAAGACCTCCGCATGGACGTGCTCCGCGAAGTAGCGCGAGAAAGCTACCAGACCGCGTCGCTCCCCGAAGTGTCCGGCGACATCGACCGCAACGACACCGTGCAGGACATCGTCGCCAAGGTCTCCACCGCCGAAACCCTCTCCATCGCAGACACCGCCAAGGTGCTCGACCCGGTCTCGCTGTCCGCGGCCGTCGCGGCCGTCGCATCCGCCCGCCGCGTGGACATCTTCGGTGTCGGCGCCAGCTCCTTCGTCGGCCTCGACCTGCAGCAGAAGCTCACCCGTATCGGCCACGTTGCCCTCAACTGGCCCGACACCCACGCCGCCTGGACCTCCGCGGCCACCCTCGACGCCGGATGTGTCGCGATCGCGGTCTCGCACAGCGGTTCAACCGTTGACACCATCGACTTCCTCGCCGTCGCCCGGCAGGGTGGGGCGACAACGATCGCCATCACCAACCATGCGGATGCCGAACTCGCCAGTCACGCAGACATCGTGCTCACCACGGCGGCCAGGGAGACCGGCTTCCGCTCTGGGGCGCTGGGCAGCCGCATCGCCCAGCTGATGGTCGTCGACTGCATGTTCATCGGGGTTGCCCAGACCAATTACGACGCGTCGATGGCGGCCCTGCGCAAGACCTACGTCGCCGTGCACCGCGGTTCCCGACAACGGCCGTGATGTTTCGGAAGCGGCTCGGGCTGGTCGCCGCCTTCGCCGGGCTGGGCGGCACGGCCGCAACGATCCCGGCGATGCTGCCGTCGCTGGAGGCGCGACTCGACGCCAGCGTGCTGCCCGCCGTCCCGCTCCTTTTCGGTGGGCTGCTCGTCGGCGTGCTGCTGTCGGCCCCGTTGCTGGTGCGGGTGAGGGTGCGCACGGTGGTGATCGCCGGTTCCGCGCTGCAGGCCGGCGCCCTGTTCTGGCTCGCGGCAGCAACCTCCCTCCCCGAGATTCTGGTCATCGCTGCCTGCGCCGGCGCCGGCTTTGGCCTGACGGAGGCGGCGGGCAGTGTCGCGGCCAAGCGCTGGGAGCGTGGTTCCGCCACTCGCAGCCTGGCGATGCTGACGGCGGCCGTGGCCGTGGTCGCCGCCCTCAGCCCGATCGCGGTGGCCTTCCTGCCCGGAGGCGTGTGGCTGGTTCCGGTGCTGGTGGCGGTGATCCACCTGCTGGCGTGCGGAGCGATCGCCCGCGTGGAGGAGTCCATCACTGTGCCGGGTGAAGCCGCGGAAACAGATGGACCCCGATGGACTCCCGCTGCTCGACGGGTGCTGGTCGTCGCCGGGGTGGCGCTCGCCCTCTACGTCGGCGTGGAGACGGTGTTCTCGGGCTGGTCGGCGCTGATCCCGGCAGCCGTTCTCGACATCGACCCCCAATCAGCGGCGCTGGGCACGTCCGGGTTCTGGCTGTGCATGGCCGCAGGGCGCGTGATCGCAGCCGCCGTGCTGCGGATGGGCGTGCAACCCGTCGTGCTTCTTCTCGCCTGCATGGCGGTGGCCGCGGCGGCGCTGCTCCTGACGAGTCTCCTCGCGCCGTCGGCGGTCATGCTCGTCGGCCTGGGTGTGGCCGTGCTGGCCATGGCACCTGTCTACTCGCTCGTGTTGGGTGAGGCACTCGACCGGCTCTCACCGCAGGCTGCAGCCCGGGCGACCGGACCCCTGGTCGCCTGCGGAGCCCTCGGCGGCACCATGGTGCCTATGGTGCTGGTCGCTGCCGGGCTCGAACCCGACAACGTGGCCACCTTCCTCGTCGCCGCGGGCATCTGCATCATCATCGGTGCCGGAGCCCTCGCCACCCTGGCCGCCCCGACCGCCTCACCACGCCACTCCTCAACGCACCAAGGTGTTTCCCCATGACCCACTCGACCGAACCAACGCTCGGCTCCCGCTCTGCCGTCACGCCAGGTGATGCCGCCCTGTCGGCGGGTCTCGCGGCCGCAACCGGCATCGGGGATGCCACGGTCAGCGTCTCCGAGTTCGACCGTGTCGTCGCCGGCGTCGATGCGTCGCATTTCCTCTTCACCCCGAGCGCCGTGGTCACCCCCAACACGGTCGACCAGGTGGCGGCCGTGCTGGCGTTCGCCACGGCATCCGCCCGCCACGTCACGCTGCGGTCTGGCGGCACCAGCCTGTCGGGGCAGGCCTCGAGCGACGGCATCCTGCTCGACACGCGCCGCGCGTTTCGGCGCATCGAACCGCTCGACGGCGGAACCCGCGTTCGGGTGCAGCCCGGTGCCACCATCCGCCAGGTGAACGCCCGGCTGCTGCGGCACGGCCGCAAGCTGGGGCCGGACCCGGCGAGCGAGATCGCCGCGACGGTCGGCGGGGTGGTCGCCAACAACTCCAGCGGGATGGCCTGCGGAACCCACCACAACAGCTACCAGACCATCCGCGGGCTCACCATCGTGCTGCCGGGCGGCACCACGATCGATACGGCGGCGGCGGATGCCGATGCCCACCTCGCTGCGGAGGAACCGGCCCTGCACGCGGGCCTGGCCCGACTGCGCACTCAGGTGCTCGACCGACCCGAGCTGCACGCGGAGATCGAGCGCCAGTACCGTGGCAAGAACACCATGGGATACGGGCTCAATTCGCTGGTCGACTTCGAGGCTCCGGTCGACATCCTCGCCCACCTCATGGTGGGTTCGGAGGGCACGCTCGGCTTCGTGGCCGAAGCCGTCTTCGAGACCGTCCCGATCGCCCCGGCCGTCGCCACCGCCCTGCTGGTGTTCCCGACCCTCGACGCGGCCACCAGCATCCTGCCCACCCTGGTCGCCACCGGTGCGGCAACCCTGGAGCTGATGGATGCTGCGTCGCTGCGGGTGATCCAGGGCGACCCGACAGCCGAAGGCTTGCTCGACGGAGTCGCCATCGACGGGCATGCCGCGCTGCTCGTCGAGTACCACGCTGCCGACGCCGAAGAGCTTGAGCGGCAGCTGTCCACGGCGTCCCGCGCGCTGGACGGTGCCGGGGCACCCACCCTGAACGCGACCCGTGACAGTGCCGAGCGGGCGAAGCTCTGGCATCTGCGCAAGGGTCTGTACGCGGCCATCGCCGGTGCGCGCGCCCCCGGCACCACCGCGCTGCTCGAAGACATCGCCGTGCCGGTTCCCGCCCTCGCGGCAACCTGCGCCGCGCTGCAACTGCTGTTCGCGCGCCACGGCTATGACGACGCCGTCATCTTCGGCCACGCCAAGGACGGCAACATCCACTTCCTGCTTACCGAAGACTTCACCGACCCTGGCGCGTTCGAACGTCAGCGTGTGTTCACCGAAGAGTTGGTCGAGCTGGTGCTCGGTGCCGGCGGCACGCTCAAGGCAGAGCACGGCACCGGCCGGATCATGGCGCCGTTCGTCGAGCGGCAGTTCGGGCCCGAACTGTACGCGATCATGCTCGAGATCAAACAGCTGTGCGACCCGCACGGCATCATGAACCCGGGCGTTTTGTTGACGGATGCCGCGGACTCCCACCTGGCCAACCTGAAGGTCACCCCCGAGGTGGAGGCCGAGGTCGACCGGTGCGTGGAGTGCGGGTACTGCGAGCCGGTGTGCCCGAGCAAAGACGTGACCACCACCCCGAGGCAGCGCATCGCGGTGCGGCGCGCGCGGGCCGCGGCAGTCGCAGCGGGGGACGCTGAACTGGATCGCCGTCTCGCTCAGGCCGAAGAATATTCCTCGATCGAGACGTGTGCCGCAGACGGCATGTGTCAGACCGCCTGCCCGGTGAAGATCAACACCGGCGACCTCGTGCGGCGACTGCGCGAACAGGATGCAAGAACCATCGTGACCGCGGGCGGGTCTGTTGCCGCCAGGAACTGGGGGGTCATCAGCCGGGGTGCTTCCCTCGCGCTCAGCGCTGCCCAGGCGCTTCCTGCGCCCGTGGCACGCTCGGCAAGTTCGCTCGGTCGCGCCGTGCTCGGCACCGACATCGTTCCGCAGTGGAGCGCCGACCTGCCCGCCGGCGGGGCGGCACGAAAGAGGACCCGGTCGGTCGGCGCGAACGACCCGGCGACCTCGGTGGTCTTCTTCGCCGCCTGCGTCGGCTCGATGTTTGGGCCGGCGGCAGAAGGCATCGGGTCGGCCGAGGCGTTCCGCCGACTGTGCGAGCGCGCGGGAGTCGCCGTCGTCACCCCCGACACCATCGACTCGCTCTGCTGTGGAACACCGTGGAAGTCGAAGGGGCTCGCCGGCGGCTACACCACCATGGTCGAGAAGACCGTGCGCAGCCTGCTCGCAGCTTCCGGCGGGGGTCGACTGCCGATCGCCTGCGACAACTCGTCGTGCTCCGAAGGGCTGGTGCACGCTCTCGAAAACGTGCGGGAGCTGGACGGCGCCCCGATCGCACTCACCATCATCGACGCAGTCGACTTCGCCGCCGAACGCATATTGCCCGCGCTGGAGCCGGGTGAGCGCATCGCTTCGCTGACCGTGCACCCCACCTGCTCGAGCACCCGGTTGGGATCCAACTCCAACCTGCAGCAGCTCGCGGATGCGGTCGCCGTCACCGCAACAGTGCCCGTCGATTGGGGGTGCTGCGGCTTCGCCGGTGACCGGGGGATGCTGCATCCTGAGCTCACCGCATCGGCGACGCGCGCCGAGGCGGCCGAAGTCGCATCCGGAGACTTCGACGCCCACGCCTCCTGCAATCGCACCTGCGAGATCGGCATGAGCCGGGCAACCGGCTCCGACTATCGCCACATCCTCGAACTGCTCGAAGAGAGCACACGCGATCTGGGTTGACCTGCACTAGCGACGGATGTCGGCCGATCGTTGAAGACTGGTCTTGTGCCCGAGCTCCTCACGTGCTCGCCGAGCAGGAGATACCCCCCCCCAAACACTCGACCCGCGCGTACACTCGGCACCTCCAGAGACGAGAAGGGGTTGAAGAATATGGTCCACGAGGAAGTCGAAGACGGCGAGCAGCACCAGGACTCACCTCGGACGTGGCACGTCTACCTGCGTTTCGGGGCGATGATCCTCACCGGCATGGTCGTCATGTACTGGACCATGTTCGCCGGAGTCTGGGAGTGGGGCCACATCCGATTCAGCGAGAGCCGTGTGTTCATGGCTTTGACGATGGGCGGCGCCATGGGGCTGGTGATGCTCGCCTGGATGCTCAATATGTACCGCAACACGAAGGCCAACATCGCGGTCGTGGCCATTAGCCTGCTTCTGCTCGGTGGGGGAGTAGTGCTCGACCGAAGCCAGGTCACGATCGACGATTCCGACTACCTGAGCGCCATGATTCCGCACCACTCCCTGGCCATCACTCGCTCGGAGCGCGCCAACCTCGAAGACGTTCGCGTCTGCGAGCTTGCCATCGCCATCAGTGAGGCACAGCGTCGGGAGATCCTCGAAATGTCCTGGCTCATTGACGACATCCACAACCACGGCGCGGTGACCACCGCCGCAGAAGCCGCCGACCGGATGGTGCCCGACTTTACGCGCGAAGCGCTCCGAAGTTGCGCTGCGGGATGACAGTCCGACCAGGCGCAGCCAGCAGCTGCGGAAGGGGCTAACCGGCCAGCCGCTCGACCCGCACCTCGACCTCGTCACCGGCGCCTTTGCCCAACTTCTTGCGCAGAGCCGCGGAAACCGAAATGAAGTGGTGCCCCTGACCGGTGGGCATGAGGGCGGATGTCACGGCGACCCCATCCACGGTCGTGTTCGCCTTCACCGAGTTGCCGGTTTCGAAGGACTCCTTGGATCCCGGCACCTCGATCACCGACCATGACGGCATCCACTCCGGGTTCACGATGGTCGAAGTGAAGGCAAGCACATCAGTCATGTGTACAGCGTACACACGTGCCGCGACGCGCCGACACTGAGAATTCACTAGCCTTCATGGTCTCTCACCCTATAGAGTTCGGCGAGTCTGATATATCGGCAATACGTCAGGCAGGTCGCTTTACCCGAGCGGCCGAACCGGAACCCCCGAACTCCGAATGTGAGCCCCACGATGTCGAACCGACGTCTGGCTGCGCGGCGGCGCAGCACGACACCGGTATCTCGTGCGCCCTGGAGGTATTTTCTCGGCATCCTCCTCGCGCCCCTCATGGCCGCCAGCCTCCTGACCTGGGTGCCGGAGCCGGCCTACGCCGCCGAGGTCTCCACACCGCCCGTCATCGAGGCGCCAACACTCGGACCAGTCCTCACCCCGGAACAGCACGCTCTGCTGCAGGCGGCCCTCGAGGCAGCCGCCCTGCAGGCAGCTCAGGAAGCCGCAATCGCCGAGGCCCTCGCGCAGGCCGAAGCCCAGGCTCCGGTCGACCAGCCGGTGACCATGAAGTACGTGATCACCCACACCACAACGCCCGCGCCGACGAACAACTCGGGCCTGTCGAACTGTGTGATGACCAACACGACCCCGACCACCACCGAGACCAACAGCGACGGCACCGAGTCGTCCTCCAGCTCCAGCAGCTCGAGCAGCACGCTCGTCTGCGGACCGGGAACGGTGGGACCGACCGAGGTGGGCACCACCCCGACCCCAGAGCCCACCCCGACCCCAGAGCCCACGCCGACCCCGACTCCCACCCCGACACCGGAGCCCGAGCCGACCGAGCCTCCCGAAGACGACACCACCCCCGAGGGCGACATCGAGCCCGCCGCCTGGGGCACCCCGATCCTGATCTTCTCTGACGAGCCGGCCAGCGACCCGACCAACGAGCCAGCGACCGACGAGACCCCGACCGACCAGCCAGCGACCGACGAGACCCCGACCGACCAGCCAGCGGATGCGCCGACCGACGACCCGGTCACCGACTCGGCGCCGGCACCGGATGCGACCGAGCCCGTCGAACCCTCCTTCTCGACCCTCGCCGCTGCCGCCGAAGAGCCGGAGCCGGTCACGCCGATCGACCAGAACGTCTCGGTGCCCGCGGGCAGCGTAGTCACCGTCGGCATCGTCGACGGCAACGTCGTCATCACCGTCAACGGAACGGCGACGCACACCTTCCCGCTCGACGAGGTGCTCAGTCTCACCATCACCACGGCGGGCGGCTCCGACATCACGATCGCGGCCGACGCACTCCTGGCCTTCCCGATCACCATCAACGGTGCGGGCGACGACAGCCTGACCGTGGTCGCCGACGGCGTGACCTGGACGCTCGGCGCGGCAGGCGTCGGCACCGTCTCGGTGCCCGGCGCATCCGCCCTCAACTACACCGGCGTGACCGCGATCGCGGTGAACGGTGCCAACGCAACCCTGGTCGGCACCCCCGGAGCCGACGCCACCTGGGAGCTCACCGGCACCAACACCAACACCGGCACCGTCAGCGCCATCGACTTCACCGGGTTCGCGAACCTGGTCGGGTCGGCCAACACGGTCGACCTCTTCATCTTCCACACCGGCGGCAGCCTCAGCGGCAGCCTCGACGGAGGAGCCGCAGGAAACGACACCCTCGAACTGCACGCCGCAGGCGGCGATGTCACCTCCATCCCGAGCGGGCCCCAGTCAGGCACGATCACCTTCGAAGGAAGCACCGTCAGCTACGCCGGCCTCGAACCGATCCTGGTGACCGGCGCCGAAGATGTGACCGTGTCCACGACCACCGCCGATGACGTGATCAACATCGAGCAGTCGACCGACACGGGCAACGTGCACGTGAGCAGCGCCCTCGACTCGATGGAGAGCGTCGAGGTTGAAATCCCGAGCAGGTCTCTCACCGTCCTGGCCAGCGCACCCGGCGTGTCCGTCTACGTGACCAGCGACCTGCTGCTGCCCGGCCTCAACCTCCGCATCGTCGCCGCCTTCATCTACATCGACGGCGTACTGATCGACACCCTCCTATTGGGTGCCGATGGGTCGATCGAACTCGTTGCGACCGCCACGACCGAGAGCCACACCGAAGCGAAGCTGGTCATCACAGACTCC
This sequence comes from Homoserinimonas sp., assembly GCA_040904805.1. Classification (GTDB taxonomy): domain Bacteria; phylum Actinomycetota; class Actinomycetes; order Actinomycetales; family Microbacteriaceae; genus RYN-87. Next base: position 91,066 of record JBBDSS010000003.1, on the reverse strand, counting down.
ACCATCCGCGGCGGCAACGTGTCGCTGAGCTCGACCGCCACCCTCACCCCGACCACGACCGCCAGCGTCACCACCAACGCCACCGCCGAGACCACCGTCTCGGGAGCGTCCGAGCTCGTCGCGACCGGCGATCTCCTCATCAGCAGCGCAGTCGACCTGACCGTCACCGCCGAGTCGGTGGCAGCATCCGGAGAAGACACGGCAACGGATGCTGCGGTTGCCGCCACGAACGTGAGCAGCTCCGCACTCACCAGGGTCGCCGACTCCACGGCCATCGACGCGACCGGAACCCTGACCCTCGCGGCCAGCAACACGACGACCGTCACCACCACAGCGGATGCCTCGGCAGCGAACGCGGGCGGCGCCGTCGCATCCGCCACGGTGGACGTTTCAGCCGTCTCCGAGTTCATCGGCACCGGAGCGGTGACCGCAGCTGCCGTGGCCGTCACTGCCGAGTCTGACGCGACCGTCATCACCACGGCCACCGCGAGCACCCAGGGCTCGACCCAGAACGACGACGCTCCGACCGACACGACCGGTGGCCACGCGAACACCCCGGGGAGCGGCACCGCGCTGGCCGTCGCCGGGGCCATCGCGCACACGAGCCTCGAGCAGGCCACGCTTGCGCGCATCGCCCCGAGCGTCACGTCGGGTTCAATCACAGCCCCGGGCGGAGTCACCGTCAGCTCCGCGTCCCGCGGCGGAGTGCACAGCACCGCCGACGGCAGCACGGTCGGAGCCGGAGCGACCGGGGTGGGCGTCGCCATCGCCGTCACCCTGAGCGACGTGATCACCGAGGCCACGGTTCGCGATACCTCCTTTAACGCACCATCCGTCATGGTGTCTGCCACGACCGCCCCACAGGCGGCCGGCTCGAACGACTACACCTCCCGATCCGTCTCCGGGGCATCGGCCGGAACCAGCGGCTCATTCGGAGCTGCCGGAGCGCTCGCCATGACCATCGCCACCCTCTCCACGATCGCCGTGCTCGACGGGAACGTCGTCTTCGACAGCGCTGATGACGACGGCGACGGCGACGTGACCATCACCACGCGCTCCGACAAGACGACCGCGGCGACCGCCCTGCCAGGCGAAGCTGCGGGTGCGGCCACCGGGGTCGGGGCCACCATCGCCCTGACCATCGTCGACGACACGACCAGCTCCTCCATCGCAGACGCCGCGACCCTCACCGGCGTGCGCGACCTCACCGTCTCCGCCGACTCGCGCTCGGCGAGTGCGACGGAAGCCCGGGGCGGTGTGTCAGCCACCGGAGTGTCTGTCTCCGGCGTCACCGCCATCACCTACTCGACGGTCTCCACCGAGGCGAAGATCGGCACCGGACCCGAGATCGTCGCCAGCGGCGACGTACTCATTGACGCACGCCAGGTGGCCCCCGTCGCCACCACCGCAACCGGAGACGTGAGCGCCAACGCCGCGGTCGGTGTCTCCCTCGCCCTCACCTTCGCCGACCACGCCGTGCGCGCGACCACGCTGCGTGACGTGACCGCCGCCGGAACCATCACCATCCGTGTCAGCGGCGCATCCAGCACCGACACCGTCGCCACCTCATCGGCCACCGGCGCACCCGGCGATGACGGCGCGCAGCCCACCCCCTCAGACCAGGTGGATGCTGCGGGCAGCTACGCCGGATCGGTCGCGCCGGGATCGGCACCCGCCGGCGGCGCCGGGTCACTGCCCGGTGGAACGCCAGGCGGCGACGTTGCCGTTGCCGCCGCGATCGCCGTGACCGTGCACACCGCATCCGCTGACGCCTCGGTGGACGGCGTGACCCTCCGCGCCGAGACCGTCACCATCGAGGCACGGCACCACGACTCAGCCAACTCGACCGCCAGCGGATCACCCTCAACCCGCGGACCCCCGAGCGCCGAACTGACCATCGCCGCCGCACTCGCCATCACTGACGCTGACGTCAGGGTCACCGCGAATGTCGGCCCAGGCACCACCATCGACGCCGCCTCGCTCAGCCTCAGCGCCGGCGTCGACAGCACCACCGCAAGCGGGGCAGCAACAACAGCACACTCGTTCACCGCATCGTCCACCGCCGGAATCGGCAGCGGTGGCACCCTCGGAGTCGCCGGCTCCGTCGCCGTCCAGGTCGCGACGATCGCCACCTCAGCCAGGCTTCTCACCGGCTCGGCCGTCACCCTCGACGGCGATCTCAGCATCGTCGCGAACTCCGCCGCCACCTCGTCAGCCACCGCCGCCATGGCCGGCGGCTCCGGCGCCCCCACCGTCGGCGTCGGCGCATCGTCGGCCACCACCATCGTCGACCACCGCACCCTCGCCGGCATTGACGGCAGCGTCAGCGGCGCCGTGGCCGTCACCGTGAACGCCAGCACGACGGATGCCACCGCCGCCACCGCGGAAGGCTCAGCAGCCGGCGCCAGCGTCGGCATCGCCCCCTTCGTTGCGACCACACTCGCCACCGTCGAGACCGCCGCCCGCATCGGGCTCGGCTCCGACCTCCAGACCACCGGCGCCGTATCGATCGTCGCCGCACAGAACGCAACAGCGGCATCCGTCGCCACCGCGGCAACCGGCACCGCGTCCACCGCCGCGATCGGCGTCGGGCTGGCACTGACCATCGCCGACCACATCGTGCGAGCCACCCTAGCCCGCAACCTGACCGCCGGCGGCGACCTCACGCTCACCGCCACGGGCGCCTCGACCAGCACCGCCACGGCGTCCGCTTCGAGCGCCGGCGCGCCGGAGACCACCGAGACGCCGGATGCCGGCGGCGAGGGCGCTCCAGGCGCAGGCGTCGACTCCCTGGTCGGCCAACAGCGCGACCAGGCGGATGCCATCGCGACCGATCGCGGAGCGGCGACCTCCGCGACCGCGGGTACCACCCCCTCCGCCGAAACTTCTGGCGGGGGAGTGGACGTCGCCGCCGCCATCGCCATCGTGATCTCCCGCTCGCTCACCGAGACCGTGATCGAGGCAACTGCGGCGACGGTCACCACGACTGGACAGCTGACCAGCTCCGCCACGTCGAACGCGACCGCAACGACCACGGCCGACGGGTCCGCTGCCGGTGGCGGAACGGCGTCCATCGGCGCAGCCGTCGCCGTGACGGATGCGACGGCCACCACTCGCGCACTCCTCTCCACAGGCGTGACCGCGACCGCCGCCAGCGCCACCATCGCTGCCGAGTCGACGGCCACCCTGGCGGCCACCTCGACGTCCGGCTCGGGCGCCGGCCAGGTCTCGATCGCCGGCTCCCTCGCACTGCTGCTCGCCGACGTCGACACCCGTTCCGAGCACTCCGGGGACCTGCAGCTGGACGGATCGCTGACGCTCACGGCCGAGAGTGCAACCACCGCTGCAGCGAAGGCGCTCGCCGGCGACGGCGCGGCCGGCTCGAGCATCGGCGTCGGCGCATCCGTGGCCATCGCCATCGTCGACGAGGCAACGACCGCGACCATCAACAACGCTGCGGCCGTCGTCGGCGCGAGCGATGTGACGCTCACCGCCGCCACCACCCACAGCGTCAGCACCGAAGCGCGGATGGGAGCCACCGGCGGCAACGTCGCCGTCACCCCCGCAGTCGCCACCACCAGCTCCCGCGTCGACACGATCGCCAGGATCGGCACCGGCGTTGCCACCACCCTCACCGGCGGCCTCAGCATCGGCGCCACCCAGACGGCGACGGCAACGGCCAACGCCGGGGCAACCGCGGCAGCGGGTTCCGCCGCAGTCGGGCTCGCGCTTGCACTCACCATCTCCGATCACGGCGTCACCGCAGCAATCGGCCGCAACGTGCAGGCCGCCGGCAACCTGTCGCTCAGCGCATCCAGCCACTCCACGAGCACCGCCAACGGGGAGGCCTCCGCCGCGGGCGCCCCGGGCAACCCGACCGGCGGCTCCGGCGGCACCGGCGTCGACGAGCAGATCCAGGCCGAGCGCGACCACGCCGACACACTCGCCGGATCCACCGGCGGCCCGGCAGCGCCCACCGCCGCAACCTCCGCCGGTGGCGTCAACGTCGCCGCCGCCGTCGGAGTCGTCGTCGCTTCCGTCCGCGCCGAAGCGCTCATCGAACCAACTGTCACCGCCGTCACGGCAGGCGGCGCAGTCGTGCTCGCGTCGTCGACCAACACCGACGCCTCGAGCAGCGCAGACGGCTCGGCCACCGCAGCATCCGCTGTCGGAATCGGTGCCGCCGTCGCCCTCGTCATGGCCAGCGTGACCAACCAGGCCAGCGTGCCGGCCGCGGTCACCATCACGGCCGCATCGCTGCGTGTGGCGTCAACTGTCGCCGGCGCCGACAGCACCTCCACCATCTCCGCAACTGCCGCCTCCGGTGCTGGCGGCGGTAACGTCTCCGTCGCCGGAACTGTCGCAATTGCCATCGTGACGCAGACGACCACGGCGGATGTCTTCGGCACCGTGGCACTGACCGGCACCCTGGACATTGAATCGGTATCCGCCCTCGACGTCACCGCCTCGGCACTACCGGTCGGGCCGGGGGCGACCGGTGGCGCCATCGGTGTCGGGGCCGCGTTCGCCTTGGCACTGGTCGACGATTCGACGACCGCCGCCATCCGCAACAACGCGGCTATCTCTGCTGCCACAATCACTGTGCGGGCCAGCAGCACCTCGAGCAGCACCTCCACGGCCACCATCGGGGCGGCGGGCGGCGGTGTCGGAATCGCCCCCGCAGTGGCGACGACCCTGGCCACCGTCACCACGGCGGCGAGCATCGGCTCTGGCACCCCCATCACCGCGACCTCGATCATCGTCGACGCGGACCAGACGTCGAGCGCGACTGCCGCGGCTGCGGCCGAGGCGTCGGCGGGAACCGCAGCAATCGGACTCGCCCTCGCCCTCACCATTGGCAAGGCCCTGTCATCTGCCTCCCTCGCGCGCGACGTCGCAGTCAGTGGCAACCTCACCGTCACGGCTACCGGCAGCTCCACCTCGAACGCGTCAGCCACCGCATCGACCTCGGGCGCCGAAGCGCCGAGTGGCGGGTCGACAGTCGACGCCCAGGTCGCTGCTGAGAAAACCCACGCCGACACCGTCGCGGACAGCGTCGGCGCGGGCGACTCCGGCACCAGCAGCACCCCGGCCGCCGAGACTTCAGACGGCGCCGTAGGCGCGGCTGCGGCCGTCGGTGTGGTGATGGCGACAGCATCCGTAAGCTCGACGATCGCATCTGGAGTCTCGGTCACGGCCACCACGGGAACCGTCACGGTTGGTGCCTACTCGGCCGCTAACGCGTCCAGCTCAGCGTCTGGGTCCGCCGCGGGCGATTCCAGCGTCGCGATCGGTGCCGGGGTGGCGATCACCCTGGTCGAAGCGACGACCGAAGCGACGATCGCCAGCGGTGCCGCGGTGACAGCCCGCGACGTGATCATCGAGGCGGGAACCCCCTCAGCGAGCACCTCCACGGTTTCGGCGTCCGCCACGTCGGGTGCCGCCGGCGGAGTCTCCATCGCCGGCGCGGTCGCCATCGCGGTGATCGACCGGAACACCTTGGCCCAGCTGGCCGGGGGAGTAACCCTCACCGGTGGTGACCTCCTCATCACGTCTGCCTCCCTTCTGACGTCCTCAGTCGCGGCAGCCCCGGCCGGAGCGGGCGCCGCCGGAACCGGCGCGGTTGGCGTCGGTGCATCCTTCGCCCTGACGATCCTCGACGAGTCGACGCTCGCCGCAGTCGCCGATGCTGCACGGGTGACCGGCGCCCGTGACCTCACGATCACCTCTGCAGCGACGACCTCTGCGACCACCACGGCACAGATGGGAGCGGGCAGCGCGACCGTGGCCGTTTCGCCGGCCGTCGCCATCACGCTCTCGACCGTGTCGACCGTCGCGCGAATCGGAACGCCGTCCGGTGCGGTGCTCACCGTCGGCCGCGACCTTCTCGTCTCCGCGAGCCAGACCGCGACAGCGTCCTCGACAGCGGGAGCGAGTGCGACGGCCGGAACCGCCGCGGTCGGCATCGCCCTCGGCCTCACCATTGCCACCCACACTGCCTCTGCTGTGCTCTCCCGCAATGTGACTGCCCTCGGCGACGTGCAATTGGGCGCGACAGCGGTATCCACCGCTGCTGCATCCGGTTCAGCCTCCGCTGCCGGGTCACCCGAAGAGACAGCAGCCGACACCACCCCCGACGTCGAGGGGCGCACCGGAGTCGACGCGCAGCTCGCCGCCCAGCGTGCCCACGCCGACAATGTAGCCGCCGACCAGGGCGTATCCGCATCCGGCTCCACTGACGCACCGGAGGCAGCAACCTCTGAGGGCGCAATCGCAGTTGCCGCCGCAATCGGCGTGGTCATCTCGAACGTGACTGCCGAAGCGATCATCGCACCAGGGGTGACCGCGGTCACCGCGACCGGCACGATCACCCTCACCACAGCGACGAATGCGGATGCCGCCAGCGTTGCAGACGGTTCGGCCACCGACGGCGGCACCGCCGCAATCGGCGCGGGCGTCGCCCTGACCCTGTCGACCGTGCGCAACCACGCGGTACTCCCCGCAACAGTCATCATCGACGCGGGCAACCTGGTGGTGCGCGCGGCCGCAGCTCCGGATGCCGGGGCAGACTCCACGTCGACGGTCACCGCGACTGCCTCCTCCGGTGCTGCCGGCGGCGCATCCGTCGCAGGCTCGGTCGCCATCGCGATCATCGACCACGACACCCTCGCGTCGGTGCTCGGTCGCACCGTGCTCCGCGGTGGGGATCTCACCGTTGACGCCACCTCCGCGCTGGTCTCGACGGTGCGGGCACTGCCGGTCGGCGTCGGTGCCAGCGGGGGCAGCGTCGGCATCGGGGCATCCGTCGCCCTCGCCGTCGTGCACGCGGTCACCCGCTCAGCCATCGGTTCGGGCGTCGTCGTGATCACCGGTGCCCGCAACGTTACGCTGACGGCCACCGCGGCAAGCGCAGCAAGCACCGAAGCCGTGATGGGGGCAGCCGCCTCCAGCATCGCCGTCGCGCCCGCCGTGGCAATCACACTCTCGACAGTCACCACCGAGTCAACCGTGGGAACCGGCTCCCTCATCACCACCGGCGCTGTCTCCATTTCTGTGGCACAGACGGCGGCTGCAAGCGCGACTGCCGGCGCCCAGGCGACCGGCGCGGCAACCGCTGCCGTGGGTCTCGGTCTCGGCCTCACCATCGCTGAGCACCGGGCAACTGCGACGCTGGCGCGCAACGTCGACGCGGGGGGCGCTGTGCTGCTCTCCGCGGCGAACGTGTCGAGTGCCACCGCGACCGGGTCTGCCTCAGCGGGTGGCGCACCAGAGAACGACGGCACTGAACCGAGCGTCGACGACCAGATCACCGATCAGCGCGGTTTCGCCAACGGAGTCGCGAGCTCCCACGGCGCAGGTGCCAGCGACGCCAGCACACCGGAGGCTGCGACCTCCGACGGGTCCGTCGCCGCGGCCGCAGCCGTTGCGGTGGTGCTCTCCACGGTGACCGCGCAGGCGCTGATCACCCCGGCCGTCACCTCGATCCGAGCAATCGGCGGACTCACCCTCGCCACCAGCGCCAACGCGGATGCGCAGAGCACGGCAGACGGTTCGGCCACCGATGGCGGCACCGCCGCGATCGGTGCGGGCGTCGCCCTCACTCTGTCCACGCTTCGCAACCAGGCCGTGCTCCCGGCCACCGTCAGCGTCGATGCCGGCGGGGTCACGGTCTCCGCCACCGTTGCGGTCGATGGTGCCGACGAGACTTCCACCGTCGGTGCGGCTGCATCGTCCGGTGCGGCGGGCGGCGTCTCCGTGGCCGGGTCTGTCGCCATCGCCATCGTCGACCACAACACGCTCGCCAGCGTGCTCGCACCACTCACCCTCCGCGGTGCAGAGCTCACTGTCGACGCAGGATCCGCGCTGTCAGTGACGGTGACCTCGCTGCCGGTCGGCGCCGGCTCGATCGGCACCGGAAGCGTCGGGGTCGGGGTAGCCTTCGCGCTCGCCATCATTGACGAGTCCACGGTCGCGGCCATCGGCAACGGGGTGTCCATCAGCCAGGCCGGCAGCGTCACCGTCGCTGCGGCCTCCGACACCACCTCGACGGTCGAAGCCCGCATGGGAGCCGCCCTCGCCGGGTCCGGCGGCGGGGTCGCGGTCACCCCGGCCATCGCGATCGTGCTCTCCACCATCACCACCTCGGCCCGCCTCGGAACCGGCGTACTGGTGCTTGCCGGCTCCCTCACGCTCTCCGCCACGCAGAAGGCCAGCGCATCCGCTACTGCCTCAGCGCAGGCCGCCGCCGGAAGTGCCGCGGTCGGCATCGCCCTGGGGCTCGCCATTGCACAGCACGGGGCCAGTGCCGTGCTGGAGCGAAACGTGTCTGCGGGAGCGGATGTCACGCTGCGGGCAACCAGCATCTCCTCCGCCACCGCGAGCGGCTCGGCGTCGGCTGCCGGCGCGGCCGAGGAGACCGCAGACGACAGCACGGCCGACGGAGCCGGCAACACGGGCGTCGACAAGGTGGTTGCCGCCCAGCGCGGCCACGCTGACGGAGTTGCGGCCGACCGAGGGCTCAACGACTCAGGCGACGCCGCGGCTCCCAAATCTGAGACCTCCAGCGGTGCCGTCGCCGTCGCTGCCGCCGTCGGAGTCGTCATCTCCACTGTGCGGGCCGAAACGATCATCGCCCCCGGTGTCACCGCCATCACGGCCGGCGGAACGGTCACCCTCGCCGCCTCCGCCAACGTCGACGCCGCCAGCAGCGCCGACGGTTCGGCGACCGACGGGGGAACGGCAGCCATCGGTGCCGGTGTTGCCGTCACCGCCTCTCGCGTGATCAACACCGCGACCGTTCCCGCGACCCTCACGGTGCGCTCTCACGACCTGACCGTCTCGGCAACCGTCGCCGTCGACGGAACCGACAGCGTGTCCACCGTCGGAGCTTCCGCAGCCGCCGGTGCCGCCGGCGGGGTCTCGGTGGCAGGCGCAGTCGCCGTCGCCGTCATCGACCACGACACGCTCGCCGCCATCTACGGTCGAGTGGAACTGACCGGGGGAGACCTGAGCGTCAGCGCAGCATCCGCCATCACGTCGATAGTGACCGCCCTGCCGGTCGGTGCCGGGGCGGCCGCCACCGGCAGTGTCGGAGTCGGCGCGGCATTCGCCCTCACCCTGCTCGACGATGAGACGCGCGCGCTGATCGCCGACGGGATCGTCGTCACCGGCGCCCGCGACGTGATCCTCGCCGCCAGCGCGGTGACGGATGCGACAACCGAAGCCCGCATGGGATCGGAGGCGCCCGACGGGGTCGCCATCACTCCCGCCATCGCCATCACTATTTCGAACGTCACCACGACGTCCCGCATCGGCACCGGCACCCTGACGGCCACGCGGGATGTCATCGTGAGCGCCAGCCAGGATGCGTCGGCGTCGTCGACCGCCGGGGCAGAGGCGACTGCGGGAACCGCCGCTGTCGGCATTGGCCTCGCCCTCACCATCGCACCGCACGGAGCAACCGCGACCGTCGCCCGCAACGTCACGGCCGGTCGGGACGTCGTCCTCACCGCATCGAGCATCTCGGCAGCTGTCGCAAACGGCGCGGCATCAGCCGCCGGCGCACCGGACGAGCAAGCAGACGACTCAACCCCGGATGCTGACGGCGCGACCGGCGTCGACAAGGCGGTCGGAGCCCAGCGCGGTTACGCCGACTCGGTCGCAGGAGCCAATGGCGTTGCCGGGTCCGGCACCGAGAAGTCGCCGAGCGCCGAAACCTCCGACGGGTCGGTCGCGGTGGCCGCGGCCGTCGGCATCGTCATCTCCACCGTCACGGTCGAATCGGTTCTGACCAGCGAGGTCACCCTCCTCGTCGCCGGCCGCTCCGTGACCCTCGCCTCCAGCGCCAATACTGACGCGGCATCCGCTGCTGATGGCTCCGCCACCGACGGGGGCACCGCAGCGATCGGCGCCGGCATCGCCCTGACCCTCTCCACCGTCGTGAACCGTTCGGTGCTCCCCGCCTGGGTGACCGTGCGGGCGCAGAACCTGACTCTCTCGGCTCTGGTGACCGAGAAGGGCGCAGACAGCACTTCCACCGTTTCAGCGATGGCGTCCTCCGGTGCGGCCGGCGGCGTCTCGGTCGCCGGCTCGGTTGCCATCGCCGTGATTGACCAGGACACTCTCGCCGCCGCCTACGGCACTGTGGAGCTCACCGGTGGCGACCTGACCATCTCCGCGGCATCCGCCCTCGACTCCACCGTCACAGCGCTCCCGGTCGGCGACGGGTCGTCTGGCACCGGCAAGGTGGGCATCGGCGTCTCGTTCGCCCTCAACCTGGTGACCGACGACGTGCTCGCCCTCATCGACGACGGCGTCTCGGTAACCGGGGCCCGCGACATCAGCCTGACCGCCACAGCAACGACCGTCGCGGTGACGGAAGCCCGCATGGGCAGCGCCGCGGGAGCGGGAGGGGTGGCCGTCACACCGGCCATCGCCATCACCCTTTCCAACGTGACCACGAAAGCCCGCATCGGCACGTCACCAATCGGCAGCACCGTGCCGCTCATCGCCACCGGCAGTATCAGCATCGTCGCGGTGCAGGATGCGTCCGCCTCCTCCACCGCGAGCGCCGAGGCCACCGCGGGTACGGCCGCCATCGGCATCGGCCTGGGTCTCACCATTGCGAACCACGGGGCCACCGCCACCCTGCAGCGCAACCTGGACGCCGGGGGAGACGTCACGCTGCGGGCGTCCAGCATCTCGGCCGCATTCGCGTCGGGCGCGGCATCGGCCTCCGGGGCTCCGGAAACCAGCGACCCGAGTGAACCGGATGTCGACGCGAAGGTGGCCTCGCAGCGGAGCTACGCCGACGGGATTTCCGCGAAGCACGGCGGCAGCGGCTCGGGCAGCGGGTCGTCACCGAGCGCCAGCACCTCCGACGGGGCCGTCGCTGTTGCCGCCGCGATCGGGGTCGTCATCTCCACCGTCAACGCGCGTACGGTCATCACCGCCGACGTCGACTCGATCACCGCGGGCGGAACCGTCACCCTGGCCACCAGCGCCAACACCGACGCGGCCAGCGTCGCCGATGGCTCAGCGACGGACGGCACCACGGCCGCCATTGGTGCTGCCGTCGCCCTCACCATCTCCAACGTCGAGAACCACGCCATCGTGCCGCACACCCTGACCATCACGGCGAACGCGCTGACGGTGTCAGCAACCGTCACGCCGAAGGGCACCGACACCACCTCGACCGTGTCGGCCATCGCATCCTCTGGCGCTGCCGGCAAAGTCGCCGTGGCCGGATCGGTGGCGATCGCGGTCGTCAACCAGGACACCCTGGCCGCCCTCTACGGAACCGTGCTGCTTTCCGGTGGCAACGCCGTCGTCGAGGCCGCATCATCTGTGCACTCGACGGTCAAGGCGCTGCCCGTCAAGGACGGAGTCACGGCAGCCGGCAGCGTCGGTGTCGGCGTCTCGTTCGCGCTCAACCTGCTCACCGACGACACCCTCTCTCTCATCGACGCTGATGCGGTGATCACCGGAGCAGGCGACCTCACCCTCTCAGCAACCACCAGGGCGGATGCCGTCACCGAGGCGCGCATGGGAGCTGCGGTCACTGGTGCGGGAGCTGCGGCTGTAGCCCCGGCGATCGCCGTGACCGTCAGCACCGTCACCACCAGCGTTCTCATCCGCCAGACCACCGGCGACAACCTCATCGAGGTCGCCGGATCGTTCAGTGCCACCGCCACCCAGCGCACCTCATCGATCAGCACGGCGAATGCGGAAGCGGAGGGAGCCCAGACCGCATCGGTGGGCATCGCCCTCGGCCTGACCCTCGCCAGCCACGCCGTCACGTCCCGCACCGGACGAAACATCACCGCCGGCGGTTCGATCGCGTTCGGCTCCTACGGTTCATCGCACAACGAGGCGTCAGCCGAGGCATCCGCCAGCGGCGCACCGGGCACAGACACCAACGACTCCCAGACGACGCCGTCGAGCAGCGGCACAGTAGAAGACAAGCTGGCCACCCAGCGCGGCTTCGCCGACACCACCGGCAAGGCGAACGGTGGAAAGGGCGTGGGCAACTCCAGCAGCAACCCCTCGCCGGCCAGCTCGGATGGCAAGGTGACGGTCGCGGCAGCAATCGCGCTGGTGATCGCCGACGTCTCTGCCATCACCGAACTTCCCGACGGGCTCACGCTTATCGCCGGTGGCCCGGTCAGCCTGCGGTCCAGCCAGAACGTCGATGGCCTCTCGAAGGCTGACGGTTCCGCGGTCAAGGCCGCCAAGGCCGGAATCGGCGCCGGCGTCGCCCTCACCCTGGTGACCCTGGTCAATCGCGCCAACCTCGGCGACGACACCGTGGTGGAGTCGAACGGTTTCAGTGCTGAGGCGACCATGACCGACGTCGACGGCGACCTCACCCACACCTTCTCGGCCGTCGCCGAATCGGGTGCCGGATCCGACAAGGTCGGAGTCGCCGGCTCGTTCGCGATGAACCTGGTCACCGCCGTCACCGAGGCGTTCATCCCGACAGCGGCGACGGTGACCGCAGGCACCGGCGACATCGTGCTCCGGGCAGTGAACCACCGCACAGACACCGCGACAGCCAAGGCGGATGCGTCACTGGGCAAGAACTCGACGGCCGGCATCGGTGCGGCCGTCGCCATCAACCCCGTTCTCGACAACCTGACCCGCGCCGAGATCGAAGACGGCGCAGACGTCTCCGGCGGACACAACGTCATCGTCGAGGCGATCTCGTCTGACGTGGTCGTCACCGAAGTGACCGCAGGGTCGAAGGGCGGCACGGCGGTCAGCCCGGCCGTCGCCGTCGTCATCGTCGAGCACACCACCATCGCCCGCATCGGCACCCCCGGCCCGAGGCCATTCATCGTGACCGGTTCGATCACCGTCAACGCCCAGCACGACGGGTCAACGACCACGACCGGCAACGCGGAGGCTGCCGGCAGCGGAGTCGCCGTGGGTGCCGTCATCGCCATCAATGTCATCACCATCACCACCAGCGCCGAAACCCAGCAGAACCTCACCGCGGGTGGCTCCATCACGATCGCCGCGGGAACCCGCACCTCGGGGTCGGCCGTGGCGGAAGCCAGCGCCGAAGGCACCATGCCCGGTGGCTCCGGTGGCGGAAACTCCGATGAGCAGGCCCAGCACCAGGTCGACAACACTCCGGCCACGGCCGGGAAGGCACCGACCCTCCCCAGCTCCCAGAGCCAGGTCGGCTCCGCCAACAGCAACGCAAGTTCGCAGGGTGGCCAGGGCAGCGACGACGTCGGCCTCGGAGCATCCGTCACCGTCAACTGGATGACCATCAGCACCACGGCAACCATCCCGACCGAGCTCACCATCATCGCCGGTGGAACCGTCGGCGTGCTCGCCGAAAGTGGCACGGATGCGACGGCCAAGTCGACCGGAACGTCGCTGAAGACCGGCAGCACCAACATCGGGGCGGCCGTTGCCCTCAACGTCGTGAACGTCGTCAGCCGCGGCTCGATCGGCGCCGGCGTCACCATCATCGCCGGTGGCGGGGTCACCATCACGGCGACCACCCCGACGGGTCAGCAGAACGACTACATCGCCTGGGCGATCTCCGCGGCCGGCGGCACCGGCCAGAACAGCGTCGCCGGCTCGGTCGCCGTGCAGGTGCTCACCCTTCGCCATGAGGCACTCGTGGGCGAGGGTGTCACCATCAACGCCGGTGGCGGTCTCGCCCTCTCGGCCAGCAACCCGATGGGACTGCAGACCATCGCGGCCGCTGGCGGACTGAGTCTCAGCGGCAACGGCATCGGCGCAGCCATCGTGGTCAACGTCATCGACGCCGACACCGTGGCCCGCATCTCCTCCAGCGCCGCCGCTCCGACCGTGATCAACGCCGGAGAGGCCATCGCCCTCAGCGCGAACTCCTCGATCTCCGCACTCGCCGTCGACGTGCTTCCGATCGCCGTTCCGGATGTGACGTCAGTTGCCCTCGCCGGCGGCGCCGGCGGTGGCACGGTGGGCATCGGCGGTGCACTCATCGTCGACCTGGTCAACGTGGTCACCCACGCCACCGTTGGCGACCATGCCTCGATCAACCAGTCGATCGCATCCGCCCCCGGCCAGTCGCTCTCCCTGATCGCCAGCGACGACAGCGAGTTCGTGGAACTCGCCGGAGCGCTCGGCCTGACCACCGGAAGCGCGGGCGTCGGCTTCAGCCTGGTGCTCGGCATCCACAACAAGAGCGTGCGCGCGGCGATCGGCAACGCCGTCACAGCGGATGTCGGCGGCAACGTCGCCCTGCGCGCTGAAGCGAGCGAGGCGTTCACCGCCATCGCGGCAGGCGCGGCAGCCGCATCAACGGCAGGCGTCACCGGATCATTCATCGTGCTGCTGGTCAACCAGGGCACCGACACCGGAACCCGCGCCATCATCGGCGGCAGCAGCGCAGCACCGACCACCGTTCGCGCCGGAGGCAACCTCGTGATCGCCGCCTCCGACCTGGTCGGCGAGTCCATGCTGGTCGCCGGCGGGGTCGCAGCGGGAGGAACAGCAGGGGTCGGAGTCTCCTCGGTCGTCTTCGTGCGCACCGGGATCGTGGACGCTGGCATCAACGAGTACGCGCTCATCTGGGCGAAGGGCCCGGCCGGCCTGGCCATCACCGCCGAGCAGGCACTCGACCTCAGCTCGGTCGCGGTTGCCGGCGCGGTAGGGGGCACCGCAGCAGTAGCCGGATCGGTCGCAGTGGCCGTGCACACCAACACCACGCACGCGCGCATCGATCGCGGGGTCATCGTCAATGGGGCCAACACCGGCGCATCCGCCACCCAGGGAGTCGCGCTGTCTGCAAGCGACACCACCAGGACGAAGGGGATCGCCGGCCAGGTCGCGCTCGGCGGCACGGCGGGCGTCGGCGCCGGCACGGATGTGCAGGTCATCAGCAAGGACACCCGCGCCTGGATCGCGCGCGGGGTCGCCATAGCGGCCAGGGGCAACGTCACCGTCGACGCCACCTCCACTGAAACCGTGCTGTCAATGTCGGTTGGAGGCGCCATCAGCGGCACCGTCGGCGCATCCGTCAACGCGGCCGTTTCCGTCTTCACCATCACGACCGTCGCCTCCGTCGGCGAGGTATGCGCCGCCGTAACCGCCACCACGACCGCCTGCGCCGGGTCCCGCGCCACCATCTACGCGGGAGGCAGTGCCCGCATCTCAGCACTCCAGGAACTCACCCTCGACGTGATCGCGGGCAGCCTCGCCGGCGGAGGCGTGGTCGGCGTCGGCGCCGCAGCGGCCGTGCCGGTCATCACCAAGACCACCCAGGCGTTCATCGGCGACAACTCGATCGTCGCGGCCCTCGGCGGCGGCGCATCCGGAATCTGGGTGCACACCGGAGGCTTCACCATCACCGCCATCGACAACAGGTTCACCCCGAGCAGCGCAATCCAGCCCGGCGGCCTCACCCTTGAACTGGGTTACCAGCACGACTTCGCCGACGGCCAGCGCGTGCTCTACGACGCCGGAGGCGGAACCGCGATCGCCGGCCTGACCGACGGAGCCACCTACGTCGTGCAGCGGATCTCAGCCACCGCGGTGCGGCTGACCCTCACCGCTGGTGGCCCGGCCATCAGCCTCTCCGGCGGGAGCGGCGAATCGCACCGCCTGCTCGCCACCGACCGGGCCGCCATCCCGCACAGTGACGCGCCGTACTTCAACCCGGCCGGGGCCGTCAGCGGCCAGTACCTGAGCCTCCCGTACAGCCACGGGCTGTCGACCGGCGACGCGATCATCTACAGCTCCGGCGGAGGAACGGCCATCGGCGGACTGGTCGACGGCGGAACCTATTACGTCAATGTGGACGGCACCGGCATCCGCCTCGCCCTCACGAAGTGTGCCGCAGCAGGCGGATCCGAGTGCACCGGACCGCTACAGTTCATCACCCTCGACTCTTCGGTCGCCACCGGGCGAGCCCACAGCATCGTGAAGCAGGGCGCCCAGCCGTCACCGGATGCCGCGGAGACCTCCGGGGTGCGAACCGTCTCTGTCAACAGCGACGGAACCTTCCGCGGAGTTGCTGTCACCGCGAACAGCCGCGACCAGATCTCCGGAATCGGAGTCAGCGTCGCGATCGGCGGCGTCGCCGGAGTGGGCGTCGGCGGAAGCATCAACGTCGTCGACACCGTCACGACCGCGTTCATCGGCCGAATCGCCGCGGTCAGCGCTGGCCAGACCGGAAACTGGGGTTCAGTGCTCGTGGCGGCCGGGCACGACGAGAGCCTGCTCATGGTCGCCGCCATCGCGGCGGGTGGTGTCGCCGGAGTCGGCGCCAGCGCCGCGGTCGGCGTTGTCAATGTGACCACGGATGCCCAGCTGCGCACCGGTTCGACCGTCGCCGCCACCGGCGACCTGGTCGTTGCGGCGGCGGGCAGCGAGAGCATCGTCGCGGTCGCCTTCACCGGGGCCGGCGGCGTCGCCGGAGTGGCCGGAGCCGCATCCGTCATCGCCCTGGACGTGCACACCCACGCCACCATCGCCCCGACCACGACAGCACTTGCCGGCGGCAGCCTGGTCGTCGACGCCAGCGACACCACCTCGATCATCATCGTCGCGGGGGGAGCGGCCGGCGGCGTCGTCGGCGTCGGAATCGGCGTCGGCGTCACCACGGTCTCCAAGAACACCCAGGCATCCATCGCGGTCGGCAGCACCGTCGACGCCCTCGGAAACGGTTCCGTCGCGGGCGTACTCGACGGAAACTTCACCGCGGCCGGGCGCTTCGGAACCCGCACCGGATTCAGCGGACTGGCGGTGCAGGCGCGGTCGACGCAGAAGGTCTTCGGGCTCGCGGTCGCCGTGGGCGGCGGCGTCGTCGGCGTCGCCGGAGGGGTGACCACCACCATCCTGGGCGTCACGACGCGCGCGTTCATCGACAGCACGGCCGCAGCTCCCACGCGGGTGAACACCGCGGCGGGTGCAGCGTCAGCGCAGTCCGTGAGTATCACGGCCGCCAACTCCAGCAAGACCATCACCGTTGCCGGTGGAGTGGGCGGCGGAGTCGTCGGCGTCAGCGGCGGCGTCGATGTCGGGGTGCTCGCCGTCACCACCCAGGCGTTCATCGGGGAGTCGGCCATCATCCGGGCCCGCCAGGACTTCACGCTGGCCGCACTGGCATCCGCCAGCGTCAGCACCTTCGGCCTCAGCGTTGCCGGTGGCGTCGTCGGAGCGGCCGGTGCCGTCTCCGTCTGGTCGGTGGGAACCCCCGGATCGGGCAGCTACAACGACGGAGGCACCTCCGCAGACGCGACCCAGATCGGGGGCGACAACATCCTTGACGTCGCAGGCGACTCGGCCTCGGGCGCTGGCGGGTACCAGCAGATTCTCACCGGCTCCGCGCCGACCACCGGAACCAAGGCCGACGCACACGTGAGCCCGCAACTGACCGCGGCGGCCAACGCGATTTCAGGCGCATCCCCGGACGCGGGCGCCATCCGGGCGTCGTTCACCGCGACCAACCTCCCGCGGGGAGCTGCCAGCCTGATCGGCGCGAACACCATCGTCACCGTCGGACGCGACGTCGGGGTCAGCGCTGAAGAGCAGAACCACTACCTGGGTATCGCGGGGGCCGCGGCCGGTGGCGCCGTCGCCCTGGGCGGCGCCGTAGTCGTCGCCAACCTGGTCAGCACCGTCGATGCCGGCGTCGCGGGAGGCGTCTCCATCACCGCCGGACGCCACGTCGCGGTTCGCGCCGAGAACAGCGAGCGCACCGACGGCGCAGCCTTCGCCGGCCAGGTCGGCGGAGTCACCCTGAGCGGTCAGATCGTATTGCTGAACAGCAACGCCGTGCAGACAGCGCATATCGACGACACCGCGGTCATCCCCCACGCCGGCGGCACCGTCTCGGTCGATGCCATTGCCGTGCGAACCGTCTCCCCGCTCGCCATCGGCGGCTCGATCGCCGGGGTCGCTGCCGGCGCCGCCGTCGCCACGGCAACAATCACGGGAGACACCACAGCATCGGTCGGCACCGTCGTGATCGGAGGCACCACGGCATCCGGTGGCCTCGCCATTCGTTCAGCATCGACGCTGTCTGCCCCGGTCGCCGTCTACTCGGTCGCGGCAGGCATCGGCGGCGGCGCCATGGGGGCTGGAGCAACGGCCACCATCTCCGGCGCGACCGCCGCCACGTTCAACGGGCGGGCCACCCTCACCGGCGGAGCCACCATTTCGGCGACCGGTCGCCACAGCGCGGATGTCTCGACCCTCGGCGCCGTTTCCGGGGTCTACGCCGTCGGCGCCAACGTGGCAATCGCCACCATCTCCCGTACGACACAGGCCACGGCAACCGCGAACTCGGTGATCATCGCCGGCGGCGCCGTGGCGATCCTCGCCGACTCGCGCAACGCGGCGAACGCGGAATCCGACGGCGGCGGACTCGGCGGTGTCGGGTTCTCCGCGATGTCCACCACCGCACTCATCACCGGAGCAACCGACGCCCTGGCGATCGGAAGCATCCTCGCATCCGGGTCGGTGAACGTGGGAGCCACCGGCCAGAACCGCGCGACCGCCCGCGCGCTGCTCCTGGCGGTATCGCTCCTCGCCGGCGGAAGCGGCCTCCGCGTCGCCGGGCACGTCGACGACACCGCCCGCATTTTCGCCCGCCTCGGCTCGCCCGCCCCCGTGGTCAGCAGCGGACACGTGCTCGTGACGGCAATGACCGCCAATGACGGTGCAGGCGAATCTCTCGCATCCGCCATCGCCACCGTGGGTGGCGGAGGAGCAGTCTCCGGATCGTTCTACACCGCCGAAGCACTCTTCGAGGCACCCGTCACCGCCGAACTCCAGGGCACCGTGGTCGCGGGCGGCGACGTCGGCGCCCGCGCCTCATCCGACCGCACCGCCCGCAGCGAGCTCTCCGCCTACAGCGGCGCGGGGCTCAGCGTGGGCGTCACCCTCGCCACCGCCTACATCACGACCTCCGCTGCAACTACGGCGCGGGTCTGGGGCGGCACGATCACGGCCGGCGGCGCCGCCGTTTCAACGGCAGCCTCGGAGCAGACGGCCACGGTCATCACCGACACGGTCTCTGTTGCGGCAGCCGCGGGCGACGTGGTGCTTCCCACCGCCCGCATCGCGGCGGGGACCAGTGCTCGCCTGGAGAACCCGACCCAGAGCGTCGGCGCCGACCTTGGGGCCAGCTCGGTGAACCATGCGAGCGTCACCTCCGACCTGGTCGGGGTCAGCGGAATCGGCATCCGCAAGATCGGTGCCATCGCCGAGATCACCTCCTCCGCGGCGACCGAGGCGCTCGTGCTGCTCGCAGCGTCAGCCTTCGACGCCGGAGCCGGCGACGTGACCATGACCGTCACCGCCGACAATCGGGTAACCGCCGATGTCAGCCAGGGCAGCGGCGGGCTCGTCGACGTGACGATGATCCAGGTCACGGCGACGATCGACGCTCTGACCCGCGGATCCATCGCCGCGCTGCGAGCCGTGAGCCGCGACCTCGCCCTCTCCGTCACCGCAGACAACACGGCGACGACCGAGGTCAGCCTCGTTTCGGTGAGCGTGGGCGGCGGCGCCGGCCTGGTCTCACGCGCGACCCACACCGGCACATCTGACACGATCGCGGAACTCATCCTCGGTGCCGGCGGCCTGACCGCGAGTGGGGACGTCTCCGTTGCCGCAGACAGCGGCAACAGTGTCACCGCCACCATCACCATGACATCCGGCTCGATCATCAGCGGCCAGACGACCGAGGCGACGGCCGTGGCCTACTCCCAGACGCGCGCGAGCATCGACGGCGCGATTCTCGGCTCCACCGGCGTTGCCGTGACCGCGGTGTCTGTCACCAAGGCAACCAGCAACCTCGCCACCCGCGGCGGCTCACTCGCCCAGGTCACCAACGTCAACGCCGCCGCGCGCATCTATGAGGAGGCATCGACCGTCGCCCGGTACGGCACTGGCGCCCTGGTCACCTCCGGTGCCGTCACCGTCTCCGCAACCGCAGCCAACACGACGGATGTGACGACCGACTCGCTGTCGGCAGGCGTCGCAGGCGTCGGCACCGGGCAGCCGACCTCGAGGATTGACGCCCCGACGACCGCCGAGTTCGCCGGAAAGATGACCGGCGGCACCGCCCTCGCCGTCACCGCCGAAGGCACCAACGTTGCCAGGGTGGCTGCAGGCAGCCTGGCTGCCGGGCTCGTCGGGGTCGACACGACAGCACCACTCGCCTTCATCTCCACGACGGCAGACATTTCTGCGATCATCACCAGCGTTGCCACCATCAACTCGCCCAATGCGGAGGTGGCCGTGCGGGCGGTGGGGTCCAACGCGGCCACCGCCGGTGGCGGTTCGACCTCGGGCGGCGCGGTCTCGGTCGCCACGGCTGCACCCAAGGCTCGCGTCGAGAACACGACAGCCGCACGCCTGCTCGGTGACGTCCGCGGGGCAACGGCGACGGCGCCGGGTGCGCGCACGATCACCCTGTACGCGCACTCAGACGACACGGCGGATGCCACGCTCGCCTCTGACGGCGGCGGTGTCGTCCAGGTCGACACGGGCGAAGCGCGAGCCGAGATTGCCAGCGGTGTCGACCTGCAGCTGGGGCGCAGCGGTGGCGCCATCGTCACGACCGGTGCGATCAGCCTCACCGCGGAGCAGAGCCCCGGCGCGACCTCCGCCATGCGCACCAGTGGCGGCGGTGTCGTGCGGGTCGGCAGCAACAAGGCATCGGTCGATGTGCGGCCAGTGCTCACGCTCGCGATCGTCGGCGGTTCGACGGTAACCGCGGGCGGTGCCATCACGATCACGGCAACCTTCAACGCCACGGCCCCCAGCACGCCGGTCGTCGACC
The DNA here is from genome assembly GCA_040904805.1 of Homoserinimonas sp. GTDB lineage: Bacteria > Actinomycetota > Actinomycetes > Actinomycetales > Microbacteriaceae > RYN-87. The sequence goes on along the minus strand of JBBDSS010000003.1, from coordinate 70,272 downwards.
ACGTATTCCAGACGATCGACACCGGCCAGGACACCGTCACGTTCACCGCGGCTCACGGTCTCTCGAGCGGCATGTCGCTCGTCTACTCGGGCGGCACCGGCGGTGGGCTCACCGACGGGCAGTCCTACAACGTCATCGTCGTCGATGACGACACGCTCCTGCTCGGCAGTGAGTTCGAGGGTGCCCAGGTCGACCCCGTTGCCAACACGATCACCTTCGGCCGCACCATTGCCGGTGACTTCGTGCCGCTCTACCACAACCTCCTCGACGGCCAGATAGTCGTCTACTACGCCAACGGGGCCACCGTTCCCGGGCTGGTGAACGGACGCCAGTACCGGGTGGCGGTGGTCGATGACTCCACCATCCGCCTCTACGAGCTCTCGTCGTCGACCACCCCACTGGTGATCACGGTCGGCAACGTCGATGACGTGGATGATCCGGATGTCGATGGAGACGAGGCTGTCGACACCATCAACGCCGGCAACAACTACTCGAACGGCCAGATCGTGATCTACACCGGGCCGGGTGCCGCAGGGGAGTTCTCGAGCGCGCTCGTCGACATCGAGGCAGACGCGGCCGGGCTCCCGCGCACTGTGGTGGACGTCACCGGTTTCACCCCCCAGAACAACGACGTGATCATCATCCCGGGCCATCCCTTCGCCACCGGCCAGCAGGTGTATTACAGCTCGGGCCTGAGCGCGGCCCTCGGAGGACTGGTGAACGGCCAGTCGTACTGGGTGATCCGGATCGACGCCAATCGCATCCGCCTGGCCGACAGCTACTGCCACGCGATGGGCTTCACCAGCGGCGAAGAATGCTACAACCTCGTCTTCTCCCATGACGAGCCGGTGCTTGACGGCGACGGCAACCCGGTGCTCGACGGCGACGGCAACCCAGAAACGACCCCGGTATATGTGCGGGTCTACATTCCGCGGCAGTACCTCGCGCTGACCCCAGACACCTCCGGGGACGCCGCCGAGGTCACCCACAAGCTGTACGCGATGGGCGCCCGCCCCATCGATGGCCTGGTCGACGGCGGCCAGTATCACGTCATCAACCGCACCGCGACCTCGTTTCAGCTCTCCCATACCCTGGGCGGGGCGGCCATCGACCTCGGCATCGCCGGGCGCGCAGTGGGAGACGCCGCCGGATCGTTCATTGCCGGACCGGTCGACCTCGGTGCCGGCAGCGGAACCGGACGCATCGTCATCGACCTCAGCGCGGGAGCCACCGGCACGCAGCTGCTCAAGCCGATCTCGCAATTCGGCACGGTCCCGAACGGTGCCCGAATCTCATCGACCACGGTGCGCTCGTCCGGTGGCGGCTTCGTCAACGTGCAGCGCGCCGAGACCACCACCTACGTGAACGCCAGCATTGCGGTGAGCATCGGAGCGGGCGCCAAGGTCACCAGCGGTGGCAACTTCCTGCTCACCACCGACGCACTCGGTGTCGGCTCGGCCGACTCGACCAACGGTGGTGGTGGCTTCGTCGCCGTCGGCGCCTCGCAGTCCACGTCCACTGTCATCATCAACACCGTCGTCACCGTTGGTGCCGGTGCGGTCATCGAATCCAAGTGGAACCTGCACATCACGTCGACCACCCGCGGCGACGTTCGGGCAATCTCCTCCGCCCGCGCCGGCGGGCTGGGCGCCGGAGTCGACGCCCGCTCGAAAGCCAACCTCACCGCCAACACGACGATTGACATCGACGGCTCGCTCATCGCCGAGCACCTGCTCGGCATCCATGGCTATGCGCAGCCGAACGGTAATGTCTCGGCCGAGGCCAACGCCTCCGGCCTGGGCGCCGACTCGAGCGGCAACGATTGCGGCGGATGCGGCCTGTACGTCAACTCGCAGGTCACCATCGACATCGCCGGAAGCGGCACCGTCATTCGCGGTGACGAGCTCGACATCCTCGCACAGATGGGCACGGATGCGGCAGGCGCAGGCGGCAGCCTCCGCGCCTGGGGATACAGCCGCGCGAAGGCACTCGGCGCCGACTCCGACGCCAGAAGCCGGGTGCAGGTGCGGGGCGGTGCGACCGTCACCGTACACACCGGCGTCGTGCTGACTGCCTGGGAGCAAATGAACCTCGCGGCGACCGGCAAGAACCTCGCTATCTGGTCAGCGTCGAGGGCCAGTTGTGGCTGCCTCGGTGGAGACACTGACTCGGCCGCCAGCATCGACTACCAGACCACCTCGAGGGTGCTGACCGAGCCCGGCGTGCTCGTCGAGACCGCGCATCTCTACGTCGACACGATCCAGAGCAACCCGGGCTGGTACCGCGACACGGACCGCAGCGGCGGCGCCTTCGACGGTGGTTCGCAGAGCGGTGGAACCACCAACACCGGCAACCGCCCGATCGTCTGGGAGGCCGACGTCATCCTGCACGCCTCCAACCCGCAGCTCTACATCGCTGAGGACGGCACCATCCTCAAGAAGTACGCCGTCGGCGTGAGCAACGGAGCAGGGCACTACTACAACGTGGGCGACATCGTTCCGGTCGGCACCATCATCTATGTCGACCAGATCGACAACGATGGCGGGGCCACCGCAGACTTCACCATCAACCTGAACGGTGCCGGGGGCGACCGTAATCTCACCGGCACGCGAGGCAGCTTCCGGCTGCAGAACACCTTCGACTTCGTCAGGCTCTACAACTGGTCGAATCGGTCGATGGTGCTGAGCGGCATCGATGTCGTCAACCTGGACGACCTTGCTGCCACCGTGGGCATCCGCGCCTACAACCAGGCCACCAGCTTCCGCTTCACGATCAGGGAACCGATCTTCACCGAGACCCGCGTCGAAGCCCTGCACTTCGCACTCCCGGGTAACGGCACCAACAACCTGACGCTCGGCGGTACTATCTACAACCCGATCGGAACGACGGTCGTCGACAACCGGCACGGCAATGTGCTCTCGCAGCCTGGCGTGCTCGCGATCATCGCGAACAAGGTCGAACTGGCCGCCATGGCCGGCTCCATCGGGCAGCTCGGCGCATCGCGAGCGCCCGTGCAGGTCAGGCTCGTCGAGAGCATGTACGGTACGGCAGGCGGGCTCACCACACGCCAGGTCTCCCTGCTGGTGGATGCTCTGGACGATGTCGTTCTCGACCTCACCATCAACCGGCGCAGCATCACCACGACGCCGCTCAATTGGGTGCTCGATGGCCTCCACGCCGGCGGCACTCTCGACCTGGTGCTCGGTGACACGCTCATCGGAACAGATCGCGCCCCGTTCGGCTCCTACGAGATCCAGGCCGATGTCTACCGGGCAGGCGACTACGGGCCGACGGTCTACCCGACCGACAGCTACGCGGTGTACTTCTACCCGGACAGCACCCTCCCCGCCTTCAGCTACAACGATGAAGTGCTGGTCGCGTTCGGCACGGCGAACGTCACCGCCAACAGTCGGTTCACCTTCACCGACATCGCGGCGGACGTGATCAGCATCCGTCACGCTTCCGTCGCCTCGGTCATCGACCTGGTGGTGCACTCCGACGTGGACGCGAACCTGGTGAGCAGGCAAGACCCGACGGTCGCGTTCAACACCAGTGATGGCATCGGTCACATCAACCTCAGCACCAACGGGTACATCATCGGCAGCGAGACGGTGGGGGACTACCTGGTCGGCACCATCACCTCCACCGATTCGGATGTCACGCTCACCGCCGGCGACACCGGCGCTTCGATCCTGGACGGCAGCGGCATCACCGACGGGTCCGCCAGGGTAACCGCCAACGTGATCACCCTCACCGCGAACGGCACCATCGGTGCACTGCAGCCGACACGCACCCCGCTGACGATCAGGTCGTCGTTCTCTGCGCCCGGCAAGCTTGCGGCGTCCGCCCCGGACGGTGTCTACGTCACGCAGACCGCCGGCGACCTCGTGCTCAGCTCCGGATTCGCGAGTGCCGGTGACGTCGTGCTCACCGCGCTCGCCGGGTCCATCCTGAACGAGGTCAACAACGGCAGCATTCGCGTCGTCGGCGCCAACATCGACCTGTTCGCCTTCGGTGGAAGCATCGGAAGCATCGCGACAGGCGACATCCTGATCGACACGGCCGTCGACGGCAGGCTCCTCGCGATGAGCACGGGCGTCACTTCCGGGGTGTTCATCACTGAGGCGGAGGGCCAGCTGACCGTTCTGCTTGCCGAGTCAACCGGCGGGGACGTCAGGCTGACCGTGCCATTCGTGACGGGACGCACCGACGCCGACATCACTCTTCTCCCGACCGGCACCTCCGTCGACGGGCTGCTGGCGGTGACCGAGGGTGGCGTAATCGCGCTCGGCAACGTCGAGCTGCGAATGGGCAACGACCTGATGGCCCCGCTCGGCACACTTATCTCCGGAGCGGATGTCACCATTCGCACGGCATACGGGCAGAACCTTGCAGCACCGGTCGGTACGAGCGCCTACTTCGGCGGCAGCGTGGTAGGCGCGACCATCCGGGTGTTCGGCGGCAACGGTGCCGACCTGGTCGAATTCTTCGAAACCGTCATCGACGGCAATACCACGGTGTTCGGCGGCCCGACCACCTCTGCCGTGGGCGCTGACGGTGACGACCGGGTGGAGCTCACCAGAATCACGATCCTGCCCGGCACGCACCTCGGCACGGCCGGCGACAGCTTCGACGGGCAGCCGGTGCAGAACGCGCTCAGCGTGGACGGCCAGAACGGCGACAACCACACCGAGGTCACCCTGTGGGGGGCCGACGACCAGAACGCGCACGACACCCTGATCAATGTCATCGGCTCCGGAACCGACCCGTTCGCCATCAACACGCTCACAATCAACGCGTCCAACGGCGACGACCTGGTGCTGCTGCGCGCGGTGAACTTCGTGCCTAACAGGCCGGATGCCCGACTCCCGTCGATGGTCTCCGTCGCCAGCAGCGCGACCACCGTCGAACGGGTCAGCTACGACCGCAGCGTTAACGGCAAGCTCACCGTGAACGGGCTGGACGGCGCCGACACCTTCGCACTGGACGACACCAGCGCGCCGCTCACCATCAACGGTGGTGGCGGTGACGACACCTTCCTCGTCGGACAATTCTTCGACACCGTGCGCACCGCGCCGTACCTGGCCGAGCAGGACGCATTCTTCACCCGCACCACCGACCGCGGCGAACTGAGCAACGGAATCAGCCGCCCAGCCGTGCTCTATGGCGGCGACGGTGACGACCACTTCGTCATCAGTTCGAACCGGTCAGAGCTGCGGATGGAGGGCGGCGCGGGCAGCAACAGCTTCCTCTTCATCACCAGCATGGTCGTCCCCGCCACGGGTGACCCGGTGCCGCACGAGAACGGTTTCGTCTCCATCGACGCCGGTGAAGAAGCCACCCTGACGATCGTGGCCGACGAGACCATGATCGCCTTTGACGAGCTCTGGTGGACGGTGCTCGGCAGCGGCCTGCACCTCGACCTCTACGGTTTCACGACCGAGCCGGTCATCGTCGACTCGGTAATACTGCGGACGCCGGTCGGCCTGGACAGCGAAAGTGGCGCAGCGCTGATGCGGATGGTGCTGCCGCCGTACCCGTTCGTCGATCGCGGGGCCACAGCATCCGTCATCATCACCGAAACCGACGGGTGGACCATCGTGCACCCGGATGGCCCCCTCACCGACTCTTATGCGATTCGCCTGGCCACCGCGTCGACCCATGCGGTGTACATCACCATCACCTCAGCGTTCGGCGGCGGCGCACCGTTTGCCGAGTTCTCCATCGATGGTGGGCTCAGCTGGCACACGAGCCTTGTGCTGGCCATCGCAGCCGGTGACCTCTCGGAGCACCTGGTGCTGGTGCGCTGGGCGCTCCAGGGAGTTGCCATCGACGACCTGCCGCCGAACTCGCGGATCGTCACCCTCAGCCACACGGTGGCCAGCGACGACCCGGCATTCGACGGTGCCGAGGTGCGCAACGTCTACGTGAACCTCTTCAAGACTGCCCAGGTCGAGCCCGCAACCCCGATCGTCCCGACCGGCCCGATGCTGCCGGTCACCGGAGCGGATGTGACGCCGCTGGTCGGGGGAGGCCTGCTGCTGTTCTTCGGCGGCATCCTGTTGCTGCTTGCCGGTCGCCGGCGGCGCCTCCCAGCCTGAGCCTCACGTGGCCCTCTACGACCGCCCGGGTACTCGCTTGGTCTGATGCGCCCAGATGGCGATCTCGACCCGGTTGCGGGCACCGAGCTTGGTCATCAGGCTGGCCAGGTGGGTTTTCACCGTGCTCAGGGTGATGTAGAGCTCGCTGGCGATCTCGCTGTTGCTCAGCCCGACCGCCACCTTGGAGAGCACCTGCTCCTCCCGCTCAGTCAACGCTTCGATCGGCTGGGCGGGCGGGGCGGCCGGTACCGAATCCGCGAACGCCTCGAGGAGCCGTACCGTGATGCTGGGTGCGATCAGCGCATCGCCGCCGGCCGCCGCCCGAACCGCCTGACCGAGCAGTGCCGACCCGGCGTCCTTCAGCAGAAAGCCCTTCGCGCCCGCGCGGAGCGCCGCATAGACGTACTCGTCCTGGTCGAACGTGGTGATGATGACGACCGCCATCGGGTCTGGTACGCCAGGACCGGCGATCGCGCGGGTCGCCTCGATGCCGTCCTGGCCGGGCATCCGGATGTCGAACAGGCAGACATCCGGGCGCAGGCTCCGGGCGAGCTCCACAGCCTCGATCCCATCGGACGCCTCACCCACGACCTCGATATCGGGCTGTGCGCCCAGGATCATGCCGAGGCCGGTTCGCACCAGCTCCTGGTCGTCGGCAATCAGCACGCGGATGGTCATGTGGACCATCCAACACGAGGCAGCACGGCAGTGACGACCCACCCGCCGCCGGGAGCCCGGCCGGCCTCGCAGGTTCCGCCGAGCAGGGAAGCACGCTCCATCATTCCGGTGATGCCGTAGCCGGGGGCTGCCGTCGGCACCACATCACCGTCATTGGTCACCCTCAGGTGCACCCCGCCGGCATCCGCCTCCACCAGCACGTCGATGACGGACGCGTTGCGGGCGTGCCGCCGGGCGTTGGTGATCGACTCCTGAGCCAGCCGGTAGACCGCGGAGGCCACTGTCGGCGGGATGCTCTCCGGGTCGCCGGTGACCCGCACGTCCACCCGCGGGCCGGGCTGATCGTCGCCGGCGAGCTGCTCGATGTCGGCCAGGGTGCGGCCCGGCGCCAGCTCAGGCGACTCGCCCTGGCGCAGCACCCGCACCATCAGGCGCATCTCGGCCAGGGTCCTGGACGCCTCCGCCTCGATCACGCGGAGGGCATCCGTCGCCGCCTCAGGCTTCAACTCGGCAACGGCAAGCCCGGCCTGGGCACGGATCGCGATCGCCGAAACGTGGTGGGCGACCGTGTCATGGAGGTCGCGGGCGAGCGTCTCGCGTTCCATCAGCTTGGCGCGGTCGAGTTCCCGCATCCGGGCGCGGCCCCGGAACCGGAGCGCGACCCCGAGCGTGCCCACGATGGCGAAGAATGCGAGTTCCCCGACGATGTCAGCCCAAGTGGTCCCCGCCAGCGCGGAGACGATCGGGTTGGCGAGCAGGATGCCCGATCCCACCACCAGCGCACGGCCATTGCCCCAGCGGAACAGCGCGTAGAGCGTGAGGAGGACGAACCCGCTGGTGTAAAGGATGGAGTCACCCAGCACCACGGTGGCGACCGCCGTGGCGCCGAACGCGATCGCGAGCATGAGCAGTGGTCGGGTGCGTCGCCACAGCAGGGTGGGGACGGAGGCGATCACGAACGCCGCAGCGACGAACGGCTGGGAGAGGTCGGTGCGCAGGCTGGCCTCGAGCACGGCGACCAGCACGAAGAGTGCCACCAGCACCCAGTCCCGCCAGACGCGCCGCGGCGGTGGGGGAGCAGCGCCTGGCGCATTCCACGCGGAGCGCAGGAGTCCGGTCACCTGCTCATGATACGAGGGCATCACCGTCGGGCGGCGGATGCGCGGCGCAGGATCACGAACCCGGCGAAAGGAGCCCGGCGGCTGCCAGCCGCTGCGTTGCCTGGACCGCGGGGCCCTGGTGCGTGTGATGGTCACTGTCATGGCTCGATACTCGCGTGGGCCAGCGTGACGCACATCGGGAGGGCGGACGAGACGGGAGCCGTACTTTCGGCTGATCGAATTCAGGCCGATCTGCCGATGTCATCGAATCCCCCGCACGCGAATATCGAAACATGACAACACACACCACCATGACAGCGGCCGTGTACCGCCGCTTCGGCTCCCCCGAGGTCGTGCACGTCGAAACCACCCGCAAGCCAACCCCGAAGGCCGGCGAAGTGCTCATCAAGGTTCACGCCAGCACGGTCAGCATCGCCGACCAGCGTTCCCGCAGCCGCACCATCCCCCGAGGGTTGGGCTTGGTCGCCGCAGTCGGCCTCGGAGTCTTCCGCCCCAAGCGTCGCATCCTCGGGATGGATGTCGCCGGGGTCGTCGAGGCCGTTGGCGCCGAAGTGACGACGCTTTCGCCGGGCGACGAGGTGATCGCGATCCTCGGCGGACAGTTCGGCGGCCACGCCGAGTACGTCTGTGTGCGGGAAGACAGTGCCTCCGCCAAGCCCCGCAACCTGTCCTTCGAACAGGCCGTCACCCTCGTCTTTGGCGGCATCACCGCCCACGGCTTCTTCAAGAAGGTCACCATCGGGCCGAGCACCACCGTGCTCGTCAACGGGGCATCCGGCGCCGTCGGCACCGCCGCCATTCAGCTCGCGAAACAGCTCGGGGCCCACGTCACCGCTGTCACCAGTGGAGGGAACACGGAGCTGGTCACCTCGCTCGGCGCCGACCGGGTGATCGATTACACCAGGCAGGACTTCGCCGCCGGCGACGACAAGTACGACGTGATCGTCGAATGCGTCGGCAACGCCCCCTTCGACCGGGTCGAAGCATCCATCAAACCGGGTGGCGCCCTCCTTCTGGTGATCTCGGACCTCTGGGGGATGCTGCGAAGCCGAGGCCAGAGCCGCCGGTCGGGGAAGCTCGTCTCGTTCGATGAGGGCAAGCACAACTCCGCCGACCTGGCCTACCTGGTCAGCCTCGCGGAGTCCGGTCGCTACCAGATCGTCATCGACCGCAGCTACGACCTGGCCGACATCGTCGAAGCGCACCGCTACGTCGACACCGGCCGCAAGAAGGGCAACGTCGTCTTGCGCATCAACCACCGAAACCAAGGACAAACCTCGTGACTATCCCCACCCCCGAAACAACGGACCCGCACCGACTGAGAATGAGCGGGCTGCACTTGTTCCTCCTCATCGTCGGCGTGCTCGGCACGGCAGCGTCGTACCCACTCATCGGAGACATCGACTACCGGTGGTGGGGGCTGGCCGCGCTCGCTGCCGGCATCGCCTTCATCCTGGTCGGGGCCTCAGGGCTCGGCCGGAGCATCCGCTCCACCCCGGTCACGCAGGAGGGGTACCCGACGCAGCTTGAAGGCCACCTTGACCCGGCGCTCTCCCGTGGCCTGTGGTTGGTGAAGTGGCTGCTCGCGATTCCGCATTTCATCGTGCTGGCCATCATGTGGTCCGCGTTCCCGTTCGTGGTGGTGGCATCCGGGGTGATGATCCTGTTCACCGGCCGGTATCCGGTTGCATTGTTCGAGTACGTCGTCGGCGTGCTTCGCTGGAACTGGCGCGTGGTGTTCTACGCCACCGGAGTGCTGGCCACCGACCAGTACCCGCCGTTCACGCTGGCACGTACCGACTTCCCGGCCACCTTCGATGTCGCCTACCCCGACCGGTTGTCGCGCTGGAAAGTGCTCTTCAAGTCCTGGCTGCTCGCCTTCCCGCACCTGCTCATCATCGGGGTGCTGGCCGGCCTGTTCTGGTCCTCCTCCGACGGCCCGGGCATAACCGGCCTGGTCGGGCTGCTGGTGTTCATCGCCGCGCTCATCCTGCTGTTCACCGGCGTGTACAACACCGGGCTCTTCAACCTGGTGATGGGCATCCACCGCTGGGTCTACCGGGTCTTCGCCTACACCTCGTTGCTGCGTGACGACTACCCGCCGTTCCGCCTCGACCAGGGCCCGCTCGAAACCTCCCGCCCCAACCCGGAGGCAACCCGATGACCGCCACGCTGCTCGCAGCCCAGGACATCCGCCGGTCCTACGGCCGCGGAACAGCACGTTTCGACGCGCTCAAGGGCGTCTCCCTCAACATCACGGAAGGCGAATCCGTTGCCATCGTCGGCAAGAGCGGTTCAGGCAAGTCGACCCTCATGCACCTGCTGGCCATGCTCGACCAACCTGACGAAGGCGCCGTGAGCGTCAACGGAACGGATGCGACCAGGCTCAGCACCCGGCAGGTCAACCGGCTGCGCAACCAGGACTTCGGTTTCGTCTTCCAACAGTTCTTCCTCACCCCGAACGCGACAGTGCTCGACAACGTCGTGCTGCCGCTGAAGATTGCCGGCGTCGGCCGGCGGGAGCGCAACGCGCGCGGATTGGCCGTGCTCACCCAGTTGGAGCTGGCCGACAAGGCCAGGAGCAAGGCCACCAACCTTTCCGGCGGGCAGAAGCAGCGGGTGGTCATCGCTCGCGCCCTGGTCAACAACCCGAAGGTGATTTTCGCTGACGAGCCGACCGGAAACCTGGACACGGTGACCGATCGGCTGGTGGAGGACATCCTGTTCTCCCTCAACACCGAGCACGGCATCACCCTGGTCATCGTGACCCACGACACGGAACTGGCGGCGCGCTGCGACCGGCAGATGTTCATCCGCGACGGGCGCGAAGTGCGCTCGCTCGACGCCCAAGGAGCTTCAGCATGAACGGCATCGACATCATCCGCACCGCAGTGGCGGGGACTTTGCGCAGCAAATTGCGCACCACCCTGACCGTGCTCGCCATCTTCATCGGCGCTTTCACCCTCACTGTCACCAGTGCCATCGGCACCGGCGTCTCCAGCTACATCGACACGCAGATCGGCGCCTTCGGCGCGACCGATGTGCTGTCGATCACCAAGACGGCTGAGGATGCTCCGCCCGCCGGCGAAGGGCCGGCAGAATACGACCCGGACCAGGCGGTCGACGGCGGAGACTTCCTCGGAGAGTCGCCATTCGGAACTCCCGCGCTCACCGCGCACGACCTCGACCGGATCGGAGCCGTCGACGGCGTACTGGATGTCAGCGCGGTGCAGCAGCTGACTCCGCGTTATGTGGAGTTCGAGGGCAACGGCAAGTACGTACTCACGGTCAACGCGAACGCGTCGATGACCACGCCGGATCTGGCGGCGGGGGAGCAGCTGGAGGGTGCCGGCGATGAGCTCCAAATCCTGCTGGTCACCTCCTACCTGGAGAACCTCGGTTTCGCGGATGCCGACGCTGCGGTTGGCGAGACCGTCACCATCGGCGTTGGAACGCTGTTGGGCGAAATCCAGGAGGTTCAGGCGACGGTGGTCGGCGTCATGAACGCGTCGATCCTCGCCTCAGGGGCGGCGGTCAACAGCGCCCTCGCCGACGAGCTCTACCGAGTGCAGAACACCGGCCAGCCGGCCGGCGGGAGCGAGGGCTCATTCGAGGCGACCGCCCACTTCGATCCCGCGTCCAGCGAGGAGCAGGTCGAGGCCCTCAAAGCGGAACTGGCTGACCGGGGCTACACCGCCAACACGATGGCCGACCAGATCGGCATCGTCCAAGCGATCATCGACGGCATTATCGGGGTGCTCAACGCCTTTGCGATCATCGCGCTGATCGCCGCCAGCTTCGGCATCATCAACACGCTGCTGATGAGCGTGCAGGAGCGCACCAGGGAGATCGGCCTGATGAAGGCGATGGGCATGGGCGGCGGACGCATCTACGCCCTGTTCAGCACCGAGGCAGTGTTCATCGGATTCCTCGGCAGCATCTTCGGCGCCCTGGCCGCCTACGGGGTGGGCATGATCGCGAACGGCGTGCTGGCCGGCGGAATCCTCGCCGAGCTTGAAGGCCTCCAGGTGCTGCGCTTCGAGGTCATCCCGGTGGGCACGATCATTCTCGGGGTGATGGCGATCGCCTTCCTCGCCGGAACACTACCGGCCCGGCGTGCGGCCAGGCAGAACCCGATCGAGGCGCTCCGCTACGAATAGCAGGGGAGTGCGTTGGCGGGTGACAGGCGGTGGCGACTGTCACGCCGAGCAATCGTTGTCATGGGATGCTCGGTCGCCAGAGTCAGTCGGCAACCCCGCCGCGCATCGTCAACACCGGTGTGCCCTCGACGTCATCCAGCTCCAGGGTCACCTCCAACTTGCCGAGCTCGCCCAGGCTCGACGCGTGGGTTCCTCCGCAGGGGATGGTGGCCTCGCCGTCGGGCAGCGAGCACACCCAGGAGCGGCGGTCGGTGAGGTGCTCGCCGTCGCGGGCGATGCGCACCGGTGAGTCGGCGGCGACCCAGGATGCGAGCTGGGCGTTGACGGCATCCGTCACCGCCGGCAGGGTGGCCGCGAACCCGTCGGTGATGAAGCCCTTACGGCGCAGCGACTTGTTCAGCCGGTAGGTGTCGAAGGAACCGCCAGGCACGATGGTCGAGGTCGCGTTCGCCGCCTGGTCGAAATCGGGGGAGCCGAGAGCATCCGCCGACGCCTCCTTCGACCAGCGGTCGGCCAGCGCCCGGTTGAGTGCCAGCGCGGCGAGGTGGCAGGCGGTGTGCCCGATCGACAGGGCGCGGCGGTGGTCGGCGTCGACCGTCACGGTGACCTCAGTACCCTCCGGAGGGGCAACCTCGACCAGGTGGGCGACCACGAATGCCCAGCCCTCAGTGCCCTTGCGGGCTGGGACCTCCGAGCCGAGGTACAGGCTGGTGCCATCCGTCGCCGCGACCACGCAGTCCACCACGTCGGCGACGATCTGGTCCCAGGAAAGGGTGGCGCGGTCCGGACCCTGGTCGGGCCAGCCGGCGTCGACCGGGTGGCACGGCGTGGTATCCAGCAGAACGGCGATCTGTCCGCTGTCGAGCGACTCGGCGTGCAGCACGGTTGCGGTGCCGGTGGTCGCACCGGACGGATAGCTGACGACGGTGTCTGTGGTGGGGAGGGGCATGCCTCCATTCTGGCGCGACTCGCTGGGCGAAGCGTTCCGAGCGTCCCGGGCTGAACGTTCGGTGGCAATCTGAGCGGCACCCACCTCCCGGTCGTACCCTGAACGACATGTGGACAATCATTGCCATCCTCCTGATCATCTGGCTTGCCGTGTCGATTCTGGGGTTCATCATCGAGGGATTGTTCTGGCTCGCCATTCTCGGCATCGTGCTGTTCGTGGTCACCGCCATCGTGGGTGGGGTGCGCGGACGCAGGAACAAGACCTGAGCGACAGGCGCGGTGAACGCGTGACGTCGGCCTCGGGCGCGGATAGTCTCACCTAGACGGCTCTGCGCGGCAGAAATGGCCCGTCTACCGCGACCGGAGGTGCTGGCATTGACCGTTTTCGACTTCTTCTCCGGACAGGAGCTTGCCCGGCCGCAGGTCACACCGGCGGAGGCCGAGGTCATCGCATCCGAACTGTTCGGAATCGCCGGGACCGCGCGCGAGATGGGCAGCAACCAGGACCGCAATTTCCTGATCGAAGACGACGGCTCCCGCTACCTGCTCAAGGTCGATAACAGCGCCTTCTCCGAGCAGGAACTGCTGGCTCAAGATGCCGCACTGGCGCACCTGGCCGAGCGGGGCGTCCGGGTTCCGGTTCCGGTTGCCGGGGGTGACGGGCGTACCCGCCAGCGGTGGGAGCGTGACGGCGACGCACTTTCGGTGCGCGTGCTGAGCTATCTCGACGGAGCCCCGCTGGCCGGCATGCGGGAGTTCGGTCCGGAGATCGTCGCTGCGCTCGGTGCGCTGTCAGGCTCGGTCGCCCGGGAGCTCGCCGACTTCAGCAGCGATGGACTGGACCGGAAGCTGCAATGGGACCTGCGCAGCGCCGACCGGGTGATCGAGCGGCTGATCGGCAGTGTGACGGATGCCGACCAGCGCGACCTGGTCGCCGAAGCCGCCGGCGATGCCTCCCAGCGCCTCGGCCTGGTCCGTGACCGGCTGCGCGTGCAGGCCATCCACGGCGACATCACCGACGACAACGTGCTCGGCGAGCAGCGGGACGGAACGCTGCTGCCGACCGGGGTGATCGACTTCGGCGACCTCGCCCACGGCTGGCTGGTCGCCGAGCTGGCCGTCACCATCTCCTCGATCCTGAACCACGTGGACGGGGACCCTCGGGCTGCGCTCGTGGCGGTTAGCGCATTCGACAGGATGGTTCAGCTGACCGACGACGAGCTCGCCGCCCTCTGGCCGCTGGTGGTTTTGCGCGGAGCCGTGCTGGTGGTCAGCGGTGAGCACCAGGTCGCTCTGGAGGAAGGCAACGACTACGCGGCCGAGCGCACCGACCACGAATGGCAGCTGTTCCGGGCGTCACTCGACCTCGGCTTCGATGAGGCGGAGAGGTTCATTCGTTCGCTACTCGGTCGCCCGGTGTGCCGCCTGCTGGCCGGAGACGTGGAAATCCTGGACTTCTCGGTGGCCTCCCCGCAACTGAACGACGGGCGCTGGCTTGACCCGGAGGTCGAATGGAAGATCGCCCGGGATGTCCTCGCCCGGGCATCCGTCGCCGCCGCCCCTTACGGGCAGTACCGGCTGACCAGGTCCACGCCGAACTCATCCAGCGAGGCGAGCACGCTGGCGCTGGCCTGGGACCTGTTCACCTCGGCTGGGGCCGAGGTGCTCGTGCCATACGACGCCGAAGTGCTGACAGTCACCGCCGACTCGGTGCGCCTGACCGCCGAGGGATCCGAACTGCGGCTCAGCGGGTTCACCCCGTCGGTGGCGGTGGGCGATCAGTTGGCCGTCGGTGACGCTCTCGGCACCGTGCACCAGCAGCGGGACGGAGTCGGCCGACTACGGGTGCGACAGGTTGCCGACGGCCAGTCGAAGGCTCCCGCCTTCGTGGCGCCATCCGAAGCCGGCGACTGGATGCCGGTGGTCACCGACCCGGCGCCCAGCATCGGCCTTGAACCGGTTCCGAACCCCTTCGACGCGGATACCGAGCTCGAACGCCGCTCCCGTATCTTCGCCAGCGCCCAGGAACGCTACTACCTGAAACCGCCGCAGATCGAACGAGGCTGGAAGGAGTTCCTGGTCGGAGCCGACGGGCGGGTGTACCTCGACATGGTGAACAACGTCGCCGCGATCGGACACAGCCACCCACGGCAGGTCGCGGCGGTGGCCGGCCAGCTCGCCCTGCTGAACACCAACTCGCGGTTCCTCTACCGGGCGCTCGCCGACCTGAGCGAACGGCTGGTTGCGCTGGCGCCGGATCCGTCGCTCGACACCGTGATGCTGGTCAACAGCGGCACCGAGGCGGTAGACCTGGCCCTGCGGCTGGCGCAGGTGCACACCGGCCGGCGTCCCGTGGTGGCGTTGCGGGAGGCCTACCACGGCTGGTCGATGGGAGCGGATGCCGTCACCACCTCCGCCTACGACAACCCGACCGCCCTGGCGAACCGGCCGGACTGGGTGGAGGTCGCCGATGTGCCTAACCCGTACCGGGGCACCCATCGCGGGGCTGACAGTGCCGAGCGCTACCTGGACGACCTGCGCTCGCAGTTGGACAATCTGGCGGAAGATGGCAGGGACCCGGCCGCCTTCATCTGCGAATCGGTGCTGGGCAATGCCGGCGGCATCCTGCTGCCGGACGGCTACCTGGCCGGAGCCTACGAGGAGGTCCGCCGGCACGGCGGGCTCTGCATCGCCGACGAGGTGCAGGTCGGATACGGTCGGCTCGGCCATCACCTCTGGGGAGTACAGCAACAGGGGGCGGTGCCCGACATCATCACCGTCGCCAAAGCGATGGGCAATGGCTACCCGCTGGGGGCAGTCATCACCCGCAAGGAGATCGCCGAGTCGCTGTCCCGTGAGGGGAACTTCTTCTCGTCGGCCGGCGGCAGCCCGGTCAGCTGCGCCGCCGGGCTCGCGGTGCTCGACGTCATCCGGGACGAAGGGCTGCAGGCCAACGCCGCAGACGTGGGCGATTACCTGCTCGTCCGCCTGCAGAAACTGGCAGACCGGCATCCGGTGATCGGAGCAATCCACGGAATGGGGCTCTACCTCGGCATCGAATTGGTACGCGACCGCGAAACCCTCGAGCCGGCGACAGTCGAGACCGAGGCCGTGTGCGAGCGGCTGCTCGAGCTCGGGGTCATCATGCAGGCCACCTCGGAGCGCCAGAACGTGCTGAAAGTGAAACCGCCGCTCTGCCTGAGCCGGGCCAGCGCCGACTTCTTTGTGGATGCCCTCGACCAGGTACTGTCCGGCGGGTAGGCCCTTCGACAAGCTCAGGGAGCGAGGTCGTTCAGGGAGCGATAGCGGGCGCAGGTTCAGCCAGTGCCCCGGCGAGCAGCTCGGCCAAGTGGATGCCGCCGACACCACCCAGCTGGTTGGCCTGGGTGCGGCAGGAGAACCCGTCGGCGAGCAGCCTCGACTCCGGCGCTGCCGACCGCAGTGCCGGCAGCAGGGCGTTCTCGGCGACAGCCACCGACACCTCGTAGTGCCCCTTCTCCATACCGAAGTTGCCGGCCAGTCCGCAGCATCCGCTCAACTCGGTGATCTGGGCGCCGAGCGTCTCCAGCAGCGCGATGTCGGTGCCGTAGCCCATGACGGCGTGGTGGTGGCAGTGCGGCTGCACCACCAACTCCTGCCCGTCGAGGCGCGGCGGAGTCCAGTTCTCCGGTCCGAGCGGTGCCGGTGCGCTGAGCAGTTCGGCCAGCGTGTAGGTCGCCTCGGAGATCGCTGTGGCCCGGTCATCGTCGGCGAACAGGTCCCGCAGGTCTGAGCGCAGGACGGCGGTGCAGGACGGCTCCAGTCCGACGATCGGGATGCCCTGCTGCACGACCGGGTGGAACTCGTCGATGAGGTTCGACAGGATGCGTCGGGCGCCGGTGAGCTGGCCGGTCGTGATCCAGGTCAGGCCGCAGCACACCGGTTTGGCCGGAGCGATCACCTCGTAGCCGGCAGACTCGAGCACCGAGATCGCCGAGCGGGCGATGTCTGGCGTGAAGTTGTCGGAGAACGAGTCCACCCAGACCAGCACTTGTTTCGTCGAGGAGCCGGTAGCCGCCGGGCGGGTCTTCGACCGGGTGAACGAGGTGTCGGCGAAGCG
Organism: Homoserinimonas sp.; assembly: GCA_040904805.1. Classification (GTDB taxonomy): domain Bacteria; phylum Actinomycetota; class Actinomycetes; order Actinomycetales; family Microbacteriaceae; genus RYN-87. The sequence continues at coordinate 53,165 of JBBDSS010000003.1, read as the reverse complement.
GGGGATCGACCTGCGGGTGTCCATGCCGCCGGCCCAGAGCACCAGCTTCTGCAGGGGGCGGATGCCGAGGGCGGCGTTGGCGAGCCTGGAGAACGGGGCGACCAGCCTGGCCCAGCGTGGCAGCCAGCCCAGCACGTAGTGGGTGACCGGCCGCAGCTTCCTGTCGTAGGTGCGGTGCAGCACCTCCGACTTGTATGCCGCCATGTCGACGCCGGCCGGGCAGTCGCTCGAGCAGGCCTTGCACGACAGGCAGAGGTCGAGTGCGTCGTGCACTTCCGGGGACTTCCAGCCGCCGGTGACCAGCGTGCCGTTCGCCATCTCCTGCAGTACCCGGGCGCGGCCGCGGGTGGAGTCCTTCTCGTCGCCGGTGGCCAGGAAGGAGGGGCACATGAAGCCGCCTGCAGCTGTGTTGTCCGCCCGGCACTTGCCGACGCCGACGCACCGGTGCACGGCCTTGGTGAAATCGCCCTCGTCATGGGTGAAGGCGAATCCGTTCACCCGCACCAGAGGCAGGGCGGCCGGGCGGCGCAGGTTGCGGTCGATCGGCTCCGGGCGGACGACGACCCCCGGGTTCATCAGGTCGTTCGGGTCGAACAGGTTCTTGAACCCGGCAAAGGCGGAGATGAGCTCGGGGGAGTACATCAGCGGGAGCAGTTCGCTGCGGGCCCGGCCGTCGCCGTGCTCGCCGGAGAGTGACCCGCCGTGCCTGGCGACCAGGCGCCCGGCATCCTCCATCAGTGAGCGCAGCGCGCGGCCGTCCCGTTCCAGCGGAATGTCGAGGCGAACGTGGATGCAGCCGTCGCCGAAGTGCCCGTACGGCATGCCCTCGACGCCGTGGCTGGCGGTGAGCTCGTCGAAATCGCGCAGGTAGGCGCCGAGGTTCTCGGGGGGAACCGCGGCATCCTCGAACCCGGGCCAGGCCTGCCTGCCGGACTGGGTGCGGCCGGCGAGGCCGGCGCCGTCTTCGCGGATGCGCCAGATCGATTTCGCCTCCGCTCCGGGCGGGATGATGCGGTACTCCAGGGCTCCGGATGCCGCGGCCAGCTTTTCGGCACGGTCGAAGGTTTCCGCCTCGTCGGTCCCAGACAGCTCGATGAGCAGCCAGCCGGCCCCGCGGGGGAGGTCGGCCACCGCAGTGTCGCCCTGCGAGCTGCGCACCGCGTCGACCAGGCGGGCATCGAGGCCCTCGATCGCGCCTGGCCGGTGCTGCAGGAGGGTGGGTACGGCATCCGCCGCCGACGGCATGTCCGGGTAGCCGAGAACGACCAGCACGGGGGCGACGGGCATGTCGACCAGCCGCACGGTGGCTTCGAGCACGGCGACACAGGAACCCTCGGTGCCGACCAGGGCGCGCGCCAGGTTGCGGCCGTTCTCGGGGAGGAGGTGTTCCAGCGAGTAGCCGGAAACCTGTCGGCCGAAAGTGCCGAGCTCAGTGCGGATGAGGCCGAGGTTGTCGCTGACGAACTTGTCCAGGCCGCTGACCGGCTCAAGCCCTGATCCGGCGATGAATCGGTTGCCGGCACCGTCGACGGCGTCGAGTTCGAGCACGTTGTCCGCGGTGCGTCCGAAGCCGAGGGAGTGCGAGCCGCAGGCGTTGTTGCCGATCATGCCGCCGATCGTGCAGCGGGCCCAGGTCGATGGGTCGGGCCCGAAGCGGAGCCCGTGGGGTGCGGCGGCTTTCTGCAGGGCGCCCTGCACGAGCCCAGGCTGCACCCGGGCAGTGCGGGCCTCAGGGTCGAGGTCGATGATGCGGTTGAACGTGCGGGAGAGGTCCATCACGATGCCCGGGCCGACGGCGTTGCCGGCGACCGAGGTGCCGCCGCCGCGCATGGTCACCGGGGTGCCGGTGGTGCGGGCGATCTCCAGGGTGGCGAGGATGTCGTCGGTCTCCGCCGGGAAGACGACGACCTCCGGTACGACGCGGTAGTTGGAGGCGTCGCTGGAGTATTCGGCGCGCCGCCTCGAGCCGGTGTCGACCCTGCCGGGGAGCGCTCGCTGGAGCAGCTGGGCCAGGTCGCGGCGGTCGGCGGCCGCCGCCCTGGCGGGGACGCTGGAGGCGGCGCTGGCGATCGACATGAGTAGCATGCTACTACGGCGGGAGCCTGGTGCACCCATGGTTGCAATAAATGCAACTCATCGTTGCGTTCTGCGACGGCGACTGTCAGGGTCTGGCTATGGCCGAACGAACTGCCCGAGGCGACGGAGCCTCGAGGGTGATGGCAACACTCGAAATTCTGAGCGCTGCCGATCATCGCTCTCCCGACGGCATGACCGTCGCCGAAGTAGCCAGGGCACTGGACCGCGACAAGTCAGTGGCGTCCAGGCAACTCAAGGGGCTGGTCGAATCCGGCCTGGTCGAACGCGACGAGACCGGTCGCTTCCGGCTCAGCTGGCGCCTGTTCACCCTGATGGCTCAAGCCGGGGATCAACGACTCATCCGCGGTGGCATTCCCCTGCTGCGGGTGCTCGCCGGCACCGTCCGCGATCGCGCCCACCTGAGCGTCCTGAGCGGCCAGCAGGTGCTCACCGTACACACCGAGAGTTCGACCCGATCCCTCGAAGCTGTCGGCTGGGTGGGACGACTCGTCCCCATCTGGACCACCTCGTCCGGAGTCGCGCTGGTGATGAACCACGACGATGCGCACATCACCAGCGTTCTTGACGGACTGCACGACTTCACCGCGGCAGAGACGCAGAAGATCGTCGATGCGATCGCCCAGGCCCGCACGCGGGGATACGCGGTGGCCGACGGCCTGTTCGAACCGGACCTGATGGGCATCGCCGCACCGGTGCGCGATGCGCACGACCGCATCGTGGCCGCCGTCAATGTCTCCGGTCCCACCTTCCGGGTGAAACCGCAGCTCAAACAGATCGCATCCCATGTGGTTGCCGCAGCCAACAAGCTCTCCGCCGCGCTGACCTACGACTGAGCCGGCCCGCTACTGACTTTCTTGCCAACGCACATCCGCACAACAACGATCTTGGAGGATCATATGCGCCGTGTCCCACTCCCGTTCTTCAGCTCCCGGTTGCGGCTGGACGCCGACCTGTACCTGCCGGACGACGATGGCGCTGGCGCGCCGTACCCGGTGCTCATCCCGTGCAGCGGATACCAGGGGCTCAAGGTCATTCACCCGGAACGCTTCGCCCGCACGCTAGTTCCGCGCGGTTTCGCCGTACTGGCATTCGACTACCGCGGGTTCGGGCTTTCCGAGGGTGAGCGCGGCAGGCTCGTGCCGCAGGAATGGGCGGAGGACGTCCGCGCCGCGGTCGACCGCGTCTCCGCGCACTCCGACATCGACGCGAGCCGGATCGGGCTGATCGGCTGGGGACTGGGCGGCGGAGTCGTCGTCCACGAGGCCGGAGACGACGAAAGGGTCCAGGCCGTCGCATCCTGCAACGGAATTGCGGATGGCTACGAATCGACGCGAAAGATGCACGACGACGTGTCGTGGCGGAGCCTCCTCGACCGCATCGAGGTCGACCGGGGAAGCCGCAGCACCTATGGCCGTTCCGAGATCACCAGCCCCTGGGACATCGTGCGGTTGAACCTCGACCCGCGTACCGACGGTTACGTCGGGGAGACCCTGTACCTGGCTCCCGGATTCGGCTCCGGGGTGACCCTGGAATCCGCCGACCGCCTGCTGCAGTTCCAGCCGCGCGAGCAGGCAGCCAAGCTGTCGCCTCGCCCGTTGCTGGTGGTGCACGGAACGGACAACCAGCTGCACAAGGTGGAGGAAGCGCAGTTGATGTACGACTCCGCACTCGAGCCGAAGGAACTGGTGCTTCTCGAGGGCCACGGGCACACCGAATGGATGCTCGACGACAACCCGGTCTTCCAGGGAGTCATCGACCGTCTCGACGAGTTCTTCTCCGCCGCCTTCGCGAAGTTCCCAGCAGCAGGGAAAGCCAATACGGCATGAACATCGTCGACTACCTGACGGCGAATGCCGCTCAGATCCTCTTCCTCATGCAGCAGCATGTCGAGGTTGTTCTGATCAGCGTGGGAATAGCCGCCGTGATCGGAGTCGGCCTGGGATTCTGGGCCGATTCCCGTCCCGCGCTCCGCCAGGCCCTGCTCTCGGTGACCGGCACCCTGCTGACGATCCCCTCCTATGCGCTGTTCGCGCTGATGATCCCGCTGTTCGGGCTCGGCGCCGGACCGACGCTGGCGGCGCTCGTCATCTATGGCACCTTCCCGATCCTCCAGAACACCGTCACCGGCATCGCCGGGGTCGATCCGGCAATCATCGACGCCGCACGGGGCCTGGGAATGAGCAGCAGGCGGCGGTTGAGCACCGTCGTGCTTCCTCTCGCGTGGCCGGTCATCCTGAACGGGATCAGGGTGGCGACGATCATGCTGGTCGCGACGGCGGCGATCGCGGCGGCCGTCAACGGCCCTGGCCTGGGCGAACTCATCTTCCGTGGGCTTGCCCGCATCGGCGGGGCCAACGCCCTCAACGAAGTGCTCACGGGTGTCATCGGCGTCGTCCTGGTCGCCCTCACCCTCGACCTGATCTTCCTAATCGCCGCAAAACTCACGACACCGCGAGGTCTCAATGTCTAATGCATCCACACCAGAATCCGGAATCATGATCCAGCTCGATGGCGTCACCAAGCGCTATCCGAACCAGGATCGCGCAGCCGTCAACGAGCTGTCCCTGTCGGTCAAGGCCGGAGAGTTCGTGGTGTTCGTCGGTCCTTCCGGGTGCGGCAAGACCACCACCCTTCGAATGATCAACCGCCTGGTCGAACCGACGGCAGGCACGATCTGGATCGATGGCGAAGACGTCACGCATGTCAACGCCGACCTGCTGCGCAGGCGGATGGGTTATGTCATCCAACACGTCGGGCTGCTGCCGCATCTGACCGTGGCGGACAACGTCGCCATCGTTCCGAAGATGAACGGGGTGGCCCAGGGGGAACGTCGTGAGCGGGCCGAGGAGATGCTGTCGCTCGTCGGTCTCGACCCTGCGCAATTCGGTGCCAGGTATCCGCGCCAGCTTTCCGGCGGCCAGCAGCAGCGCGTGGGCGTTGCCAGGGCGCTGGCGGCCGACCCGCCGATCATGCTGATGGATGAGCCATTCGCGGCCGTCGACCCGATCGCACGCAAGATGCTCCAAACGGAGTTCCGCCGCCTGCAGAAGCTGCTGAAGAAGACGATCGTCTTCGTCACTCACGACATCGATGAAGCGTTGCGGCTCGGGGACCGGATCGCCATTTTCGACAGTGGATCCCGCGTGGCACAGTTCGCGACGCCGCTGGAGATTCTCACCAACCCGGCCGATGATTTTGTCAGCGAGTTCGTGGGTTCCGGCGCGGCCGTCCGACGGCTGTCGCTGCTCACCGTCGGCGACATCATCCGTCGTGACGGAATCCGCAGCCCTGAACCGATGGTCAATCCGATCACCGTGTTCCCGGATGCGACGGTGCAGGAAGCGCTCGAACAGGCGCTGACCCTGCGGGCCCCGGGAATAAGCGTGGTCTCCGCTGAGCACGGCACAGTCGAGGTCAGCCTCCAGCAGCTGCTGCTGGCGGCGGCCGACACGGCGGAAGCTCCGGTATGAGCACCATCCTGACTGGACGGTCCTCTGGATCGCAGGTCTCCGCGAGCCTGTGGATGCTTCCGGCGATCGCTGGCTCGATCATCGCCGGAGTGTTCGTCTACATCAGCCTGGCCACGCTGGACTCCATCGAGGCCCGCGCACTGGACGCTGCCACCATCCTGGGCGCCACCCGCGAGCACGTCGGCCTGGTTGCCATCTCTACGGTCGCCACCATCCTAATCGGAGTTCCGCTCGGCATCCTCCTGACCAGGCGCGCCGCCCGGCGCATCAGCCCGGCAGTACTGGCCTTCGCGAGCGGTGGCCAGGCGATTCCCTCCATCGGGGTGCTGGTTCTGCTGGCCATGCTGTTCGGGGTCGGCTTCTGGATGGCCGTCGTAGCCCTGGTCGTCTATGCCCTGCTGCCGGTGCTGCGCAACACCATGGTGGGGATCCAGCAGGTGGATCCCAGCCTGATCGACGCTGGGCGGGGCATGGGCATGACGCGGGGCATGGTCCTGCGCAGCATCGAGCTTCCGCTGGCCGTTCCGCTGATCCTGGCTGGCATCCGGGTGGCGCTGATTCTCAACGTCGGGGTTGCCACCCTGGCGACCTTCACCAATGCTGGCGGGCTCGGCTCGATCATCACGACCGGCATTGTGCTCAATCGTCTCCCGGTACTGGTTGTCGGGAGTCTGCTTACCATCGCCCTCGCCCTCCTGGTGGATTGGCTTGCTGGCGTCGGTGAGCGATATCTGCGGCCGCGAGGCCTCTGACTGCACGGTCCCGCTTCATCCACAGCACGATCAAAGGAGATTGACATGCGTAGAACTTCCCTTCTGGCAATAGTGGGCGCGAGCGCCCTCCTGCTGAGCGGATGCTCGCTCAGCGGCAGCGCCAAGGGCGACGCTCCAGGCGGCGCGAGCGTCGACGGACCGCTGAGCGGCGTCACCATCACAGTCGGGTCGAAGGACTTCACCGAGCAACTGGTGTTGTGTGAGATCACGGCACAGCGCCTCGAGTCGCAGGGCGCGACGGTCGAGCGCGTCTGCAGCCTCAACGGCTCGGCAACCGTCCGTGCCGCGGAGGAAAGCGGCGACATCGACCTCTACTGGGAGTACACCGGAACCGGTTGGACCGCCCACCTGACCCAGACTGAGATCATCGCGGACGCCACCGAGCAATACGAGAAGGTGCGCGACATGGACCTGGCGGAGAACCAGATCGCCTGGTTGCCGCCGGCCGACGCCAACAACACCTATGCGATCGTGGTGGAGGAGGGAACCGCCGAGCGGCTGAAGGTGAAGACGCTTTCGGATTACGCGGAACTGTCGGTGAAGTCTCCGGATGAAGCCAGCTTCTGCGGGGCATCCGAATTCTTCGGGCGGGACGACGGATGGGACGGACTCACCAAGTCGTACGGCATCACCGTGCCCCAGGACAAGGTGGCTACCCTGGCCGAGGGACCGATCTACAACTCGGTTGCCACCGGCAACCCGTGCAACTTCGGTGAGGCATTTGCCACCGACGGTCGCATCGCCGCCCTGGGCCTGGTCGTGCTCGAAGACGACAAGAACTTCTTCCCGTTCTACAACCTGTCCCTCACGGTGAGGCAGGATGTTCTGGATGAGCACCCAGAGATTGCCAGCGTCATGGCCGGAGTGACCGAGTTGCTGACCAACGAGTCGCTTCAGGCGCTGAACGGCTCCGTCGATGTCGACGGACTGTCGCCGGAAGCGGTTGCCGCGGCCTGGCTGGAAGAATCGGGTCTCTCCGCTTGACCGATTCCACCCCGGTAGTTCCTGGGACCGCCACTTCTCTTTCGGTGGCGGTCCTGCAGACCGCGCCGGCGCGCGAAGCCGTCGCCGACAACGTGCGTGAGATTGAAGGGCTGGCTGCTGCCGCCGGTGTGGTCGACCTGATCGTGACCTGCGAGCTGTCCGTCTCCGGGTACGCCTTCGCCGCGGAGGGCCTTGAGGCACTCGACCCTGCCGACGCCAGACTGGACCGTCTGGCCGCCCTGCAGCCGACGGTGAGTGTCGGCATCATCGAGCAGGGGGCAGACGGCCTGCCGTACAATTCGTCGGTCCTGCTGGGCGTCGGCAGCGTCCAGCGCAAACTGCATCCGGTGTCGTACGCACCGTGGAACGAACACCAACTGGTCGCCCCCGGTGACCGCCTGGTGCCGGCGGTGGTGAACGGTGCCGCCGTGACCACGCTGATCTGCAACGACGCCTGGCATCCGGTGCTGCCGTGGTTGGCGGTCCACGCCGGAGCAGAAGTGTTGCTCATACCAACGGCGAGTATCGGCGATGGTGCGACGGGTGAGTCCGCCCAGAGCTGGGACCTCATCCTGACCCACACCGCCAGGATACTCCAGTGCTACGTCGTATTCGCCAACCGGGTGGGCGAGGAGAACGGCAGCGCGTTCTGGGGCGGCTCCCGGATCATCGACCCGTGGGGGAACGAACTGGCCAGGGCCGGTGGCGGGGTCGAGACCATCCACGCCGACCTCGACCTGGGCGCCCTTCGCCAGTTGCGACGCGACGTGCCGCTGCTGGCCGAGCGTCGTGCCGGCCTGGTGGCCGGCATGCTGGCCGAACTGGACGGGGACGAGAATGTTTGACTCCCACGTGCATGCGGCACCGGACGTGATCGACCGGATCGGTTTCGACGACGAAATTTGCGCAGAATATGAGGAGGCCGGATTCAGCGGATTCGTGCTCAAGGCCCACCACGAATCGACAGTCGGCCGCGCTGCCGCCTTGAGTCGGCGCAGCACCCTGGACATCGTCGGGGGAGTTGCCCTGAACCACGCGGTCGGCGGGATCAACCCGGCCGCGGTGGCTTCAGCGCTGGCCAGCGGCGGCCGAGTGGTGTGGTTTCCGACCGGGGACTCCCACACCCAGCAGCAGGCCGGCCTGCCCAGGCTTCGTGACCTGGACGACCGGCTCGAGGTGGCGGCGTTGTCCTTGCCGCCGCTGATCAGCGCCGATGGTGCGACGGCGCAGAATGCCCGGCACATCCTGGACTTGATCGCAGAGCATGATGCCGTACTGTGCACCGGGCACATCAGCCGGCCGGAATGCCTCTGGCTGATCGACGAAGCGAGGGCGCGGGGGATCTCCCGGATCCTGCTCACACATCCTTCATATACCGTGCCAGGCATGAGCCCGAGCGAGATCGGCGAACTAGCCGATCGAGGGGTTTACGTTGAGATCACCGCCTTCCAGCTGTGGCACCAGCCCGGCATGGACGTCGCCCAGCTGGCCGAGGTCGCCCGCGCGGCCGGACCCATGCTGGTGCTCTCGTCCGACGCCGGACAACCGAACAGCCCGCCTCCGCCGCAGGCGCTGAAAGTTCTGGTCGAGGCCCTCGACGATGCCGGCTGCGACACCGCCGCGCTGGTCGAGGCCGCGGGCAGCGTTCCCCGGAACCTGATGATCGCCTGACCTCAGCCGGCGGGTGCCAGGGTCGATGGCCAGCTCTCCGGGGCCTGCTCGCCGGTCGCCGACGCCACCTGCCGCATCAGCAGCAGCCCGGTGGTGGTCAGGTGGTCCCGCATCAGGGCGGCAGCGGCATCCGCATCCCTGGCCCGGATGGCCTCGACGATCGGCACATGCTCCACCTGAACGTCGCGGATGCTGCGCGTGCGGTCGATCGTCGAGACGCCGTGCGCCTGGGTGGCGTCTCGCAGCGACTCGACCATCTCGGCCAGCCGCACATTGCCGGTGGACAGCACGATCGCTCGGTGCAGTTCGCGGTCGAGCCGAATGAACTCGCCCTCGTCGTGCTCCTCTGCCGCTCCGGTCAGCCCCTGCACGCGGTCACTCAACTCCTGCAGCAGGCCGTCTGAACCGTGCCGTGCGGCGTGGGAGGCCGCCGGAACCTCCAGCAGCAGGCGGGCTTCGAACACGTCGCGGATGTCCTGAACGCTGACCCCGCGGATGCGCACACCGCGGTTGCGTTCGATGGCGACCATTCCGGCATCCGCCAGCCGGAGAACGGCGTCCCGCACCGGAGTCCGTGACACCCCCAGGCGGTCGGCCATCTCGTAGATGGAGTGCAGTGAGCCCCCGGCCAGCTCTCCGCTGATGATCTCTTCGCGCAGCAGCGCGTGGACGCGATCGGTGGTGCTCACTCTGCCGGGCATGCTCACATTCTCCCGCTCTTCTGAGCAGCTTGTTTCCCGACTCAGCCGCGCGATCCTCGGCCTGGCCGCACGGCGGGTGCACGGCGGGCCGCCCGGCTGGCCGCGCAGCTGGCCGCGCGAAAGGAGGAGAAACCGCCGCTTCCCACGAAAAACCTCCCTCATACAGGGTCGGCGGCCGAAAAGCGCTCTCGATTGTGCGGGGGTTGTGCGGGGATTGGGTGGGGGGTTGGGCGGGGCTGCGGGGCGGGTGCGGGGGTCCGAACTGGCATACTGACTCAGAACGGCTGTCGGGCGGAACGGGGTACGGGTTGGCTATGGCGCCTCAGAACGACATCACCGAGCGCCGCTACGCCATCATCGGCGCCGGCCCTTCCGGACTGGCCGGGGCCCGCAACCTCAGCAAGCTGGGCATCCCGTTCGACGGATATGAGGCGGCGGCCGAGGTCGGTGGTCTCTGGAACATCGACAACCCGCGCAGTTCGGTGTACCAGTCTGCGCACCTGATCTCGAGCAGGACGACCACCGAATTCACCGAGTTCCCGATGCCGGAGGGCACGCCCGACTACCCGAACCACGTCCACTTGCGACGCTACTTCGCCGCGTTCGCTGAGCACTTCGACTTGCTGAAGCACTACGTGTTCAACACCGAGGTGACATCGGTCGAACCCGAGGGTGGCAAGTGGCGGGTGACCACCTCGAAGGGCAGCCGTCTGTACGACGGCGTCATCCTCGCCAACGGCACCCTGGCGGAGCCGTCCATCCCCACCTTCGCCGGGGAGTTCACCGGCGAGATCATGCACACCAGCCAGTACAAGTCGCCGGAGGCCTTCCGCGGCAAGCGCGTGCTCATCATCGGGGCGGGCAACAGCGGCTGCGACATCGCCGTCGACGCGGTGCATTTCGCGGCCGGCGTCGACATGAGTGTGCGGCGCGGCTACTACTTCGTTCCGCGCTACTTGTTCGGCAAACCGGCCGACACCCTCAACCAGGGGAGGCCGCTGCCGGCCCGCATCAAGCAGTACGTCGACTCGCGAGTGCTCAAGGTATTCACCGGCGACCCGGTGCGCTTCGGTTTCCCCCAGCCCGACTACAAGATCTACGAGTCGCACCCGATCGTCAACACCCTGGTGCTGCACCACCTCGGCCAGGGTGACCTGGAGATCAAGGCCGACATCAACCGGTTCGAGGAGCAGACCGTCCATTTCACGGATGGGAGTGCGGCCGACTACGACCTCATCGTGCTGGCCACCGGCTACAAGCTGAACTACCCGTTCGTCGAACGCGAGCACCTGAACTGGACCGGAATGGCGCCGCAGCTGTTCCTGAACATCTTCGGGGCCGAGGCGGGGACGCAGGAGTTCAACGGGCTCTACGTGCTCGGCATGATCGAGGCATCCGGTATCGGCTGGCAGGGACGCTACGAGCAGGCCGAACTGGTGGCCAGCTACCTGGATGCCCAGGAGGAGAGGCAGACGGCGTTCGAGGCGGAGGCGGCGAAGCCCTGGCCGGACCTCACCGGCGGATACAAGTACTTGGCGCTCGAGCGGATGTCGTATTACGTCAACAAGGACGCCTACCGCGGAGTGGTCACGAAGTACATCAGGACCCTTCGGCAGGCGCAGGGGGTCTCGACAGGCGCGACCCGCTTCAAGAACCGGGGAGCGAAGAAGTGAACATCGACGAGGTCACCCTCAACTTCAACCCGGCCTCGCTGCTCGCCCTCGACGTGGTGCTCGCGCTGATCATGTTCGGCATCGCCCTCGCCGTCAAGGTCGACGACTTCCGGGCAGTGCTGCGGATGCCGAAAGCCATCACCGTCGCGATCGCCGCCCAGTTCCTGCTGCTGCCCGCCGTCACCTTCGGGCTCACCTTCCTGCTGGGCGTCGGCCCGTCGATCGCGCTCGGGATGATTCTGATCGCCTGCTGCCCACCCGGCAACATCTCGCAGGTGCTCACCAACCAGGCGCGCGGAAACGTCGCCCTGTCGGTGTCGATGACCGCGGTCGGCAATGTGTTCGCCATCTTCCTGATGCCGATCAACTTCGCGTTCTGGGGCAGCCTGCACCCGACCGCCTCGAGAATCCTCGAGGTGGTGGAGCTCGACGCCATCGACATGCTGCTGAAGATCATCGTGATCATCGGCCTGCCGTTCGCCCTCGGCATCCTGATCGGAAACCGCTGGCCCACCTTTACCGCGAAGGTGCAGCCCTGGGTGCGCCGCATCAGCCTGGTCGCCCTGCTGGCGTTCATCGTGATCGCGCTGGTCGGCAACTGGACCTATTTCATGGGCTACATCGGCATCGTGCTGCTGGCGGTGTTCCTGCATGACGCGGTCGCGCTCGCGCTCGGCTGGTCGACGGCGAAGGTGACCGGGCTGGACGCCCCGAGCACCAAGGCGGTCACCTTCGAGGTGGGCATCCGCAATGCGGGTCTCGGCCTCGGGCTGGTGTTCGCGTTCTTCGACGGCCTGGGCGGCATGGCGATCGTCGCCGGCTGGTGGGGCATCTGGGACATCATCGCGGGGCTCGCGCTGGCTACTTTCTGGGCGAGCCGCAGCGCGAAGAAGAAGGCAGCGAAAGAGGGAGCACTCCTGTGACATCACCGTCAACCGCGCGCACGAGGCGCCGGATCTACGTGACTGGCGGCAACGGCTTCCTCGGTAGCTCGGTGGTGGCCGGGCTCGCCGCCCAGCTCGGTGTCGACGGCATCGAAACGGTGGTGAGCGGCGATCTGCGCAACCCGCGGCAGCCGATCGACGGCGTCCGCTATGAGAGAGCGGATGTCACGCAGGCCAACCAGCTGCTCGAACAGTTCCAGCGGCACAAGATCAACACGGTCGTGCATCTCGCGGCGGTCGTGAACCCGGGCAAGGACCTGTCGCCGGAAGACGAGTACCGGGTCGACGTCGAGGGCACCCGGAACGTACTGGACGCCTGCCTGGCGACCGGAGTTCGCCGCATCGTGGTCTCATCCAGTGGTGCCGCCTACGGTTATCACCGGGACAACCCGGAGTGGATCGTCGAGACTGACCCGATTCGCGGCAACGATAGTTTCTCCTACTCCCGACACAAGCGGATGGTCGAGTTGATGCTCGAGGAGGCCAGGGTCTGGCATCCGGAGCTAGAACAGGTCGTATTCCGCATCGGGACCATCCTCGGGGAGACGGTGGGCAACCAGATCACCGCCCTGTTCGAGAAGAAGCACCTGCTCAGGGTGGCCGGTTCTGAGAGCCCGTTCGTCTTCATCTGGGATCAGGATGTCGTCGCTTGCATGGTGCGAGCGGCCACCGACGGCCCGGTCGGTACCTTCAACGTGGCCGGGGACGGCGCCCTGACGGTCCGTGAGCTGGCGCAGGTGATGGGCAAGAGGACGCTCACCGTACCGAGCTGGCTGTTGAAAGCCGCCCTGTGGGCGGGGAACGTGGTGGGTGCGACGCCCCACGGACCGGAGCGGACGAAGTTCCTGCAATACCGACCGGTGCTACTCAACACCAGGCTCAAAGAGGAGTTCGGCTACACGCCGCGATACACCAGCCGGGAGGCATTCCAGGCGTGGTTCGCTTCCCGCGCACGCTAGGGTCAGGCAACGAGATCACCCGGACGACCGCCGCGGTCGATGCGATGGCGCCCGGCGCGGAGCCTATTGCGGCTCCAGGACTTCGCTCGCGATGTGCCGCCCGATCGGGAACGCCGCCGTCGCCGCCGGTGATGGCGCGTTCAGTACATGGGTCATCCTGGGCGTGCGCTCGATCAGGAAGTCGTGCACCAGGGTGCCGTCCCGACGCACCGCCTGGGCGCGGATGCCGGCTGGGTATGGGAGCAGGTCATGCGCCCTCAGCGACGGCGCATACTTCTGCACCTCTTTCAGGTAGCTGCGCTTCAGCAGGGAGTTGCGCACCTCGCGCACCGCGGTGCCCGCGTTATTCAGGGCCACCCGCCAGAGGCCAGGGAAGAGCGCGTATTGCAGCATGTCCCTGGGGCTCATCGAGAACTTCGGGTAGCCCTCCCTGGCGAGTCCGAGCACGGCGGAAGGTCCGACAGTGATCTTGCCGCTGATGGTCGGGCTGATGTGGATGCCGAGGAACGGGAGGTCCGGGTCAGGCACCGGGTAGATGAGGCGCTCGACGAACCGTTCCCGCTGGGGGGAGAGCTGGAAATACTCTCCGCGGAACGGGATGATCTGCACGTCGCTGCTGATTCCGGCCAGCCGGGCCATGCGGTCGGCCTGCAGCCCGGCGCAGACCACCAGGTGGGAGGCCACAACCTGCATGGTCGGGGTGGTGATGAGAACTTCGGCATCGCTCTCGGCAATGCCGGTGACGCGGGTGCCGAGGTGGATGGCGACGCCGGCCCTCTCCAGGTGGCGGCCGATGGCGAGGCTTACCTGGGTGTAGTCGACGATGCCGGTGCTCGGGATGAACAGGGCTTCCCGGCCGCTGACGTTGGGTTCGCGGCGCTGCAGCTCGGCACTGTCAATCCGCTCGGCGTCGAGGCCGTGGATGGCCGCACGCTCCTCGAGTGCCTTCAGCCGTTCGACTTCGAGGTCGTTGGTGGCCACCAGCAGCTTTCCGCAGAACTCCACCGCGATGTCGTTCTCCTCGCAGAAGGCCGTGGTCGCGGCAGTGCCCTCGATCGCGAACTGGGCCTTCAGGCTGCCAGGTGCGTAATAGATGCCCGAGTGGATGACGCCGGAATTGTGGCCGGTCTGGTGCCTGGCGAGGGAGTTCTCCTTCTCCAGCAGGGCGATGGTCGCTCCCGGATGCTGCTCCAGCAGTGCCTGGGCGGTGGCGAGTCCGATGATGCCGCCGCCGATGACGCAGAAATCTACGCGGGTGGTGTTCATGACTGTGCCAATCGTGCTTCCAGGACGTATGGGACGGTGTAGCGGTCGCAGAGCGGCATGCTGGCACCGGCGAGCGAGTAACTGAGGATATGCACCATCAGGCTCAGACCGTACTCCCTGCGGCCGTCGTTTGGCGAGTCCGGACCGACGCGCACGGGGTCAGGCCGGCGGCGGGCCTCCCCGAATTGCGGGCGGAATTGCCCCACCCGCTCACAGCTTCGGCGACTATGCTGCGAAAAGCTAACGGTTCACCGACAATCGGTCGATCGGGCGTTTCTGCCGAGGCTCGACGATTGGGCCCCCATGATTGAACACGTTTCCTCTCCCCGGGTACTGAACCGGGACGACCTTGTCCTGCACGATGGCCTGCTCACCCTGGTGAACCGCACCGTCACGCCGCAGGAGGCGATGGTCGAAGACCTGCTGTTCATCCGCCGGATCCTGGACGCCTCCGGCATCCGCTTTCTGCTGGTGCGTGACGACCTCGCCCTTCCGGTGCTCGCCGTCGACCGCCGGGACCGTAAGGTGCTGCAGTCGGCACTGGCCGAGGCCTGCCAGAACGAGCCGTTCTACGCGAAACCGGCCGCCCTCACCGAAGCGGGCAAACCGGCGAAGGCGGATGCCCGGCGCTCGCCGGCCCTGCTGGCCGAGGGCTCCTGGGTGTCCGGCCGGAAGGCCAGCGCCTTCAGCCTGTTCCGGCCCAGGGTCGAACCGACCGGCCTGCTCGGCTACGGCGCATCCGCCGGGGTTCGCCTGGAATTCTGGAAGCACGGCGCCGACCAGATCACCGCCCCGAACCCCAACGCGCTCATGCGCCGGTCGCTGCCGGCAACTGAGGCCATCCAGGCCTCAGTTGAACGGTACGGGCTCAGCTGGCCGACCCTGGACGGCATGTTCGACCACCTCGGCGGCGATGTCGACTTCGACATCGATATCGTCTTCTCCTGGGTCGACGGTGCCGAGCTGGAGTGGCAGCGTGCCCGGGCTCGCCGCATGGCCAGCTACGTGGTCGGGGAGGGCGACGGCTCGGAGGCCCGTTTCCGCCAGCTGGACGAGCTGAAGTATGCCCTGCGATCGGTCAACCTGTTCGCGCCGTGGATCCGCAACATCTACATCGCAACGGATTCCCCGCGACCGGCCTGGCTCGACGAGCATCCGCGCGTCACCCTGATGCGCAGCGAGGACTTCTTCAGCAATCCGGATGACCTGCCCACCCACAACTCGCATGCCGTGGAAAGCCAGCTCCACAACATCCCGGGGCTGAGCGAGCACTTCCTGTATTCCAACGACGACATGTTCTTCGGGCGTCCGGTAGGTCCGGAGATGTTCTTCTCGCCCGGCGGGGTCAGCAGGTTCATCGAAGCCAGGACCCGCATCGGTCTCGGTGGGAACAACGTCGTGCGAAGCGGTTTCGAGAACGCCGCCAGGGTGAACCGTCAGCTGCTGCAGCAGAAGTTCGGTCGCGTGATCACCCGCCACCTCGAGCACGCGGCGACGCCGCTGCGCAAGTCGGTGCTGCAGGAGCTCGAGCGCGAGTTTCCGGAGGACTTCGCCCGCACCAGTGCGAGCGCGTTCCGTCAGTCCACCGACATCTCGGTGACCAATTCGCTGTACCACTACTACGCGCTGCTCAGCGGTCGGGCGGTGGCCCACACGGACGCGAGGGTGCGGTACGTCGACACGACGGCGCAGGCGGGGCTGCGGATGATGCGCTCACTTCTGAAGAAGCGCTCACAGGATTTCTTCTGCCTCAATGACGGCAGCTTTCCCGAGATCACGGCGGATGAGCGGGCCACCGCGGTGCGGTCTTTCCTGGAGCGCTACTTCCCGATCCCGGCACCCTGGGAGAAGCCAGCCGAGGCCACCCTGTCCCCGAGCGAAAGTGCCCGTTCCGGAGAATAGTTCCCGCTGCGCGGGGCACTATTCTCCGGAACGGGCACTTCGGCGGTGGGTCAGCCGACCACTGCGAGTTCGCGGGTCGGCGGATTCCGGTCATCGGCCAGCGCCGGCACGTGCGGATTGACCGGCGGTGCGATGGTGATCTGCTTCTTCGCCAGGATGGACGCGGTCTCGTCCGCGGTGACGTAGGAGACCATCGCGTGCTCCCCGATGGGCACCACCGAGTGCAGAACCGTGTCGTCGTACACGTGCACCAGGTTGAACGCCTGGGCGCCGTTGCGGCCGCGGGTTCCTCCGACCGGCACGTTGAGGTCCTGCGTGTAGCAGGTGGCCGAGGCGACCGAGACGGGGACCCCGGCGAAGGTCGCGGTGGTCGAGTAGTGCAGGTGGCCGGCGATGATGCTGCGGATGTCGCTGCCGCGAATCACGCTGGCCAGCTCTGGCTGACTGCGCAGCTCAACGGTGACGGCCAGGTCGAGCACACTCGGCACCGGCGGGTGGTGCATGGCCAGGATCGAACCGTGCGGCGCCGGGGTGCTGAGCACCTCGGTGAGCCAGCGGAGTTGGTCATCCGTCACCTCGCCATGGTGATGGCCGGGCACCGTCGAATCGAGGGAGATGATGCGCAGGCCGTTCACATCGTGCACGCGGTCGATCGGCTCGGTCGTCCGCGTTTCGTCGAGCAGCGAGTCTCGGAAGGTGCCGCGGTCGTCGTGGTTGCCGATCACCCAGATGACCTCGGCGCCGAGCCGGCGGGCTGCCGGGTCGACGATGGCGCGAAGTCTCGCGTAGGCATCCGCTTCGCCCTTGTCCGCCAGGTCGCCGGTGAGCACAATCGCCTCCGGCCGGGAGCCGGACGCCTCCAACTCGGCGAACAGCGTGCGGAGCGTGCCCTCGCTGTCGACCGAACCGTACAGGTCCCCATCACCGGCGAGCAGGTGGGTATCACTGAGGTGCAGGATGAAATGGTCTGGCCGTGGGTACTGAGCGGTATAGCCGGTCATGTGCCCAGTTGAACATTGCAGGATGGACGGCAGGTGTACATCCGTGGTGTGTTCGCATTTCGCGAACGCTGGATAGGCTCGGTCGGGTGAAACGAATCCTCGCCATTCTCGCGATCATCTCCGGCCTGGTCGTGGGAATTGCCGCCCCGGCATCCGCCGACGTTGACGATTTCCACTTCGAGAGCTTCGACGGGCAGTACGAGTTGTCGCGGGACGCCGAGGGTCATTCGCGGCTGACCACCACTGAGACGCTGGTCGCGGTGTTCCCCGAGTTCGACCAGAACCGCGGCATCCGCCGCCTGCTGGTGAACGACTACGACGGGCATCCGACCGACATCGAGCTGCTCAGCGTCACCGACGAGGACGGCACCCCCCGCCATTACGAAGCCGAGACGGATGATGACAGCCTCGTCGTGACGATCGCCGACGACAGCTACGTGCACGGCGAGCAGGCATACGTGATCAGCTATACGCAGCGCTACGTCACCAAGGACTTCAGCGACACGGATGCCGACGAGTTCTTCTGGGACGTGAACGGCACCGACTGGGCGCAGTCGTTCGGCCGGGTGACGGGCACCGTGGCGCTCGGCCCGGACCTGATGGCGGCGTACAACGGGAATGTGGCCGCGTACAGCGGCGAGCAGGGTGAGAGCGGGGAAGCCTCGGCTCAGACGACCGGTTCGGGATTCACCTTCCGCGCCGACAACCTGCAGGCCGGGGAAACGCTGACCTTCGCGATCGGCTTCGAGCCCGGGACGTTCGAGCCGCGCGACGGGAGCTTCTTCGCCTCGCCGATGCCGTCGATCGCCCTGTTCTTCACGATTGCCGGACTGCTCGTCGCGATGGGGGCCGCCGTGACCCGCGCCCGCAAACTGCGTGATGCGCCTGGCCGTGGCATCATCATCCCCGAGTACGTGGCGCCGAAGAACGCGAACGTGTTCCTCTCCTCCGTGATCCTGGGGAAGCAGGGCAAGGCGACGGTGGCCGCGATCCTGAAACTGGCGGTGGCAGGCAACATCCGGGTGCTCGAACTCGGTGGCAAGAAACCGCACTACCAACTGCAGTTCATCACTGCCGACGGCATCGACGATGACGAGCGCGAGTTCCTGCACGCCCTGTTCGGCAACACGCTCGATCCCGAAGAGGTGCGCAGCCTTCAGAAGGCGGACCAGAAGGCGGCTACCCGTATCGGCAAGCTGATGAAGCGGGTGGCGTCGGATGCCACGGCCAACGGGTTCCGTCGAAAGGTTCCGCTGGGGCTGGTCGTGCTCCTGGTCGCCCTCGCGGCGGTATCCACTGTCGGGGCGTTCATCTTCAGCGTGATCGCGCTCGACCAGGCGTATGGCGGGGCGTGGCCTGTGCTGTTGCTCTTTGCGGGCGTGGCAACGATGATCGTCACACTCATCCTCGTTGCCAAAATTCCGCTGACCGAGGCGGGCGTCGAGCTGCGCGACTATCTGCGCGGGCTGGAGATGTACATCGAGTTGGCGGAGGCCGACCGCATCCGCTACCTGCAGTCGCCGGAGGGTGCCCTGCGCACGCCGGTGGCCGCGGACAACACCGCTGAGGTGGTGAAGCTGAACGAGAAGCTGCTGCCGTACGCGGTGATGTTCGGCGACGAGAAAGAGTGGGCGGGGGAGCTCGGACGCCACTACGAGGAGCTCGGTGACCAGCCGAGCTGGTTCGCCGGCCACGGGGCATTCAATGCCGCACTGTTCTCACGCAGCATCGGGGCCATGGCGGCGAGCACGGCGTCGGCCTACAGCAGCTCCTCCGGCGGCTCAACCGGCGGAGGGTCTGCCGGTGGTGGCGGCGGAGGCGGTGGTGGCGGCGGCGTCTAGCTCCGCTCCATTACCCTTAACCCATGCCCGAAAGCCCGCTCACGCCGTCGCCGTACGACGTGCTCGGGGTCCCGCCGACGGCGACCCACCACGAGCTGCGCAAGGCGTATCGCCGGATGCTGCGCGCATCCCACCCGGACACCGGCGGCTCGGAGGCGCGGTTCCACGCGGTTCAGCACGCCTGGGAGCTGATCGGCACGACCTCGAGTCGTGCCGCCTATGACCGAGGGCACGTCGCTGCCCAGCCTGACGCATCCTGGGTTCCGGCTCCGCCGCGCTCCCGCAGGGACTCCCGCCCGACGGCTCGCTCCTACGGTCACCCCGGCGGCTGGAGGCGCGAGCGCTACCTGACCCTGGTGCGCGAGTGGGCCGGTCGCGGCACCGAGGTCACCGACCCCTACGACGCGGCACTGGTGCGTTCCGCCCCGCGCGAACTGCGGCACATGCTGGCGGATGCGCTGGCCGAGGAGGCGACGGCGAGCACCCTGGCGACCCTCGGTATCGGCTACACGCTCTGGCACGATGTGGCGACGGATGTCTCCCCGGCCAACCCGCGCTTCTCCGGCGGTGTTGCGAAGATCGACCACCTGGTTATCGGGCCGTCCGGCTTGTTCGCGGTGCTGTCCGAGGACTGGGGCGGGGCGGTTCGTGCACGCCGGGGTGAGCTGATCGGCGATGTGCTGATGCCGGGGGAGAAGCCGATGCACCAGCTGGCACTCGAGGCCAAGTGGGTGGCCCGGGCGGCCCGGGTGCGCTTCACCGGGCTGGTGATCGTGGTTCCCGATGACGCGACCGACGAGTCACTGATGATGCTGGGGAAGACGCGCGGGGTGCCGTCGGTGGTGGTGCAGCGGTCGCGGCTGCTCGACCTGATGCGCAACGGCCTGCCGGGCGTTCCCCAGATCGGTGGCACCGAGTTGTTCGATGTGCGCACCCGGCTGCAGAACACCGTCCGGTTCGTCTAGCTGCGCGATCCACCGAAGGATGCGCGCCACCATCGCAGGCGAAAGACGGTGATCCGGTTCGATAACGCCCCTCAGCGGTAACCTTCTCGGCGTACCGGCAGCCCGGTGTCAGGGTCGACTTGCTCCTCGAGGGGAGTCGGTTCGTTCTCAGTCAACGGGTCGCCCTGTCCTTCGCCCGGCAGCGGAGGCCGGTCATCCACCAACTCTTCGTCGTCGATACGTGCTCCGCCAGACAACCCCTCTTCGACGTCGTCCCTCGGCATCCCGCCGTCGTGCGTCTGTGCTGCCGCCGAGTCGTCGATGTCTGGCATGGACTCGGCCGTTTTGCGGGCGTCGCGCTGGGCACCGAGGTCGTCGTTCTCGTTCATCACGTCTCCATTCGCTGCTGCTGCCCATCACGGTAGGCCGAGAATATCCGTCGTGACAGGTCTTGTCTGACGTGGCAGCGTTACGCCGCAAGCGAAAGCAGTTCGCGGTAGCCGGGCGGTGCGGTTTGCTTGCAGCATGAGGCTTCTGATCCTGGGTGGCACCGAGTTCGTCGGCCGGGCGTTCGTCGATCAGGCGCTGGCCGCCGATTGGGAGGTCACAACCCTGAACCGGGGAAGAACCCCGGCCCCCGAAGGGGTGATCGCGCTGCACGGTGACCGTACCCAGGTCGACGGTCTCGCCGCCCTGAACGACGGTGAATGGGATGTCGTGGTCGACACCTGGTCGTGGGCGCCGGTTGTGGTGCGGCGTTCCGCCACCGTGCTGCGGGAGCGTGTCGAGCACTACGTTTACGTGTCGAGCCGTTCGGTCTATGCCGACCCGATCCCGGCCGGGGCCGATGAGACGGCGCGGCTGGTGGTCGCCGACCCCGACGACGACCACTTCGACGACTACGCCAGGGCGAAGGCCGGCTCCGAGCTGGCGGTCGTCGAGGAGTTCGGGGTGCGCGCCGTCCTGCTGCGGGCCGGCCTGATCATCGGCCCCCGGGAGAACATCGGCCGCCTCCCGTGGTGGCTGAACCGCGTCGCCGCCGGTGGGCCGGTGCTGGCTCCAGGGTCGGCGGATGCCGGGATTCAGTATGTCGATGCTCGCGACCTCGCCGCCTTTGGCCTGTCGGTGGCGAAACGTGGTCATGGCGGCCCGTTCAACGTGGTCAGTCCGGTCGGACAGGCCACGATGGGCGACCTACTGGAGGCCTGTGTCTCGGTGACCGGTTCTGGCGCTGAGCTGCGCTGGACAGACGCCGAGACGATTCTCGCCGCCGGCGTGCGGCCGTGGATGGACCTGCCGATCTGGTTGCCACCGGGGCATGGCCACGAGGCCATGCACCAGGGTGACGTGTCGAAGGCGGTCGCCGACGGGCTGCGCATCCGCCCGCTCCGGGAAACGGTGGCCGACACCTGGGACTGGCTGCAGTCGATCGGCGGAACCGCTCCGCACCGGGCGGACCGCCCCAGGGTCGGGCTCGACCCCGCGGTGGAGGCAGAACTGCTGGGGCTGCCGCAGCGCTAGGCTGGCGCCGGCCGGTGGTTACGCTGCCGGCGCCTGGGAGATCCGCACAGTGTTGCCTGACGGGTCGCGGAAGGCGCAGTCGCGCGGTCCCCACGCCTGGTCGATGGGCTCCTGGAGCACTTCGGCACCGGATGCGCGCACCCGCTCGAAGGTCGCATCGACGTCGTCGGAGCGGAACACCATCATCGGCAGCACGCCCTTGGTGAGGAGCTCCTGAAGCGCGTCACCGTCGGCCTGGGAGCGGCCGGCGTGAGGCACCGAGAGCACGATGTCGAGTCCGGGCTGCGCGTCGCTGCCGAGAGTGACCCAGCGGTAGTCGCCCGACGGCACGTCGTTGCGTACCTGGAGGCCGAGTGCGTTGCTGTAGAAGGCGATCGCCTCGTCGACGTCGTTGACGGTGATGTTGCAGTACTGGAGTGTGGTCGTCATGACCCTGACTCTAAGCCGCTGCCTCCGGGGTCGCTTCTTCGATCCTGCTCGATGATTTCCGCGCCGGGCGGGTATGCGATTTCGCGACGCAGGCCGGCATGGCCTTGACCGCGTCGTGCTCGCGTTTGCGGTATTCGGTGGGGGTGACCCCGACGATCTTGGTGAACCGGGTGCTGAACGAGCCGAGAGAGGTACAACCGACGGCCATGCAGGCGTCGGTGACGCTCGCGCCGTCCCGCAGCAATGCCATCGCCCGTTCGATTCTGCGGGTCATCAGGTAGCTGTACGGCGTCTCGCCGTAGGCCGCCCGGAACTGGCGCGAGAAGTGCGCAGGCGACATGAACGCGCGGTTTGCGATGGTCGGCACGTCGAGCGGTTTCGCGTACTCGCGGTCGATCAGGTCCCGGGCGCGTCGCAGCTGGGCGAGACTCTCAAGCTCCTGCGGGGTCACGGTAGGACGGTAGCACCAGTGCCCGCGAAATGGGATGTGGTGCGAGTTCTTCCAGAGTTCGGAACGTAGGCTGGTAGTTCCGGACCACTCAACCTTTGGGGATGCTCACTGCAGTGAAGGTCATCAGTTACAACCTCCGCAAGAACCGTGCGAGTTCCGAACTCGTGGACCTGGTGGAACAATTCGACCCGAACCTTCTGTGTCTGCAGGAAGCCGACACCAGTGCTCTGCCTGCCGAGTTGGGCTCACTCCACCTGGCGGATTCCACCAGCCGCAACCGTCTCGGCCTCGCCCTCTACTACTCTCGAGAACGGTTCACTGCCGTCGAGACGCGAGCCTTCGAGCTGAAGAAGTCGTTGCACGACCGGATCCTGTCACCGGCACATGAGCGTCTCATCGGCTCGCGGCTGATCGACCAGGAGGACGGCCGCGAGTTGGTCGTGGCGTCGTTCCACGCAGCACCGCTGACCGCCCTGAATTCTTTGCGCCGGCACCAGATCACGACCGCGCACGAGCAGTTGCGCGAGCTCGGCCCTGGGCTTCCGACGCTGATGGTCGGCGACTACAACTACCCGGTCTTCAAGGACCACCTGAACGTGCGGATGCTCGAATCCGGGTACGACCTCACGCTCAGTGACAAGCGCACCTACACCCGCTACAAGTTCTTCCGCGGCCATTTCGACCTGGCGACGTCGATTGGTCTCGACATCGAGAGCGTGAAGACCCTGCCGCTCGGATCATCCGACCACCTTCCCATCATGGTGAGGGCCAGCTATCGCGATGAGGTGGTGGCCAAGGTCGCCGGCTGAGCCGAATTCGACGCCCGGTCGAGTGGACATCGCTGAGAGTTCGACTACTGAACCAGACCTTGTGGCGACCCAGCGTCCTTCGGTGTGGTCACTAGGTCGTGGTGAACGACTTGGACAGCGTCTGGGCGGCTTGAAGTAATGGTCGTCGCAGAGTAGCCAACATCTCTTCCTCGGAGTAGCGGGCGCTGGTCACCGTCACATTGATGGCGGCCACAACGTTGCCATTGGCGAAGATCGGCGCTGCGATCGAGCGAACACCTAGTTCCATTTGATGCGATGTGAGGGAAAACCCACGCCGACGAGTTCGCCTTAAGTCGGCCATCAAGTCCCTGATCTCGACCAGCGTGTGAGGAGTGACCTGGATTCGTTCGCTCTGCTCGAGCACGCGTCGGGCGGCGTCCTCTGGCATGAAGGACAGGATCGCCCGCCCGAGCGACGAGTTGCACGCAGGCAACTGGGTGCCGACGTCGATATTAGGCGTCAAGATACGGGCAGTGGCGAGCCGCGCGATGTATGCGACCGCCACTCCGTTGAGTATGCCGAGGTTGACGGTTTCAGACACTTGGCTTTGAAGTTCTCGCATCGCCGGAAGGGCCGCAGCTGTCAGGTGTCTGGTGCTCTGTAATTGAGCGCCAAGCGGATAGGAGCGATGGCCAAGGCCGTAACGTCCACGACCGTGGCGCTGTAGATATCCGATTTGGACCAAAGATCGTAGCATTCGGTTGACCGTACTGCGGTCAAGTCCCGTTTGGTTGATTATGGACGCTACAGCCTGTGGCCGATCGGCCGATGCCACGTTTTCCAGGACTAGAAAGCCCTTAGCCAAAGAAGCCACGTCAGCCCGCACGGGATGGTTCTCCTGCACAGATCCCATCAGAATCTCCGATTTAGTCGCATAGTGAACTTTAGCCGCTTGACTCGCTAGGAGCCAACCCTTTTACTGAACCAATGAATTTGACTAATGAAGGTGCGGAACCCTCGAGACGCTCGGAGGCAGCGGCCGCCGTCCTGGCCGCCATTGACAAGAATTGGACCCGGCAGCTCGCCTTCCTGCAAGAACTAGTACGTGAAGACAGCATTGCTGGGAATGAGGCCGGTGCTCAGTCGCTGGTCAAAAAGCAATTCGACCAGCTCGATGTCGCGACCGACTCCTGGGCGATCACCGATGGGATGTTGGAACGCTGGAAGGGTATTGCAGGCACCGGTACCGCACCCTATGCCGACAGACCGAACCTCGCGGCCACCATGAACGGCGCGGGCGGTGGTCGCTCACTCATCCTCAACGGGCACATCGATGTCGTTCCCCCGGGGCCAGAGAGCGTCTGGCACTCCAGCCCCTGGGAGCCGCGCATTGAGGGCGGCAGAATGTTCGGTCGCGGCACTGCCGATATGAAGGCGGGAGTGACGTCTCTGGTGTTCGTCGGTCATGCTCTTCGGGACGCGAATGTCACCCTTTGCGGCGACCTCACCCTCATGACCGTGATCGACGAGGAGTGCACCGGCAACGGAACGCTCTCTGCCATCGACCGGGGTTATCGCGCGGATGCGGCGATTATGCCGGAGCCTTCAGGGTGCCGCGCGCGCGACGCTGAAGTAGCCGTGCTCTGGGTCCGAATCACCACCCGCGGACGTGGGGGACACGCCAAGAACGCCGGTGCCTCCGTCAACGCGATTGACAAGGCAGCGTTCCTGGTGGCCGGAGTCCATGAGTTGCAGGAGCGAGCGAATGCCGCCCCGGGGCGACCGGCAGTGTTCGAGGGGATCGAGCATCCCCTCAACTATAACGTCGGCGTCATTTCTGGGGGTGACTGGGCGTCCTCCGTGCCTCCACTGTGTAGTTTCGAGGTTCGAATCTCCGCTTTTCCAGGTGAGAAGATCGAAGACATCCGCCGCAAGTTTGAGGAAGGCCTTCTCGAGATTGCCGCACGCGATCCCTGGCTGAAGGAGTCCCCGCCGGAGGTCGAATGGATTGGATTCGCGGCCGTTGGGTCGCAGATGGAGCGGGACGCGGAACTATTCGCGATGCTCGGAGAGGTCCACGGAGAGATCACCGGGGAGATTCTCGGGTTCGACACTGCTCTAGGCACCTCCGACCAGCGACTGTTCATCCACCAGGCCGATATGCCGGCGACTGTCTACGGCCCACTCGGAGGAGACCAGCACGGTCCCGCCGAATGGGTTGACATCGAGAGCATCAAACAGGCCACCAAGGTTTTGGCCTTGTTCGCTCTCGACTGGTGTGGGATCTCCACTGACGAAGCCACGAAAACCGCAACTCCCCAAACAGAAAGCAAGTCATCATGAATGTACGTCGTAGTTTCGCCCGCCGTTGCGCGGCACTGCTGACCGCGGGCGCGATTGTCAGTGCCCTCGCCGCATGCTCTGCTTCCACTGCTGACGAAGGGGCGGCGGTAAGCAATTTTCCGACCCGCCCGATTGATGTCGTCGTCCCGTTCCCTGCCGGGGGCAGCACAGATTCTGTGGCACGTGGCCTGGTCGACGCAATCAACAAAGAAGGCACTTTCGCTCACGCGCTCCGCGTGGTCAACCGCGAGGGTGGCAACGGAACGATCGGTGTCAACGAGGTTCTGCAATCCAAAGCCGACGGCCACACCATCGGCTTTGTCGGGCCGGCTCCGTTCGTCCTGCAACCGTTCATCTCCGACGTGCCTTATGACCCTGACGCCTTTACTCCCGTAGTGCAGATCACTTCGGTTGACTATGCCATCGCCGTTCCGGCCGGCAGCCCGTATGACACCCTGGAGGATTTGGTCGACGCGGCGGATGCTGCTCCCGGGTCGATTTCGATAGCACAGGGCGCGCTGCCTTATACGATCGCAGTTCGGATGCTCGAGCGGGAGGCAGACATCAAGCTGAACCCAGTTGACTTCGCTGGCGACGCCCCGGCGCTGACCGCGCTTCTGGGCGGCAACATCGACGCCATGGTGGGCCAGACTGCCGGGATAGCCGCGCAACTGGACGCTGGGGCAGTGAAGGTGCTCGCCGTGCTTTCAACGGAGCGTTCGAGCGCCCTTGCAGACATTCCGACAGCCGTCGAGAGTGGCTGGGAAGTCCTGGTCAACGCCAACACCTTCGTCTTCGGGCCGGATGCACTACAGGACGATGTCACAGAGGAACTGAGCGAGGCTTTCGCCGCCGCCGCCCTAAGCGGGCAGTTCGAAGAGCTCATGGCAGGCTTGGCTCAGACGATCGATGTCCAGGACGGCTCTCAAGTGCGCAAGCAGATGGCGAGCGACAAAGAGACCTTCGCACCGCTGCTACAGCAGTAGCCGCATCCGACCGGCTGGTTAGCGGAACAAACGAGGGGAGTGGCATGCGGAATCGCACCGAGAGACTGTACGCCGTGGGACTAGGCGTGCTGGCTGTGGGCTACACCGTCATGGCCACCAGTTACGATTTCGGCCCCCTCAGTCGTCCCGGACCGGGTTTCCTTCCGGTCATCATTGGCGTCGGTCTAACGGTTTGCGCGGTCGTCCTCTTTTTCATCGGAGGGCGACCGCAGCAGCCGACGAACCCTGAGGGTGAGGCGCTCGAAGGGCCTAACGAGATGGTTCGTGTCACCACCTCGGGCCACTCGGCGGGCGAAGATGAGGTATCCGCTGCCGGAACCGAGATCGGTCCAGGCACGGTGGATGCTGAGGGTACGAATCGGATGTCAGGGGAGCCGCCGGAAGGCCCTACCTCGCTTCGGCGACCACTGTTGGTGCTCGCAATCTCAGCGGGGTTCGTCGTTGGGCTTCCTTATATCGGCTTCATCGTCGGGACTCTCCTTATGACCACGCTCGCAGCGAAGGTACTCGGGGTGGGTTGGTGGCGCGCTGCTGCCCTGGGTGCGGGGATGGCGATCCTTGCCTACCTCGTGTTCGACCGTTGGCTATTGGTTCCGTTCCCCACCGGCTTGATCCCGTTGGGCTAATGCCAACGCGTTCGAAATAAGGAGACACTGTGGATTCGCTTGACGGTCTAATGGCCGGTTTCGCCAGCCTCTGGGACCCATCGCTACTGCTTATTGCGGTTGTCGGCGTCATCCTGGGAACGCTGGTCGGGGTGCTCCCGGGTATCGGCCCGATCGGTGCGATGGCCCTGCTGCTCGGGTTCAGCACGCAACTCGGCCCGGCCGGATCACTGATTCTGTTCTCGGGGATCTATTACGGCTCCCAATACGGCGGCTCAACGACCTCAATCCTGTTGAATATCCCGGGGGAGGCGTCCTCGGTCGTCACCGCCATTGATGGCCATCAGATGGCCAAGAAGGGACGCGCCGGAGGGGCACTCGCTATTGCCGCCTTGTCGTCGTTCGCAGCCGGAACGCTCAGCGTTGTGGCGCTGACCTTCTTCGCTCCGAGCCTGGCAAGCGTTGCGGTGCGCCTTGGCCCCCCAGAATACTTCGCCCTCACCGTTGCAGGGCTCGTACTCCTCGCATTCTTGACTCCTGGCTCCGTGGTGAAGTCTTTGATCATGGTTGGGCTGGGGCTCGCCGTCGCAACGATTGGCCTGGATCAGATAACCGGTCAGATCCGATTCAACTTCGGCTCGACCGAGTTGACGCAAGGTATTGCCTTCGTCCCGCTGGCGATGGGGGTGTTTGGTTTCGCCGAAGTCATCGCGGCAGCGGTGGAGCGCTGGAGGCCAGAATCGGTGCGGGCTCCGAAGCTGCGTGAACTAGTCCCAACACGGCCCGAACTGCGCCGCGCGGCCTGGCCGACAGTGCGTGGGTCCGGCGTTGGGTTTGTTAGCGGGTTGATTCCCGGCCCTGCCGCCATCATCTCCACCTTTTCCTCGTACATGTTGGAGAAGCAGATTTCGCGAAGGAAGTCCGAGTTCGGCAAGGGCGCCGTCGAAGGTGTCGCTGGTCCGGAGGCTGCCAACAATGCGGCAGCTACGGCATCCTTCGTGCCCCTGATGGCGCTAGGCATTCCCTTCGCACCGGTGATGGCGCTGGTACTCAGCGCGCTACTCCTGAACGGTATTACGCCGGGACCGACCTTCATCACCGACCATCCCGAAGTCTTCTGGGTGGTCATTGCCGGAATGTATGTGGCCAACGCGATGCTGCTGCTGCTGAATCTCCCGTTGGTCGGGTTGTTCACCCGCCTGCTCGCGATCCCGCCGAAGGTGCTGATGCCATGCGTGCTGGTCTTTCTCATGGTGGGCGCCTACGCCTCGAACAACAGTTCATTCGACATCATCATCATGTTGCTGGCCGGAGTAGTCGGCTTCCTGTTACGCCGTCACGGGTTCAGCGTGATGGTGATGGTGCTGGCCGTCGTGCTCGCCCCGACATTGGAGTCTTCTCTGCGGCAGTCGCTGACTCTGTCTTCCGGTGACTTCGCCATTTTCTTGACACGACCATTCTCGGCAACGGTATTCGGCGTCATCGCTTGTGTCGCGGTGGTTCGCTTGGTTCTGGTGGTGCGCAACGCGCGTCGCTCTCGTAGTGTCAGTCCGTCAGTCAAGTAAGTGACGGAATGGATGCTCCTTGCGGGCGGTTTGATCATAGCCTTTGCCGCCTTTGTAGGCGGGGTGACTGGAGTCGGAGACTCGCTGGTCTCAACGGGGCTGCTGATTCTTATCGGGACGCCGCTGGAAATAGTGGTTACCGTGAATCTGGTCGTTACCGTCGTCACACGGATCATTGTCACGACGCGGCTGCGGGCCGCCATCGAGTGGCGCATCGTTACCATTCTCGCCATCGGCAGCCTCTTCGGTGCCGTCATCGGTGTGTGGGTAACCGGAATTACACCGCCAACCGTGCTGCAGGCCGTCATCGGTGCGGTCTTGATTGTGGCGTCGATTGGCTTGGCCTTGTCCAAGGTCGTCCGCCACGAGCATGAGCCGCACTTAGCGACAGTCGCTGGCGTTGGGATGATCGCGGGTGCCTTTGGATCGATGGCATCGCTCAATGGCATGCCGGCAGCGCTGCTAATGGCCCGCACGGCCCTTTCATCGCGTCGAGTGCTGGCGACCTTGGCCGCTTTCCTGCTGATCTCCAGCTGCATCGCACTGGTAGCGGTCGCTGTCAGTGGTCAGGCGCAGTGGCAGGCCGTACTGGAGGTCGGAATCTTCTGGATACCTGGAGCCCTACTCGCCAATTGGCTCGGAACCACGCTTGGCCCGCGCCTGCCCGCGCACATCTTTCGATGGATAGTCATCGGATTGGTGGCGGTGGCTGGCGCGATCACGGTGGCTAAAGCCTTCAGCTGAGTCTTGCTATCCAGGACTGATCAGATCGCGACCTCGCCGACGAGGTTGATCCGCACCCCCAGGCGCGCGAACATGGCGGCCTTCGTGACCAGCGCACGGTCAGCTGTCGCGGCGTCGGGCGCGTAAACGAGCTGGGCGTGATTCGCCGTGTGCCGCGACATGAACTGATCGCGCGAGACGCCATGGAGCACGACATGGGCGATCGGTCACTCCGCGTTCGTCGCGATCTTGCGCCGGAGCGTCTCCTCCTCAGGCAACTGCACAACGCTGCCCCGCAGAAGGCCGACCTGCCGCATGCTTCCAGCGATAAACACCCGGCTCAGCACAACTTCGCCCGGCATTGAGACTCCGTTGATGGTGCTGCCTCCGGCTGGGAAGAAGACCGGATCCTGACGCCAGCCCTCCGCGTTCTGATAACCGCCGAGGTGCGACGTCGGCACGGAGCCGGAGATCTCGTAGACCCAGACGAACTGGCAGTTGTACTCCTCGCCCCAGCGGACGTCGTGGAGGGTGTTGTCGGGCAGTAGCCCCATCGCGCGCCAGACGCGGTCTGTGATCAGCGCATCGACGGCCACGCCCTTGTCCGCTTCGTTGAAGTGCGGCAGAGCCCTACCCTCGAAAAGCACCCGTTCGCCGCCCCTGCTGGCGACCGGTGGCCGATCGGTCGCGTTGAGAAGGCCTTCGGCGAGGACGCTGGCCGGCACCAAATCCTTGAGGCCCTGCTGGTGTTGGATTCCAACGGCGTCCAATCCGAAGCCATCAGCGATGCGCACTGCCGCGATGTACATCTTGTACTGCCAGGCGAGCTGCTCCTCTGTCAGACCGGTCTTGCCGTCTTCGCCGAGGCGGAACGTCATGCCCTTGTCCTGGAGCCGCCGACCGCTGAGGCGTCTTCGTCACTCGGAGTATCTCGGCGTAGAGCGCTGACTGAGACAGCCGCTCCTTGATGATGCCGATCGGATTCAAGAGTTCGTCGTCGATGATGGCGTTGTACATGCCCATACAGCCTTCGTCGAAGACGCCGATGATGGCCTTGTCAGCGAGCAGCTCGTCCGCCACCGCCGTTCCAAGCTCCTTCTCGGGGCCGGCAACGAGTTCCTGGAGCGGGCGGACGTGTGAAGCGTCGTGCTCGATCCGCCGGGTCTCCAGCCAGCTGCAGATGCCCGCCTTAAACCAGTCGTCGGTGAAGTCGACGCTCCAGATGGTGGAGTACTCATCAGGAGGCGGTCAACCGCTCGTGCGCCGCCAGGGCATGGCTGATGGATCGAGTCGCGGGATACTACTCCAGGCCCGTGACGTCCGTGACGATCTGAGGCCAAAGCCTCCCCTGCGTTTCGCTCCAGCCGCGGTGATGCGCTGGATGGTCGCGCTGGCGGCGACCATGGTTTCGATGTTGTGACGGACACCGAACGCCGTGGCCTCGAGTGCGGCATGATACAAATCGCCCCGGTTATGGCGCAGCGTGAGCCCGGCCACAACGCCGCGGGCATCCGGGTCCATGATGGGAGCTCGCAGCCACCCGGTGATCGCTCCGGAGGTTGCCATGCCGCCGGCGAGGTTTTTCGTGCCCCTGAACGCACCGACCGTTCCCCACATCGACTCGCGATGCACAGCCTTGTCAACGGTGTTGATCAGGAACATCGTCGTTCCATACATCAGTATAAGGTCGCCGACCGTCTGGGCTCCGACGCTCACCGCTTCCGACCAGGCATCGATTGTGCCGGTGATCACCGGGGTGCCGATCGGGAGTCCGGTGGCGGCGGCCACCTCGGCCGTGACTGCGCCAGCCCGATCGCCGGGCCAGCGAAGGGCCGGCAGCTCGAGGGCGGGGGCAATGGCATCCGCCCACGGCCGGTACCAGTCGTCCGCTTCGGCGTCGACGAACGGGGTACACTGGCTCGCCGAGTGAGTGTCGAAGACATATTCGCCCGTAAGGTTCCAGACCAGCCAAGACTCGGCATGAAGAGCCTCTTGGCCCGCGCGAACACCTCCGGCTCGCTCAGCGACCCAGAGAAGCTTGGGGCCGACCGCCGGGCTGGAGCGCAGGGATCTGCTTCGATCCAGAATTTCTTGCGCGCCGAACCGGTCTTCGAGCGTTGCGATCTGCCCGGACGCGCGGGTGTCGACGCCGTACAGGATCGCCGGCCGCAGCGGTTCGCCGAAGGCGTCGACGAGGAGGGTGCACGGCCCCATTCCGCTGACCCCGACCGAGTCGACTTGAATGTCACCGGGTGCGAGCAGTTCGCGGGTGATCGGCACGAATTCGTCCCCACCAGGTCGAGGCGCCCATCTCAACTTGACCTGAGATCGGCCGATTCACCTGGTGCTCCCGCGTCGCCGATCGAATGATGCGGCCGCTCGAATCGACCAGCACTCCCTTGCTGCTCGACGTGCCGATGTCGACGCCGAGAACGGTGCTGATCATCGCCGAACCCCCCTTGTGCTGTGTCATGTCCTACGCTCAGTAAGCGAGAACCGGGAGAGCAGGGGTCAACCCGTTGCACAGGACCAACATGCGCGTCGGCTGCCGGTCGCCCTGAATTCGCTCGATGAGCAAGGAGCGCCCAGCAGATGACGGGCTTCGATGCGCTGAACACCTCCTGAAAGCCCTGACGGCATCGCCGCCCTACTCTTGTGATGACAACCGGGAGGTGCAATATCCGTCACGCTGAACGATGACGGCTAACCGCTATGCCTAAGACCCTTAACCCGTTCGTCGCCGTCCGCCGCAGGCGGGTCATGCCCCGGTGGGTGCGCAGGGTGGATGCTGCCGCCGGCCACCGCGTCAACTCCCGCAGCACGCATCCGCTGGTCGATCGCGGATACGCCCGACTGTCCCGGACGGCGAACCGCGGGGTGCTGTGGTTCACGATCACTGCGGTGCTGCTGGTGTTCTGGCGGCCGCGGGCGGCCATCCGCGGCTCGGCTTCCCTGCTCGGCGCCAGCATGCTGGCCAATCTGGTCGGCAAGAATGTCTTCGGGGGCGACCGGCCCCTGCTGAAGAACATCCCGATCGGCCGGCAGCTGAAGAAGTCGCCGACGTCGGGCTCCTTCCCGTCCGGGCACGCGGCCAGTGCCGCGGCATTTGCCACCGGAGTGGCGTTCGAGTCACCGCGGGTGGGGGCTGCGATCGCGCCAGTGGCGGCTGGGGTCGCGTACTCCAGACTGCACACCGGAGCCCACTGGCTGTCGGATGTCGTCGGGGGAGCAGTTCTCGGCGCCGGGGTCGCCTGGCTGGGCGCTGTCGTGGTGCGCCCGAGGCCGGCACCGGCGCAACAGGTGAGGCAGGGGGGCCTCCCGGTGTCCCTGCCGGCGCTTGCTGAGGGCTCCGGTGCGTTCATTGTCGCGAACCCGTCCTCCGGTACGGCCACCATTTCCCTGGACCCGGTTCGCACCATCAGGCAACGGCTGCCCGGCGCGCGGCTGCACGAGTTGCAGGAGGATGACGACCTGCCCGCCGTGGTGCGGGCCGCCGTGGCATCCGCTCGCCCGCTCGTGCTCGGTGTGTGCGGCGGTGACGGTACCGTCGCTGCGGTTGCACAGCTGGCCAGGGAGCTCGACCTCCCCCTTCTGGTGTTGCCCGGTGGCACGTTCAACCATTTCGCCGGGACTGCGGGTATCGCGTCGGTGGTGGCGGCCATCGACGCGCTGCAGGCCGGTGAGGGGCTGCGGGCGGATGTCGCGGAACTGACTGTCGGCGGCGAGCGCACGGTGACGGTACTCAATGCCGCGTCGGTGGGGCTCTACCCGGATTTCGTGGAGCAGCGGACCGCGCGCGAGGAGAAGCTGGGCAAGTGGGTGGCCGCTCTGATTGCGGCCGTGCGGGTGCTGCGCCGGGCGCAACCGGTTGACATCACTGTCAACGGGGCGTCAGCGCGGGTGTTGTCGCTGTTCGTCGGGGTGAATCGCAACCGTCAGGGTTCGGTGACACCGCTTCGCCGCATGCGGCTGGACGACGGGCTACTAGATGTGCGGATGCTGTACGCCGGGCCGAGGCTGAGCACGATCGGCGCCCTGGTGTTCGGGGCGCGCGGTGGGGCGTTCCTCCGGCGGTTGCGGCTGCTGTGGGGTACTCCGTCGATCGGGGGCTTCACTGCCGGCGAACTCGCCGTGGTGGTGCGCCCGCGTCACGGCCGGACACCGGGGCTCGCGCACGACGGCGAGGTGTGGCCGGACCCGTCCGGTGGCGGCTACCAGTTCCGCATCCGCAACCTTCCCGGTGGACTGCGGGTGTACAGCCCGAGGACTAGATGATCCTGAACCGGCCGTCTCGGACGGTGTTGTCCTGAGCGGTGTTTTCCGGGTCGATGCCGGCGATGTCGACGGCGTCGACCCTGGCGTATGGCGGGCCGTGACGCAGCCAGTCGAGCATCCGCTGCACTGCCGGTTCCGTCCCTTCCACTTCGGCCTGCACCGTGCCGTCCGGCAGGTTTCGCACATAACCGCAAACCGCGAGATGTTCAGCTTCAGCTTGCGCCGCCCAACGGAATCCGACACCTTGAACCTGTCCCCGCACGATCACCCGCTTGCGAATCATGCCTTCCAGTCTGCCCCGGTATACGTTCAGGCGAAGCAACGTATTCTGGGGGAGCGGGCATCCGCGTTACGAGGGGAAGTTTTTGGTCGTCGAATGCATTCACGGTCTCGATGAGGCGCTGTGCGACCTCTGCACGCCCAAGCCTGTTCCGAAGATCGAGCCTTCGGCCCCCAAGGTGGTTCGACCGCGGGTGAGCGCCGCGAGGTCCAGGGTCGCCGGTGCAGCCGGCCCGACTGTGCAACGTGTCGACCAACGGATCTATCACGTCACCCACGTGCGCAACCTCGAGGGGATTGTGCGCAGCGGATGCCTGTTGTCCGACACTCACGGGGCGCAGCCGACTGTCGACATCTCGTCTGCTGATAACCGGCAGGAGCGTCGGGGGGTGACTGTCGATGGTGCGCCGGTCGCCGGTTTCGTGCCGTTCTTCGTGAGTCCGGATTCGGCGCTGTGGCGTGACATCCGCTCGTCGGTGCCCGACCCTCGGCTGGCGCCGACTGTGCGCGAGACCACCCCCGCCGAGTACGTGGTGCTGGTCACCACGATCGGTAAGGCCGGGCGTGACAACAGTGTGGTGGCCACCGGTGATGCGGCGGATGCCGGAACCAGGTTCGCGGCAACGCCGGAGCTGGCGACGCGCGAGTTGGGCCGGATGCGTGGCGATGAGGACAGGCTCGGTCGTGCCGAGCTGCTGGTTCATGAGCGCCTGCCGTTCGATGCGGTGACGTTGATCGGGGTAGCCAACGATCGGGCGCGCAACGAGGTTCGCGACATTCTGGCCGGGTCGGAGTTCACCACCAAGGTGTCCGTCTACCCGCCTTGGTTTGCCCGCCCCTAAGGGCTACTTCTTCTGCGGCACCACGGTCAGCACGCGAGTGATGAACTCCAGGTACGAGTTCATGAAGCTCCGCAGGAAGTCGGCGGTGCCCTCATTGGTGACCTCGTACTCATCCGTGATCAGTCCGTCGGTGATCTGGATGTACGCCTCCGGGGCGGTCATCTGCCTTGAGTTGCAGAAGCTGAGCGCGCTGCGCAGACTCTGCTGTGCCACCGCCGTGCCGATGCCCCCGGGAGAGCCGCCGATGACGGCCGAAGGCTTGTCGGTGAACGAGTTGTCGCCCCACGGGCGGCTGGCCCAGTCGATGGCGTTCTTGAGCGCGCCGGGAATGCCGCGGTTGTATTCCGGTGTGACGAACAGCACGGCGTCGACCGACTCGATTGCCTGCTTGAGGGCGCGGCCTTCCGACGGGTAGTCGGCGTCGTAGTCGTAGCTGTAGAGCGGGAGGTCCTTGATCGGAATCTCGGTGAATGTCAGCTCGGCCGGTGCGAGCTTGATCAAGGCCTGGGAGAGCTTACGGTTGATGGATGCCGTGGCCAGGCTTCCGACGAAATAGCCGACGGTGTACGGGGGTTCGTGGAGCTGAATGGTTGCCATGAGGGGCTCCTTTCGTAGTCCGTTACACGCTAGATCGGGCATCTGGGCTACGCCTGCGAATCGTGGTTTGACATTGCCGCCGCTAGATGTAACGTGTATCTAACACGGAAACGCATCAAGATAACATTTCCTTAACACGGGCTCCCGATAAGGCAGTGTGGCGCGACTCCGCTGGCAAGGCAGCAGGCCTGATGACAGGTGACCGATCGAAGGAGTGTCAGAGCAGATGCGCGCAATTGTTTTCGAAGAGGCTGGCACACTGAGTCTGGTAGAACGCCCCGAACTGGTCGCCGGTGTCAAGGAAGTCGTCATCGAGGTCGCCGCCGTCGGCGTGTGCGGAACCGACACCCACGTCTTCGACGGTGAATTCGAAGGCACCGTCTTCCCGCTGGTGCCCGGCCACGAAGCAACCGGCACCGTCGTCGCAGTAGGGGACGGAGTCACCTCCGTGGCGGTCGGAGACCATGTGGCCGTCAACCCGAGCACGACCTGCGGGGAATGCGAGTTCTGCCTGAACGGCAAGTCGAACCTGTGCCGCAACTGGAACGGCCTGGGCGTGGTCGCCTCAGACGGCGCCTCTCAGGAGCGCTTCATCGCGCCGGTGGCCAATGTCTTCAAGCTCAAGCCGGAGACCGACATCTACCAGGCAGCGCTCATCGAGCCCCTCGCCTGCGCCATCCGCGCCTACGACATCCTTCCGCGCAAAATGGGCGAGCACTACCTGGTCTACGGCGCGGGAACCATGGGCCTGTTGATGGCCCAACTGGCGCCCAGAGCCGGTGCGGCAAGCGTCACGATCGTGGACGTCAACGAGAGCCGGCTCGAGGTCGCGCGTGAGCTGGGGATCGAAAGCGTCTACACCAGCGCCAACGAGGCGGACCGCGACAAGTGGGACGTCGTCATCGACTGCACGGGGAACATCCGCGCAATTGAAGACGGGTTGCCCCGGGTCAAGGCCGGCGGAACGTTCCAGAACTTCGGCGTCGCCCCAGCGGAGGCATTCGCGAACTACTCGCCGTTCCGGGTCTACCGGGACGAGATCAACATCGTCGGCACCATGGCGGTGCTGAACTCCTTCGGGCGAGCGGTCGAGATGTTTGAGGCAGGCGCCATCAACCCGGGCCCGATGATCAGCCATTCGTTCACGCTCGAGGATTACGCCGCGGCGCTCGACATGTTCCGGAAGGGCACCGGGCGGAAGCTCCAGATCCGTCCGAACGACAGCGAATCACGCGTCTTCTAGCCGCCCACCACAGATTGCAGCAGTAGGGAGCATCCACCGTGTCAGTGCAGACAGAGCGAGTGCAGACAGAGCGAGTGCAGACAGAGCGAGTGCAGAGCGCATCCGCCCGCAAGGATCGCCGGAACCGGATCATCGGCCTGGGGGCCATACTCGTGCTCCTGGTGGCGATGTTCTTCGGGACGAAGATCGTCACCGGCGACGAGGCACTCGCAGTGAAGGGCTTCGACGCCGAGATCTGGGCGGAGGACAAGTACAGCTCAGAACTGCTGCCGGCCATGCTCGACCGGTCGGAGGACATCACCGAGGTCAGCGAAGCGATCGCGGCTGACCCGGCAGCCGCCGCCAGTGAGTACGGCGTGGTGAGTGGCACATCCGCCCCCGTCTACACGGTGACTTTCACCGGGGTGGCTGGCGAGGTGGAAGGCGGCATCATGACGGTTGCCGTCGAGGGCTTGCCCGAAGACCTGCTGGTGCGGGTGCAGATGGGGCCGGCCATCGATGGCACAGCCCTTCGTGACGCATCCGGTCTGGTGCACTTTCCGGAGTTCGTCAACCAGATCGACTACCAGGATGCCGGTTCCGAGCTGAACAACATCGTCAAGGAGACGGTGCTGGCAGACGTGGACGCTGCGAGCCTGAGCGGCAAGACGGTGACCATCACCGGCCCGTTCCAGCTCATCAACCCGCAGGCCTACCTGATCACGCCCGTCCAGATCGACGTCGAGTAGCCGGTATGAGCGAGCCGAGCATTAACGAGCACGGGGACACTGTCGTCCTGCGCGCGGTCGACATCACCAAGCGATATGGCGGAGTTCATGCCCTGAAGGGCGTCAACTTCGAGGTGCACCAGGGGAAGGTCACCACGCTTTTCGGGGAGAACGGCGCCGGCAAGTCGACCCTGATGAAGATCCTCTCCGGAGTGGTGTCGCCGACGAGCGGTCGGCTCGAGCTGTACGGCGAGGAGGTCGAGTTCGCCACCACGGTCGATGCGCGCGAGAAGGGCGTCTCGATCATCCACCAGGAGCTGTCTCTGGCACCCAACCTCAACGTGCGGGACAACATCTTCATGGGACGCGAACTGCTGAACAAGGCGGGCGGCGTCGACTACCGGGCGGAGGATACCGAGGTGCGTGCACTGATGGCGCGCCTGGAGGAGAACATCGAGCCGACCGCCGTGGTCTCCAGCCTTCGCCTCGGCCAGCAACAGATCGTGGAGATCGCCCGAGCGCTGTCGGTCGACGCGCGCATCCTGATCATGGACGAGCCCACGTCCGCCCTGAGTGCGTCTGAGGTCGAGGTGCTCTTCAAG
The DNA here is from genome assembly GCA_040904805.1 of Homoserinimonas sp. GTDB lineage: Bacteria > Actinomycetota > Actinomycetes > Actinomycetales > Microbacteriaceae > RYN-87. Next base: position 14,980 of record JBBDSS010000003.1, on the reverse strand, counting down.
GTCATCTCCGACCTGACAGCATCCGGCGTCTCCGTGGTCTACATCTCGCACCACCTCGAGGAGGCCCTGCAGGTCACCGACTTCGCTGTCGTGCTGCGGGACGGCTCGCTGGTGGCGGCGGATGTCGTCGGCAACGTCGACATGGAGTGGATTGTCGCGAACATGGTCGGCAAGAACTTCGATCTGGGGGAGCCGCCGGCGCCGGTCACCGGTGGCGAGGTCGCCCTGGCCATCAACGGCGTCAGCGTGGAAGACCCCTCCAGCCCCGGCCGCCTGGTCGTCGACAACGTCAGCATCGACGTGCAGGCCGGCGAGATCGTCTGCATCTACGGGCTGATGGGCGCCGGCCGCACCGAGCTGCTGGAGGCCGTGGCCGGGCGCACCCCGCTCGCCTCCGGGCAGGTGCTGGTGCACGGCTCGGACGTCGCCGCCCTCGATGTCGCCCAGCGCATCGAGTTCGGCCTGGCCCTCGTGCCCGAGGACCGGCAGCGCGACGGCCTGGTGCAGACGATGAGTGTCGGGCACAACCTGTCACTGGCCAGCCTGGGGTCCATGGTCAAGGGGCTCTTCCTCGCCAAGCCGCACGAGAACCAGGCGGTCCGCAATCAGATCTCCGCCGTCGGCGTCAAGACCGATGGCCCGCAGGCACCGATCGGCTCCCTCAGCGGGGGAAACCAGCAGAAGGTCGTCATCGGCAAGATCCTGATGACCGACCCCAAAGTCATCCTGCTGGACGAACCCAGTCGCGGGATCGACGTCGGGGCGAAGGCGGAGGTCTTCGCGCTGCTGTCCCGCCTGGCGGGCGAAGGGCTGGCCGTGCTGTACACGACGTCAGAGGTGGCCGAGTCGCTGAGCGTCGCGCACCGCGTGATCGTGATGAGCAAGGGCCGCATCTCGGCAGAGCTCGATGCCCTGGGCACCGCAAAAGAGCAGGTAATGGCCGCCTCGGGTGAATCCGTGGCAGCACTAGAGACGAACGGAAACGACTAATGAGCATGACGACGGCGCGTTCTGTGAGCCCCCTGGCCAGGCTCTTCCCCGATGGCCTCGACCCGCTGGCGATCCTGCTGCGCGGGCGCGCATTCTTCGCCCTGATCGCGATCATCATCATCTTCTCGATGCTGTCGCCGAACTACTTCAACGTGGGCAACCTCCTGCAGATGTCGCAGCACGTCGCCGTCTACGCACTCCTCGCCATCGGGATGCTCTTCGTCGTGCTCAACGGCGGGATCGACCTGTCGGTGGGGGCCACCCTCGGGTTCTCCGGCGTGATCGCCGGCTTCCTGATGCAGGGGGTGAACATCCCGGAACTCGGCATCGCCTTCTACCCGTCGGTCTGGGTGGTGGTGGTGATCACGGTCGCCGCCGGCGCCTTCGTCGGCTGGATCAACGGCATGCTGATTTCCCGGTTCAAGGTGGCACCGTTCGTCGCCACCCTCGGCATGATGTACGTGGTCCGCGGCGCCGGCCTGCTGATCACCGGCGGTCTCACCTACCCGAACCTGGACGGCGACGAGGCGCTCGGGAACACCGGCTTCGACTATCTGGGCTTCAACAACTTCTTCGGCCTTCCGATCGGCGTGCTGGTGATGATCGTCGTCGCCATCATCGCCAGCCTGATGCTGAACAAGGCGCCGTTCGGCCGCTGGCTCTACGCCTCAGGAGGCAACGAACGCGCCGCCGAGCTGTCCGGCATCCCGGTCAAGAAGGTGAAGGTGCGTGTCTACGTGCTCTCCGGCGTCTGCGCCTCGTTTGCCGGCATCATCATCGCCTCCGAGCTCACCTCGGCGAATCCGACCGCCGGTGAGATGTTCGAGCTGACCGCGATCGCCGCTGTCGTCATCGGCGGGGCCAGCCTTGCCGGGGGCACCGGCACCGTTCGTGGGACGCTCCTCGGCGCCTTCGTCATCGGCTTCCTCGCCGACGGCCTGGTCATCATCGGCGTCTCCGCCTACTGGCAGATGGTGTTCAAGGGCGCGGTCATCGTTTTCGCCGTCATGCTCAACGCCATCGAGTACAAGGGCAGGAAGGCGAGAGCCGCCTCCGTGCCACCACCCCCCACAACTTCTTCCGCACCTCAGCGCGACACCAGTGTCGATGCCGCTGGCGCGAAGATAGCCGGCTGACTTCGTCCGCCGGAAACCCACACCGAAAGGGAAGCAACATGATTCGCAAAGCTGCAGCAGCACTTGCCGCTGGCGCCGTTGTCCTGGCACTGGCCGGCTGTTCGACCGCCGATGGCGCCGGGGCAAACGACGCTTCGGCCGAGGGCGGCCTGATGACCATCATCACCAACGACCCGTCCAACCCGTACTGGCTTGCCGAGGGCGAAGCGGCCAGCGGCGCGGCGGAGGAGCTCGGCTACACCACGAAGGTCGCATCCCACGATGGCGACACCAAGAAGGAATCCGACCTCATCGACACCGCCATCACCAACAAATCGGTGGCGGTCATCCTCGACCCGGCCGATGCGAATGGCTCCATTGGTGCCGTCAAGAAGCTGGTCGCCGCCGAGATCCCGGTGTTCCTGGTGAACGCCGAGATCAACGAGGCAGATCTCGCCGAGTCCCAGCTGGTCTCGAACAACGCCCAGGGCGCTGCGCTGGGGGCTGCCGAGTGGGTCAAGCTGGTGGGAACCAGCGGTGAGTACGTCGAACTGATGGGCCCGGCGTCGGACAACAACGCCGCCACCCGGTCCAATGGCTACGCGTCGGTTCTCTCGCAGTACCCGGACCTGGAGCTCGTCGGGCAGGAAGTCGCCGACTGGGACCAGAAGGCCGGCTACGACAAGATGCAGAACCTGCTGTCGGCTCACCCCAACATCATCGGAGTGATCTCCGGCAACGACACGATGGCGCTGGGCGCGATCGCGGCAATCGAAGAAGCCGGCAAGCTCGACCAGATCAAGGTCGGTGGATTCGATGGCGCACCAGCAGCAGCTGAGGCTGTCGCCGCAGGCACCCTGCAGTACACCGTGCTGCAGCCGGTCGCCACCTTCGCAGCGGAGGCGGTCAAGCAGGCCGACTCGTTCCTGAAGACCGGCGAGACCGGGGTCGACACCGAGAAGCAGTCGTTCGACTGCATCCTCATCACCGCGGACAACGTGGACAAGTACACATCGTTCGCACTGTCTGAGTAGTTAGCTGTACCGGTTGCCGCCGGGAATCCTCGGCGGCAACCGGTCCACACCTTCCAGTACGACTTCATCGCGAGAGAGCCTGTTATGACCTACCTATACAACAACCCCGTCGAGTTCGCGGATGAGCTCATCGAGGGCTTCGTTGCGGCCAACGGGGCCTGGGTTCGTCGCGTGCAGGGCGGAGTGGTGCGCGCCTCCCGCGCCCCGGCCGGAGAGGTCGCCGTCATCGTGGGGGGAGGCTCTGGCCACTACCCCGCGTTCGCCGGCCTGGTCGGACCTGGCTTCGCCCACGGGGCGGCCATGGGCAACCTTTTCGCTTCGCCGTCCGCCCAGCAGGTCTACTCGGTGGCGAAAGCCGCCCACAACGGCGGTGGCGTGCTCTTCACCTACGGCAACTATGCCGGCGACGTGCTGAACTTCACCCAGGCCCAGGAGCGGCTGATCGCCGAGGGCATCGACTGCCGCACTGTGGTCGTCACCGACGACATCTCCAGCGCCCCGGTCGCCGAGATCCAGAAGCGTCGGGGAGTTGCCGGCGACTTCGCCGTGTTCAAGGCTGCCGCCGTGGCCGCGGAGGCCGGGCACGACCTCACTACGGTCTACGAACTGGCCAGCCGCGCCAACGACCGCACCCGTTCGTTCGGTGTCGCCTTCGGCGGCAGCACCCTTCCCGGCTCGTCAGAGCCCCTCTTCACGGTCCCGCCCGGCCGCATGGCGCTCGGCATGGGCATCCACGGCGAGCCGGGGATCGGCGAGCAGGACATCCCGACAGCGGATGAACTGGCCGAACTCTTCGTCTCCTCACTGCTGGGCGAGGTGCCGGTCGCAGTGACGTCGGTCGCCGGCTCCCGCGTCGGCCTCATCCTCAATGGCCTCGGCTCGGTCAAGTATGAGGAACTCTTCGTCGTCTACCGTCGGGTCTCCCAACTGCTGGCAGAGGCCGGCATCACGGTTGTCGATCCCGAGGTCGGCGAACTGGTCACCAGCTTCCAGATGGCCGGCGCTTCGCTGACCCTCTTCTGGCTCGACGACGAACTGGAGAACAGCTGGACGGCGGCGGCGAGCACGCCCGCCTACCGCAAGGGCGCCGTGACCGCACAGTCACAGCAGGCAGCGGATGCCGCCGTCGAGTCGGAGGACGAGACCGCACCCACCGCCTCGGCCGAGTCGCGTGCCGCCGCCGCCAACATCCTGGGCACCATCGCCGCAATCCGGAATGTCATTGGCGAGAACGTCGCCGAACTGGGCCGCCTGGACGCCATTGCCGGTGACGGCGACCACGGTATCGGGATGCAACGCGGAGCCACGGCAGCGTTCGCCGCGGCGGAGCATGCACATGATGCCGGCGCCGGAGCCAGGACGCTCCTCGAGCGGGCCGCCGACGCCTGGGCCGATAAGGCCGGCGGAACTTCCGGTGCACTGTGGGGCCTGGGCCTGCGCGCGATCGCCGGTCAGCTCAGCGACGACGAGAAGCCGAACGGCAGGAACGTCGCCGCCGGGATCGCCGCCGCCGCGTCTGAGGTGCAGCGTTTCGGCAAGGCCGAGCTCGGCGACAAGACACTGCTCGACACCCTGATCCCGTTCAGCGAGGCGCTGGCTACCGCCCTGGCCGCCGGCGACCGCTTCACCGCTGCCTGGTCGACGGCGGCAACAGTCGCGTCTTCCGCCGCTGAAGCCACCGCGACACTGGAGCCGAGGATCGGCCGGGCCAGGCCGCATGTCGAGCGCAGCCTCGGCACTCCAGACCCGGGGGCGGTCTCCATGGGCCTCATTATTCGCGCTATCGACACTGAGTTCACGAGACGTCAGTTCACGAAACAAGGAGATACATCATGACCAGCAAGCTGAGGATCGTCATCGGTTCCGATGATGCGGGCTACACCCACAAGGAGGCCCTCAAAGCGGATCTGCTTGCCAGCGATCTTGTGGAGTCTGTGGAGGATGTCGGAGTGGATGCCGACGGGCACACGGCGTACCCAACGATCGCCATCACGGCGGCGGAGCTGGTGGCTGCAGGCAAGGCGGATCGCGCCCTGCTGGTGTGCGGAACCGGTCTCGGGGTGGCGATTGCCGCCAACAAAGTGGCCGGCATCCGTGCCGTGACCGCCCATGACTCCTACTCGGTCGAACGTGCCGTGCTGAGCAACAACGCCCAGGTGCTGACCTTCGGCCAGCGGGTGGTCGGTCTGGAACTGGCCCGCCGCCTGGCGCGGGAATGGCTGACCTACAGGTTCGACGAGTCGAGTGCCTCGGCCGAGAAGGTGGCGATTTTGAGTGACTACGAGAACCACGACGTTGCGTAATTGCGACCGGTTGGTGATGTCATGAGCGTGCACCCTCGGCGGATTCTGGGGGTCAGCCTCAAGATGTACTTCGACCACAAGCGCATGGTCGAGTGGGCGAGCCAGGTGGCCGAGATCGCAGGGCGGGATGACGGCATCCGCTCGGGTGAGGTTGAACTGTTCATCCTGCCCAGCTTTCCGTCGCTGCCTGCGGTGCTCGACGCTGTCGCCGGAACACCGATCGCGGTGGGTGGCCAGGACCTGTTCTGGATGGATCGTGGGGCCTTCACCGGTGAGGTGAGCGGCCAGGACCTGGCCGAGCTCGGTTGTCGGTATGTCGAGGTCGGGCACGCGGAGCGGCGCAGGCTCTTCTCCGAGTCTGACGAGATTGTGGCCAACAAAGTGGCCGCCGCTGTACGCAACGGGCTGATTCCGATTGTCTGCATCGGGGAGTCCGAGCTGATGCCGCCGGCGGATGCTGCTGCCGTGTGCATCGCCCAGCTGGAGTCTGCTCTGTCCGTGTTGGAGACAGCACCGCAGCCGGCCACCGGCATCGTGGTGGCGTACGAACCGGAGTGGGCGATCGGAGCGGATGCCGCGGCCACGCCTGACCACATCGGGGCGGTCTGCTCCGCTGTGCGTGAGTGGATTGTTGAGCATCCGTTCGTGGAATCCCGCGGTGTCATCTATGGCGGCAGCGCCGGCCCCGGCCTGCTCACCGCCCTGGGCGACTCGGTGGACGGCCTCTTCCTGGGACGGTTCGCCCACGACCCGGCGGCGCTGGAGCAGATTCTGGCTGAGTCCCATGCGCTTGTACCGCCGGTGGCCCTGTAGCAACTAGTACACTGGCGGCGATTTCGCGCCCCGGATGAGAGTGGGAATGATGACGACGGAACCTGTGGAAGGGCGAAGCCCCCGGCAGGCCGAACGCCAGCGGGCCATCTCCGAAGCGGTGATGGCTGAGGGTGCCATTCGCATCGAGCAACTCGCCGAGCGTTTCGACATCAGCCTCATGACGGTGCACCGCGACCTCGACGAGTTGGAGTCGCGCGGCCTGCTCCGCAAGTCCCGTGGGGTGGCCACCGCCCAGTCATCGAGCCTGGTCGAGTCGAGCGACGTCTTCCGGCTCGGGCGGGAGCTCCCGGAGAAGGCGGCGTTGGCGCAGACCGCCCTGGACTATATCGAGCCGGGTCAGGCACTGCTGCTGGACGACTCGACGACAGTGCTTCAACTGGTCAAGCTGTTGCGTTCGAAGACGCCGCTGACCGTCATCACCAATGTGCTCACGGTGATGACCGAGTTGACCGGGGTTCGTGGCATCTCGCTGGTCGCCCTCGGCGGCAACTACTACAACTGGTGCAGCGCGTTCATGGGCAGGATGACCAACGAGGCTATCGGCCAATTGCGTGCCGACACCTTCATCATGTCGACGGCGGCCATCACCGATGACATGTGCTTCCACCAGTCGCTGGAGACGGTGGACACCAAGCGGGCGATGTTCGACGCGGCGGCGACGCGCATCCTGCTGGTTGACCACACCAAGTTCGAGAAGCGCGCGCTGCACGCCGTGATGCACCTGACCGAGTTCGACCTGGTCATCGTCGACAGTCAGACCGACGAGTCGCATATCTCCCGGCTGCGATCCCAGGGAGTGAACGTGGTCGTCGCCGGGCAGGGGAACGCCAAGTGACGTTGCCGGAGACGAGTTTGCCAACGACGAGTTTGCCAACGACCATGCGGGCCAGTGTTCTCACCGGCCAGGGAGTTCTCGCCCTGGAAGAGCGTCCGCTGCCGACGATTGACAGCGACCAGGTGCTGGTGCGGGTCACCGCGGTCGGGGTGTGCGGTTCGGATGTGCACTTCTTCGCCGATGGCCACCTCGGTGACTGGGTGGTCGACGAGCCGATGGTTCTCGGCCACGAGTCCGGTGGAGTGATCGTCGCCGTGGGCGAGGCCGTCGACCCGTCCCGGATCGGGCAGCGGGTGTCGATCGAACCGCAGCGGCCGGTGCACACCTCCCGGGAGTCGCTCGCCGGTCGGTACAACCTCGACCCGGGGATGCGTTTCTACGCCACCCCCGGAGTGGACGGAGCGTTCCAGGAGTTTGTCGCCATCCAGTCGCATTTCGCCTTCGATGTGCCCGACGGCATCAGTGATGACACAGCCGCGCTGCTGGAGCCACTCTCGGTGGCGATCGCGACGGCGCAGAAGGCCGGGTTCACTGTCGGTTCCCGGGTGCTGATCACCGGCGCCGGCCCGATCGGGATTATCACGGCCCAGGTCGCACATGCCTATGGTGCGAGCGAGATCATCGTGTCGGATGTCGCGGCCGAACGGCGCGAGCAGGCGCTGCGCTTCGGGGCGACGCGCACCATTGATCCGCTCGCCGAGGACGTTGCGGCCCTGGGGCTCGGTGTCGACTCGTTCATTGACGCGTCCGGCGCTGAGGCCGCGGTGAAGGGCGGAATCCGGGCGGTCCGGCCGGGCGGCACCGTGGTGCTGGTCGGTATGGGGGCGGCGGAGATCGCGCTGCCGATCCCGGTGATCCAGAACAACGAGCTGGTGGTGACCGGCGTCTTCCGTTACGCCAACACCTGGCCGACCGCGATCGCCCTGGTCGAGAGTGGAAAGGTCGACCTGGATGCCCTGGTGACCGGTCATTTCGGGCTCGACGAGGTTGAGGCGGCGCTGAAGTCCACGTCGTCACCGTCCACCCTGAAGTCGATGGTGAGCCCCGGGCGCTGACCGCCGGTTCGTGCAAACTCCCAGCGACCATCACCTGCCACGCCCCCGATTTCGGCGTAGCGTCGAACGCAGACAAACAGGTGAGGAGCGTTTGATGAAGGCCGAGGTGATGAGCATGTTCTCCATGGAGATGGAGGGCATGGATACGAAGGTCATGCAGGAGTGTATGGAGGCGTGTTCTGCTGCGGAGCAGGCGTGCACGATGTGCGCGGATGCGGCATCCGGCGATCAGATGGCGCGGATGGCGAGCATGTGCATGTCGAATGCGGACATGTGCCACACGATGATGCGCATGATGATGCGTCCGATGGGTAGCGACCGGGCGAGCATGATGGCGATGCTCGAGGCCTGCATGACGATGAACAAGGCGTGTGCGGATGCCTGCACGGCGCAATCCGGGTCGAGCGACCACGCGAAGATGTGCGCCCAGGTGTGCATGGATTGCGCGGCGGCCTGCGAGGCGATGATGGCGTCGATGGCTCCGGCCTCGACACCGATGGTCTAATCGTCGCTGTTCCTGGTATCCGTCTTTAGGCGGTGCGCACGCTGATGTAGTTTCGCCCGAGGGCGAGCACTCCGTAGTGCGCGTTGATGGTGACCGGTTCGCCGGGTGTGACGCTGAGGTCGGCATAGTGCCAGACCCGGGTCGCGGCGTCGGTGACGAGGTCACGGAGTTCGATCCAGCCGTCCGCGGTCACCGCTGTGACGATGGCGTCGCGCCATCTGCTGGCGGTGGCGATGGCGGCCTGCCGCTGAATGGGGTGCAGCTCGTAACCGGTCTCGAACGGCTCGCACATGACAGCCGCGCCAACCCTGGTGGGGTTCTCGTGGGTGCTGTCGTGTGCGTTGGTCATGGTCTTCTCCCAGTGGGTGCGGCAGCAATCTGCTGCGGCCTTATTCGAGGGTAGGAAAAGTGCGGCCGGTTGTCAGCCGCACCGTCACATAACGAAACACAAAGCCGGTCGAGCCGGTGAAGGTTCGGCCTCCTCACATCCGGTGCCTCGCAGTGCAAGACTGAACCCATGGTCGACGTCACTGTCGTAGGGAGTGGCCCGAACGGGCTCGCCGCTGCGGTGACGGCTGCGCGGGCCGGCCTCTCGGTGCGGGTGCTTGAAGCCGCACCCACCCTCGGTGGCGGTGTTCGCACCGGTGAGCTGACCCTCCCCGGCTTCCGACACGACGTCTGTTCTGCCGTGCACCCGGCCGCGATGGCGTCACCCTTCTTCCAGGAGTTCGGGCTGACCGAGCGCATCGACTGGATCGTCCCAGAGGTGTCGTACGCGCATCCGCTCGATGGCGGCATGGCCGGCGTGGCCTGGCGAGACCTCGACCGCACCGTTGACGCACTCGGGCGGGACGGGCCGGCCTGGCGCCGCCTCATCGCGCCGATGCTGAAGCGGCTGCCCGAGATCGTCGATTTCACCGGTTCGCCGTTGGTGCGGTTTCCGCCGCATCCGCTGGCCGCCCTCGTCTACGGCCTGCGGGCGTTCGAGCAGGGCACCCCGCTGTGGAATACCCGTTTCACGGGGGATGTCGCTCCCGCTTTGCTGAGCGGAGTCATCGCCCACGCGGCCGGGCGGCAGCCGTCGCTGGCCACTGCGGGTGCCGGGTTACTGCTGGCGATGCACGCGCATGGTGGCGGCTGGGGGTTTCCGGTCGGCGGGTCCCAGGCGATCGCGGATGTCTTGGTCGCCGACCTGCTCGAGCACGGCGGGTCGGTGCATACCGGGGTGATGGTGGAGTCGCTCGCCGAGCTCGAGCCGTCCCGAGTGACCCTGCTGGACACCTCGACTCGATTGTTGCTCGACGCCGACATTCCGAGTGGCTACCGCCGGGCGCTGGAACGCTACCGCTACGGCTCCGGGGTCGCCAAGGTCGACTTCGCCCTGTCCGGGCCGGTGCCCTGGGCGAATTCCGACGTGCGGCTGGCGCCGACAGTGCACCTGGGCGGCTCGAGGGCCGAGATCGCTGCCGGCGAGAACGCGGTGGCACGCGGGCGGATGCCCGAGCATCCGTATGTGCTGGCCACTCAGCCGACGGTGCTTGACCCGTCCAGGGCGCCGGCCGGCCAGCACGTGTTGTGGGCGTACATCCACGTGCCGAAGTGGTCAACCCTGGATGCGACCGAGTTGGTGACGGCGGAGGTGGAGCGGTTCGCGCCCGGGTTCCGGGACCTGATCCTGGCGACGGCGTCCAGTTCGGCTAAGGAGCTGGCCGACTACAGCCCCAACTATGTGGGTGGTGACATCTACAGCGGTGCGGTGACCCTGCGCCAGTTGGTGAAGCGCCCGGTGGTGTCGGCGCAGCCGTGGCGCACGCCACTGGCCGGGGTGTACCTATGCTCTTCGGCGACCTCGCCCGGGCCGGCGGTGCACGGGATGAATGGCTGGTACGCGGCGAAGCTTGCCCTGCGTGAGCGGTTCGGGATCGAGGCTCCGATCTCGCTGGGTGTTGGTCCGCCGGGGGGTCCGCGGGCGTAGTTTCAAGGCGTGGACTGGTTCAACGCTCACGATTACGAGTTCGCCCGGGCTGTGTTGCAGCGCGGTGTTGCGTTGATGTTCCTGGTGGCGTTCGCGTCGACGGCTGCCCAGTTCCGGGCGCTGTTGGGGGAGCGGGGTTTCTTGCCGGCGCCCGAGTTGCTGATACATGCGAAGTTCCTGCGCGGGCCGACGCTGTTCCGCTGGAAGTACAGTGACGGGTTGCTGATGACGGTGGCCTGGGTCGGGATCGTGCTGGCGGCATCCGTCATTCTGGGCTCTCCGCAGCTGGGGCCGCCGTGGGTGCCGATGCTGGTGTTCCTGGCGTTGTGGTTGCTGTACATGTCGATCGTGAACATCGGCCAGACGTTCTACGGCTTCGGCTGGGAGATGCTGCTGCTGGAGGCCGGGTTCACTGTCGCGTTCCTGGGGTCGGATGCGGTGGCGCCCCCGATCACGATCCTGTTGTTGACCGGGTGGTTGGTGTTCCGGTTGGAGTTCGGGGCCGGGATGATCAAGATCCGCGGGGACACGTCGTGGCGTGACCTGACCGCGTTGAACTATCACCACGAGACGCAGCCGATGCCGAATCCGCTCAGTCGGTTCGCACATCTGTTGCCCAAGCCCGTGCACAAGGCGGAGGTGGCCGGCAACCATTTCGCGCAGTTGGTGGTGCCGTTCCTGTTGTTCGCGCCGCAGCCGCTGGCGAGTGGGGCGGCGACGATCATCATCCTCACCCAGTTGTGGTTGGTGGTCAGCGGCAATTTCGCCTGGTTGAACTGGATCACGATCGTGCTCGCCTTCAGCCGGATCAGCGATCCGGTGGTGCACTGGGCGTTGCCGTTCGTGCCGCTGGATTGGGGTTCCGGCGACAATCCGGTGTGGTGGATGGTGCCGGTGCTGCTGGTGTCGCTGCTGTTGGTGGTGCTCAGCTACTGGCCGATCCGCAACCTGTTCTCCCGTCACCAGTTGATGAATGCCTCGTTCAACCGGTGGCAACTGGTGAACGCCTATGGGGCGTTCGGGAGCGTGACGAAGCGCCGCTACGAGGTGATCGTGGAGGGCACCGTGGATGAGACGCCCTCCGATTCGGCCCAATGGCGCGAGTACGAGTTCAAGGGCAAGCCGGGGGATCCGGCGCGGGTGCCGCGGCAGTTCGCTCCGTACCATCTGCGGTTGGATTGGTTGATGTGGTTCTTGCCGTTGGGGTCGGTGCACGAGGAGTGGTTCTACGCGTTCCTGACCAGACTGCTTGAGGCGGACGCCCGCACGTTGCGGCTACTTCGGGTGGACCCGTTCGGCGGTGAGCAGCCCCGGTGGGTGCGGGCCAGCATGTTCCTCTACCGTTTCGCTACCCGCGAGGAGCGGCGGAAGACCGGTATGTGGTGGATGCGCGAGCGGGTGCGGGTGGTGATTCCGCCGCTATCGCTGCGTGACTAGAGTCATTCGCATGACTCCGGACGTCCTTCTCGAACTCTGCCTCTCGCTTCCGCAGGCGGAGGAGACGTTCCCGTTCGGTGAGGAGACATCGGTCTTCAAGACGACAGGAAACGGCAAGATCTTCGCGCTGAGCTCGCTCGGCGATGCTCCCCTCTCCGTGTCGGTGAAGGTCGACCCGGAGGAGAGCCTCGCACTGCAGGCCGAATACCCGCAGATCACCCCCGGCTACCACCTGAACAAGAAGCATTGGGTGACGGTCGTGCTGGATGGCGGCGTGCCAGACTCACTGGTCGAGCAGCTGATCAGTGGGAGCCATGCGCTGGTGCGGCCGAAGGTGCCGCGGGCTCGCTGAGGTCTCGCCGGGTGGTGTCAGTGCGCCCCGCATGACGCGGATTCATCGCTGGCCCGCGCATGAAAGCGCGCGACGCGGAAACTCGCGCGCACCGATCGTGGTGCGCGGCTGGATATGCACAAGCGCATCACCGATCGGTGAGCGCGAAGCTAGGGTCACTTGAAAGGCGGCGTGGCTCAGCTTGACCCTGTCAGCGACGTGCCCTCCCGTAGGCTTTCCCCATGAAACGCCTCGACTATTACGGTCGGTCCTTCACTGTCTCCGACACCTTCGCGGATGCCCTGGTCGGCTACGTGAATCGCCGTGTCGAGCAAGGCCTACCGCTGGGCGAGTTCGTGCCGGTGCGGTGCTACACCACTGACCCGGACGCCGTTATGGAGGTCAGCATCCAGCTGGTGTCCGGAGTGCCGCTGCTCATTTACCCCGCGGATGTGACCTTCATCGGTGCCGAAATTGTGGACGACCCTGAGGTGCTCGACCGGCTCAGCCGATGACGTCCGCGGTAGCGGCTCCGCCTCTCGAGCTTCCGCCGCCTAGAACCAGATACTCAGCCACGGCGCAACCGGCGACCGGAAGGCAGCATCGATGGCCTGGGCGGACCCGTCGCGAAGCTCGATGAGCCGCCCGGCCTTGGCGAGGTTCACCGCCGAGACACCACCCAGGTAGAGGGCGCCGAGCTCGTTCACGCTGACGGATGCTGCGGCTGCGGCATCCGGGATTTCACCGTCGAACGGGGTGACGGTCGCCGTCCCGTCAGTCGAGGCGTCGAGAAGCACCCGGCCGTCGGCAAAACCGAGAGGGTCACTCACCTCGAACACGATGCGCGCGGGGGCGGCGTAGCGTCGGGTCTCGAGGGCCGCCTTCGCGTTCAGGATGCGCACCCATAGGTGATCGTGCTCGCCTGTCTTGCGTGCGGCGCGGAGGTCGGAGACCTGCCAGCGGACCGGTTCGTCGACGGCCCGCAAATTCGCCGCCACTTCGCTGACCAGGTCCATCTCGAGCAGGTAGCGCCACAGGCCGGCGTAGGCGTCGTCGGTCGCGGAGACCAGGTAGCGCAAATCCAGCGTGTGGGCAGAGAAGTTGTGCTCGTTCTCGGTGACTCGGTAGATGGCGAAACCCTGTGGCGTCCCGTCGGCGTCGTCGTACCGCACGAAGCGCAGTTGTTTGGCGAGTTCCTTGTCGTCGCTGTGCAGTCCGAGCATCCTCTCCCACAGGTAGCCCGAGAAGCGAATCTGCCCGGGCACTTCTTGCCGAACGCGTTCGATGAGGTCGTGGCCTTCGATCCGCGCCTGTTCGAGGGTGAGGAGGTGCACGCGACCGGATGCGACTGGTCCGGTCCAGTTCGCGCGTTGCGTGTCGATGATCCAGTCGGCGGTCATTGCAGCGGGGGCGAAGCCGTAGCGGGAGTAGATGGTGGACTCGGAAACGGTGAGCATGGCGACGGGTAGGGAGAGGGCATCCGCCGTGCGCAGTTCCGCTTCGAGTAGTGCTCGGGCGATACCGCGGCGGCGATGGGTTGGTGCGACTGTGACAGCGCTGATGGCCCATGCCTCGACGCTGGTATGCCCTGGCACGGTCAGGTCGGTCGGCCAGGAGGCGACGGTGGCGATGGGTGTTGCGGGGTCGGCTCCCGTGTCGTCCCATACGCCGGTGGTGCGGTGGCTGGCGAGCAGCGGAAACTGGGCGGCGAGGGTTTCGTCGGATGGGAGTGTGGAGTGAAATCCGCGGGTTTCGGCTTGCACCCAGCGCGAGAACGCCTCTGTGTCGGTCGTGTCAACCAAGCCGAGAGAGAGGCCTCGGGCGGCGAGGGCTTCGGCGGATGCGGCGTCGGTGGGGACTTGCTGGTAGTCGTTGCTCACCGTTTCAGGCTATCCCGTGCGTGAAATCGCGACCGGTCTTTTCGTCCGTGACGAGTCAGACCCGTCGCGACGCCGATCGGGCCGCGAGGATCAGAATCGCAATGCACGCTCCGAGTACCGCCCCGAACCCGTTCAGGATCACATCATCGATGTCGGCGATCCGTCCGGTCAGCGACTGCACGACCTCAATTAGCGCGGATAGTCCGAAGCCGACGATCGCAGCTACCACAATGCGACGCCGTCTGGTCACGAGCGTCACAAGCCAACCGAGCGGCACGAACATCGCCACGTTCCCCACGACGTTGCCCACACCAAACGGATGGTCAGGGTCGGTCAGTTGTTGGCTGATCGTCCAACCCGGAATCAGGTTGGGCACGCCGGTTCCTGTCGCGGAACCCAGCAGCGTGAGCGCGAGAATGGCGACGACGGCCAGGGCGATGAGCCAGCGCGCCCACGTTCGGGAGCGGGGCGAGTCGATCACCGTGAGAGCAACAAGTGCGACCAGCAGGATGAGGGCCGCCGCAGCAAAGGGGATCGGACTGAACCAGACACGCATAGTGAGATGGTCGCATGTGACTTAGCGCGATCCTGACAACTGGCCTCGGCGCCTACGCTTCAGGTATGGCTCTTTCCGAGGTCTGCGTCACCTACCTGCTGCGCGAGTCGCCCGCCGGCACCGAGGTGCT
>JBBDSS010000002.1:0-163289 GCA_040904805.1 Homoserinimonas sp. | reverse complement strand
CCTCACCCGGCTGCCGCGACGGCCACCGGGTAATGATGTCGTGTGCTCCGGTCATACCTCAAGGCAACCAGCAGCCACCGACATCCCCAGCACAGTTGTGCACAGGGGCGCAACCGGCGCTTCGACCCCTTCGACAAGCTCAGGGAACGAGGCTACTCAGGGAACGGAGCGGCCCGGGAACGGACAACCTCAGGCCGCGACTGCTGTCCAGAGGCGGACGTCAGCAGCCGGGGCCGGTCGGATTCAGGGTGCACTCGTGCTCAACCAGCACGGTCTTGGCACCTCCCGCCGTGGCGACCAGCCGGTTGGCGGGCACCGGAATGGTGCCGGCGATGGTCGTCCAGGAGCCGCCCGCCCAGCGGTACTCGGCGGCGAAGTCGATGGTGAGGTCGATGTAGTAGGTGCCGGATGCCGTGTACACGTGACTCGTCGGCGTCGGGTCGAACTCGCCGACGCCCTGTGACCGCCACGTAGTGCCGGGCATCGAGCGCGACGCCCCGGTGCCGTCACCGTAGGTCCAGTGGTAGCGCACCGGGGTGAACCGAACGGCCGCCTGCTCCCCCAGCAGTACTCCGTTCTGCACCTGCACGCCGGCGGTCGCGTAGAAGTTGGTGTCGAGCCCGACGATCATCCAGCCGTCTGGCTCCATGTTGTCGACGCCGGGCGCCGGCCGGAAATTCACCAGGTCACTCAACGTCACCGGGCCGGTCACCGTGTAGTCGTCGCGGTTGATGCCGGGCTGCCACTCCGGTGATGCTCCAGGCCCCGCAGTTCCGGGTGTGCCAGAGCCGTTGCTGGACCCATTCCCGCTTCCGTTTCCGTTGGCGTTGCCGCTGCCGTTGCCGTTTCCGTTGCCCGGGACCCCAACCTCGGCACCAAGCTCAACGCCGCCGTCAACGATCTCGCCACCCACCGTGGGGCACCCGCTTATTAGTACGGCTGCTTCGTCGCACTGGCTCGTTGCTGCTAATGCCGATGTGCCTATTGCAAGTGCCAGCACAATCACCGTCAGGAAACCTGGGATTCCGACTATTCGACGCAAAAATCGTCACCCGCCCAAGGTTCCCTCGAAGAGACAATTAGTTGAGCGGGTTCATCCTCGCGTAGATCGAAAGTTACCTCGAACGGTTGGACGTCGGGGCGAGAGTCTTCAACCACGGAATCGCCTGAATGGTTTAGAACATCGACTCCCGCCAGATCGAGGCACGCGTAGATGGCTACTACGTCGCTAGTTTCAGCGCTCGAATAACGTTGAAGAGAAGTCGAGCTGATTCCTGATGTTCCGACGCTTCGATACTGGCGCTCTCCTAAGATTTCATACCCGGCCATCGCATCTGCAAAAGCGTCTCGCACGGCAACGGCCTGAATCCGCTCCGGCTCCTTCCCGCCTTCCTGCGCGATCAGGTCGGACATTGCCAGGTACGCCTTATACGCCTCAGTGGCTGCAGCGAGGGCCTCCTCGTCGGAGGCGAACACCGGTTCAGTGGTGGACTCGGGTGGTGGGATCACCTCGGGTTCTTGCGGCAGGCATCCGGCCAGCAGCACGGCCACCGCGATGGTGACGGCCGCGAGTGGAGAGGCTGAGCGCATGAGGACGACGGTAGGGCATGTCATGGCTCGCCCGTCAAACTTTTCCACAGGGTCCCGATGGGGTCGGCCAGCGGGGCCAACGGCGAAGATCAACAGCCGGGTCGCGATAGGTTGGGGAGCATGACTGTAGCCGGAGCCTGGGCACGAACGGCGCGGGGAGCGATGCTCCTCAGCGACGATGGCGAGCTGAAGCCGACCATTTTCGCGGAGATGTCCGCGCTGGCGCACTCCACCGGAGCCATCAACCTCGGCCAGGGGTTCCCCGACGAGGACGGCCCGATCGAGGTGCTGGAGGCCGCCCGCCAGGCGATCAGCGACGGCATCAACCAGTACCCGCCCGGAATCGGCCTCCCGGTGCTCCGGCACGCGATCGCCGCCCACCAGCGACGCTTCTACGATCTCGACGTCGACGCCGACACGGAGGTGCTGGTCACCGCCGGCGCCACCGAAGCTCTCGCAGCCACCATCCTGGCACTCACCGACGAGGGTGACGAGGTGCTGACCCTGGAGCCGTTCTACGACTCCTATGCCGCGGTGATCGGACTGGCCAAGGCCGTGCACCGCACGGTCCAACTCAAGGCACCCCAGTTCCAGCCCGACCACGATGACCTGCGCGCCGCAGTCACCGACCGCACCCGGCTGATCCTCCTGAACAGCCCGCACAACCCGACCGGCGCCGTGCTCCCGCGGGATACCCTCGAGCTGGTCGTCGAGCTCGCCCACAAGCACAACGCCATCATCGTCACCGACGAGGTCTACGAGCATCTGACGTTCGGCGTTGCGCACATCCCTATCTCGAGCCTGCCGGGCGCCCGCGACCGCACCGTCACCATCTCCAGCGGAGGCAAAACGTTCAACACCACCGGCTGGAAGATCGGCTGGCTCACTGCTCCGGCGGAGCTGGTGCAGGCGATTCTCGCGGTGAAGCAGTACCTCACCTTCGTCAACGGTGCACCGTTCCAGCCGGCCACTGCGGTGGGGCTCGGGCTGCCGGACAGCTACTTCCGGGACCTCGCCGACGACCTGCGCGCCAAGCGGGATATTCTCGCCGGCGGCCTGAGGAAGGCCGGATTCACCGTCTCACTGCCAGACGCCGGCTATTTCATCGTGGCGGATGCCGCGCCGCTTGGCGTGACGGATGCCGCGGAGTTCAGCCGCCGCCTCCCCGGCCTCGCCGGCGTCGTCGGTATCCCCGTCACCGCATTCGTTCGGCCGGACACCCGGGCACAATTCGGCACCCACCTGCGTTTCGCCTTCTGCAAGAAGCGTGAGTTGCTGGAGCGGGCATCCGCCCAACTGGCCCAGCTCCCGCCCGTCAGCTGAGGACGGATCGTACCCGCCGCGGGTGCCGGGCGTCCTAAGCCGCTGGTTCTTCGTCTGGGATGTGAACGGGCAGCGTCACGCGGAAGGTGGTGCCGACGTCGACCTCGCTCTCCACGTCGAGCTGACCGCGGTGCGAAGTGACGATCGCCTTGGTGATCGACATGCCGAGCCCGACACCCTGGACAGCGTTCCTGGTTGCCGTGGACGCCCGGAAGAATCGTGACGCCAGGAGCTCGAGCTCGTCGGCCGGGATGCCCATGCCCGTGTCCTTCACCGAGATCATGACTGTATCGTCCGCCGGCTCCAGCGTGAGCGTGACCGTTCCGCCGCGGGGCGTGAACTTGATGGCGTTCGACAGCAGGTTGTCGACGGCCTGACCCAGCCGCATGACGTCGCCGCTGATCACGACGGGCTCCTGCGGCTCTGTATAGAGCAGCAACACGTTGGTCGCCCGCGACGACGGCCGGGCAGTGTCGATGGATGCCGCAATCACCGCGCGCAGGTCGACATCCGCAATCTCGATGGGGAACTTGTCGGACGCCACCTGCGCGGTGAAGAGCAGGTCCCCGACCAGGTGGAGCAGCCGATTCGCGTTGCGCTCGGCGACGTCCAGGTACTGCTTCTGCAGGTCGCTCAACGGCTCGTCTGGGTCGTCCCTCAGCAACTCCAGGTAGCCGAGCACCGAGGTCAGCGGCGTGCGCAATTCGTGGGACACCAGCCCGACGAAGTCGTCCTGCAGCTTGGCGACCTCTTTTTGCTCAGTGATGTCAGTACCCACGAATATGTAACCGTTCAGATCGCCGTCATCACCAATACGAGGCGTCACCGCGACCTTGGCGGGGAACCTGCTGCCATCGGCGCGTACCCAGGTCCAGTCGTACAACTCCCCTCCGCCGAGGCGTGCCGTCTCGACAAGCGCGGAAAAGCCCGGGTTGAGCACCGTTGCTCCGGCCGGGTAATTCAGTTCCCGGGCGCGGTTCTCCAACTCGTCCGCATCGTGGAACTCGTAGATGTGCCACTTGCCCTTCGCCTCGGCAGCGGAGAGGCCGAGCATCGAAACGGCGCCGTCACTCCAGACATCTATCGTGCCGGTCAGGTTTGTTCCGACGACCGCCTGCATGGTCGCAGAGTCGAGCACGGTGCGGGCGATCTGTTCAGCCGATTGCAGTCGCCGTTCGTTCTCGCGCAACTGTCGCACGTATTCCACAGCCTGGGCGAGCATCGTTTCACGCTGCTCCATGAGTGCCCTGTTCGCTTCGATGCGATTTCGACTTCTCCGAGTGATCTCGTTGATGATGATCGCAGCAAGCCCGAACACGAGGGCGGTGAAGAACGTCTCCGCCATTTCGGCACTGTGGACGTGGCCGTACCAGGTCGCCTCGAGCGAGAAGGACGCCGCGGTGGTGACGATAGCGAGCACGACCCAGCGCCGGCCCTCTTCCGAGGCCATCCACAGCAGCGGAAGGATGGCAACAACCGTGAACAGGCTCCCCGTTCCGGCGCGCGAGACACCGATCGCCATCAGCGAGATGACGGGAATGATGATCGTCCAGTGAGTTTTCGACTCCGTGGTGGAGAACGCCACGGCGAAAGCCATGGCGAGAACCATGAGGCCTACCGACGCCCAGACGCTCGACCAGTTGGTGACCTCATACCCGGGCACTGTGAACACGATCAACAGCGCAGCCGCGAACGCCAGAGTGGTGACGCCCTGCCTGATGACGGGCGACACCGCGACCGGCGCGAGCGCTGAAGTCACCACGTTGGGCCTCATCTTGCCTTCCGATTGTCTAGCAGGGGCTACGGATGCATGGCCGCTCACTGGGGAAGCTGGCGAACCCTGCCCTGGGTCAGGCGGTGCTGCTTCACCGCTTGGGCGACATCATTGCTGGACGTCGAAACGTCGCCGGAGTCGCGCACAATCTCCAACGGTTCGCAATAGCTGCCGTCGCCGAATCGTGACCAGTACCGAGCCGTCGCGACAACAAAATCCGGTGCATAGTAGCGGCTGGACTCCACTTGCGACTGATGGCTGCCGACCAACTGGCCCTTCGCCTCCACATAGTCGTCGATGGTGATGAAGCGGTTCGGGCGGAAGTCGGCACTCGATGACGCGCTCTGATAGCACGACACGGTGCGCACGCCCCGAGTCGCCAGCAGCGTGGCCGCATGCACGGCTCGGTGGTCCTGGTGCAGGTCGTGATCACTGTGCACGTAGACGATGGTCGGGTTCACCTCGCGCACCGCTTTGTCGACCAGGCTGACGGTGGGTTCGGCACTGCTGATCTCGGTGTCGACGAGGTCTTCGAGGATCAGTCGGGCGCCGAGCAGCTCAGCACCGGCGAATGCCTCATTCTGTCTGGCGTTCACGTTTCCCTGGCGCCCACCCCGGGACATCACCAGCATGTTGATGTTGTCCCCGGCGGCCTTGTGCGCTGCCAGGATTCCCCCGACGCCGATTTCGATATCGCTCGGGTGAGCGCCGATCGCCAACACCACGTCCGGCCGGGACATCGTGTGCTTGGCCGCGCGGAACTCCTCAGCAAGGCGGGCCACGATGGCGATGAGTTCAGCGGATGCGATCGGCTTGGTGAGGAACTCGTCAGCGTTGTTGCGCAGCGCCTCGATGGCGTAGTCGGCAGAGGCGTGGGCTGTCATGACGACGACGGGGGTTCCCGGCCGGACCTCGCGCATCAGGTTGATCAGTTCGAGCCCACTGATGCCGGGCATCTCGATGTCGGTGATCACAACATCCGGCTCATAGAGGGTCATCGCCTGCTGGGCGAAAGTCGGGTCGACGACCGTCTGCACGATGCATGCGTTCTTGGTCAGCACCGTCTTGATGTAGAAGGCGACGTCGGGGTCATCCTCGACCACTATGACCCGGTAAGGCTCAACCACGACTAACTCCCCTGCTCCTGCTCGGGCATCCTGCCCATGACTATCGGCACCTGTTCGTCTACCGTTGGAAATGCTGCGCAACCTGCCAGCGGCGCCGGCGCCCCAGAGGACAACTTACCTCGTCCACTGGGCCGGTGAGTCCGGAGCCAACTGGGCGAGTGCGTAGCGGGCGCGGCGGACGAACCGGGATATGCGCCAGGCCCCGAACGCAACTGCTGCGCACACCAGCGTGCCGATGGCCAAGATTACCGCCGGTACGTAAAGTATCTGGGCGGCGACTGTGTCAACGCCGGCTTCCGAGCGGATGGTCGCAGTGCTGTCTCCGAACATAGCCAGCGAAGTGAAGGGCAGCGCAGCTGTCGCCATATGCGTTCCCCCGGGAAGGATGCTCCCGGGCGCGTCAAAGGTGATCGACCTGGGTGAGCCGGGCCAGCTGTTCAGGTCAAGGTCGACGGTCGGGTTCAAGCTCGTGTTGCCGGTGTTGCGCAATGGCAGAGTGAAGACGATCTGCCCGTCGACCTCCTCCCAGCTGAGTTCGCCGTGACCGATCGAGGTGACGGCGGTCCCGGCGACGTCAAGATAGATCCGCACCCCCTGCCGCTGGACAGTGTCGAGCCGAACCGCAGTACCGTCAGCCAGTTCGGCCAGATCCCCAATGACGGGAGGCGCCTGAATGATCATGGCACCCGCGTAGTCACCTGGTGGGGTCCCCGGTGGAACGGTGAGCCGAAACTGGACGGCCACCTCCGAGTGAGGTGGGACGATGGTTTGCTCAGCCACCTCGATCCAGGCGCCGACTCCTTCTCGCGGCGCCCCTTGGTCAGCCACGGCGAATCCGCCATCGCGACTTACGGCATCGACCGGGTAGGTCTGCAGTGTCACAGGCTCGGCGGTGGAGTTGCTGACAATGGCGGTGGCTTCGGCGGCCGACCCCGGGTAGAGGGAGAGGTGGAAAAAGTCGGACTCGTACGCCGGTCGGATTCCTATTTCACCGTTGTCGACTCCGGATGCCTGGTGGGCCGTTCCGAGCGCCATGAGCGTCGAGGCAACGAGGAGCAGAAACAGCCAACGAAGAACGTTGGTGCCTGAGGCAATCGAGGGGGTGAGTGTGAGCATGAGTCCTCCGGGCGGTGGCCGGCATAGTAAGTGAGTTCTGACCTGGCTCTGCCGCGCCCTGCAGTCCTAACAACTGCAGGGTGCGACAGGAGTGATTGCTAGGCGATGGTGTACGTGATGGTCGTGATGTACGGGTGCATCGGTGCATCCGGTCCGACAACGTCCACATAATTCGACCGGTATGCGTTCGCCGGAACGGCCAATGAGAACGACGGGGTGAGGGTGTAGGTGCCCTTGTTCGGCCCGGTCGCTGTCACCAGACCCTGCGACGCAATGGACAGTGCTTTCGCACTTGCGGTGATCGACGTGGCGGCGTCCGATCCCGCACCGGCGGTCACGGTTCCGGGTGTCACAGTCAATGCTGTGACCGGGATGGTGCGGACGGTGGTGTCCACTGTTCCAGCGGCGCTCTTGAGGTCGGTGGCGCTGACGGACAACTCCCAAGCCGCGCCCGTTCCGCGCGCATCCTTGATCGTCCACTCGGTTGCGGTGCCGGTTGCAGTCTGCGTGTTCGAGCCGTCCAGCACGACTCCGGTCAACGTTGCCCCGGAGGTCGTGGCGGCCAGATCGCCGCCGGAGATGATGGACGTGACATCCTCTGCGGTTGCAGCGGTGATGCCGACCGAGAGCATGATTCCCGAAACCGCTGCGACGGCGATTCCCTTGGTGATAGTGCGCATGTTTCTTCCCCTTGAATTGATCAACACCGCAGAACACGAGCGTGTTGTGCGGCTCTACCGTTCTCACAATGGAGACTGGAGGTGAATCGAATTCTCGGCTGCGGCGTTCGCCAATGCAATGCGCGCCACGTTTCGGTCTTCGCAATTCGAACATCCCGTAGGAGGGGGCGAGTCTTCTTCAGCACCGCTGGTGACCAGCGAGACACCTGTGCTTCACCCGGCGAGCGCAGCGCACCGAATCTTGGGTACCGTCTACCGCTCGGAGACGGTGAACCGCCGAAGGCCCAGTGCCGGATTGACTCGCCGCACTTCTTCCAGTCTGGCGCCGGTAACCCTGGTCACAGCGACGTCGGAGGTGTCGCCGATCGTCACCAGTTCAACGCCCATCGGATCGACAACCATGCTGTTGCCGACCCCGATCGGTGGCGCGTGGTCTGCCGCCAACACATAGACGGTGTTCTCCAGCGCCCTGGCGATGACGAGCGTGCGCCAATGATGCTCCTTGAGCGGGCCGCGAACCCACTCGCTGGGAACCGCGACGATGTCAGCTCCAGCGTCCACCAGACGCCTGGTCACTTCCGGGAAGCGCAGGTCGTAGCAAGTCTGGATACCGACAGTGAGCCCGCCGACCGTGAACGTCTCCGGCGCCTCGATCTCGCCGGGGACTACCCAGTCAGACTCCTTCTGCCCGAAGGCGTCGTACAGGTGCAGCTTGCGGTATTTCGCGACCAACCCCCCGTGCGGGTCGAACGCGATCACGGTGTTCGACACCCGGTCTCCGGACGCAGTTCGCTCAAGCATGCCGGCAACGATGTGGACGCCGAGAACCTTGGCCAGGGCTCCCAGCGCCGTGGCGAACGGTCCATCAATGGATTCCGCCGCCTCGACTGCCTCAGGACCAAGTTGGGGGACAAAGTATGACGAGTACTCCGGGAACACGATCAGTTGGGCTCCGAGGGCCGCAGCGTCTGCCGCCAGATCCCTCACGGCGATGAGATTCGCCTCCTTGTCCCTGCCGGGGGCAAATTGCCCAACTGCTACGGCAAGGCTCTGTACGGGATTGGACATACGGACAGCCTAGGGGAAGCAGCCCGGCTTCCCCTCGAACGGGGGGACGGCCTCGGGGTACACCAGTATGTCAGCGCGGCCTACACTGACTGAATGCTCGAACCTACTGGGGGGTCGGTACTCATCGCCGACGATGACTCGCTCGTGCGCATGGTGCTGCGCATGGGGATTGAGAACCTCGGCCACCAGGCAGTCAGCGTGGGAACCTTCGAAGAGCTGGGAACAGCGCTTTCGGAGCAGGCCTTCGCGCTGTGCATCATGGACGTCTCGATGCCGTGCTCCAGCCTTGAGGATCGCTTGGACCAGACGTCACGACTTGCGCCGGAGATGCCGGTGATGGTGCTGAGCGGGTACTCGGAGGCTCCGGAAACCGTGCGGGAACAGGGCCTTCGATTCCTGAGCAAGCCGATCAGCCTCGACGAGTTGGGTGTCGCCCTCGCCGGGTTCGGAATGGGCTTCGCAGGCGGAGCAGAGACCGCATGAGCACCATTTCCGCTGCCATGGAACGCGAAGGGTTCCAGGCACTGTTCTTCGGAAATCCCGACGCGACATTCGTATTCGACACCTCGGGCACCTTCATCCACTGCAACGATCAACTGATCGAGTTGTCCGGCTACAGTCGCGACGAGCTCCACAATATGACCTTCGACCCGCTGGTGCACCCCGACTACCTGGAAGAAACGGTACGGCAGTTTGCTCGGTGCGCCATGGGTGAGAACTGTCGGTACCTGATACGGGCAGTGACCAAGTACGGCGATCCCCTCGACGTGGACATCACCAACATTCCGGTGCGAGGAACTGACGGCACGGTGGTCGCCGTGATCGGCATAGCGAGGGACATCAGCGCCATTCTCGCGGCCGAGGCGGCGAGGCTTCGGATGAAAGGGGAGCTGCACTCCACGCTCAACCAGATGGCGATCGGTATCGGTTTCGTCGATCGACAATGGCGGTTCACCTTCCTCAACGACATGGCGCTGAGGTTTCTCCAGAGCGACCTGGTCACCGCTATCGGAGCGAGCCTGTTGGACCTCCTTCCAGGAGTCAGCGAAACCGACTTTGGAGCGGCCTGTCGTCAGGCTATGCACGAGAGCAGGATCGCGACGGCCCGAGCATTCTCGGAGGACCTGCAGAAGTGGGTCGAACTGACCGCCTTCCCGACCGCGGAAGGAATCGTCCTCCACGTGACCGATGTGAGTGAAGACCAGAGAACGAAGCTGAAGCTCGAGCAGAATGCCGAACGGATCCGGTCACAGGCCGCACTGCTGGATGCCTCCCAGGAGGCGATCTACCTGCGGGACCTGGATGGCCGGATCACTTATTGGAACAAGGGCGCCGCCCAGTTGTTCGGCTGGAACGACGATGAGGCCGTCGGCGAACACGCCCGCGAACTCCTCCCGGTGAACCCTGAGGCGTTCCGGACTGCAACCGAACACGTGCTGCGCGTGGGCGACTGGGACGGGGAGGTCGAGATGTACACCCGGGACGGTCGCATTGTGATCGTCGGCTGCCGGTGGCAACTGGTCAGGGATGATGATGGCAAGGCGACGGCGATTTTTGCGGTCGACTCGGACATCACCGAGTGGAAGCGCGGGGAGGACAAGCGCAATCGGGCGCAACGTCTGGAGAGCCTCGGTACCCTGGCCGGCGGAATAGCCCATGACCTCAATAATGTACTGACCCCCATCCTGATGTCGGCACAGTTATTGGCGACCAGCGAAACGAACGACTCTCGGCTCGCCCTGCTCGGGTCCATCGAGTCGGGCGTCACGAGGGGCGCCGACATGGTGCAGCAGGTTCTGTCGTTCGCCCGCGGTGAGGAAG
Organism: Homoserinimonas sp.; assembly: GCA_040904805.1. Taxonomy (GTDB): domain Bacteria; phylum Actinomycetota; class Actinomycetes; order Actinomycetales; family Microbacteriaceae; genus RYN-87. The sequence goes on along the minus strand of JBBDSS010000002.1, from coordinate 152,790 downwards.
GTGTGGTCTCGGTGCTCGACATCGCCGCGCTCCTGGCGCAAGTTCAGGAATTCTCCCGCGACTCGCTTCCCAAGGCGATTCGTTTTGACCTGACAGTACAGACAGGACTGTGGCCGGTCCGCGGCGACAGTACACAACTGTTCCAAGTTCTCATGAACCTCATCACCAACGCCGGCGACGCCATGCCCGGTGGCGGCCAGCTCACCATCCGGGCAATGAACGGCGCAGATAAGGCATCCAACCGGGTCATTCTCGAGGTCGAGGACAGCGGCTACGGCATGGACGCTGAAACTGCGTCAAAAGTTTTCGACCCGTTCTTCACCACCAAGGGACTTGGTGGTACCGGTCTGGGTCTGGCCACCTCCAGTACGATCATCCGCGGCCACGGTGGAGACCTGGACGTGTACACCGTGCCCGGGCTCGGCTCGCGGTTCAGGATCAGCCTGCCAGCAGCCGAGGAAGGAGCCGGCGCCGAGCCGGCGGAACCTCCCGTTCAGGATGCGCTCCCTCCGGGAAAGGGTGAGCGCATCCTGGTAGTCGACGACGAGGCCACGATCCGGGAAATCGCCTGCCAGACGCTGGAGGCGAACGGATACCAGACCCTTGCTGCGGAGCATGGCCGGGAAGCCATCGAAATCGCAGACCGGGGAACGAAGATCGATCTGGTCTTCACCGACATGATGATGCCCGAAATGGACGGAGCGGAGACAGCGGCCTACTTCATGGCTAAGCATCCGAACATCGCCGTGATGGCAGCAAGCGGGTTGAACGCGAACGGCGGGGTGGCCCGCGCCGCCCACTCCGGAGTTACGTCCTTCCTTTCCAAGCCGTACACGACCTCTGAGCTGCTCGTGTCGGTCAGGGAAACCCTGGACACCTGGGGGAAAGCATGAGCACCGAGTCGAACGCCGCCCTTGCCCTTCGTGTCGTTGTCGCAGACGACGACCAGTTCACCGTTTCGCTGGTGGCCGGTGGCCTGGAGGCGCACAACTTCGAGGTTGTCACCGCATCGACAGTCGAGGATGCCTGGCTGGCGATCGAACGGGAAGATCCACATGCGCTGATCACCGACCTGGATTTCGGCGATGGGCCCTCCGGCGCCACCCTGCTCGAGCGAGTGCACCGCGATCACCCCTGGGTCGGCCTGGTCGTCCTGACCTCACACCGCTCCCCCGCCCTGGCGGTGGACAACCCACGTGATATTCCGGACGGTTGCGTCTACCTGGTCAAGTCGGCCCTTCGCCAGGTCGACGAACTGGCGAACGCGGTACGGCTCTCCATTGCCGGCCTGAAGGGCGACGGAGCACACGGGGAGACCGGCGACGCCATCATCGTCACCCGGGCGCAGGCAGAGGCGCTGCGGATGCTTGCCCACGGCGCGTCAACGCGGGCGCTGGCCGAATACCGCGGCACTACTGTGCGGGCGGCCGAATCAATGCTGGCCCGATTGTTCAACACGCTCGGGCTCGGCGACGATGCACGCTCCAACCCGCGGATCGAAGCGGTGAGCCTGTGGCAGCAGGGTCGCATAACCGTTCGCTGACGAAAATAGTACCGGCTCATTCAGCAGGAGCCGGGCTATGGTGAATCAGATGCGGGCGGTCGGGATCAGGGAAGGTCTCGGGGGTCGATCGGCGTTCAACGCCCTCGCCTGGCTCGCGCTGTTCATTCCCAGCACGCTGCTGGTAATCCTTCAGGAGTCGGCAACACCTTTCCCGCATTTCGGCTATGTCGTGCTTTCGGCCATCGCCCAGCACGCCGCAGCGGGCATCACCGCCCTTCCTGGGATGGTGCTTCAAAGGTTCTCCAGGTACCCGCTGCCGATCTGGCTCGCCTTCGTCATCTGGGCGGCGCTCGGGGTGTCCCGAGGGGTGGTCGGGGGCCTTCTGGCGTCCGAGTTTGCGACAGTCGACCCACAGTTCGGATTCCGGATCGCCGTCTGGTCGATCGTGAGCTGTGTCTGGATGCCGCTGTTCTCGTACACCGTTGCGCAGATGCAGAGACGCCGCTACCTTCTGAACGCGCTCCAGGAGGCCGTGGCGCGTCGCAACGCGGCGCGGCTCCTGCCCAAGCGGTCCGCCGAGGAGATCAGAAATCAGCTACTGCTCACCATGCAGGCAGCGGTGACGGGTTCAATCGAGGAGATCAGGGGGCAGCTGACCGGCGCTCGCGCCAGCTTAGGCCCTGCTCAGCTTCGAATGGTGGGTGAGCGGCTGTCATCGGTGTCGCAGCTGGTCGGCACCGTCGTGGATCGCTTGAGCGAGACTGCCGAGGACGAAAGGCAGCGGAGCCCGCGCGTCGGCGCTCCCCTGATGTCAGCAATCATCTTCGAGCGTCGCCGGCCGTGGTCGTCGAGCGCGTTAGCAGCGGGCACGCTGGTTGCGGCGCTGGGCCCGCTCTGCGTGGATGTCAAGGGCTGGCCATTTCTGGTCGACTTCGGTCTTGCCATGTGCGTGGTGACGCTGGTACTCGCGCTCGGTGCCCACATCGTGCCGTCGGGCCTCAGCCAGCTCCTGAAGCAGCAGGTCGCGTGGGAGGTTGCGCACTATGGAGGCGCCGGCCTGAGCGGTGCGGTGGTCCTCGCCGCCATGCATTGGGGAGACCTCGACAGTTTCACCACGGTTGTCATCCTGCTCGTGCCCTGCGCGGTTCCCTTCGCTGCCGTGATCGTCTCCGGCGCGACCGGCCTGGCTGCCGCCAACCGGCAGGCGAGCCGCTCACTGGCGGCGCTCATGGCTGAGCACGCCACGACGGAGGCACGCGCCGCGAGGGCAGAGAACGACATCCGCGACCAGTTGGCTCGGGTGGTGCACGGGCCAGTGCTCGGGCGCCTCGCAGCGTGCGCCATGGCCCTGAACTTCCACGCGGCGGAAATCGGCAATGTACCGTCAGAACGCACTGAGCATGTCGCCGGTACTGTCGCGAAGCACCTCGAAGCCGCTGCGGCAGAGCTCAACTCCCTGATCCGCTGAGGTCCCCTGACACCGCACTTTCGCTATGCGAACGTCCCGGTTCCGACCAGCTTGTTCCCGACGTCCACCACGGCCACGATGTACAGACACCGATTCAGATTCCTCCGAATCGGTATGGGCAGTTGCGCAGACTCATTCGGGTTGAGTCGACGCGACTTGTCGAAGTCGTTCCTGGCCTGCCCCCGGCGGCCGGGAGCGGCTTCGACCACCGGAATGCCGACGGGCAACGCCGACTAGGAAAGTGCGCCTTCGATGAAATGGCTAGGGATGGCAGAGGCCTTCGGCTCGCCGTGGGCGTACAGCCTTCGGGGCTGGCTGGCGATGCTCGCCCCAAGCATGGTCGTCTCCGTGCTGCACGAGGCCGAAACCCCATTCCCGCATTTCAGCCTGGTGCTCCTGTCTGCTGTCGCCCAGCATTGTTTCGCCGGGCTCGCTTTACTCCCCTTCATACTCCTGATCAGGCGGAGAAGGAGCGTGCTGCCCCTCTGGGCCGTGTTCACCAGCTGGACCATCCTCGGTGGCGCTCGGGCGGTCGCCGGAACTGCCATGGTCGCGTTGTTCACCGACGCCGACATCAATCTGCCATTCCGAATCGTCTCCTGGGTTCTGGCAGCGTGGGCCTGGATGCCGCTGCTCAGCTACGCATTCGGGCACAATTGCTGACCGGCTTCGCCGAGGCGGCGCGACGTCGCGACGAGTCCAGAGCGCGTCGGGAGCAGACCGCGGAACAAATCCGGAGCCAGCTCGTCGCCGACGTGAGTGTTGCCACGACAATGGTCATCGGCGAAATCCGGTTGGCGCTGGACGCCGGTAAGCATCAGCTCAACGCCCACCGGATCGAACTGGTCGGCGACCGGGTGGCCGAGGTGTCGGCCCAGGTTCGTCAAGCGATAGGTCGACTCTCTGACGTACCGGATGACCTGCGACCGTCTGCTGCGCCGACAGCAGCACCAATGGCCGCCGCGCTAGATTTCCAACGTGAGCACCCGTGGCGCTGGAGCGTCCTCTCCGCGGCGGCCCTTGCCGCTGTCCTGCTGCCCATCGCCTACCATTTCGGCGGTATGCCACTCCTCACGGCGCTCGCGCTGTCGTTGACGGTGATCGCCCTGGTTCTTGGTCTCACCGCCAGTTACGGTCCCTCCAGGACGAGCACCAGCCCCCAAGTGGTGGCAGTCTGGCCGGTAGCCCGGTACGCGGCGGCCGGGCTGGCCGGCTCCTGCGTGCTCGCTGCGTCCCCCTGGAGCGAACTGGGCACGTTCTCGATCGTGCTACTGGTCGCTTTGCCCTGGGCCGCAGCCGTTTCCGCGGAAATCCTGTCGAGGACTGTCGGCGTTGCCGAGGCCAACCGGCAGGTGCTGACCTCAATCGCCGAACTCGATGCGCAGCGCCACCAACTCGACGTCACGGCCCTCGAGAACGAGAATCGGATTCGCCAGGAACTTTACGAGGTGATGCACGGGCCTATCCTGGGGCGGCTCTCCTCCTGTGCCATGGCGCTCAACTTCCTGGCGGCGGAAGCGGACACCGCCTCCAGTGATCGCATCACGACGGTGACAACCGCGGTACTGGACCACCTCAACCAGACTATGGACGATCTCGGCCTGCTCAAGACCTGAGGCGGCGACAGCGACCCCGGCTCCTTGCTCGACCGTACGGCGGTGTTCGTGAAACGAAGGTGGCTGCGGCTCGGCGGTTGCACCGGTTCGGCGGCCTCACGAGGATGGTCTTTGGGCGCAATGGACCGTCCCGGCAGAATCTGATTAAGGACACCTACTCTATGGATGAGATGACGTCGGAGCTTGTCCACGCGGCCCGGTGCGGCGAGAAGACACTGCTGCACAAGATCGACAGCATCCATCCCCGTTACCAGAAAGTCGTCCTCGCCACTCTGGCGCTCAGCCTGTCTGCCGCAATCGCTGGACCCGCGCCACACCTCGTCACCGCGCTGAAGTGAGCGCGACCGAGCGGAGCACGGCAGCCAAGGCCTGCACCTGCGGTGCCTCGGCCACTCGCATCTCGAGCCCATTCGTCATCGTCGGGCTGACCCAGTATTCCCACGCCTACCGGTGCGACAGTTGCAGCCGAATCGAGTTCACACCGGTAGATCCCCTCAGGCCCGTTATCAAGGTGTCCAGCCGCTGGGCTTCCCTCCCGTGCGCGGACTGCCGGGGACCGATCAGTGAGCTGCCGAACCCTTACTACGGCGTCAAGCGCGCGATGGCTCCCACCATCCGGTTCTGCTCGGAATGTGACCAGGCATGATCGCGGCGCCAGCTGCGACCGAATCCCCGGGGCCTGGCTGCCCTCGGTGCGGCTCCTCAGTCGCGGCGGCCCGCAACCCGTTCTACGGCGTGGACCTGGCTGTGCACCAGTATGTTCGCAACTGCGTCGACTGCTTCTGGTACGACTTCGCCAGCGACTCCGCCCGGCGCACGGCTGTGCCGCCCGCCCGCCGACGCCTGCACGGCCTCTGGACCGCGGCAATCAGCGTCTTCAAGGTCGCGTAGCCCCGCCGCTCACCGCGAAACGCGACGATCGCTCCCCCACCATCGGTTGCCTGGCGCACGTTTGAAATCCACGGGCTGATCCGTCCCAACCCAAAGCGGGCCCGACACCCGGGGTCCTGCGCGAGCTCGCCCCCGACCCCAGCCGCGACTACCAAGCCCGCGGAACACGAGAACGCGCCGACCCGCAGAAACGACGAAAGCCGAACCCACAATATGGGCCCGGCTTGTCGCGATGTCTTGAGACATCACCATGGTTGCGGGGGCAGGATTTGAACCTACGACCTCTGGGTTATGAGCCCAGCGAGCTACCGAACTGCTCCACCCCGCGGCACAAGAATCAATCCTAGCACAAGGTTTTGCCGCGACATCCGCCCGTGAGAATGCAGAAAGCCCCTTTCCGGATGACCGGGAAAGAGGCTTTCCGCATTCTCAGGTGAGGGCCGACTCAGCGACGCGCCGAATCACTAGCTGGATGCCTCGAACAAGCGCTCCAGAGCATCCTGCAGGCGCTCGTCAGCCTCAGCTGCCGCCACCATGTCGTTCTCCGCATAAGCGGCCTCACGGTCGAGCAGTGCCTGCTGGGCGTCGGCGAGAGCCGCATCGAACTCCGGCGAAGTCTCGCCGTCGGTCGGCTCCCCTGGCGTTGTCGGAGCCTCCGGGTCCTCCGGAAGCTCCTCCCCCGGTTCGACCGGCGTCGCCGGAACATCCTCATCACCGGCGTTCGCCCCGGAGTCGCCGCCGAAGATGGTATCGAGCGCGCCATCCAGTGTCGACTCGAACGCGATCTCATCACCGAACGAGACAAGCACCTTCTGCAGCACCGGGTAACTCGTCTCACCCGTGGACTGCACGTAAACCGGCTGCACGTAGAGCAGGCCGCCACCGACCGGGAGGGTGAGCAGGTTGCCCTTGCGCACCGTGGTGGACCCTTGGTCGAGCAGGTTCAGCTCAGTGGAGACCACCGGGTCGGCGTTGAAGTCGTTCTGCACCTGGCCGGGTCCACGCACCGTCGTCTGCTTGGGAAGCGCGAGAAGCGTGAACTCACCGTAATTCTCGCCGGGATCCGCATTCACCGACAGGTACCCGGTGAGCACGTTTCGAGTGCCCTCACCGAGCGAGCGGGGAATGTAGGTGGAGTAGAGCGAGAACGCCGACTCGTCCGCACCCGGGAGCCGCATCGTCAGGTAGTACGGTGGCTGCGGCTTGGCGGATGCCGAAGGTTCAGTCGGGTCGACCGGCGTCACCCACGCGTCGTCACCGGAGTAGAACGAGTTGGTGTTGGTGACGTGGTACCTGCCCAGGATGGTGCGCTGCACCTTGAACAGGTCCGCCGGGTACCGCACGTGGGCGAGCAGCTGGTCGCTCATCTCACTCATCGGCTGAAGCGTCGTGGGGAAGATCTTCTGCCAGGTCTGCAGGATCGGGTCTTTCTCATCCCAGGCGTACAACGTGACCTCACCGCTGTGAGCGTCGACCGTGGCCTTCACCGAGTTGCGGATGTAGTTGATGTTGTCCAGCGCCAGGCTCGACTCCTCCGTGTGCGTGTCGGCGATGGCCGCTGACAGGGACTGGATGTCCGAGTACGGGTAGTTGTCGCTGGTGGTGTAACCGTCGACAATCCAGACCACACGCTCATCGACGATCGCCGGGTAGGCGTCGCTGTCGAGCGTCAGGTACGGAGCCACCTTCTGCACGCGGTCCCGGGGATCGCGGTCGTAGATGATCTGCGATTCCTCGTTGACGAAGTTCGACAGCACGATCTGCTCCGACTGGAACTTGATCGCGTAGATCAGCTGCTTGAAGAAGTTGTCGAGTTTCGGCCCTCCATCACCGTCGTATGTGGTGGTGGCGTTCTGACTGTCTTCCTCATCACCTGACGGGAAGTCCAACTCGACGGGAGTGCTGCCTGCCGGTGCGCCGACGATCGAGTACGGAGGGGAGTTCTCGCCGAAATAGATGCGAGGCTCGTAGTCGCCAAGCACACCGGTGCTCGGGATGCCGGACTCCAGGAACGACGGCAGGCCGTCAGGCGTGCGCGCGTTACCGGCGGCGGCAACCACACCGTAGCCGTGCGTGTACACGACCGTGTCGTTGTCCCAGCTTGCAGCTGAGCCGGTGTTGTTCACGTTCAGCTCACGCGCCGCGATGATGGTGTCCTGGGTACGGCCATCGATCTCGTAGCGGTCGACATCGAGCAGGTCGGGGAAGTCGTAGTACTGCTTGATCTGCTCGAGCTGGGCGAAGGTGTCAGAGACCAGGGCCGGGTCGAGGATGCGGATGTTGGTGGTCGTTTCGGCGTCATCCCTCAGCTGGCCGGGTTCGGCATCCGTTGTCGCTGCGTACGATGTCTCGACCACGTCGGCCACCCCGTAGGCGTCCCGGGTGGCCTCGATGTTGCGTTCCAGATAGGGCGCCTCATAGGAGCGGGCGCTCGGCTCGACCTGGAAGCGCTGCACGATCCACGGGTAGGCCGTGCCGACCAGCAGGGCCACCACGATGAGCAGCGCGGTGCCGACGATCGGCAAGCGCCAGCGGCCGATGATAGCCGTGATGATGAACAGAATGGCGACGACGGCGGCCGCACCGGCCAGGATGGCGCGGGTCGGGATGGTCGCATTGACGTCGGCGTAGGAGGCACCGACCAGGAGGCCGCTGCTGCTGCTGGTCAGGGTCGCGTACTGGTCGAACCAGATGCTGGCGCCCTGGAGCAGCAGGTAGACGGCACCGGTGATGGCGAACTGGATGCGCGCCGTCTTCGAGATCCGCACTTCACGGCCGTTGAACCGCAGCGCACCGTACAGATAGCTGGTGGCGACGGCGGCGATGGCCGAGAGCAGCACGACGGCCGACGCGAACGCGAGAATCGCCTGGTAGAACGGCAGCTCGAACAGGTAGAACGAGATATCGAGGCCGAACTGCGGGTCGGTGGTGCCAGACGGCGTGCGGTTCAGCCAGGTGAGCGCCATCTCCCAGCGCGAGGCGGATGCCACCCCGGCGAAGAACCCGAGCACTGCCGGGATGCCGAGCATGGCCAGGCGCCGCAGCGGCTCGATGACCTGTTGGTAACGGTCCAGCTGGGAGTTGAGCTTGGCGTAGACCGGCCGCCAGCGGAAGGCGATGTCGATGCTTGCCCAGACCGGGATCGCCATGGCGAGGAACCCGATCAGGAACATCACGCCCCCGGCGATCCACTCGGTGGCGAGCACGCTTTGGAAACCAAGCTGCTGATACCAGAGCCAGTCGGTGTAGAGGCCGGCGAAGATGAAGAACGCGACAACGAACGCGGCGATGATGATGGCCGCGATGACCATCGTCCCGCGCGATCGGGGTGCTGGCTGCTGTGATGCTGTTGAAGACAAGCGGATGCTCCTGGCGCGAGAGGACGGGGTTTACCCATCTTAACAGGGGCTGCGCCGGTAATCTCGCCTCCCAGATTTCGCCCTAAGCTGATCCGCCGTCGGTTTCGCAGGTGAGCAGACCCGCAGTATTGCCGTCGCTGATACCCTCCACGGCTTCCAGAGCGTCGTCGAGGGTGCTCACCGAGAACACGTTCAGGCCGTCGGGAATGTGGCCGACGACCTCGCCGCAGTTCCCCGCCGGGGCCAGGAACCAGGCGGCACCGGAATCCACGGCACCATACAGTTTCTGCCGGATACCCCCGATCCGGCCGACCTGGCCGCTGGCCGTGAGCGTTCCGGTTCCGGCGACCTCCTCACCGCCTGTCATAGCCCCCGGGGTCAGCTTGTCGACGATTCCCAGGGCGAACATCATCCCTGCCGACGGCCCACCCACGTCTTCCAGCTGGATATCGACCTCGAACGGGAAGTCGTAGCTGGTCTCCACCGAAACGCCGATGATCGGATGCGGCGCGAAGGCTTCCGCCGGGGTGAGGGAGACCTCCGCCTCGGTTCCGTCCCGCAGCACCTCGAGCTCGACCTGCTCGCCCGGCTCAGTCTCGGCCACCTGCGTCTGGAGGCTGGCAGCATCCATCAAATCAACGCCGTTGGCCGCCACAATCTGGTCGCCTACCTGCACCTTGCCGTCGGCAGGCGAATCCGGTACCACCGAGCGCACCGTCAGCACCGTCTGGATGTCATGGCCGAGTTCAACCAGTGCCGCCGCCGCCGCAGCTTGCTGCGACTCGTTCATGAGCAGCTGGTTCTCTTCGTTCGACTGCTCGACGGTCTGCCCCCTCGGGTAGACCACGTCAACCGGGATCACGGCTTTGCTGGGATCGAACCAGGCCTGGACGATGTCGATCCACGGCACCGGTGTCCGGCGGCTTCCCACCACACCGACAGTGAGCAGCCGGAGCGATCCCTCGGTCGGATACACGGTTTGATCGGGAATCTCGATCAACTCGACTTCTTCGTCTCCGATGGTCACCGACCCGAGGGTGTCGAAGGTGGAGCCCGGCTGTTGGACGACATACGCAGACGGCATCCAGGCGAGGGCGGTGGTGCCCAGGATAGCCACCAGCAGGAAGGTCCAGCCGACACGGACACCGCGACGCCGTGGTCGAGGCTCGTCGTCGAAGAAGAGGGCCACCGCCGTCCTTTCCCTGTCGCCGAAAAGTAGATCGGACCGGTTCGCACTGTCGCCTCGGGCTGTTCGCCACGGGCGCACATTGTTGGGGTATCAGCCTAGGTCAAACTCAGCCAATGGAGCCGCGCAACAGCTAGCGTTGATGACATGCCAGACGATGACAAGCAGGAGCCGGATGAGGAATTCCTCGCCATGCTGCAAGAGATGCTGTCCCAGCAATCCGGGATGGACCCGACGCAGCTCGCGAGTGCTGCGGGCTTACCGAACGACCCCGAGCAGATCGCGCAGCTGATTCGGCAACTGCAGAGTGCTCTGCAGAACAGCGGTGACGGCATCAACTGGGGGCTGGCGCTCGACCAGGCCAAGGCCCGTGCCGCCCAGGAACCGGCGGCGACCACCGACCGCAACCAGGAGGACCTGGAACAGGCGCTCAATATCGCCGCCCTGTGGCTGAGTGAGGCGACATCCATCTCGGAGTTGACGGCGACCCCGAAACTGTTGAGCCGCACCGAATGGATCGAAGCCACCATGCCGGTGTGGGTCCAGCTGGCGGAACCGGTCGCATCCAGCATTGCGGATGCCATCACCGAGGTTCTCGAAGAGCAGGCACCAGAAGAGATGTCGAGCATGATCTCGGGCGCGAGCAGCCTGGTGCGCAACGTCGGCGGAACGCTGTTCGCCATGCAGCTCGGCCAGGTGGTCGGGCAGCTTGCTGCGGAGGTCGTTTCCGGCGGGGACATCGGCATCCCGCTCCTGGACTCAGACGCCGCCTCCGACACCCAGGCGGCGATCCTGCCGCAGAACCTGGCCGCGTTCGGTGTCGGCCTCGACATCGACAACGACCAGGTGCAGCTGTACATCGCGGTTCGCGAGCTCGCCCACGCGCGCCTGTTCCGGCACGCCAAATGGTTGCGGCTGCAATTCATGACGTCGATCACCAAGTCGGCGAGCGGTATCGGCATCGACACCGACCGGCTGCAAGAGCTGGCCAGTGATTTCGACCCCAGCAACGCGCAGGACCTGCAGCAGGCGATGGCCAGCGGCGCGCTGATCCGGCCCAAGTCCCCGGAGCAGCTGGCGGCGCTCGAACGCCTCGAGACCACGCTCGCCCTCGTCGAGGGCTGGGTTGACGTGGTGACCGCGCAGGCCACTTCTCGCCTGCCGAAGTCCGGCGCCGTCGCCGAGACGGTGCGTCGTCGGCGAGCAGCTGGCGGCCCGGCGGAATCCGCGTTCGCCACGCTGGTCGGCCTGGAGCTTCGGCCACGGCGGCTTCGCGAGGCTGCAGCTATGTGGCAGGCGGTGACGGATGCCGTGGGCACCGAGAAGCGCGACGCACTGTGGTCGCACCCCGACCTGGTTCCGACACGGGAAGACATCGACAACCCGCAGGCGCTCATCGCCAGGCTCACGGCAGGGGAGCCAGAACTCGACGACATCGACCGGGCGATCGAAGACCTCCTGGGCGACGACAGCAGCGACCGCCCGCGCGAGGGAGAAGACGGCGCAGCGGACGATCCTCCCCCGCCGCCGGTGGTTTAACCACTTCTATCGTTACACGGACGTAGTGCGAACGATCCTCGGGTAGGCGCAGAACCGCGTTAGGTTGTGGGGATGCGAACCACCCTTTTTCGCGCTGCCATTTCAGTCGCCGCGTTATCCGGCTTGTTGGCCGTAATGGGATGCACGTCGCCGCCTAAGGTGGCGCCACCGGTGTCGCTACCGTCTGAAACCTCAGCGCCCAGTACGACGGCGACTCCAGTCGGCCCGTCCCGGCTTCCCGCCCTGGAGGACTTGGTGATCACGCCTGCCGGGATCGGTTCCCTGCTGGTGGATCAGCCGGTCTCGGGCACGGATATGGTCCTGTTCGACCCCGGCTACTGCGCTGAGCAATATGCCGAAATGGGAGTGACGCGAGATCCTGGGATGTGGCTGCCCAACTACCCAGTCATCGGTGAAGGTGGGCAACTATTCAACGTGTATGTGGTGGACAACACCGTCTACTCGATCGAAATCGATCAGCCCACCCTCCGGACTGCCGAGGGCATCGGGATCGGATCCACGTTCGACGAACTGTCGACCGCTTACCCGTTGCTCACGCTCGGCACCGAAGGCCATTATTCCAAGTCACTTGTGCTTGCCACCGACGCAGGAGAGGTCGTCTTCGAGGTAATGACCGCCGACCTTGGGGGACACTTTCAAACCGGCCAGCTGGTGAAAATGCGTATCTTCCCTCCTGGTTTGGCAAGCACCAGGACAACGGCCGGAACGGACGACACCTACCGGTACTGCTAGCCGCCGCGCCCGGGTGCCTGTGGAACGTTTGCGCGTGGTATCTGCGGTTGCGGCATCCTCATGGCATGGTCCTGCAACTGAACCCCGACGTCCCACTGGTGTGGCGCAGCCCGTCGAGCCTGCAGTTCGGCATCGACTCCCCACAAGTGCGGCTCGATGACGTCAGCAGTGCTCAGGAGCAGCTCATCGCAGCCCTGGTCAGCGGCGTCACCAGGCCCGGCCTGGGGTTGATCGCCGGCACCGCCCACGCCACCGACTCCGAACTGGCTGACCTGATGGCACGGCTGGAGCCGGTTCTCGCTGCACCATCGCCGCCCACGACCGGCACGGTGTCGGTGATCGGCACGACCGCCACGGCAGCACGCCTCCGCACCTCGGTAACCGCGCTGGGCCTCGCACTGGAACCGCCGGAATCGGGGGCCGACCTGGGTATTCTCGTCTGCCACTACGTGGTCGAGCCCGAGCTGTTCGGCTACTGGCTCAGCCGGGACATCCCGCACCTGCCCATTGTCTTCACCGACACCGGCGTGCATCTCGGACCGTTCATCGAGCCGGGGGTCGGTCCGTGCCTGTACTGCCTGGAGCGCCACCGAACGGATGCCGACCCGGCCAGGCCGGCCATCGCCTCCCAACTGTGGGGTCGCATCAGCCCGACGGAGTGCCCGCTCGTCACTGCTGAGGTGGCGGCCCTCTCCTTGCGACTGACGATACGACGGCTGGCCGCGCACCGGCCGGCCGAAGCGGCGACATCCGTGTTCCTGGACGCCGCGACCGGTGAGACGACTACCCGGGAGTGGGTGCGGCACCCGGAGTGCGGTTGCGTAGCTCTTCCAGGAACCGACTCGGAGTCCGCTCGCCTGAGCGGCCCTGCCCAGCCTGCGACCAGGACAGGTGCAGCTGCTTCCGTGCTCTCGTGATGCCGACGTAGAGCAGGCGGCGCTCCTCGTCGATGGCCTCGAACGTCTTCGCGTAGGTGATCGGCACCAGTCCCTCGCTCAACCCGACCAGGAACACGCAGTCCCACTCGAGGCCCTTCGCGGAGTGCAGGGTGGCCAGCGTGACCGCTTCCATGGTGGGTTCGTGCTGGGCTGACGCCCGGTCAAACATCTCCTCAACGAACTGGCGCAGCGTGGTTCCGCGCGGGGAGGCCTCGGCCAGGCCCATGATCGCATTCAGCGACTCCCAGCGGTCACGCACCGCACCTCGCGACTCCGGGGCGTCCTGCGTCCAGCCGAGTGAGCGCAACACGTCGCTCACCGTTTTGAACAGCGGCTCCCCCACCGATGCGACGACGGCGCCCTTCAACATCATGAGCGCCTGCTTCACCTCGGGAAGTTCGAAGAAGCGGGTGCCGCCCCGCAACTGGTAGCTGACGCCGACGTCGTTCAACACCGTCTCCAGCGCGGCACCCTGCACGTTAATGCGGTAGAGGACGGCGATGTCCTGCGGTCGGGTTCCGGTATCGATCAGCTCGACAATGCGATTCGCGACCGCGCGCGCCTCCGCGCTGTCGCTCGGGAACGAGCGCACCTGCGGATCCGACCCCACCCCGTCGGAAACCGGGTTCGCCCGCAGCTCCAGCGCGCCGTTCCGGCCCCGCATCAACCGGTTGGCCGTTGCGACGATCGCCGGCGTCGACCGGTAGTTCGATTCCAGCCTCACCACTGTCGCGTTCTGGTAGCGGCTGCCGAATCCGAGCAGGAACGACGACGACGCCCCGGCGAACGAATAGATGGTCTGGCTGGCATCCCCGACCACGCAGAGGTCTTGCCGCTCCCCCAACCACAGGTCGAGCAGGTGCTGCTGCAGCGGGGAGACATCCTGATACTCGTCGACCACGAAGAAGCGGTACTGTTCCCGTACCTGCTGGGCCACCCAGGGCTCCGATTCGATCATGCCGGCCGTCGCCAGCAGCACGTCTTCGAAGTCGAGCTGCCGCCTGGCATCCTTCACCGACTCGTAGGCCTGGTGCAGCGCCAGCAGCTTGTCGGCGTCCAGCGCCGCCGGGATGGTGCGCGTCGGCAGCGCGGCGGCGTACTGCTCGTAGGTGAGCTGCGACACCTTGCGCCACTCGATCTCGGCGGCCAGGTCCCTCAGGGTGGCCGTGTCGAGCTTCAGCTTCAGGGTGTCGGCGGCCTGGGCGATGACGCGCCCCTTGCTGTCCAGGATGCTCGGCATGGTCCCGCCGACCACCTGGGGCCAGAAGTAGCCGAGCTGGGAGAGGGCGGATGCGTGGAAGGTGCGGGCGGCGACGCCGGTCGTGCCCAGCATCCGGAGCCTGCCGCGGAGCTCGGCCGCTGCCCGGGCGGTGAAGGTCAGGGCCATGATGCGGCTCGGCGGATACACGCCGGTGGCGACACCGTAGGCGATGCGGTGCGTGATGGCTGTCGTCTTGCCGGTGCCGGCACCTGCCAACAGGCAGACCGGGCCCAGCACCGCTTCCGCCGCCAGACGCTGCTCGGCGTCCAGCTTGCCCAGCAGCGAGTCAGCACCGGCTGCGATGGTCATGCGGCATCACCGCCGGGCTCGATCGGACCGCCGTACCACTGCTCGAGGATTGCGCGAGCAATGGAGCTGTGGCCGGGCAATGTGATCTCGCCGAGCGCGGCGCGCAGCTCGTCGCGGCTGAACCAGCGCAGGGCGAGGATCTCGTCGCCGTCCGGCGCGAGGGTTGACTCGCGGCCGGGGTCGACCCTGGCGGTGAACCCGAGCATAAGCGATGCCGGGAACGGCCACGGCTGCGAGCCCAGGTATACCGGGTCGACCACCCGGACGCCGGACTCCTCGAACACCTCACGGGCGACGGCCGCCTCCAGCGACTCGCCCGCTTCGACGAAGCCGGCGAGCAGGGAGTAGCGGTTCGCCTCCCACTGCGAATTGGTGCCGAGCAGGATCCGGTCGTCATCGTCGATGACAGCCACGATGACGGCCGGGTCGGTGCGCGGGAATACCTCGCCTCGCGAATCGACGCGTGTCCAACCACCCTGGGTCACCACCAGCGGCTCCCCGGTCTGCGGGGAGAAGCGGTGGGAGTCGTGCCAGTTCGCCATCGCCACTGCCTGGGTCAGCAGTCCGGCGTCGCGGTCACTGAGCCTTCCCGCGATCCTGCGCAGGTCGCCCCAGGACTCCGGGCCGTCGTCGAGAAGGTCGGCGACGGCATCCGACACCACGGCTGCGACGATCGGGGTGCCCCCCGGGACATCGTCACTGTCCGTGATCGTGCGCCCCAGGTACACCAGCACCTCAGCGCTGCTGGTGGCGGCCGCGGGAAGGTCCCGCACCGACAACAGCGCCAGGGAGTCGCCTGCCATCAGGGCGGTGCGCTTCCACAGCGTCAGCACCCTGGTCTCGGATTGCGCCATCAGGACCTCGAAAAGGTCGTCCCGGCCGCGCGCCAGGTAGTCCCGGTCGAGCTCGTTGCGGGACAGCGGAAGCTGGGTGGTTGCCAGGGCGGTTAGCCGCGGTGGGAACCTGTCTTCCATGGGAGCCAATCTGGTGAAGCGAGCGGGAACAGCGTGGCGTTAGACCCCGGGTGGCGGATGTCGACCTACCCTGTCAGGTATGGCCAGATCTCATCTCACTCTAGCGGCGTTGGCCACCTCAGCTGTAGCGGGACTGGACGCTCAGGGCGCCCGCCGGTTCGGCTCAGGCGCGAGCAGCGACTTCGACTCCGCACTGGTCACCGGCACTGACGGTCGGCACTGGATCGTGCGCGTGCCCAACTCCGAGCGCGCAGAAGCCGAGCAGTCTGCGGACATGCTGGCGTTGCGCGCGCTCAGCCAGGGCATCCGCACCCGGCTCCCATTTTCAGTGTCGTCCTACGCTGGGCAGGCGCCGGTCGACAGCACCCGCGCGGTCGTCTACGAGTTCGTCTACGGCACCAAGCTGAGCCTCGCCGCGCTGCGGCCGGACGGCCTGGCCGCGTCGGTCGGTCGGGCGATAGCCGCGATCCACCTGCTGCCGACCAGCTTCGTGGCGGATGCCGGCCTTCCCGTTCTCGCGCCGCACGACGTGCTGCGCAGCACCATCACGATCATGGACCGTGCCGCGGCGACCAACCTCGTTCCGACCGCACTGTCCGGGCGGTGGGAGCAGGCCTCCGAGGACACCGCGCTCTGGCAGTTCGCACCCACCACCATCAACGGCGAGCTGACAGCCGACTCGTTCCTGCAGGCCGATGGTGAGGTCAGCGGGGTGCTCGGCTGGCATGGGCTCAGCGTGGGTGATCCGGCCCGTGATCTGTGCTGGCTGCTCGGCTCCAGCGACGAAGCGGCCATCGACACCGCCATCGACGCGTACACCCAGGTTCGCGGGGGCACTGACCGGCAACTCAGCAAGCGGGCCAGACTCTATGGGGAGCTGGAGATCGCCAAATGGCTGCTGCATGGACGGCAGGAACGCGACACCGAGATCGTCGACGACGCGGTGCGGATGCTGCACGGCCTGGTCGACCGGGTGGACGGCAACCTGGATACGACCATCAGCCACAACACCATGCCGGTGATGACGGTCGACGAGGTGCAGAGCATGCTCGACGAGCGTGAGCGGAGCGCGAGTTCCGCAGAATAGGATCATCGCGTGGGCAGCGTGAATGAAGTCATCGGCATCGCTGCGGAGTTGTTCATCTGGATCGGTCTGGGCGGGTCGGCGCTCTGCTTCTTCTCCCTCCTGCTGGTGCGGGCGTTCCAGGGCAGGCCTGTCTCATCTGAGGGCGTGCTGATCGAGACGGACACCGGCACCCAACTCCGCTGGCTGGCCGAGGACGGTCTGCTACGCAGCCGCCCGCTGACAGAAGTCGAGGCGGCTGAGACGGCCGACCCCGACGACCTGCTCGTGTACTACCGCCACCGCTCCCCCGACCTGGTCGAGCTGCAACCGGTGGACCATGCCGAAGGGGTACTGCGGATGCTGGGGCTCATCCTGCTCGGAGTCGGCGTGATCGCGATGATCACATCGTTCGTGGCGATGGTGCTTTCGTAGCGGCGTCGCGAACCCATGCGCGCACCAGCGATCCGTGCGTGTCACCTGGTGCGAGACGCGCGCCAGAGGGTTTCCAGCTCGTCTCGGCTGAAGATGCGTTCGGGGCGGATGATCGCGTCATCCGTCACGTAGTAGAAGACGGCGTCGATCAGGTCCGGGTCGATGCCCTTCCACTCGGCGTAGGCCTGCCGGTAGAGCGCCAACTGCAGCTGCTTGTCTTGCAGGTCCTGCGCATCCTTCGGCGCCTTGCCGGTCTTCCAGTCGACCACCTGGTACCGACCGTCGTCCAGGCGGTACACAGCGTCGAGCTTGCAGATGATGATGCGGTCATCGAGCGGCAGGTGGATCTCCCGCTCCACCTCCACCGGGCTGAGCGTCGCCCACGGCGATCGTTCGAACGTCTCCTGCAACGCCTGCAGCTGTTCTTGTTCCAGGGGAGACTCGTCAGCGTCGAGTTCCCCAGAAAAAGCGTCGAGCACTTCGATGCTGCCGTGCACGCCGTAGCGCTCTTCCACCCAGCTGTGGAACAGGGTGCCCAGGCGGGTTGCCCGGTACGGCCGCTCCGGCATGGGGCGGCGCAGCGCCGCGGCGACGGCTGCCGGATCCGTCACGTAGTCCTTGAACCGGGAGGCGGGCACCCGACTCGGCACCTCGACGTCATCGCTCTCGGCCAGGCGGCGGCGCCGCTCCTCGAGCAGTAGATCGAGGTCCCTCTCCCAGCGGCCCGCGTAGCCCGGTACCGCAGCTCGCACCAGCGTCGCCGACTGCTCGACGGCCTCCCGACGGGAACCGAGCGGGTCCATCGGCCAGCTGAACAGGTTCACGTCGTCTCCGAGTGGGTTCTCTTGGTGTTCGCCGGCCGCGGGGAGCGGCCCGATGACTCCGGCGTCGGAGAGCGAACGCAGGAACGGGCTCGGTAACCGCGGTTTCGTCTGCGTCGCCCAGAATGATGCTGTCAGCAGCAGCGAGTGCCGCGCCCGGGTGACCGCCACGTAGGCGAGCCGGCGTTCCTCGCGCTCGAAGTGGTCGGCGACCTCCTGTTTGAAGCTGCCGAAGTTGTCGAGCAGCTCTTTGCGGGTCTGCGCGTTCTGCCAGTCGAATTCGGGCAGCTCCGCTGCGTCCCCGCGGAACTGGTACGGCAGCTCCCCCAGAGTCAGCCAGGCTTTTGTGCCGCCGTTCGGCTTGCTGGGCAGTTCGTCGGCGACCATGCGCGGCACGACGACGAAGTCCCATTCGAGGCCCTTCGACCCGTGGATGGTGAGCAGCTGGACGGTTCCCGGCTCCGCATCTTCTGGCCGGGGTGACAGCCCGTCGCGCCACTCGGCTTCGCGCAACCAGCCGAGGAATCCGCCGAGGTTCGCGTTGTCGTCCACCCCGAGGTAGCCGGACAGCGCGTCGAAGAACGCCTCGATGTTGGCCGAACCGAGCACTCGTGACTCGTTGGCGGCCACCTCGATATCGAGCAGCAGCTCCTGTTCGACGACGGTGACGAAGTCGAGAAGGTCGAGGCCGGCGCGTGAACGCAATCGCCCGAGCGTTTGGCCGGCCTCCCGCATCCGCTGCAGGCCGACCTCGCTGAACAGCGATCGCAGGCCGAACAGGCTGTGGTCTTCCCTGGCGCTGCCGATGAAGTCGAGCGCGTCGATGACGGAGCCGCCCTCCCCATCGGTGACGGTTTCGCGCATCCGCTTCTTCAGCTCGTCATCGAGTGGTCGATGTGCGTAGTCGCGGTCGCGCAGCACGGATGCCAGGCGGCTGAGCGCACGCAGGTCTTTCGCCCCGATGCGCCAGCGCGACCCGGCGAGCAGCCGCACGAGTTCTGAGCCGGCGGACGGGTCGTTCAGTACCGTCAGCGCGCTCACCAGGTCGGCGATCTCGGGCTCGCTCATGAGCCCGCCGATGCCGAGAACGTGGAACGGGATGTCGTGCCTGCGCAGCGCTTCGATGAAGACGGTCTGGGTCTTGCGCGCCCGGAACAGCATGGCCGCGGTCGCCTTGCCCTCCCCCGTCCGCGCGGCGAGCTTGCCCTTCAGCCACAGGGCTGCTGCTTCCGCCTCGTCGGGCAGGGACTCCTCGACCACAACGTCGACCGGGAAATCAGACGCGTTCGGGGCGGGCGCCAGCTTCTCGACCCGCACCCGGGTTTGGGCGGACAGCGGCTCGACCAGAGTGTTGGCCGCGGCCAGTATCTGGTGCCCGTTGCGCCAGCTCGTCGACAGCGCGAAGTTCTGCACCTCGCCCGAACCGAACTGTGCAGCAAAGTCTTCGAGGTTGGCCGCGCTGGCCCCGCGCCAGCCGTAGATCGACTGGTTGGGGTCGCCGACGGCCATCACCGGATGCCCGGCGAACATCTCTGACAGCAGCCAGGTCTGCACGACGGAGGTGTCCTGGTATTCGTCGAGCAGCACGACCTTGTACTTGCCGCGGAACACTTCGGCCACCTTCGGCACGCGGCGAACGATCTGCAGGGCGAGTGCCACCTGGTCGGAGTACTCGACGAACCCTCGCGCGGCCTTCGTGGCCGCGAACTCCTCGGCCAGCTCGATCAGCAGCGGCAGGGCGCCCACGGTGCGGGCCAGTTCGACAGCCTGCTCCCGGGCATGGCGGTCGCCGGACGGCAACTCCTGCAGCCCGGCGAACCGAGCGGCCATCGCGGCGACCTCGCCGGCATCCGCCACGTTCTCGCTGAGAGCGTGACTGAGCTGCAGTATGGCCTTGGTGACCACGTCGACGCTCTTCCCGAGTTCCGGGAGGCGGGCATCCGTGCTCGCCACCACGATTCTGCGGGCCAGCTGCCAGGCCGACGCCTCCCCCAGCACCGCGCCGTCGCTCTCCCGCCCGAGCAGGATGGCGTGGTCGCGGTAGATGGTGTTGGCGAAGGAGTTGTAGGTCGCCACCGACGGCGGGTCGAACTCGTCGTACCCTCCGGGGATCAGGCCCTGGTGTGCGAGCTGGGCGACCCGCTGGCGGATGCGCTCCGCCAGTTCACCGGCCGCCTTGCGGGTAAAGGTGAGGCCCAGAATCTCGCCAGGCTTGACGTGCCCGTTGGCGAGCAGCCAGAGCACCCGTCCCGCCATCGTCTCAGTCTTGCCGCTGCCCGCACCCGCGACGACGAGCGCCGGTGACAGCTCGGCCTCGATGACCGCCCGCTGCTGCTGGGTGGGGCGGTGCATTCCCAGCGCATCCGCGATCTCAGTCGCGCTGATCATGGTGCGGATCCCTGTTTCTTCGATCACCGTCTGCTCAGTCACTGCTGACCGCCCTCACCCGGTGCAGCATGCGCGCTGCCGTGTTGAAGCCGCCCCAGGCGTCCAGGTCGATGATTCCGGTGAATTCGGCCGCCGCCATGCCGGTGGCCGCCTGCCGGATGCGGCGACGGAACCCCTCGAGGTGTTCCTCGTCGAGCCGAGCCTGCACGCCTTCCCGGTAGCTCTTGCCGCCGACCCCTTTCTTCACGTAGAGCAGCTTCGCGCCTCCGCTGCGGTGTTCACCGAGTTCGTCGAGGAACGGGTCGAGAACGCCCTCCGCATACGCCAGCTGGTAGGCGCCGAGCTGCGGATGCTCGTTGACGGCATCCTGCCGGGTGATCGCCGACCCGGTCTTCAGGTCGACGATGACCACGGAGCCGTCAGCGGCCCGCTCCACCCGGTCGATCGACCCGCTGACCCTGGCGTTGTCGATCTCCAGCTCGAAACGGCTCTCCGCGCCGACCAGCGTCTTGCCGTCGCGCTCGAAGTCGCCCAGGTATTCCGCCACTCCGACGGCCAGGATGCGCGCCGCCCGCTTCTGCTGCTCTGCCACCCACGGGGCCTCGAAGAGCAGCTCTGCCCAGCGGCTCTCGACCGCGTGCCACACGGCGTCGACGCTCGGGTCGGTGGCGGTCTCCATCGCCCAGTGCACGATCGTGCCGATGCCCATGGCCGTGCTGCTCTGGGTGCCGGACACCGAGTCGATGAACCAGTCGACCGGGGAGTCCTCGAACGCCTCCAGGCGCGACGGGGAGACCGGCACCTGGTCCTCGTCGCCGAAAATCGGTTCAGTCGTCGACGGTTCGATGAGGCCATGCCACTCATCGGGGTCGGCCCCCGGGACGTGTTCGGCGGCGAGTCGGGCGAGGGCGGATGCTGCCGCCCCCCGATCGCTGAGCGTCCTGGCCCGTGCGACCTCGCGGCGCAGTCGGCCGGTGAGCCCGCGCAGTGAACGTGGGGTGAGCGTGGCTGAGTCGGCGAATGTCGCCCCGTCCGGAACCAGGGAGAACAGCACGCTGGGGGCTTCGTCGTCGCTGGCGACGGCCGAGAGGATGACCCGGCTCCGGGCTCGGGAGGCGGCGAGCGTGAACATCCGCAGCTCGTCGTCCCTCACCTGGGTGCGGGCGTCCACATCGTCGGAGAGCCCGGTGACGGCGGCCACCAGCTGCTGCGGCGCGAGCAGGGAGCCGCGGATGCGCAGGTTCGGCCAGACCCCCTCCTGCAGGGCAGCGACTACTACCGTGTCGAACTCGAGCCCGACGACCCCGGATGGCGTGGTGACCAGCACGGCGTCACCGCGAGCCTGCGGAGACAGCGTGTCTTCCGGCACCTCGGCGTCGAGCACCGCTTCCAGGAAGTTGCGGGCCGGGGCGGACGGGGTGCGTTCGACGAAACGCTTGGCTGCGGAGAACAGGGCGAGCACCCCGTCGAGGTTGCGGTTCGCCTCGGCGGCGGCGATGCCGGCCGTCAGTGACGCGTCGAACCAGGTGCGGGCGAGGCCGCTGCGCTCCCAGACCAGCCAAAGCAGTTCCTCGATGGTGGCGTCGGCCTCGGCGGTATCCCGCACCGCCGCGAGAATGGCCGCCAGCTTCTCCGCCTGCCTGCCCACTCGGTGGTCGATGGTGATGAACCTGCCGGGCGCCGACAGCGCTTCCACCACGAGTTCATCGGCCGGACGGTTGCTCTCGCCTGCCAGCTCCTCGGCGCGGAGGGCAAGGCGGAGGCGGCGCAGGCCGAGCCGCTCGAGACCGCCGAACGGGCCGAGCAGCAGGTCGGATGCCAGCTCGGCGGTGAGCGGCGTGCGCCCCATGCCGATGTCGACGATGGTCAACAGCGCGCGGGCTGCATGGTCTTCGCGAAGCGCGCGGGCACCGACGGAGGTTCGCGTCGGCACCTCAGCCAGCGCCAGGGCGCGGGCAATCGCCGGAACCTGCGCTCCGCTGCGCACTACCACGGCCATATCGTTCCAGCCGATGCCGTCGGCGAGGCGGCGCTCACGCAGCAGGCTGGCAACGGATGCCCGCTCCCTGGCCGGGCTGGGCGCCTGCACGATGGTGATGGCCTGATCGTCACCGACGACGGCCGCAGCAGCTTTGCGCTGCGTCCCGGCCGCCGCCGCGCCGACCCTGGCGGTGACGCGGGTGATCAGGGCACGCAGCTGACTGCTGTGCCGGTGCACGGTGGACAGGGTTATGGTCTGTAACGGGATGCCCAGGTGGGAGGCCAGCCGGCCGGGGGCATCCGGTTCCCCGCCGCGGAACGCGTTGGCAGCGATGTCCGGGTCGCCGAAGCCGATGATGGCAACGCCCCGGGCCGCCAGCACTCGCAGCAGCGACAGGGTGGACTGGGTGACCTCCTGCAGGTCGTCGACCATCACCAGCTTCAACCGCGAGACCGTGTCACTGGGCTCACCGCCGGCGACGATGCTGATCGCCTGTTGCACGAGTTCGGTGGAGTCGAGCTGGTCGGGTCTCAGCCGCTCCAGTACCTGGCGGTATTCGGCGATGAAGCCAGCAGCGGCGACCCATTCCGGGCGGTCGAGCCGCTCGCCCAGCTCCCGCAACCGCTGCGGGCCGACGCCGTACTCGGTCGCGCGCATCATGAGTTCGCGCAACTCGGTACGGAAGCCGCGCAGCCTGCGCACCTCGGGGGCGAGGTGTTCCGGCCAGACCGGACCGCTACCGTCTTCGAGATGGCCGGCGAGAAGTTCGGCGATGTCGTTGTCCTGCTCGCCACCGGTGACCAGTCGCGGCGGCGGGCGAGCGGCCCCGCGGGCGGCGTGCCCGACAATGTCGAAGGCCAGTGAGTTGACGGTGCGGGCGAGCGGCCCGGTGGTGGGTCGTCCCACTCGCAATGCCAGCCGGTCCCGCAGGCGGGTGGCGGCAAGGCGGCCCGTGGTGAGCACCATCAACTCGTTCGGAACCCAGCCGCGGTTGAGCACCCGTTCTGCGGCGAGTTCCACCAGCGTGGTGGTCTTGCCGGTGCCGGGGGCACCAATGACGGCGGCGGATGCGGCATCCGGCAGGTCGATCACTGCCTGCTGGCTGGGGTCGAGGTGTTGCGCCCTTTCCTCGACGGCGCGCAGGTCGTCAGGAAGGGTGGCCATGCCCCATAACGTATCGCTTCGGACTGACATCGTCAGGCGACTCGTTCCGCCGCAGGCGAACGTGTGCGGGGGATCCGCCGCTGTGTCGTAATCTGGGGTCGTGGACATTAGCATCGGTATCGCCAACAGCCCCCGTGAACTCACTTTCGAGTCCGAGCAGACAGCTGCGGAGGTTCAAGAGGTTGTCACGAAGGCGCTCGAGTCTGACGCCAAGTTCTTCACGCTCAAAGACGCGAAAGGTCGGCTGTTCGTCGTCCCGACCGAGACTTTCACCTATATGGAGGTCGGCTCGGAGATGTCGCGCAAGGTCGGTTTCGTCGCGTGAGCATGGAGCTGCTGTTCGTCGTCATCCTGGCGGCGAGCTTCTCCCTCGGTGTGCGTTATCTGTTCGACGCCCGTTACACCTTCGGTAGCGCCATGTTCCCGGCGATCGGTGCGGCGGTCGCATCCGCCGTCTGGGCCGGTCTCACCTGGCTGCAGTGGCCGTTCGACGGTGGCTGGATCTGGGTCGCGTCACTCCTGGCCGGGCCGGTCGTCTGTTTGGCCATCGGGGCGGTGCTGCCGAAACGTCGCCAGAAGGCGGATGCTGCGTTGCTCGACTCGCTGAGCAGGGCCTGACTTCCACCAACTGAGGTCGGTGCCATTCAGATCGGCCAGCCGGCCTTTCTGAGCGGGTCTGCCTCACGGTCGGCCGCGCGCGCTGCCTGCTGCTTGTCGTTGAAACTGGCTCCCCAGGAGTATCCCAGCCGCGACCCCAGCCGGCGGTCCCGGTGGTCGCGCCACGCCAGCCGCGCGGCGAGGAGCACCACCACGAGTGCGGTGCCGATCATCAACAGCAGGAATGCGTCCACGGGCCGATTCTCCTGGCAGTATTTTACGCTTCCCCTGCCTTCACGGACAGGTGAGCCGAACATCCGAGTTGCCCGAATTCCGGTGCATCCCCAACCGCCCCGACCTAGCCTCTCGGTATGACCGAGGTCGTGATTTTCGCCCCTTCACCGGTTCTGACCGTGACCGTTGAAGACCAGCCTGACGGGCCCGACCTGCACCTCCACGCCGGTGGGCAGGGTGTCTGGCAGGCGCGGATGCTGCTGCGGATGGGCATCGATGTCACCATGTGTTGCGTGCTCTCCGGAGAGAGCGGCCGAGTGCTGCGGCACCTGCTCGACGACGAGGGCATCCGCGTGGTCGCGGTGCAGCGCAACGCGCGCAGCGGAGCCTACGTGCACGATCGTCGCGGCGGTGAACGGGTGCGCATTGTCGAGATCGATGGCGCCCCGATCTCCCGCCACGATTTCGACGAGTTGTACGGGCTCACACTGAGGGAGGGATTCGACGCCAGCCTGGTCATCCTGAGCGGGCCGGCCGGCGACGGCACCGTGCCAGCGGATGTCTATCGTCGCCTGGCCGCCGACCTCCGGAGCGGGGAGCCGAAGGTTGTCGTCGACCTCTCCGGCGAGAGGTTGACTGCGGCCCTGTCCGGCGGGGTGACTGTCGCCAAGGTGAGCGATGAGGAGTTGCTTGCGGACGGACGCATCAAGGAGAACAGCACCGAACGCATCCTCGCGGCGATGCACGTCATGTGCGACAAGGGCGCAGAGACCGTCATCGTCACACGCGCTGCCAAGCCAATCCTCATCCTGACCGCCGGCGTGGTGAGCGAGGTGACCACTCCGACGCTGGAGGTGGCTGACACGCTCGGCGCCGGCGACTCGCTGACGGCCGGGGTCTCGGCCGCTCTCGCGGGCGGCGCCTCCATGCTGGACGCGATCACCCTCGGGGCCGCGGCCGGTGCACTGAACGTCACCCGCCACGGGCTGGGAACCGGCGACCGGGATGCGATCGAGAAACTGCGCACGCGCGTCACTGTTCGGCAGTACGGCGAGTCGGAATCGTCCGCGAGCATGACGGTCGACGAACTGGCCCGCAGGGCGGAACAAGAATGACGACTGCCCTGATCACCAACGACGACGGCATCGAGTCGTCCGGCCTGCGCAGCCTGGCCCGGATGGCGATCGACGCCGGCCTGAAGGTGACGATCGCGGCACCGGCGGTGCAGTCCAGCGGAAGCAGCGCGTCGATTCTGGGAACAGAGGCCGAGGGCAGGGTTCCGCTCGAGCGCCGCAGGCTGGAAGGTTTCGACGTCCCGACGTTCGCCGTTCATGCCGCCCCCGCCCTCATCTCCCTGCTTGCCGAGCACGGCGCATTCGGCACCGCACCCGATATCGTCTTCTCCGGAGTGAACCGGGGCGCGAACGTCGGCCGGGCCATCCTGCACTCCGGAACGGTCGGGGCTGCCCTCACCGCCGGGGTGAATGGCGCCCGCGGCATGGCCGTGTCGCTCGACGTCGGGTTGGACCCGGACACCTGCCACTGGAACGTTGCGGCACCGTTCGTCGCGCAACTCATCCCGGTTCTCCTCGACCGGCCGGTCGGCACGGTGTTCAACCTCAACGTGCCGAACGTGACCACGCCGATCGAGCTGCGGGAAGGGCCGTTGGCCAGTTTCGGTGTCGTCCAGACGCTCATGGCCCACGCGGGCGATCAGCACGTGCGGCTCTCCGTGTCGGACACGCCGACCGAGCAGGACGCGGGAACGGATGCCGCGCTGCTGCTGGACGGTTACGCCACCGTCACCAACATCACCTCGGTGAGCCAGTCCCGCGTGCCGGTGCTTGCTCGCTGATACCGCTGCGCGCAGCGATCGCCGAACCGCGCTGCCTTTCGAGTGACGCGCCCGGTTCCGAACGGCCGCGCGGGACGCAAAGTGGGGCGTGGTATCCGCTCACAGGCGCCGGCCTCAGTACTGCAGGCCGTTCCCACCGCGCGAGATGAAGGCAGCATGGGCGGCAGCCTTCGCCTCGATGTTGCCGTCCAGATGCTCGGCAGGCCCAGTAGGCCCTACGCGGCTGTCGAGGCGGCGGTCGCGTGCCTCGCGCCGAAGCTGCACCACGACGGCGGCGATCACGCCGGCGATCGGTACGCCGATCAGGATCATCAGCACGACATCCACGAGCAGTCCTCCCGTTGCGCTCAAGGGTACCGCTCAACCGGTCAGGATGCTTCAGCAGATTCCCGAAGTCGCTGGAGAGTCGCCACCAGCGCGATCACTTGCGCCCCGGTGAAGAGTCCCTCCGGGCCAGTCGGGGCTACCGAGGTGAACGGCGCCTCGTACAGCAGCCCCGGATCGACGTCACCATTGCGGGTCAGCTGGTCGACGATGAGGTTCACGAAGGTGAGCTGGTTCCCGGTGAGGGTGGTCCCGGCGGCGAACGCGCTCAGGGCATTTGTTGCAGAGGCACGGTCCATGCCGAGCAACGAGCGCACGAATCGGCCGAGACCGTGGGATTCGGCAACGGCGGATGCGAGTTCCTGACGGCGGAACTCACCGCTAGCAAGCATGATTTCTTCCAGCTGCTCGAGGTCCAGTGCGGTCAGCTGGTGCCCCTTCCGAAGCTTGACGAGAACCATGTGGTTTTCGTGAGCGCGGAGGAAGGCCAACGCCTTGTCCCGGAATCGCGCCCGGTCGACGCCCACCGCGACATCCTTGATGGCTACTTCCGTCGGCGAAGCGGCGGAGTCTTCGAAGTTCGTGTAGACGATGCCGCGCTTCTTCGAGTCGATCAGGGTCACCAGTTCCCGCAGCCGGATGCGCATCATCTCGAGCATTGGCACCGTGACGTCGTCCCACCACTCGTTGCTGGCCACGGCGGCGATCAGGGTGAGGTTATTGGCTACCTTCGGGATGTTCTTCTGTTCGGCCAGCGCATTCGCGATCGCCTGGACCCGTGCTTTCGCCGCCGCGTAGCCGGGGTCGCCGATGAGCACCCCCAACTGGGTTCGCAGCGCGAACAGGTCGAACCGCTTTGCCTGCTCGTCGGTGTCGAGCACGTCTGCCGCAGACGGCAGGTCTGCCAGTTCGGCTGCCTGCTCGTAGTCGTCCCCGCTCATTGTCAGCCAGGTCGTGGCTTCGGCGAACCGTTCGACGGAGCGCCGCTTGGGCCGCACCAGGAAATTCTCGAGGGTCATGGCTGCGACGTGGCCGTGCATGCGTGCAGCAAGTCCCTCACGGAGGGGCTTCAACTCTTCGTCGCCGTCAGCCGAATCGATTCCGGCGAGCAGCGCCAGTCGCCCTGTGAAAAGTCGCTGGCCAAGAGACTTACCAGTTGAGCTCTCCGCAGACGGATAGTCCTCGTTGAAGTATTCGATGTTCTGGCAGACGTCGAAGATGACGAAGTCGTTCTTGTCCAGGCCGGGGCCGTAGAGGTCGGATCTCAACCGGGTTCCCCGCCCGACCATCTGCCAGTACTTGGTCTTGGAGTGCACCGGCTTGAAGAACACCAGGTTGACGATGTCGGGCACGTCGATGCCGGTGTCCAGCATGTCGACTGAGATGGCGATCTGCGGCAGCTTTTCGGTCTGTGAGAAGTCGTCGATGAGGCTCTGCACGTACGTGGTCTGGTAGGTCACCAGCCGTGCGAAGTGCCCGGCGTGCTCCGGGTAGTTCGCGTTGAATCGTCGTTCGATGAACTCGGCGTGCTTCTGGTTCTTGGCGAAGATGATTGTCTTGCCGAGCCGATCTCCCCCGGCGACTTTGCGCCCATCCGTCATCAGCGTCGCCAGCACTTTGTCGACGGTGTCCGCGTTGAACAGCCAGGTGTTCATGGCGCTGGAGTCGACCTGGTCTGGCACGATGTCGTCGTCCCAGTCGAGCAGATCCCAGGCCTCCTTCTCCTCCTCGCTGAGGTCGGCATAGCGAATACCTTCGCGCACGAACTGGGTGGCGACCGATCGACCGACTGGCGGCACCAGGTAGCCTTCGGCGATCGCATCCGTCAGGTCGTACGAGTCCGTCGGTACGCCGTCTTCAAGATTGAACAGGCCGTAGGTGTTGTGGTCGATCTCGTTCTTGGGCGTGGCGGTGAGCCCGACGAGCAACGAGTCGAAGTAATCGAAGATGGCGCCGTATTTCTGGTACACCGAACGGTGAGCTTCGTCGACGACGATCATGTCGAAATAACCCGGCCCGAACCGACGGAGGCCGTCCTCTCCCGAGTTGATCAGCCCCATCATGGTCGGGTAGGTGGAGAGGTAGACCCGCCCTTCGGTGTCTTTCTCGGTGACGAGGTCGACCGGCGGAGCGTCAGGTAGCAGGCTCTTGAACGCGCCGGTCGCCTGGTTGACGAGTGCGACGCGGTCTGCCAGGAACAGGATGCGTTTGGCCCGGTTCGCACGGATCAGCAGGTCGGTGAGTGCGATCACCGTGCGGGTCTTGCCGCTGCCCGTTGCCATCACCAGCAGGGCGCGGCGTTCCTTCTGCTCGAATGCTTCGGTGACTTTCCGCACTGCCCGCTGCTGGTAGTACCGGTCGGCAATCTTCTCGTTGATCGTGAGCGACGCCAGCGGTTTCTGTGCGCTGCGCCGCTGGATGAGTAGTGCGAGCTGGTCGCGCGTGTAGAAACCCTGCACTTGGCGGGGCGGGTAGGTGGTGTCGTCCCAGATCCAGTGCTCGTACCCGTTGGTGTAGAAGATGATCGGGCGCTGCTGGTAGCGGTCTTCCAACGCATCCGCGTAGAGCTTAGCCTGCTGCTGACCGACGTTCGCGTCTTTGCGGGTGCGCTTGGCCTCGACGATTCCGAGGGGTAGGCCGTCTTCGCCCCACAGCACGTAGTCGATGTAGCCGTCGCCGCTGGCGTTGGGCATGCCGGTGACCGGGAACTCCCGGTCACGCTCGTCGGTGAGCGCCCAGCCGGCCTCATGCAGCAACAGGTCGATGAAGAGGTCCCGGGTCTCGTCTTCGCGGTAGTCGTGCGTGTCGGGGATAACCGCGTTCTGCTCTTTTGCGAGAGCGACCTCCGCCTGAAGAGCGGCGACTTCAGCGGCGAGCTTGTCGTTCTGCTCTTGCGCCGCAGCAAGGGCCTCGTCTTTGACCTGGAGCTCGGCGGCGAGCGCCTGAACCTGCGCCATGGTCTTCGCCGCGGCGCCGGGCTGCGGTGTGGGGATGGCGGATGCGTCGAAAGGCTGGCCGGGCTGCGGGCGCTCGTCAGCGCTGCCGGCGTAGTTCGACGCCAGCCAGATGAGCACATGGAACAGTTCGCGCACGATGGGCAGACTGTCGGCAGACTTCATCGGCGTAGTGCGGTGCACGGCATGGTTGCCGCGTTTGCGGATCAGATCAAGCTTGGTGAGGATACCGGGGCCGACCAGCTGCTTGAAGGTGGGCTCGTACAGCAGGCTGACCAGGTCGTCTTTGTAAGGCCGCGCCAGCGTGGCATCCGCCCGGTACAGCCAGTGGACGATCAGTTCCGCGGTTCGGCGCGCATAGAAGGCGGATGACCGCGGGTCACCGTGCGTGTAGAACTCCGCCCGGCGCGCTTCCTCGGCGATGCCAGGCCAGCCTGCGCGCACGAAGTCGAAGTTGCTTGCCACAGAGCCCCTCCTTCGACTGTCGAGCGTCCACGGTCAGACTATCCGGAGCCCTGCCGCGAGAGCGATGGTGTGCGGCGGGCACGAGTCCTGCCGCACCCCCAGAACGAGGGTAAGAGCTGTGAATGGCTCAGTAATGTCGGTGGCTGCTGGTCAACTGCTCTACTTGCCGCCAATCGGGCAGCAGGTGACGCGAGCACGACGCTTGCGCCCCACGCTTCCGGCTCCCGGGAGCCGTTCGAAGGAGTACCCCATGTCAACACCTAACAACGACGAGAAGGATCAGCCAGCGGAAATCGCTGAACCGACATCCGTCATCACCGAAACACCACCCGCCACCGCGACACTCACACCCCCAAAGCCGAAGAGCCCGTTGGCGACGTCCGCGACGGTTGTCGGAATTGTCGCGATCGTGTGCGCGGTAATCCCCGGCCTCAGCTTTGTGGCGTTCCTTCCCGCGATCGCCGCGACGGTTCTCGGAATTATCGCCCTCGCGGCGAGGAAGCCGCGGCGCGGTCGCGCACTGACGGGGGTCATCCTGGGTCCCATAGCCCTGCTGGTGGCGATCATCGTCAGCGTCTCAGCCATTTCGGCCGGTGTGAACAGCATTCAGGACGCGGATGCCCCCGAGGACTCTTCCGTCAGCGACCGTGCGGAAGATCCCATCGAGGAGGTGGCCGAGGAACCAGAGGAGGTCGAAGTGCCGGAGCCGGTCGTCGTTCCGAAGAACATCGTTTATGAGGGCAGCGGCGATTCCATCCTGGCGGTCACGCTGCCTGACGGCCTCGACAGCGCCGCCGTCGCAACGATCTCGCATGTCGGCTCGAGCAACTTCGCCATCTGGTCGCTCGATGCCGGCATGAACCAGGACGAGTTGATGGTGAACACGATCGGCAACTACCAGGGAACCGTTCTGTTCAACAACTCTTCAGGCGTCGATATCTCCTCGCTCGAGATAAGCGCCGACGGCGCGTGGACTGTGACCGTTCGTTCAATGCTGTCGCTTCGCGAATTCGACGGAACTGCGGCCAGCGGTGTCGGCGACGACGTAGTCATTTACCATGGCGGCGCTGGTGCAGCCAACATCTCGCATGACGGAAGCAGCAACTTCGCCATCTGGACTTACGGCGATGGCACTGACCTGGTGGTGAACGAGATTGGTGCGTACACCGGCACCACCCGCTGGACCGCCGGACCATCGATTGTCGTCGTGTCGGCTGACGGCAGCTGGAGCATCACAGTCGGATAGCTCCCCCTGAGCTGAGGGGTCGTCGAACCCGAATCGGCGGCCCCTCTTAAGCATTCGCGGCGAGAACCTGCTACCCCGGAATCGCCGATTCAACGTCAGTCTGGGTAAAGTCATCGCCGACGTAGAGAAGTGGCTCCCCCGCTAGCTTCGCGGTTGCATAGGCGGCGCAGTCACCCATATTCAGCCGGGCGGGGTGGTTACCTTTGCCGTATCGACGGTAGGCCGCGGCAGCAGCGTCAACATGATCGTTCGTGAAGTCCAGGGTTGTTAACCTGAGTTTGATGAAGAGCGCGTCCAACAGGTCGGGGGCTACATCGAATCGACGAGCCGCGAGCACGACGCGTGCTTCAAGCACCGAGACTGCGGACATCGAGACCGGTTGGTCGACGACGGCTCGGGTCAGCCGTTCATACCCGGGCTCCCTCGCGACCATGGCAACAAGCGCGGACGTGTCGATGATCACTGCGGGAACATCTCGTTGTAGCCCAGCAGCTCCTCGATCTCTCCCTTGGTAATGCTCTCGCCTGCCGTGTGCGGCCATATGTCCGTCTCAAGGAACCGAATGAGCTCTTCGTGGCGGGCTTGAACGTCGTCGCTCTCGACCGCTTCGAGCTCGGAGAGCTTTTGGCGCGCCAGTTCCCGCACGGCTCCCGTCTTGGTGGTATGGAGCCGTTTGGCGACTTCGGTGACGAGGGCGACCGTTTCTTCGTCTTTCAGGTTGAGCCCCATGCTCACAATTCTACCTCCGCGCGCTTGAGGGTAGAAAGACTAGATTGAACCGGCAGCGCGCATTCTCAACGGAGAGAATCTGTGAAGAACCCCGCCGGTGGACTTGGCTACTCGAAGTAGTCTTCGTCGACCTCAACGACGGCATAGGTGCTCTTCACCTGTACGGCTACGCGGTAGCGGATCATCAGGTCGGCCAGGCGCGCTCCGTCGATCAATACGACTCGGCTTTGAATGCGATCAACGTATTCGATAGCGCCCGAGCTGAAGTTGCTCGTGGTCACGAAGATTCCCTGAGTCGCGCCCTTGTCGGCGAGCGCGCCAACGAAGCCTTGGATGTCTGGCCGCTGCACATTGTTGCCAGCACCGTAACGCTTGGCCTGCACGTACACGCGGTTGAGACCGAGGGCGTCCTGGTCAATGACGCCGTCCACGCCGCCGTCTCCGGTGCGCCCCAAGCGGCGCACCCGCTGTTCGGCACCGCCGTAGCCCATAGCAATCAGAACATCGACGACTGCCTGCTCGAAGAATTCTGGATCCTGGTCGCGCAACCGACGAACCAAATCGGATGCGACATCCGCCTCGAACTTGGCGACACCCGACTCGATCTGCTCGAGCGGGTCTGCCTCGCTGTCATCGAGGATCGCTGATTTGCTGCCGGCTACTGCCTTCCCTTTCGTCGGAACATATTCCAGGTAAGCGGGGATCTCCTTGAGAACGCCTTCGGTGATGGCACCGGGATTTTCGGCGAGCAAGGCGCGACCCGTGTCGGTGATCTGGAACATCGCTCGTGCGGGCTTCGCAATCGCCTGAGCGCGAACCAGATATGAAGTGGCCCAGCCAATCCGGTTCAAGGCCCGGAGCTGACCCGACGGCAGCACCTCAGCACGCTGATCCTCAGGGATACCGGCGCGATCAAGAGTTGCCTGCTCCATCGGTTTCTTCGACCACACAGCACCGTCGGACAGTGACTCAAGCAGAGGACGCATGAACTGGTGCCACGGCGGTACAGAAGAAACGGAGACGGCGCTCGGATCGGTTGGCGATGCGTCAGTCATAGTTCTCCTCGGAATGCGCGGTGCTGGAGGGAAGCGAATAGTTCGTCGAGTTTGGCGAGGTGGGCTCGATGCACGTCCTGCAAGACTTTGATGCTTGCTATTTGTGTTGCGAAGATCCGCTGAACGTCGATAGGCGGCAAGTTCACGGGCATCTCTTTGACGTTGGTCATATTTATTGTGTTGAGGCCAGAAGTCGTCTTCGACACGGCACGAAAGTACGCGCGACCATGCACACTGTTTATGAATGCTTCGGCATAAATTGAATCGAGGACGTCATCGTTCGGTCTCACCCTGATCAAATGATTTTGATGCACCATGGTTCCGTCACCACTCCAGCGCGCGGCCCGGCCGACCTCATTCTCATTCCCATGGCCTTCAACTATCAATAAATCACCGTGTTCGAGCGCAACCCTCTGAAGGTCAGCTTCTGTCACCCCAATTTGTTTAACATTCGCAAGGTCAATGGAGCCACGAAACACGTTTGCGACTCGTAGGTAACTCGAAGACCGAGGGAGCGCCGCCCGCTTTCGGTTCACCGTGAGGCCACCTTGTGTTTGCGCAACCGTGTGTATGCGCACGACGGGCCAGTCGGTGCGAGACGTGATCGAAGCGACTAGGCCCGAAACAAGGGAATCCAGAAGCGCGAGAG
Organism: Homoserinimonas sp.; assembly: GCA_040904805.1. GTDB lineage: Bacteria > Actinomycetota > Actinomycetes > Actinomycetales > Microbacteriaceae > RYN-87. Next base: position 119,032 of record JBBDSS010000002.1, on the reverse strand, counting down.
CATGGCAACGCATGCCGCGGAGCTCGTCGGTCTGGTCGAGGATGGCTGCGATTCGGCGCTGCTCGGGGAGGGGTGGTACGGGAACGCGGACTTCCTTCAGGAACTTGAAGTGGCGAGAATACCCGGCGTTCGGAAGAGTCAAGGAACTCAAGTAATGAAATGCGAATTTCGTATCGAGTTCAGGTGACGGCCTGAGCAACTTCACTCCATCGGCACCGACCGCAAACTGCTGATCCACATATTTGAATCGCCGTGTGTGATCGCCGAACACCACGATTGGCAGGGTGGCCGGGCTCAGGACCTCCACCGCGTCGGTATAGCCGGCAACTGGACGCACTCCCTGGTCAACGATGGGGTACCGACCCGTATCGACGAAATCAGACTGCAGCACCTTGGGGCTACCTGCCGATACATCCGAGAAGACTTCCGTGAAGCTCCTTATCGCCCAACTCATTGTGGCGAGCTCAGGGAACGGGTGAGGGCGGCCGTCGCAGATGCTATTTTTTGCTCAAGGTTCGCGAGGTCGGCGAGGATCTCGGCGGGGGCCCGGTGCTCGACCTCTTCGTGTTCGACCTCCTTGTAGCGGTTGAGGCTGAGGTCGTAGCCCTGGGCAGCGATTTCCGACTTGGGGACCAAGAACGATTGGGCGGTTCTGGGGCGGGTGTGCTCTGCCGAGGTTTCGATACGCTCGCTGCGCTCACTACTCAACGCACTGGGGTTCAGCGACTGCCAGCGAGAGAGGACGTCGGGGAGGTCGTTCGCCTCGGTTGGAGTGCGCTTGTCGTCGAGGGTGAAACCGTCGGCCTGCACGTCGTAGAACCAGACGTTGTCGGTGCCACCCGAACTGGTCTTGGTGAAGAAGAGGATCGCAGTCGAGACACCGGTGTAGGGCTTGAACGTTCCGCTGGGTAGTTTGACGACGGCATCGAGCTTGTGGTCTTCCACCAGCATCCGTCGGAGGTCTTTGTGTGCTTTGGACGATCCGAAAAGTACGCCGTCGGGGACGATGACGGCGGCGCGTCCGCCGTTCTTGAGCAGCCGCAGCATGAGCGCCAGGAACAGCAGTTCCGTCTTCTTTGTCTTGACGATGGCGAGCAGGTCTTTGGCGGTCGTTTCGTAGTCGAGGCTGCCGGCGAATGGCGGATTGGCGAGGACCAGCGTGTACTTGCCCTCGGCATCCGTGTGCTCCTCAGCCAGGGAGTCGCGACGCTCGATCGTCGGATTTTCGACACCATGGAGCTGCATGTTCATGCTGCCGATGCGGCTCATTGCGGCATCCGAGTCGAAGCCAGTGAACAGTGTGCTGTTGAAGTGGTCGCGCAGTTTCGCATCCGACCACAACTCTGAGTGGTGGTCGTGCAGATACTCACCCGCTGCGACCAGGAAGCCGGCGGTGCCTGCGGCCGGGTCGATGATCGTGTCCTGGGGGGTGGGCGCCGCCATGTCGACCATCAGCTGGATGATGTGGCGGGAGGTGCGGAACTGGCCGTTCTGTCCGGAGGTCGCCAGCTTGCCGAGCATGTACTCGTAGATGTCGCCCTTGGTGTCGCGATCATCCATCGGGATGTCGTTGAGCATCTCGACGACCTTGGTGAGCAGCGCCGGGGTGGGGATGGTGAAGCGGGCGTCCTTCATGTTCGTCGCGAAGCTGGACCCTGCCTCGCCCAGGTTGCGGATGAACGGGAACACGTTCTGGTCTACGACCTCGTACATCTCCTGCGGGGAGAAGTGCTTGAAATGCGACCACCTCAGGTCGGCGTACGTGCGCGGGCGGCGACCCGTGTCATCCATCCCCTCCGGGAAGACTCGCTTCTCGATGGGGCCGCCGACCCTGTTGGCCTTCCGCTCTGCCAGGGTGTGCAGCTCGTCGAGACGCTTGATGAAGAGGAGGTACGTGATCTGCTCGATCACCTCAAGCGGGTTGGCGATACCGCCGGACCAGAACGCGTTCCAGACCTTGTCGACCTGGGACTTCAGTTCGCCTGTTACCACTTGTTGTTGCTCTCCTTGCTTGCCCGCGGGTGTCAATACACCTCGGCTTAGAGTCTCCCAGAACTTAAGGCAATGATCGTATATACGATGACGAAGGAGGGACGCGCGAGCCTCGAGCACGTCCCTCCTGGGTCGTGGCTAGCTAATCTTTCGCCACTTGGTGTGCTGGCCGCTGCCGCAAGACGAACACGGTGGCAACGCATCCGAGTTCTGATCAAGGACAACCGTGTGGTCAAACTGACACTGATACGTACCCTTGCCGGGCTTTTCTCCGATGTCATAAGACATTCAAATCACCTCCTCAGATTCGAGTGAATTTCAACACAAGCCGCCGACATTCAGTGATCTTCCGCGCCAACAGCAGCCGGCGTACCCTTGGCGCGTGGAGTTCGTGATCGTCATTGCCGTCGCGGCTGTCGTCGGTGTGATCGCCATGGCGACGGACCGCCGCGGGAAGGCGAAAGGGAAGCGGGCTTCCGGCGCGCTCACCGGTGCCTTCGGTGCGGTCGATCAAGTGTTCCGGTTGGCGACCCACCACGCCAACACCATCCAGGAAGCCGAGACCCGGATGCCCGCCCCGGCGCCACTTGCCGGTGGACGCGGACCGGGCGGCGACCGGATCTAACGGGGACAGAACCGCATGACCGTGGGCATCCGCCTTCACCTGGGCGACATCACCCGATTCGAAGCCGACGCCATCGTCAACGCGGCCAACAGTTCGCTGCTCGGCGGTGGCGGGGTTGACGGTGCCATCCACCGGGCCGGCGGACCGAGCATCCTGCGCGAATGCCGGCAGCTCCGGGAGTCGACACTGCCCGACGGACTACCGGCGGGTCAGGCTGTAGCGACCGGGGCGGGGGACCTGCCGGCTCGCTGGGTGATCCACACCGTCGGGCCTGTCTACAGCCAGAGCGACGATCGCAGTGCCACCCTCAGCTCCTGTTACACGTCATCGCTCACGGCCGCCGACCAGTTGGGAGCACGCACCGTCGCGTTCCCCGCGGTGAGCGCCGGCGTCTACGGCTGGCCGATGGCGGATGCCGCCCGCATCGCGGTCAGCACGGTCCGCGACGCCGACACCGCCGTCGAACAGGTCACTTTCGTGCTGTTCAACGATGAGGCATACGGTGCGTTCGAGAACGCGCTCGGCTCACCCGTCAGTTAGCGACACGCACGATGCAGCGGCGCAGCCCGGAGTGTCCGCAACTGAGGGGTGAACGGGACGGAGCTAGCCGATCGCCTTAATCTCGATCAGGAAGGCCAGGCTCTGGCCACCGAGCTGGTGGGCCTCCGGGTCGTCGCCGTAGGCGTGCTCGGCTGGAATCGTCACCAGCAGCGTTGAGCCGACCTTCTGGCCGACCAGTGCGGCGGTGAAACCCTTCACGAACTGGTTCGCCGGCAACGTGATCGGCTCCTTGCCGTAACTCTCGTCGAAGACTTCGCGGGTCTCCCAGCTGGTGCCCTGGTAGTCGATCGTCACCGGGTCGGTGGCCTCGACAACGTCGCCGTCACCCTCCTTGAGCACGGCAAGCTGCAGCTCGGCGGGGGCATCGCCCTCTGGCAGGGTCACGACCGGCTTGTCGCCGAGCTCGACCTCAGGAACGTTCTCGGACCACTCGGCCGGCTCCAGCGGCGGAACGATGCTGACGATATCCGCCACCATCACCACACTGTCGGTGCCGCCGACGCCCAGGTCGGCGTAGCCCTGCTCGCCCCACATCTCGGACGGCGGGATGACGGCCACGACGCGCGACCCGACTGTGGAGCACTGGAACGTGCTCACCAGGCCGGGCAGAATCTGGTCCGCGCTGACCACCAGTTCGGCAGCCTGGCCTTCGGCGATGCTGTTCGAGATCTCCTCGCCAGTGGTGCCGTTGTACATCGCGAATCCGGTCGAGATGGCATCACCGGATGCGACGACGTCACCATCGCCCTCCTCGATAACCGTGCGCTCGGTTTCGGTCACCTCCATCGGGAACGCGAATTCGACGGTCGGGGTGGTGCCGAACTCGCCATCGAGGCTCACGGCTTCTGAACCGGTGCCGCTGGCGGCCAGGCACTCTGAAGAGTTCGCCGTCGGCTCCTTCCCCGGGGCGGCAGCCTCTTCCGGAGCGCTGCAGGCGGTCAGTCCGGCCACCAGGCCAAGAACGACGAAAAGGGTGGCGGATTTGCGCAAAAAGAACCTCACAAGAAAGAAAATGGGATTCGTCCAGTCTGGGGCACGCGGCAGGGCTGACCGAACGTCTCCGGCGGATTCTTATGACATTCACGGATTCAGCCCGCAGCCTCGAACTGCGGCAAGTTGCCGCTGGTGAGGCCTGGTGGCGGCAACTTGCCGCAGTTCGTGGAGGTGGGCCGACTGGCTACGGCAGTCGGATGACCGTCATGCCGGGGTGCGGATTGGCGTCCATCCCGGCGAGCGCCGCGGGTGCCTCATCAAGGCTGATCGTGCGGCCGACCAGCAGCTGCGGGTCGATTCTTCCCGACGCGATCGCGGCCAGCATCGCGGGATACTCGTGTGCCGCCATCCCGTGACTGCCCAGCAGCTCCAGCTCGTTCGCCACCACCAGGTCCATCGGGATGGGCGGAGCACTGTGCTCCCCCGTCATCAGACCCACCTGCACATGGCGTCCTCGCTTGCGCAGGCTGCGAACCGAGTTCACCGCCGTCACCGTGCTGCCGTAGGCGTCCAGCGACAGGTGCGCGCCGCCATCCGTCAGCTCCCTGATAGCGGATGCCACGTCCCCGGTTCCCACGATCGTCTCAGCTCCCAGCCGAGAGGCCAGCTCGAGCGAGGCCGGCGACACGTCGACCCCCACCACCCGGGCCCCGGCCGCGACGGCGATCATGATCGCCGACAGCCCGACGCCGCCACAGCCGTGCACCGCCACCCATTCGCCCGGCTGTACCCGGCCCTGGGCCATCACGGCACGGTAAGCAGTCGCGAACCGGCAGCCGAGGGCCGCCGCCGACACGAAGTCGATCGCATTAGGCAAGGCGATCAGGTTGACATCCGCCTCGACGATCGCGACCGACTCGGCGAATGATCCCCATTGGGTGAACCCCGGCTGCTGCTGGTGGTCGCACACCTGGTGGTTGCCCGCGGAGCATTGCTCGCAGCGCCCGCAGGCGCAGATGAACGGGACCGTCACCCGGTCGCCCACCCGCCAGCGACGCACGGACGAGCCCACCGCCTCCACCACTCCGGCCAGCTCATGGCCCGGCACGTGCGGCAGGCGGATGCCGTCATCGTGACCCATCCAGCCGTGCCAGTCGCTGCGGCAGACGCCGGTCGCCTTCACGCCGATAATCGCGCCGGTCGGCGCCAACTCCGGTGCCGGCACCTCGACGAGGTCGGGCAGTGCACCAAACTCCGGGAACATGACAGCACGCATGCCCCCCAAGCTACTAGCCGACGAGCGCTCGTTCGTCGGCATCCGCCTTCTTCACAGACCGACTCTGCCGCCAGGCGGTGACAGTCAGCACCAATGCCACGCCGATCACGGCGCCGACTGAATTGGAGATGACGTCACGCGGGTCGGTCACCCGGTTCGGGAGGAACACTTGGGCGAACTCGATCGCTGCCGTCAGCGCGATGCCGAGAACGGCGGCCAACCACCAGCGGCGCCAACCCAGCATCAGCACGAACAGCACCCCGACGGGAACGAACAGGACGATGTTGGCGACGAACTCGACCAGGGCGTAGGTGATCCAGTCGAGAGTGTTGTCCCCGCTGATGAAACGGATGGCGCGGTGCAGGAACCCGCGGCCGGTCGAGTCCAGCGGCTGCGGTCCCAGCGTCAGCCAGCCGACCAGGGCCAGGTAGCACCCGGTGCCCACGGCGAGGATCGGCTGACGGAAACGCATCCGTCAATACTGTCATTGCCCTCCTGCACGGCGCGTCCGCCCACCTGATGGCGCTCACTACCGCCCGGACGACCGCGGCGAACCGCTAAGCCGGGTCCTGCTTCATGTACCACTCGGTGAAGGTGGTCGCCCGCCCGTCATCGCCGAACCGGATCACCCAGACGTTGTAGTAGGTCGACTCCTCGACATAGTCGGTGATCGCCCGCACGACGGCATTGTTGCCGTCCACCGCCACGATCTCCCACTCGAAGGTGGTGTCCCCGGGCTCATCACGCGCCTCCAGCCAGCTCTCGACTATCGCGTCCTGACCGCGCCAGGGCTCAGCCCACGGCTCGGCGAAGTACTCGCCGTCTTCGGTGAACAGGGCGCGGATGTCATCCGGCTCGTTGGACTCCCAGACCCGCCGGTAGGACTCGACCCAGCGCGTTACGGTCTCACGGTTCACGTTGTCTGTCATGGGACTGGTTTACACCGGAGCGTCGACAATGAGAAGGGGCGCGTGCCGGTGCGCTCCATCCCGCTGGTCGAGCTTGTCGAGACCTCTCCTGGTCGTCGTCCAGTCTCGTTGGTCGAGCTTGTCGAGACCCGTCGCCGCCCGCGGTGCTCTTGTCCTCCACAGCCCGGTGGTTGCTTGCGTTTCCGGGGGAATCTGTGGATAAGAAGTCTCCACATTCCTTCGAATACAGGTACGAATGTGGGAGAATTGGGTCATGTCCCAGTTCACCGATTCCCTCTCCGACATGGCGGCGGCCGCGGCCGCGCTGCCTCGGGATTCGGTGACCCTGGCCGCGCTGCCCGAAGAGGAACTGTTGGCCATTCCGGCGCTGTTCGCCGATATCACCCGCCAGCTGGAGCCGTCCATTGCCGCGACCGCCGGGGAGATCGCCCGCCGCTCCGCCTACGACCTCGGCTATCAGGGGTTGGCGCAGAAGACCGGGTTCCGCACCCCGGAGAAACTGGTCCAGCATCTGACCGGGTCCACCAACCGGGAGGCGACCACGCTGGTGCGCACCGGGGTGATCATCCACGAGGCCGAGGTCCTGACCGAGGCCGAACGCTCCGGGGAGGTCTCCCCGGAGTTGACCCGCCCGTGGCTGGCCCCGGTGGGCCGGGCGGTCGCCGCCGGCATCCTGTCGATCGAGGCGGCGGAGGCGATCCGGTTAGGGCTGGGCGCCCCGACCGATGACATCACCGCCGACACCCTGGCCGGTGCTGCCGCCCAACTGGTGGAAGCCGCCGCCCCCAGCACCGACCCCAGCACCGAGAACTCCCTCAATGCTGACCAGCTACTGGACCGGGCCCGGGCCCTTCGGGATGAGCTGGATGAGGCGGGCATCGCCGACCGGGAGACCGCCCGCTACCGTGCCCGCTCGTTCAAGCGGTTCCGCCGCCCGGACGGGATGACCGCCTACAGTCTCCTCGCCGACCCGGAGAACGCCGCCACCCTGGACGGCATCTACGACTCCCTCACCTCCCCCAGGCGCGGTGGCCCGCGGATGGTCGACGAAACCGCCACCGCCCGGGACGCAGCCATCGAATCCGATCCGCGCAGCATCGAGCAGTTGGCCTTCGACGGAGTGCTGGCGATCCTGCGGATCGGGGCCGACACCGACGGCAAAACCGCTGCCCGCACGGTGTTGGGGGCCCGGCGGCCGGCGGTGCGGGTGCTGGTCACCGGCACCGCCCTGGCCACCCGCACCGGCCACGGCCGGATCGAAGGGCAATCCGGCCCGGTGTCGATTGACACCGTGGAGCGGATCGTCTGCGAAACCGGCACCATCCCGGTCGCCTTCGATGACAGCGGGCAGTGCATCGATTTGGGCCGGGAACAACGGCTCTACAGCACCCGGCAGCGGATCGGGCTGGCCGCCCGCGATGGCGGCTGCCGGTGGCCGGACTGCGACCGGCCGCCATCCTGGTGCGAAGCCCACCACATCAACCAGTGGGCGCGTGATCACGGCAACACCGACCTGGCCGACGGCATCCTCCTCTGCCGACACCACCACATGCTCCTCCACAACAACCACTGGAGAATCACCCGCACCAGCGGCAGCTACCAGCTCGTACCGCCCACCAGTGCCGACCCCACCCGGACACCCCGGCCGATGCCGCACAAATCCGGCGCCCTCGACGACCTCCACCAACAACAACGAGAACGAGAACGAGAACACCGAGCCACCGGGTAGGGCTCTGCCCACCCACAGCCACCCGCAAGCCGGTTTCGACACGCTCAACCAGCGAGAGAAGCGAGGGCCGCGCGACCACTCGCTGAGCCTGTCGAAGCGGACCGCCGGGCAACTCGCGCGGGTTTCGACAAGCTCAACCAGCGGGGGCGGGTTTCGACAAGCTCAACCAGCGGGGGCGGGTTTCGACAAGCTCAACCAGCGGGGGCGGGTTTCGACGGGCTCAACCAGCGGCGCCTCCGACGGGCTCAACCAGCGGGGCCTCCGACGGGGCCAGCTGCTCAGAACTCCTCGTTGGTGTCAGGGTCGCCGCCCCAGAGCCGACCGGACTCCAGTGACGAGATCGACGCGATCTCCGCGTGCGACAGCTCGAAGCCGAACACGTCGACGTTCTCCCGCTGGCGCTCGGGCGACGACGATTTCGGGATCGGCACCGCCCCCAGCTGCACATGCCACCGCAACACCACCTGGGTCGGGGTGACACCGTGCTCCTCGGCGATCGCGGAAATGACGGGCTCTTCGCGCACGTCGTTACCGCGGGCGAGCGGGCTCCAGCTCTCGGTGACGATGTCGTGACGCGCGTGGAATTCGCGCATATGGCCCTGGGGAAAGCGCGGGTGCAGCTCGATCTGGTTGACCGCCGGGGTGACCCCGGTCTCCTCGATCACCCGTGTCAGGTGACTTTCGGTGAAGTTGCTGACACCGACCGACCGCACGACGCCCTCGTCGCGCAGCTTGACCATCGCCTGGAAGGTCGGCACATACTTGTCGACGCGTGGAAGCGGCCAGTGGATCAGGTACAGGTCGACGTAGTCCAGACCCAGGTTCATTCGCGACTCTTCGAAGCTCAGCAGCGCCTCGTCGAAACCGTGGTGGCGCCCGGGGAGCTTCGTGGTGACGAAAATCTCATCGCGCGGAATGCCGGACCGGCGGATGGCATCGCCCACCTCACGCTCGTTCCCGTAGTTCAGCGCGGTATCGAGAAGCCGATAGCCGCTCTCCAGCGCCGAGGCGATGGAGTCGATCCCGTCATCGCCGGTCAGTTTGTAGGTGCCAAACCCGAGCGCTGGCAGCGGGTGTCCGTCGTTGAGCCTTTTCATCGGAATCATGGTTCAATCCTGCCCCCTAACCGACGCGACCTGAAGTGCTAGGCAGTCAGGCCGAGGTCATCCATCCGGCGGGTGTGGGCCGCAATAAGCTCGGTGAAGACCGGCTCCAGACGGGCCTCATCCGGATGCTGGTTCGCCGGAACGGCCAACGCTGACCTGGCGACGAGAAACGTGTCGCCGACCAGCCGCCGCCCCCACAACGCCAGGCGTGATGCCAGGCGGGGGTTGGTGGCGGTCGCGGCGCTCAACTGCTCGACGATGATGCGGCTACCCTCGTTTCCGGCCAGCAGTCGGCGGATGCGCGCGGCCGGGCCGTCCGAAAGTCCCTCGGCCAGCGCGATGAAGAAGTCGTCGAGGATCCCGGCGGTCACATAGCTGGTGACGAGTCCCTCGTACCAGTCCCCACCGCGGGTCGCATGCTGGAAGGTCTCGATGCGCGGGGCGAACGGCTCCATATAGGTTGCCGCGTCTCCCCCGCCCGACTCGATCTCCGCGACCAGGCCCTGGTACTTTTCGAGCGACAGGGACGCGACCCGTACCAGCGCCGTCTTGTTCTCCAGCGTGGGGGCGGTGGAAATCAGGGTGGTGAGGTTCTCGAAGTTGAGCAATTGCAGGCAGGTCGCCTGACCCAGGTAACGCGAGAGGACGGGGGTGAGTTCGATCAGTGCCACCCGGTTGACGCTGACCGCATTGCCTCCCGTGGCTCGCGGCTTCAGCTTGGGCGCGACAACCGCTTTTCTGGGTCGGCCGAATAGCTTGAACACGTGCACTAGCGTACCGGTGCAGCGGCCGACGGCCCGTCTGGGGCCCGCAATCAGCCTTTACCGCTAAACTGGCCGCAATGCCTCCCATTTCTGGTGGAGGCATCTACGCCCCAGGAACAAGCGGGCGTACTCGCTTTTAGACAGGGCACATTCACTTTGACTTTCTCAGACACCACCATTCCCGCCGACCAGCCGCTTGACGAACCGATCACATCGAGCACCTTCACCGACCTGGACATCGACCAGGACATGGTCGATGCGCTGGCCACCAAGGGCATCATCTCCCCATTCCCGATCCAGACGCAGACGATTCCGATGGGCCTCGCCGGACAAGACATCATCGGCCAGGCGAAAACCGGAACAGGCAAGACCCTCGGCTTCGGGCTTCCCCTGCTGCAGGCACTCGGCACCGACCCGGAACCCGGCGTCAAGGCACTCGTGGTCGTGCCGACCCGCGAGCTTTGCGTTCAGGTTGCCGAAGACCTCGTGCTTGCGGCATCCAACCGGGGCACCCAGGTCGCAGCCATCTACGGCGGCAAGGCCTACGAGGGCCAGGTCGAACAACTCAAGGCGGGCGCACAAGTCGTCGTCGGCACGCCCGGCCGCCTGCTCGACCTCGCCAGCCAGCGGATGCTGTCTCTGAAGGACGTCAAGGTCATGGTTCTCGACGAGGCCGACAAGATGCTCGACCTCGGGTTCCTCTCCGACATCGAGAAGCTGTTCGCGCAGACCTCCCCCACCCGCCACACCATGCTGTTCTCGGCAACGATGCCCGGCCCGATCGTGGCCCTGGCCCGTCGCTTCATGAACAAGCCGATCCACATTCGCGCCACGGACCCCAACGAGGGCCTGACGCAGGCGAACATCAAGCACGTCATCTACCGCGCGCACAACATGGACAAGGACGAGATCATCGCCCGCATCCTCCAGGCCGAAGACCGCGGCAAGACTGTGGTATTCACCCGCACCAAGCGCGCCGCTGCCAAGCTGGTCGAAGAGCTCAACGACCGCGGCTTCAACGCCGCCGCCGTGCACGGTGACCTCAACCAGGAGCAGCGCGAACGCGCCATGGCCGCGTTCAAGGCCGGCAAGAAAGACATCCTGATCGCCACGGATGTCGCGGCCCGCGGTATCGACGTCAACGACGTCACTCACGTGATCAACCACACCATTCCGGACGACCACGACACCTACCTGCACCGCGCCGGCCGTACCGGTCGCGCAGGCAAGACCGGCATCGCGGTCACCTTCGTCGACTGGGACGACCTGCACAAGTGGGTGCAGATCAACAAGGCCCTCGACTTCGGCCAGCCGGAGCCTGTCGAGACCTATTCTTCGTCGCCGCACCTCTTCGCCGACCTCGACATCCCGGAGGGCACCAAGGGCCGCCTGAAATCTGCCGGCCCCGCTCGTGAACGCGAGCCCCGTTCCGCGACCGCGGGTGCGTCCCGCGGTGGACGAGACGGTAACCGCGGCGGACGTTCAGAGGGCGGTCGCTCCGAGGGGCATCAGCGCTCCCGCACCCGTAGCGGGTCTTCGGACACGCCGCGGTCCGAGGGCGGTGAGCGTCCAGAGGGCGCCGGAACCCACGACGGCAACGGTCCCACGCGTCGGCGGCGCAACCGCACCCGTCGCCCGGGCAACGGAAACACTCCGCCTCCTCCCAGCGCGTCGTAGCACAGTAGGCGCATCATGAAACGGCGTCGCGAGCCCATCTACACCGCGGCTATTGTCGCTGGCCGCGCCCTGTTCGGGTTCTGGCGAATCACACCTTCGGTTGCCGGTGCCGAGAACATGCCACGCTCCGGCGGCGCGGTGGTCGCCATGACCCATTTCGGCTACCTCGATTTCGCTCTGGTCGAATGGGCAACCTGGTTGCACAACAGGCGCCGCATCCGCTTCATGGCGAAGCAGAGCGTCTTCGACAAGCCGGTCGTCGGGGCCATGATGCGCGGTATGCAACACATCCCGGTGAACATGACGGCCGGCGCAGACGCCTACCAGGCGGCCGTCGACGCTCTCCGCACCGGAGAACTGATCGGCGTCTTTCCCGAAGCCGGGGTAAGCGCATCGTTCTCGGTTCGCGAGCTGAAGTCGGGCGCCGCCCGCCTCGCAGCCGAAGCCGCGGTTCCGATTATCCCGGCCGCCATCTGGGGCGGGCACCGGCTGATGACCAAGAACCGCAGAATCCGGTTCGGCGAGCGGTTCGGCGTGCCAGTCAGCTTCGCCTTCGGCGATGCGATCCAGGTGCCAGCGGACTCGGATGTTCGCGAGGTCACCAGCGCGCTTCGGGACGAGCTGCAGGAGTTGACGGACCTGTGTCAGCGCTCATACCCCGTCGACGGTACCGGCCAGTGGTGGCAACCCCGTGACCTCGGCGGCAGGGCACCGACGCCAGAGCAGGCGGCTGAGGCGGATGCCGAACGCGACCGTCGGCGACGGGCGAACGACTAGCTGTCCGGTTGCGAACGGAACGGCACCGACCCCGTGCCCTCAGCAACGATCCGCTCCAGCACCTCGGGCGATGTCGTATTCTCACCGAGCCGGTTGGGTTTGCCCGCACCGTGATAGTCGCTGGAACCGGTGGCGACCAGGCCGAACCGGTCAGCGAGCTCACGCAGCCGCAGCTTGCCGTCTTCGGTGTTCTCCCGATGCTCGATTTCGAGCCCGAAAAGCCCCGCGTCGACAAGCAGCGCCAGCCTGTCCTCCGGAATCACGGCCGACCGACCGCGTGTCGCCGGGTGTGCGAGCACCGGGACTCCGCCGGCCGCGCGCACCAGTCGAACGGCTTCAAGCGGATCCGGGGCGTAGTGCGGCTCGAAATAGCCGGTACGCGGGTGCAGGATGCTTTCGAACGCCGCGCTCCGCGTTGGCACGTGCCCCTTGGCGACCAGCGCATCCGCAATGTGCGGTCGCCCGACCGTCGCTCCGCTGGTGGTCTGGGCGAGCACATCATCCCAGGTCAGGTCATAGTCGGCGGCAATACGCCCGACGATGCTTTCGGCTCTGCTCAGCCTGGATGTGCGGATCCGACCCGTCTCGGCCACCAGGTCGGCATTCATCGGGTCGATGAGGTAGGCGAGCAGGTGCACGCTCTTCCAGCTGTAGCGGGTGCTCAGCTCCATGCCGGGAATGATGGTGAGACCGGTTCCGAATGCTGCCTTCTCGGCCTCATGCCAGCCCGCCGTCGAATCGTGGTCGGTGAGGGCGATGGTGCCGAGCCCTGCGGCAACGGCCGCGCGCACCAGCTGGGCGGGACTCTCAGTGCCGTCCGACACGCTCGAATGAGTGTGAAGGTCAACGGCGCCGGGCATGATCCAACTCTAAGCTGATCCGGGGGTGCCGCAGGCTAGGGTTACTAGGCCATGATTCGACGCCTCCTCGCCGCTGCATTCATTCTCGCTGTGGCAGCGACCCTGCTGGTGGCCGTCTGGCCGCAGCTGTTCGGGCTGCAGCGCACCCCGCTGGTCGCCCACGCCGCCTCGTTTCGTGCGCTGGCATCGTGCGTTGCTGTCGGCCTCCTTCTGCTCGTCCTGGTGGTGGCGACGGTGGGTCGCGGCTTCCGCAGCATGGCGGCCTCCCTCGCCGTGATGTTGACCGCTTTCGTCCTGGTCAACGCCGCAGTGCTCTCGACCCGTGGCTTCGGGGGCGAACCGGTAAACAGCGATCAGGCATCCGACCTCACCGTACTCACCTGGAACACTCTCGGCCCCGCGACGACGCCGGAGACCATTGCACAGCTGGCACTGGAATCGGGAGCCGACATCGTCACGCTTCCGGAGACGACCCTTCAGACGGCGACCGAGGTTGCCGTGCTGATGCGGGAAGGGGGCCGGCCGATGTGGGCGAACACCCTGGCCTACGATCACGTGTCACCCGCCTTGTCCACCTCCCTGCTCACCAGCGCTGAGCTCGGCGAGTACGACTACGACGCCCTGACGCCGAGCACCGCAGTGCTGCCCACGATGGTCGCGACTCCCCGCGACGGCAACGGCCCGACGATCGTCGCCGTGCATGCGGTGGCACCCCTGCTCGAGCAATTCGAGAATTGGAAACTCGACATGAACCTGCTCGCTGACTTCTGTTCGGGGGAGGACGTGATCATGGCCGGGGATTTCAACGCAACGATCGACCACATGACCGGGCTCGCTGCGGAGCCGGGCAAGGCCCTGGGAGAGTGCACGGATGCAGCCATGGCCACTGGAAATGCAGCACTCGGCACCTGGCCGACGAAATTGCCGGCCCTCCTGGGTGCGCCGATCGACCACGTCATGACGACATCCGACTGGTCGGTGACCGCTCTGGAAGTCGTTCAGTCTCGAGACGACAGCGGCAGCGACCATCGTCCGGTCATCGCCCACCTGAGGAAAGCGGGTTAGAGGAACCGCCCGGAACTCACTCTGCGTTCCGGAACTGCTGAATGAGCGCGACCGCCATGACTTTCGCGCGTTTCGCCGCCTGCAGATCGCCCTCGGAAGCCTGCACGATGGAACCCTTCATCAGGATGTGCCAGGACAGGGCGAACTCGGCGGGGTTCGGCAGGTCAGCCTCGACTGCCAATTGCTCCACCAATGTGCGGATATTGGCCAGGTACCCGGCACTGGCCACTCCGACCGGATGCTGATCGCCGAACTCCAACATCACATTGATGAACGAGCAGGCTTCGAAGTCGTCCCGCTGGAACCACTCGTCGAAGACATCGAAGATCGCGAGCAGGGTCCCCTCCGGCGCCGTCGCCCTGGCCCGCGCGCCGGCCTCGACCTTGCCAAAAGTCCATTGTTGCTCCCGATGCTCGAGGAAGGCGAGAACCAGGTCGTTCTTGCTCGGGAAATATCGGTACAGGGTGGCCTTCGCCACTTGCGACGCCTCGATAACTTCGTCGATCGACACGTCGCGAACGCCGCGCTGCGCGAAGAGGGGATAGCTGGAAGTGACGATGCGATCGCGCGCGTTCGCTCGAGGTGCTGCTGTTTCCGGATCCTCTTGCTCTGTGATGGAGGACATTGCCACACTCCAATCCTTGCTCGCATTCGGAGAACGGCGAGCGTGTGGTCGGCCCACCGAGGGTAGCATCTCGCGTGCCTGAGTCAAGGGGTCAGGTGAATGCGGTGGAGGGGTAGACCAGAACGTTCACTCTGCCTAATCTCGGTAGCACGACACCCCACCCCCCGTGACCAAGGACCTATCTCCCATGCACATCTCTGAGCACCCGCAACCACACGAGCGGGATGAGCCTTCGCCGCTTCAACCGTCGGATCAACACGAAGTCTTCGCGCCGGTGGCTTCGGTCGCGCACGTCAGCGAGGTTGGCGGCAAGTGGAACCCAATCGTCCCAGCCGACAGCCGGTGGGCCCCGCGCACTCGGCGGGCCACGCACCGCGCAGAGGGGAAGCATTAGGCCGCACCTCCGCGGAACGCACGCCGACGCGTTCGCCGAAGTTCCGAGAGAGAATAAGGATATGTCTTCCACCGATCTCCCCACCGAAGCCCAAGCTCCACGCGCCACCTCCAACCGGTCGACTACGCCGGTCTCCGAACGGTTCAAGGACTACATCGGCTCCAACTGGGCCGAGCGCACGGATGCGGTTCCCGAGCCCCGTGAACACGCCCGATTCGCGGCCGCCCGCCGGGTGAAGCTCTCGGCACTGCACATCGGCCAAAGGCTGATCATCCCGGCCGGCTCCGCCAAGGTTCGCTCCAACGACACCGACTACCCATTCCGCGCCCACTCCGGCTTCGCCCATCTCACCGGCTGGGGTTCAGATTCCGAGCCGGGAGCGGTGCTCGTCATGGAGCCAGCGGGCGACCGCCACGACGCCACCCTCTACTTCAGGGAGCGCGCGGGTCGCGAGTCGGAAGAGTTCTACGCGAACCCGGAGATCGGCGAGTTCTGGATCGGACCCCGGCCCTCGCTCGCCCAGGTCGCCGGCGACCTCGGACTCGCCACGAGCGGCCTGGCCGATTTCGACAGCGTGCTTGACTCGATCGACCAGGACACCCTGGTGGTCCGCGACGCCGACCGCGACATCACCGAGCGGGTCGACAGCACGCGCCTGGTCGCCAGCGATGTCGAGACCATCTCGTTCGATGACAACGCCGGCGACGCCGAACTCAGCCGCAACCTCTCAGAGCTTCGCCTGGTCAAAGACGCCTACGAGATCGTGCAACTGCGCCACGCGGTCAATGCCACCAAGCAGGGATTCGATGATGTTATCGCCGACCGGCCGGCCATCGTCGCGCATCCGCGGGGCGAACGCCTGGTCGAGGGCACGTTCAACCGGCGGGCCCGGGCGGACGGCAACACGGTCGGCTACGACACGATCGCGGCCAGCGGGCCGCACGCCTGCGTCCTGCACTGGACCCGCAATGACGGCCCGGTACGTGACGGCGACATGATTCTCCTCGACGCCGGAATCGAGCTGGACAGCTACTACACGGCGGACATCACCCGGACGCTCCCGATCAGCGGCACCTTTACCCCGGTGCAGCGCCAGATCTACGAAGCCGTCCTGGAGGCGGCGGACGCGGCGTTCGCCATCGTGCGCCCGGGCATCCGGTTCCGTGAGGTGCACGCCGAGGCGATGCGGGTGATTGCCGAGAAGACTGCCGAATGGGGCATCCTGCCAGGCTCTGCGGCAGAATCGCTGGAGCCGGACAACCAGTTCCACCGCCGGTACATGGTGCACGGCACCAGCCACCACCTCGGCATCGATGTGCACGACTGCGCTCAGGCGCGCCGGGAGATGTACATCGACGGTGTTCTCGAGGAGGGCATGGCGTTCACCATTGAGCCCGGCCTCTACTTCCAGCCCGACGACCTGACCGTCCCAGAGGAGTTCCGGGGCATCGGCGTGCGCATCGAAGACGACATCGTGGTGACCGCAGACGGCGCCGAGAATCTGTCCGCCCACATCCCGCGCACCGCGGACGAGGTGGAGGCCTGGCTGCGCCGCTGACGCGTCACGGCAATCCCGGGCGGGCGTCGTTCTTGCGCGGCTTATGCATCCGTGCGCGCATCACAGAAACGTGCGCGGAGTTCGCTCCAGTGTTCGTGCTACCGCCATCAGTTCCCGATGCTGTTGTGGAGTCCGACGACCAGCCGACCAGCGCTTAGTCGGTGCGGGCCGGCCGGTCGAGCAGTTCCTGCGCCCGCACCAGCTGAGTGGGATCGATGATGATCTGGTAGTTCGATGCGAGCACCTGGTGCACCGAGGTGAAGTCGCGGCGTCGGCGGCTCATCGCGTAGCTGACAATCCCGAAAATCATGCCGAAACCACCACCAATCAGCACCGCGGCACCGACGAAGGCGAGCGAATTCGGGTTGTTGGTGAAGAGGAAAAGAATCAGTCCGAAGAACAGGCCGAACCAGGCGCCGCTCGCCGCCCCGGTACCCGCGGCCCGCGCATAGGTCAGTTTGCCTGTCACCCGCTCGACGGTCTTCAGATCGTTGCCGACGATGGCCAGCTGCTTGACCGGGAACTCTGCTTTGGACAACCGGTCGACGATGGCCTGCGCCTCGAGGTAGGTGTCGTAGGAGCCCAGCACCTCGCCCCGGGGAAGACTCGGAAATACCTGACCGCGACGCGAAAATGGACTCTGGCTACTCACTCGTCCATTCTCCCACGCGGCGGCTAGGGTTGTATCGTGAGCGCGACCAGAGCCTTCGTCGCCCGCTTGGCCGGGTGCTCCGTTTTCGACCCTGCCGGCGATAAGGTCGGCCGGGTCAGGGATGTGCTGGTCGTCTACCGTGCCAAGCAGTCACCGCGCGCTGTCGGATTCATCGTCGAAGTATCCGGTCGCCGGCACGTGTTCCTGTCGGTCGGACGAGTAACCAGCATCGGCTCCGGCCAGATCATCACCACCGGGCTGATCAACATGCGCCGGTTCGAGCAGCGCGGCGGCGAAGTACGCGTGATCGCGGAGATTCTGGGCCGCAAGGTAACCCTGGTCGACGGGTCGGGGATGGCCACCATCGAAGACGTCGCCATCGAACAAAGCGGCCCCGGCGAATGGCAGGTGTCGGACCTCTTCCTGCGCCGTCCCAGGACCAGCGCCTCCCCCTTCGCACGAGGCCACACCCAGTTCGCCCAGTGGGCATCCGTGCGGGAAGTCACTGCCGGAGGTGAGGCGCAGTCGGCCGCCCAGTTGCTGGCCACCTACGAAGACCTCCTTCCTGCCGACCTGGCCAACGCCCTGCTCGACCTTCCGGAGCAACGGATGCTCGAGGTGGCCGAGGAACTCGGTGACGGTCGCCTGGCCGACGTGCTCGAGGAGATGCCAGAAGTCGAGCAGGTACGCATCCTCAACCAGCTCGAAGACGAGCGCGCCGCCGACGTTCTCGACCAAATGCAGCCGGATGACGCGGCGGACCTGATCGCGCAACTCTCGGCGGAGCGCCGGGAGGCTCTGCTTGAGCTGATGCAGCCCAAAGAGGCCGAAGACGTGCGGATGCTCCTCCTCTACGAGCCGGACACGGCCGGCGGCCTGATGACCACCGACCCGATCATCGTCTCGGCCGACGCCACCGTCGCTGAGGGGCTGGCGCTCATTCGTCGCCACGAGACCGCGCCGGCGCTGGGGGCGGCCGTCTGCGTCACGCTGCCGCCGTACGAGCCGCCGACCGGCCGCTTCCTGGGCATGGTGCACTTCCAGCGGATGCTGCGCTACCCGCCGAACGAACGCCTGGGGACGCTGCTCGACCTGAAACTCGACCCGGTGCAGGGTGACGCCACCGCTGCCGAAGTTGCCCGCATCCTCGCGACCTACGACCTGGTGTCTGTGCCGGTCGTCGACGAGAATCATCGGCTGGTCGGGGTGGTGACAATTGACGACGTCCTCGACTATCTGCTTCCCGATGATTGGCGAAGCCACGACGACGAACCACCGAAGTCGGGAGTTTCGGCCGACACCAGGCCACAACCGATAGTCATCCCCAGCGGAAGGAGGAACGCCGGTGGCACGCCGAACTGATCGACGACTGGATTCCCCCAAGGGCCTGAGAACACCCTTCGTTCCCTTCCTCGGCGGACGCAAGGACCGCATGGGACGCTTCTCCGAGGCATTCGCCCGCGGCATGGGCACGCCCTGGTTCCTGGTCGGGATGACCCTCTTCGTGGTCGCCTGGCTGACCTACAACACCTGGGCGCCCACACACGCGCAATTCGACCCGCGGGCACTGAACTACACGCTGCTCACGCTCATCCTGTCGCTGCAGGCCTCCTACGCCGCACCAATGATCCTGCTCGCCCAAAACCGGCAGGACGACCGTGACCGGGTGCAGATCGAACAAGACCGCCAGCGGGCCGAGCGGAACCTGAACGACACCGAGTACCTGGCCCGCGAGATCGTCGCGCTGCGGCTGGCGATGAAGGATGTCGCCAGCAAGGACTTCATCCGCGCAGAACTTCGCTCGCTGCTTGAAGAGCTGAACAAGGAAGACGCCGACAAGGACCCTGATCGGGTTGACTGACCCGGACCGGCTGGCCGAGCGCATCCACCGCGCTCTCACCCGGGTCATCGATCCGGAGATCCGCAAGCCGATCACCGATCTCGACATGGTCGGCGAGATCGAAGTCGGCCCGAATGGCGCCGCCGCGGTCGGGATCAAACTGACGATCATCGGGTGCCCGGCAGCAGACACCATCGAACGTGACGTGCGGGGCGCTGTCGCCGGCGTGCCAGGAGTCACCAGCACGACGGTCGACGTCACCATCATGTCGCGTGAGGAGCGCCGAGCGCTCACCGAGAAGCTGCGCGGCACCGGCCGGGTCATGCAGTTCGGACCGGACTCGCTCACCCACATCTTCACGGTCACCAGCGGCAAGGGCGGAGTCGGCAAATCGACGCTCACCGCCAACCTCGCCGTCGCCCTGGCCGCGCGCGGGCTGAAAGTCGGGCTCGTGGATGCTGATGTCTTCGGGTTCTCGATCCCCGGAATCCTGGGCATCCCGGATGCCAAGCCGACCAGGGTCGGCGAGATGATTCTGCCGCCGATCGCGCACGAAGTGAAGGTGATCTCGATCGCCATGTTCGTGGATGGGCAGACTGCGGTGTCGTGGCGCGGTCCGATGTTGCACCGAACCATCGAGCAGTTCCTCACCGATGTCTACTTCGGCGACCTCGACGTGCTGCTGCTCGACCTGCCGCCCGGCACCGGGGACGTCGCGATCACGGTCGGGCAGCTGCTCCCCCAGGCGGAGGTCATCGTGGTCACCACCCCGCAGACTGCCGCAGCAGAGGTCGCCGAGCGCAGTGGCCTGGTTGCCAGGCAGACCGGGCAGAAGGTGCTCGGCGTCATCGAGAACATGGCGGGTCTGGTGCAGGACGACGGCACCGTCCTCGACCTGTTCGGAACCGGCGGGGGCGAGGAGGTGGCCAGGCGGCTGGAGGTACCGGTACTGGGGTCTGTGCCGCTCAGCATCGGCTTGCGACAGGGCGGAGACGCCGGGCAACCGGTTGTGGTCTCCCAGCCGACGGATCCCGCGGCTGTCGCCATCGATGCGATCGCCGCGCAGCTGGCAGCCCGCGGTCGCGGGTTGGCCGGCCGCAAGCTTCCCCTGCGACCCTCCGACTGAGCGTTCGCCTTGGTCGAGCTTGTCGAGGCCCCGATGGGAATAGGGTTTGCGACCATAACTGGGGTGACGCTCGCGCTACTTTTCACCCTTAAGTTGTTCCGGCGCGGTTAAACTCACGTCACCCAAATCTTTCTCGCCCGAAGAAAGGAACCCGAGATGCGCAAATTCGTTCGCGCAGGATTCGAAGCTGTCCTGAGCATCACCGTCACGCTTGCGGTCATCATCGGGGCATTCTCCGCGATGTTCGGCATGGACGCGCTCATCGCGCTGAGCGGCTTCTACTACATCGTCTGGGCCGCCGTCGTCGTGGCCATCCACCTCGCCCTCGCGCGCCATCGGCGCCATCTTCGCCTGAGCATCAGTGTCGGCGCAGGAGTCATCGTCATGGCGGTGCACCTGGCGATGTTCCTCACCGGGAACATCGTCGTCGACATCAACATGGTGCCGGTCATCCTCCACGACTTCGGTTTGGCGCTGATCGCCATGATCGTGCTCAATATCGTCCACCTGGTGATCCTCCGACGCCGACGTGTCCCCCAGCTGACTGCCCTGGCAGCGCCGGTGGGCTCAGAGCGCGTGGATGACGTTCCGGCGCCGATGATCGAACTTCCCGAAGACCTGCTGGACGCTGAACCGCACGCCAAGTCAGCGTAAGCCACGCTACCTCCCGGCCGTCTAGGTGGCTTCGCTGTCGAACGGGGTCGGCGTACCCTCGGCCAGCATCCGCTTACGGCGCGCATAGGCTGACTCGATCACCGGCTTCACCACCGGCTCCGGCTCATCGACGAGCGCTTCCCGGATGATGCGCCTGGGGTCATACTGCCGCGGGTCCAGCTTCTTCCAGTCGACGTCGTCAAAATCGGGTCCCAGCTCGTCGCGCATGCGGTCCTTGGCGCCGTTCGCCATATCGCGCAGGGAGCGGGTCAGTCGCGCCAGCTGCGAGGCGTAGTGCGGAAGCCGGTCGGGCCCGAGCAGGAAGACGGCAATGACCCCGATCAGGAGGATCTTGTCGATAGTCAGGCCGAACACTCGTTCATGCTAACCGGTAAGGCGAGGCAACACCTCTATCGTTGAGTAGAACAAGGAGTTGCGCGTGCCAGACAAGGAATCCACCTGGAAGTTCACTGAAGAGCTCGTCTCCGAGAGTGATGCGATTGCCGCTGCGCGCGCGCAATCGATCGAGTTCGGTGTTGACGCAGTGTCCCCGGCCACAGGGGCCAACCTCGCGGTGATGGCCGCGGCATCCGGTGCAGCGAACATCATCGAGATCGGCACCGGTGTCGGCGTGAGCGGGCTCTGGCTGTTCGCCGGCGTGCCGCAGGCGACGTTGACCTCCATCGATATCGAGCCGGACTTCCAGCAGGCTGCGCGCAAGTCGTTCGCCGACGCCGGAGTTCCCGCGAACCGGGTGCGCCTGATCACCGGGCGCTCCCACGACGTGCTGCCGCGCATGAACGAACAGTCCTACGACATCGTGCTGGTCGACGCCGACCCGCTGTCGGTCATCGAGAACGTCGAACACGGCCTGCGCCTGGTGCGGCCGGGCGGCACTGTGGTGGTCCCGCACGTTCTCTGGCGCGACCGGGTGGCCGACCCGGTGAAGCGTGACGACATCGTCACCGGGTTCCGCTCACTGCTGAGCGAGGTGGCTGGGTCGGATGCCGTGCTCAGCTCGGTGTCGCCGGTCGGCGATGGACTGTTGCACATGGTGAAACTCGCGGGTTGATCGGGTCAGGACGAGCGCGACCAGCCGGGTGCCGATTACTGCTCGGTCAGCTCGATGTCTCCGGCGGTGGCCTCAAAGCGGTAGACCCGGTCTGAGTCCTGATCGCTCGACACGTTCTGCCGCACCTCTCCTGCAGTGGCGTCCGTTTCGATGCGGTAGCTTCCGCTCGGCAGGGCGACTCTGACGTTGCCGGCCGTTGACTGCACATTCATGCTTTCTGGCAGCGACGTGAACTCGAATACACCGTCACCCGCAGTGCTCTCGCTGGTGAACGAGCCACCCACCGCGACCCCGTTCAACCGCACGCGACCTGCTGTGGTGCTGATTTCCAGATCATCCGCCGCACCGGTCATCCGCAGGTCGCCGGCTGTCGACTCGACATCCACGTCGCCGTAGTCGCCGAACACTCCCAGGTTACCTGCTGAAGACTCGACCGAGAGGTCGAGAGCATCCCGTTCCATTGCCTCCGGCAACGCCAGCCTCAGGCTGGCGCCATTGCCCCAGCCCCAGCCGTCGAACCCCCCATCCCACCAGCCCCAGCCGGGCCGGTCGACGCGAACCTTCAGGACACCACCCGAAACGTCGAAGTGGAGCCTCGTGTCGGTGTGGCCCTGGTCGAACCTGAGCTCAGGCTCGTCGACATCCGCGTACTCGACTTCGACGTCAGCCGAGTTGGTACGAAGTTCCACCGTGTCGAACTGCTCCTCGACGGCGAACGTTCCGGAGGTGTCTTGCTGGTTCAGTGAGTACGCGACACGGACAGCCGTGCTGATGAGGATGATCGCCAGCACGATGGAGCCGACCACCAGCAGTACGGTGCGCAGCGTGTTCGGCTGCCGGGGGGCCGGAGCGGGAAGAGCCTGGTCTTGCGTAGTCATTTTTCTGTCCTTTGGAGTTCGGGTATCAGGTACGGTCGGGCTTGCTGCCCAGGTAACGCAGTACGGCGAGCACGCGACGGTTGCCGCTGTCTTCGATGGGCAGGCCGAGTTTGGTGAAGATGGCCGAGATGTGCTTCTCGACCGAGCCTTCGACGATGAACAGGTCTCTCGCGATGGCACTGTTGGAGCGACCCTCCGCCATCAGTTGCAGCACACCCCGCTCCCGCGTGGTGAGCGCGCCGAGATCGTCGCCGCGACGGGATCGGATGACGATCTGGGCGACCACTTCCGGGTCGAGAACCGTGCCACCGGAGCCGACTTCGGCGACCGCGGCCAGGAACTCGTCCACATCGGCCACCCGGTCTTTGAGCAGGTACCCGAGGCCGCTGGAGTTCTCGGCAATCAATTCGCCGGCGTAACGCTCTTCGACGTACTGCGAGAGCACCAGCACGGCGACGGATGAGCTCTGGGCCCGGATGAGCACTGCCGCCCGGATGCCCTCGTCAGCATAGGTCGGCGGCATCCGCACATCGACGATTGCAAGGTCCGGAGCGAACTCGCTGACGGCCTGAAGCAGATCTTCCGCGTTCCCGACCGCCGCGACCACCTCATGGCCGGCGTCTCTGAGCAACCGTTCGAGCCCCGCCTTCAGCAGTACGGAGTCTTCGGCGATTACGATGCGCATGGCACCTCCACGGTGATGAGGGTCGGTCCGCCGTTCGGACTTTCGATGAGCATGGTTCCGCCGGCGGCGCGTACTCGGTCGCGCATTCCCGCGAGGCCGCCCTGACCCAGACCGTCGCCGATGTGCGCGCCGCCCACGCCGTTGTCGCGGATTCGGGCGATCAGCCGGCAGTCGTCGACGCCTGCGCCCTCCTGCACCACGGTGACGGCGCACTCGGATGAGGCCGAGTGCTTGGCCACGTTGGTGAGGGCTTCGGCGACAGCGAAATAGACGACCGCCTCTGCCTCGGGGGCGACACGCCCGGGCACGGCGACCGAAATGGTGGTCGGCACCAGACAGCGCGAGGCGACGGCCGACAGGGCGGCGTCCAGACCCCGGTCGGTCAGCACGGCCGGGTGGATTCCCCTTGCCAGCTGACGCAGTTCCGTGATCGAGGCCTTCGCTTCAGTGTGCGCCTGGTCCAGAAGCGCCTTGGCGCCTTCCGGATCCGAGTCGAACTTGCTGCGCGCCATTCCCAGTGTCATGGCGACCGATACCAGCTGGGGCTGGACGCCGTCGTGGAGGTTGCGCTCGATGCGCTGGCGCTCGATGCTGGCAGCATCGACGGCGCCCTTCCGGGCGTCGGCCAGGGTGTCGACCTTCTCCAGGAGCACAGCGTTGGAGCTGGGGCCGAGGAGAGCGACCGAGGCAAGACGGTCGAGTCGCCCGGCGAAGTAAATGTAGGTGAGCAGCACCACGACGCCCGCAATGCCGAACAGCCAGGCTAGGCCGGTACCACTATTGAGGGTCACCAGCCGGATGCCGCCGGTCCACAGCCCGACCATCAGCGTGCCGAGCACCATGCTCAGGAAGTGGTGCAGGAGTGTGCGCCAGGTCACCGGGTCCACCAGGTCGATGAAGGTCTGGGCTATGAGACGGATGCCGCCGGTCTGCCTGGCCTGGCGTCGCACCGGCGGCGCAATGTCCACCCCGTACAGTGCCATGGCACGGTGGCGCTCCACCCAGCCGCTGGCTCGGGTCAGTGCGCTGGCCAGGAGGAGCAGGATGATGCCGACGCCCAGCGCGGGCAGCGTAGAGACCCCGGTGATGATCAGCGTCACGATGACGGTGAACCACACGGTGGCGAGCAC
This sequence comes from Homoserinimonas sp., assembly GCA_040904805.1. Lineage (GTDB taxonomy): Bacteria > Actinomycetota > Actinomycetes > Actinomycetales > Microbacteriaceae > RYN-87. Next base: position 94,124 of record JBBDSS010000002.1, on the reverse strand, counting down.
AGAATCGATCAGGAGGTCGATCGCCGATGCCCACAGGAATCCGGCATGGTGGCTGATTGGCTTGTTCTTCACAAGTTCACCGTACGGGCTTCCGAATGCGGCCGGTGAGCCGGTTACCGGGCGAATCCGGCGGGGGTTATCCCCCGGTACCTACTGCGGTTACTGCCCCGCAACGACCCCCGCGAGTGCGTCATGCAACTCCCTGGCCTCAGCGTCGTTCACCGACACAACCAGGCGGCCGCCACCTTCAAGCGGAACACGCACAATAATGAGCCGACCCTCCTTAACAGCCTCCATTGGTCCGTCGCCGGTCCTCGGTTTCATGGCCGCCATGTGTCGTCCCCTTTCGTGGATGTAGCTCTATTATCCCGTATGCGAGCCGTTCCCAGAAACCGGGACGCAATCTGTTAACCTCACGGCGGCGTCCAGTCGTATCCGTCCGCCCACCAGCACCAGTGCAGCCATAGCCACTGGCCGAATACCGATGCCACCACCAACGCCACCCGGAACACTCGTGACGTCGGCACGGCGAGCGCTCCCAGCAGCGGGAACATCGGCATCAGCACCCGGAACGTGCTCGATTGCGGGAAGAACACGGCAGCCAGGTAGAGGGCGTAACTGATCACCCAGGCCCGCAGGTCGAAGCCGAGCCGGCGCACCCACGGGGTGAGCATGAACACGGTGAACCCGACCGCGACGACCCCCAGCACCACCGGGCCCAGTACGCTGCCGAGCCAGAATTCGGCGCCCTGCGGCCAGGCCGTGAACGGGATGAGTTCCTGATAGCCGATGTACGGGGCGCGCCAGGCCAGCTCGGTGTCGGTGTAGGCGGTCAGGGAGCCGGTGACCGCCCAGGCGATCAGTAACCAGGCCAGGCCCATCAGGCCGCTGAAGAAGGCCAGGCCGACGGATGCCCAGCGTTCCCGCAGCGGGAACGGGTCCCGGTTGCGGATGAACCAGCGGTGCCCGACGTGCAGGACGAGCGCCAGCGCGAACGCCAGCCCGGTGGGCCGGGTGAGCGCCATGATCGCGACCACCGGGAACAGGATGCCGTACCGGCGTTGCAGTAGCAGGTAGAGGGCGACCGTGAGCAGAAACGCGTGCATCGACTCGGCGTACGCCACCTGCGTGATCGGGGTGAGTGGTGCCACGCACAGCAGCACGACTGCGAAAAGGGACCTGCCCTCCGGCAGCACCAGACGCATCAGCCTGTAGAAGATGAGCGCCGTGGCCAGCGAGAAGGCGAACGAGACGATCACGGCCATCTCGTGCCAGGAGACCCCGGTCAGGAACATCAGGCCGCGCACCAGCATCGGGTAGACCGGCATGAACGCCCAGGCATTCTCGGCGACATGCCCGTCCGCCGTCACAGGCAGCTCGGACGGGTATCCGGAGACGGCGATGACGTAGTACCAGGTGCCGTCCCAGAGGGAAGCGAACGAGAAGTAGTCCGGCCAGGCATCAGTCCAGGCGTTTGCCGTCTGGCGGCTGGCGAACCAGAGCAGCAGGCTCGTGGTGATGATTCTGGAAGCCGCCCAGATGGCGACCACCCGCAGCCACCACGGGGTGAGCCGGTACCAGACCACGAGGGTCACCGGCCGCCTCAGCAGCGCGGCGTTCACCGCGCCGTCAGCCAGGCGCGCAGCCCGCGCTCGCACTCGGTGATCTGGGAGAGCTCCACCCGCTCGTCGTCGGCGTGCGCCTTCAGCGGGTCGCCAGGGCCGTAGTTCACGGCGGGGACGCCGAGCGCGGAGAAGCGCGCGACATCCGTCCAGCCATACTTGGGCTTGGGCACTCCCCCGACCGCCTCCAGGAATCCGGCTGCCAACGGAGCCGTGAGCCCCGGACGCGCCCCCTCCGCCTTGTCGATGACGGTGACGTCGAAGCCGTCGAAGACCTCGCGCAGGTGACGCTCGGCGTCATCCGCCGTCTTGTTCGGCGCGAAGCGGTAGTTGATGTGCACCATGCACTCGTCCGGGATGACGTTGCCGGCGATCCCGCCGGAGATGCCGACCGCGTTGAGCCCCTCCCGGTAGACGAGCCCGTCGACTTCAACCTCGAGCGGCTGGTAGTCGGCGAGGACGCCCAACACCGGCGCGGCGTCGTGGATGGCGTTGTGCCCCACCCAGGCCCGCGCCGAATGCGCCCGCAGGCCGAAAGTGCGCACCTCGATGCGCAGGTTCCCGTTGCAGCCTCCCTCGACCTCAGAGCGCGTCGGCTCGCCGAGGATGGCGAAGTCGCCCACCATCAGGTCTGGGCGGTTGCCCGCCACCCGTCCGAGGCCGTTCTGCCATTCGGCGACCTCCTCGTGGTCGTACCAGATCCAGGTCACGTCGACGGATGGTGCGGTCAGCTCTGCGGCCAACTTCAACTGCACCGCCACCCCGGCCTTCATATCGACCGTGCCCCGGCCCCACAGGTATTCCACCCCGTCGATCGTCTCGAAACTCGTCGGCAGGTTGTCGTTCACCGGCACGGTGTCGATGTGGCCGGCGATCACCACCCGCTGGGCCCGCCTCAGGTTGGTGCGCGCGATCACCGCGTCACCGTCGCGGATGACCTCCAGATGCGAGCATCCGGCCAGGCTGGCCTCGATGGCGTCCGCGATCGCCGCCTCGTTGCCGGAGACCGACTCGATGTCGCAGAGTTGGCGGGTGAGGTCGATCGAGGATCCGGCGAGATCGAGCGGAGCGGTGAGGGACATTTCCCGAGCCTATCTAAAGCACGCTGTCGAGAAAGCCACGTGTTCGCGGATTCTGCGGGTTATCGAACACGAGCCCGGGGTCGCCACTCTCGACGACAACACCACCGTCCATAAACACCACAGTGTCGGCGGCGCTCCGGGCGAAACCCACTTCGTGGGTCACCACCACCATCGTCGTTCCCGCATCAGCAAGCTCCCGCATGACCCCCAGAACATCGCCAACAAGTTCGGGGTCGAGAGCGCTGGTCGGCTCGTCGAAAAGCATGATCATCGGATGCATGGCGAGAGCACGCGCAATTGCAATACGCTGCTGCTGGCCACCTGAGAGCTGGGCTGGGTAGTGATTCGCCCAATCGCTCAGGCCAACCTGCTCCAAGAGCTGGTGGGCCTCCGCACGGGCCTTATCCCTCGGGCGATGGGCCACGCCTACGGGAGCTTCCAGGATGTTCTCAATGGCTGTCTTATGCGGGAACAGGTTGAATTTCTGAAAGACCATGCCGATCTTCTGACGTTGGTGTGCAACGTCGCGCGGATGCATCTCGTGAAGGATTGCACCGTGTTCACGGTAGCCCACCAGTTCCCCGTCGACCGTGATGCGGCCACCATCAATCCGTTCGAGGTGGTTGATGCAACGCAAGAGTGTCGACTTACCGGACCCCGATGGACCGAGGAGGCAAGTCACTTCACCTTTTCTCACATCCATGTCGATGCCTTGCAGCACCTCCAAGGATCCGAAACGCTTTCGAACACCTCGTAGTTGAACGAGTGCGTCGTCATCCAGTGCGACTGTACGGTTTTCAGACATTCTTCTCGACCCTATTTCTTGCTCTGACGCTGTCGTTGACGCTGCACTTGAATGGAGCCGGTGAACTCGCGGGCCCGCTGCAGCGCACTGAGTGGTTGATTCTTCGTGCTCCCCCGTCCGAAGTACCTCTCGAGGTAGTACTGCGGAACCGACAGGATCGTCACCAACGCGAGATACCAGATGCTGACAACGATGAGCAGCTCGACCTGGCGCAGGTTTTGCGCTGAGATCTGAGTAGCCTGCGTGTACAACTCGAGCACGGCGATCAGCGAGAGCAGCGAGGTGTTCTTGATCATGGAGATGAGCTGGTTGCCCATCGGTGGAATGATCACGCGCATGGCTTGCGGTAGCAGGATCCTCATGAAGCAGTACGCCGGGCTCATCCCCAGCGATGCCGCCGCTTCACGCTGGCCTTCGTCGACGGACAGCATTCCAGAACGAACGATTTCTGCGGAGTAAGCCGCCTCGTTCAGCGTTAACGCGAGGATGCCTGCAACCAGCGCCGAGACCAGGACGTTCGTGTCGACCGAGAAGAAAACAATGTCGGTGAACGGAATTCCGAGGCTGATTTTCTCAAAGATCAGACCGAGGTAGCCCCAAATCACGATTTGCACCAACAGCGGTGTCCCGCGAAATGCCCACACGTACAAGGCAGAGAAGACCACGAAAACCGGGTTGCCTGAGAGCAGCATCGCAGCGAGAAGTACGGCGAGTACTGCCGCGCAGGTCATGGAGACAAGTGTGACCATCACGGTGATCTGCACACCCGAGAGGATGCGGTCGTTGAACATGTACTCCCCGATAGTCGGGAAGTCGATGTTCTTGTTCGTGGCGATCGCTTGCGCGAACGCCACGAACAAGAAGACCAGTACTGCGGCGGCGATCCATCGCCCCGGGCGACGCAACGGTTTTACAAAATTGTCGAACTCTTTGTTCGGTGCTGCTTGCGCCATGGGGTTCCCTCGTACTTAGTTGGTCGCGGCGTTCACGAGCGCCTCGTCGAGCGCGAGCGAGCCCATGCCGTGGGTGTCCAGGATGGACTGGTAGATGCCCTCGTCCATCAGCGCCTGCATGGCCGCTTGGAGTGCATCGGTCAGCTCGGTACGGTCGTTGAGGAGGCCGAAACCGGTGTAGACGGGGTTGAAGCCCTGGGGGTTCTCGGGGTCAGCGATCATCTCGAAGTACTCACCATCACCGCCCGTGGCGACCGTGTGCGCGGCGACCGGCGCATCCACGACGTAGGCCTGTACTCGACCGGCACGCAGCGCCGTCTGGGCGTCCTGTGCGACCGGAAGTCCCTGCACGTCGATGCCCTCAGAGCCTGCGGCCTCGCAGTCGCCCTTGAGGTTCTCGAGCAGTTCAGCCTGAATGGTGGACTTTTGCGTTGAGACGCTGTGACCGCAAAGATCCATGAGGGTGGTGATCCCCTCCGGGTTGCCCTTCTCAACGACAATGGCGAAGCCGGCGTTAATCTCCTCCACAAAGCTGAGGGTCTTCTGCCGTTCCTTCGAATCGTTCATCCCCATCATGATGAGATCGTGACGATCTGACTGCAGGGACGGAATCACCGACTCGAAGACCTGGTGGTTCACTTCGAACGGGATGTCGAGCTTCGCGCTGAGCGCCGCCACCATGTCGACATCGAGACCGATGAGCGTGTCGTCATCGGCGTATTCGACGAACGGCGGATATGGCACGCCCATCGCCACTCGAATCTTGCCGCGATCGAGCACGTCCTCAGGAAGGAGGGCGGCCGCAGCCTCGTCGACTTCGGTGCTGAACTCGGTCGTGACCGTCATGGGGAGACCGCCAGCAGCAGCGACGTCCCCGTCTGGAGTGCCGGAGGCGTCACCACCGCTACTGCACCCGGCGGTCAGAGCCAGTGTGCCCACTGCGAAGAGCGCGATGATCGGACGAGTGATGGGTTTCATGGTGATTCCTTTCATTGTTGGCGAGCTTCGCCGCGGTGCACGGAGTCGTGAGGTCTGCCTATGAGCAGAGCAGGGATGCTCACAACACGATTTCTTCGGTCGAGATGGTGACCTCATCCAAGACATCCTGCAGAATCTCCACACCGATACCCGGGCCCACAGGCACCCGGATGTGGCCGTCCTGCAGAACAAATGGCTCAGTCAGGTCCTGTTCGTAATAGCGGTTCGATGCCGAGGTATCACCGGGCAGAACAAAGTTGGGTAGCCCGGCAAGAGCAACGTTTGCCGCCCTGCCTATCCCGGTCTCCAGCATCCCGCCGCACCAAACAGGCACACCATGGGCAGCGGCAACATCGTGGATGCGCCGCGCCTCGAAGTAACCGCCAACACGCGCCGGTTTCACGTTGATGATGCTGCAGGCACCGAGCGTGATAGCGGCTGCGGCATCTTGAGCAGACTCGATCGATTCGTCGAGACAGATCGGCGTGCTGATCAGTGTGGCCAGACGGGCATGGCCGAGGATGTCGTCCTCTTTCATGGGCTGTTCCATGAGGAGAAGATCGAAGGGATCCAGGAGGGCTAGATGTCGCGCGTCTGCCAGCGTATACGCGGTATTGGCGTCGACCTGAAGCAGGATATCGTCACCAAAACGCTCGCGGACAGCCCGAACGGGTTCGACGTCCCAGCCCGGCTCGATCTTGAGCTTGATACGCAAGTACCCTTCGTCAAGGTAACCACCGACTGCCTCAAGCAATTCATCGATTGAGTCCATGATGCCAACCGACACTCCTGCTGGCACCGTGTCGTGAACTGCACCCAGATGCTGAGCGAATGACGCCCCCGATTCTTTGAGTTGCGCATCTAGAATCGCGGTTTCCAAGACGGCCTTCGACATCCGATGTCCCTTGACAGGTTCAAGTGCCGTTGCCACCTGCTCTGCCCTCAGGCGGTCACCCATCGCCTGCAGACGCGGCACGAGGTGGTTGCGAATAACCAATTCGCAGCCGTCGAGGAACTCTGAGCTATAGAGCGGATACGTTTCGGAAGCGCATTCGGCGAAACCTTCTGAGTCAGCAGTGGTGACACGCACAACGATCATTTCTCGCTCCGAGACCGACCCAAAGGACGTTCGAAAAGGGCGTACGAGGGGCATCAAAATCCGACGTAGCTCAATGTTTTCGATCTTCACTGTTCTCCTCCTGTTACGAGCCGGTACCAACCGTCTCGAGACACCCCGCGGGCACGATGCCCGGAAGCGAATGCTGTTGAGAACGCCGAGCGGATGCAGCTGCGCCAGGCCGCTGCAACTCCGGGGCTCTGCTGCCGGAGTGCCACGACATCGTGGGGAACCCGACACCACAACGATCCGGCTGCCTCAACGAGAATCGGCTTGTCATCGGGCCCGATCTCCCGCACGTCGCTGGGGCCGAACGTCGGGCGCTGAGGGTCGGGCACGTGTCCTTCACTGGCTGAGATCGCTGACTCGGAGCAGAGCTGCCAGATCGCTACGAGACGATCACTCTCATCGTTTGCATTGATCTGACCTTGCATCTCCCCGTAAAAGTTCTCGATGTATTCGCTCGATGACGCGCCCAGCTTGGTCAGATTGAACCGAGCGTTGCGGCTGACCAGTGGGTCAAAGGTCCACACCATGCGATCGATACCCCGCTCCAACGCCCACGCTCGCTGGTGCTGCTTGATGGCGAAGCCGACCCCACGATCGGCGAGATCTGGAAGAACACCGGCGATCAACGAATACACCGAATGGTCGTTGGCTGAACCGATCATCACTGCTGCCCCGCAGAGTGCATTGTCGCCGTTGTAAGCCGCGCTGATACTGGCCCCGCCATGGCTCATGCTGCGCACCAGTTCGGCAGGAATCGGACCGGTTGCCGCCGTGAGACCCCACACTGTTTTGAATAGGCTGTCGATCTCGTGGAATCGGGCCATCTCATGCTCATCCGCGATGCGCACTCCGGCTTTCACTGCGGCGTTCGTGGCTGCGCTTCGCGCCTGAACGGCTGCGATATCGGATTCAGCTCTGAGCGACATTCGACAAGCATTGCCCAGGCGGCAACTGCTGAGCGTTATCGCACAGCACGGAAAGGAGAGCACTCGGTTGTGCTCGAGCACAAGGAGTCACTAGCCTCGATGAATGTCGAATCCGGCCATCACAGCCCACGAGGTCGGTGTTCGTGAGCTTCTCGAGGTCCTGGACGGTTGCGGCCTACGCCTCGAAACCCCCGTGTCCGGGCAGCACGCCGTCGTCGCGGGTACCAGGCTTTTCGATCCGCTCACGCCGCTTGGTCCGGGCGGGGGCGGAATACTCCTGGGGATTGGCGTTCATCCGGGCGCGAACGAGTCTGCACAATTGATCATCGATGCCGCAGTTGCAGGGTTCAACGCCCTCATCATCAAGTCGTTTTCCGAGAGTTGCGCGGATCTCGTCCAGATCGCGACAACAGCCGCAATCAACCTTCTCGTCGTTGATGACGACATCGAGTGGCAACAACTTGACTCACTGATCAGCTCGGCTCTGGCGAGCGCGAGCGCTGCGCACAGCGCTGGCTCCGACCTCGCCGTTGGTGATCTGTTTGCTCTCGCAAACGCCATTGCGGCCATGACTGGTGGTGCCACTGCGATCGAAGACATGCAGGAACATGTTCTGGCCTATTCGACTGTCACCGATCAGCCCATCGACGGCAATCGGCGCGAAGGAATCCTGGGGCGCAAGGTCCCGTGGCTCGAAAATAGTGCAGAGGTCTACGCCGAGCTCTTCCGGTCGCCCGGCGCACGTCGAATACCACGTGCCCCGAATTCCCTCGGCCGGCTAGCGGTCGCCATTCGGGCCGGCGCACAGCCCCTTGGCTCGATCTGGGTGGTCGACGCCGACGGGACGCTCGACGCCGACGCCGAGCGCGCCATCGAACGCGCGGCCGATGTGGCAGCTCTCCACCTGCTTCGGGCCCGTAGTAGCGCTGATCTTGCCCGAGCCCAACGCTCTGAGCTTGTGCGTCGCTTGCTTGAAGGCAGCGAGTCCAGCCACCTCATTGCCAGTCAGATGGGGTGTGATCCACAAGGCAGTTTTCTCGTGTTGGCATGTCAGCCAGCACTATCTGAGCCGGTCGATGAGGTGACTATGTCACGGCTGGTCGACCTCATCAGACTGCACTGCCAAAGCCACCAACCCGGCATTGAGTGCGTGACCATTGGGACAACCGTTTACGCTCTCTTGGTTGGAGCTGCCGCAATCGACCTCAGCCGCATTAGCCTGATGGCTCAAAGACTGATTGACCGATCTGGCGCGGCTCTCATGATCGACCTCAAAATTTGTGTCGGTACTGTCGGCACCGGATCGACGCAGGTTTACTCTTCCCGCACGGATGCAGACATGGGACTTGCGCTGCTCTCGCAAACCAATTCGCGCGAGTCGCTCGTCAACGCGCGCGATGCTCGCAGTGAGCTGGCTCTCCTCGAGATCTCTCGGGTCCTGCTTCAGAACCATCGGCTGCTCTCGGATGCTGCCCGCAAGGTCATCGATGCCGATTCACGGTCGGGCACCGAGTATGCAAAGACACTTCGCTGCTATCTCGAGAATTCACGGGACTCTGCAGCAACGGCACACGCACTGTCGGTGCATCAGAATACGCTCCGGTACCGTCTGCGCAGGGCAGACGAACTCTTCAATATCGACCTCGCGAACGCCGACGACACACTGTGGCTCTGGTTGAGCCTGAGAGCCCTCGAATCTCACTAGGGCGAGTGCGAGAATATTGCATCTATCATGTGCGGCTTAGACCGCCGTTCAACCCCCAGCTCCCCATCGGTCGACCGAGGCTCATTCGTCGATAGCCTTGAGGCATGAATTCATCCGCCTGGGGCCAGGGACTGGCCACCACCGCCTCCGATGGCACCGTACTCGACACCTGGTTCCCGAACCCCCAGCTGGGGGAACGGCCGGCAGGCGTCGACCCGTGGATCGCACCGGCCGACCTGGAGGCCCTCGCAGGCACCGACGAGCGCCGGGGAGTGACCGTCGACTTCGTGACCGTGGATATCGACCTCGAGGCGGCACCCGTGTCCACCCCGGACGCCTACCTGCGCCTGCACCTGCTCAGCCACCTGCTGGTGCGGCCGAACACCATCAACCTGGACGGCATCTTCGGCAGACTGGCGAACGTCGCCTGGACCAACGCCGGCCCGGTACTGGCGGCCGACTTCGAGCGCCTGCGCCGCACGCTGCAACGTGCCGGGATCACCCCCCACAGCATCGACAAGTTCCCGCGTCTGGTCGACTACGTTGTTCCCGCCGGGGTGCGCATCGGCGACGTATCGCGGGTGCGTCTCGGCGCCCACCTCTCCCCCGGCACCACCGTGATGCATGAGGGCTTCGTCAACTTCAATGCCGGCACCCTCGGCTCCTCGATGGTCGAGGGCCGCATCTCGCAAGGCGTGGTGGTCGGTGACGGAGCCGACATTGGCGGCGGAGCATCCATCATGGGCACGCTCAGCGGCGGCGGAACCCAGCGCGTGACAATCGGGGCCAGGGCGCTGCTCGGGGCCAACTCGGGCGTCGGCATCTCGATCGGCGACGACAGTGTGGTCGAGGCCGGCCTGTACGTCACCGCCGGCACCAAGGTCGTCGTCATCTCCGAGGCGGATGCCCGCAGCACGGTCAAGGCTGAGGTGCTGTCCGGCGTGCCGAACCTGCTGTTCCGCCGCAACTCGCTGACCGGCGCCGTTGAGGTGCTGCCCCGGTCAGGCTCAGGCACCGAGCTCAACGCCGCGCTGCACTAGCGCGATTGGACGAAACGCCGCGCTGCGACAGAGTCATCCCCAGAGCGCGCACGGATCCGCGTGTCGCCGGTGCATATGCCTCCGCGGCACACCGATCTGTCAGCGGGACGTATCGCACCGGCGCGTATCCATGCGCGTGCCCGGGAGATGTGCGCGCGGCTTCGAGAGGTGCGCGTTAGGCGCGGAGCGCGGCGCGCCTGGTCGCGGGGGGCTGGACCAGACGCGCCCTCCGCGGGGGCGGCGGAGCATTGTGTCCGGCGAACCGACTCACAACTGTGTTGTAACTATGCCAGTCCGCCGAATCCGCCGAAAGCCTGAAACCGGAATTGTGCCCACTACTGGGGTACAACCGGCCCTCCAAACTGGGGACCGAGCGCTAGCGGTCGGTCGGCCACTCCCTGGCAGGCTCGCCGATGTAGAGCTGCTGCGGACGACCCAGCTTTGTCGATCGGTCCTCATTCATCTCGCGCCAGTGGGCGATCCAGCCCGGGAGACGGCCGATCGCGAACAGCACGGTGAACATCCGCGTCGGGAATCCCATGGCCTTGTAGATCACACCGGTGTAGAAATCCACATTGGGGTACAGCTGACGGTCGATGAAATAGCTATCGGCCAGCGCGACAGCTTCAAGCTCCTGGGCGATGTCGAGCAGGTCATCCCGGATGCCGAGAGCGCTAAGTACCTCGTGGGCGCTCTCCTTGACCAGGGTCGCGCGGGGGTCGAAGTTCTTGTACACCCGGTGGCCAAAGCCCATCAGGCGAATGCCGTCTTCCTTGTTCTTCACCCGCTCGACGAATCGCTCAACGCCCTCACCGGAGTCGCGGATCCTGGCGAGCATCGTCAGCACAGCTTCGTTCGCTCCACCGTGCAGCGGGCCGTACAGGGCGTTGATGCCGGCTGACACGGAAGCGAAGAGGTTCGCCTCAGTGGAACCGACCAGGCGCACTGTGGAGGTGGACGCGTTCTGCTCGTGGTCCTCGTGCAGGATGAGCAACCGGTCGAGCGCCGACGCCAGAATCGGGTCGACTTCGTACGGCTCGGCCATGTTGCCGAAGTTCATCTTGAGGAAGTTCTCGGCGAAGCCCAGACTGTTGTCCGGGTAGAGGAACGCCTGGCCGAGGCTCTTCTTGTGCGCATACGCGGCGATGGTTGGCAGCTTCGCCAGCAGGCGGATTGTAGAGATCTCGACCTGCTCCGGGTCGTGCACGTCCAGCGAGTCCTCGTAGTACGTGGACAGCGCGGAGACCGCGCTGGAAAGCACCGACATCGGGTGGGCGTTGTGCGGAAGAGCCGAGAAGAAGCTGCGCAGGTCTTCGTGCAGGAGGGTGTGGCGGCGTACTTTCTCCTCGAATTCCTCCAGTTGCGATGGCGTCGGCAGCTCGCCGTGGATCAGCAGCCAGGCCGATTCGAGGTAGGTCGACTTCTTGGCGATGTCCTCGATCGCGTAGCCGCGATATCGGAGGATGCCTTTGTCACCGTCGATGTAGGTGATCGCACTCTTGGTCGAGGCCGTGTTGACGAACCCGTTGTCCAGCGCCGTGTAGCCGGTCTGCCGGGTCAGCGTCGACAGGTCGATGCTGTCGGCTCCATCCGTTCCCTTCAGGATCGGAAAGTCGGCGGAGCCACCCGGAAACGAGAGGGTGGCCTTGTCGGCAGGTGAGTTGGCAGCGTCATTCACCCCTACAGCCTAATTGGGCGACAGGGTCATCCGCGCAACCGCCAAAGAATACGGCGCCTCATTGGGTGAATCCTCCAAGTGCGTCAGCGGAAGCGTTAAGTCGCAGCGACCTGCGGGGGCAGTGCGGCGATGATCGGGTGGTCCTTGTGGATGACGCCCACCTTGGCTGCGCCGCCCGGCGAGCCGACGTCGTCGAAGAATTCGACGTTCGCCTTGTAGTACTCCGCCCACACCTCAGGGGTGTCGTCCTCATAGAAAATCGCCTCGACCGGGCACACCGGTTCGCAGGCACCGCAGTCGACGCATTCATCCGGGTGGATGTACAGCATCCGGTCGCCTTCATAGATGCAGTCGACTGGACATTCGTCGACGCAGGCACGGTCCTTGACGTCCACGCAGGGAAGCGCAATGACGTAGGTCACGAGCTGATTCCTTCCACGAGGGAACTGAGGGCTTCCAGCTTAGCCGCCCACTCGGGCAGGCAATCGCGGCCAGGCGATGACCAACGCTGCGACGAGGGGAACACCGTACGTCCAGACGTACCCTGGGAGGTTCCCGGCGATCAGCACCGACCCGCCTGGGCCGGCCTGCGCGAAGACCAGCAACACCGCGGCCAGGCCGATTGCGGCGAAGGCGGATGGTGCGCGGCTGCCGAAGACCAGGCGGAGCCCGACCAGCAACGCGCTCGCCACGATGAGCGAGGCGATCAGCCCGGTGGGCAACGACACGCCGGCCATGGTGATCTGAGAGGGGTGGGTGACGGTTCCGAGCAGGCCGACCCCGACGCCGACAGCGAGGGCCATCAGGCAGGCCAGCGCACGGGCTGTGAACGATTGCCGGCTGAAGGGCACATCCGCATCAGGGGCCTGGAAGCTCCGATACGACTCCGTTAGCGGTATCGGCATGCTCGGGCCGCTCGAGAGGGCGTAGTGGTCGCCGTCGACGGTGAGCTGCGTGCGGTGTGCCCGCAGCGCATCCATCTTCCGCTGGTAGACGGCCGAGACATCGACCTGATGGCTGGTCGAGGCTGGCGTGGCTGCCTGCGATTCGATCGCGAAGAAAGGAACAGCCATGACGTCGGCGGCTCGCCTGGCGGCAAGGTGGGCCTTGATGTGGTCCGGATGCCCATAGCCGCCATCCGCGTCATAGCTCACCACTGCGACCGGCTGCACGGCGGCGATGACCGCCGCGATGTCGGCCGCAACCTCTTCGGTCGGCGCCGAGCAGAGCGCCATCGAGTCGAGGTCCTGAACCGGTTCCGGTTGCCCGGATTCGCCCCAGACCATCCCGGAGTCCAGGTACCGCCGCGGTGGGAGGTCGGCCAGCCGGGCGGATTGCTCTCCGAGGTAGCGGTGGTCTTCGACGCCCAGGACCCGCATGGCTTCGGCAAGCTCGCCGACGCGGTGCTCGCCCAGTTGCGCGCCGTCCCCCTCGAGGTGCGCGAGTTCGGCCGGGACCACTTCACCGCGTTCACCCCTCGTGCAGGTGAGCACCGTCACGCCGATACCGGCGTCGACCAGGGTGGCGATGGTGCCGCCGGTGGTGATCGCCTCGTCGTCCGGATGCGCGTGCACGAACAGTACCTGCCGTGAGTCCATCCGCATTCGGCAATGCTATTCGACGCATCGGCCACCGGCACCCTCGCGCGGATGCTGTAGTCGGCTACTTGGCGGCCGAGGCCACCGTGTAGGAGGCCGCCCAGCCGCCATCCCCGTCTTCCGCGACGACGATGAGCACCGAGTATGTGCCGTTCGAGTACATACCGCCGGTGATGTCACCGATCGCGGCCTCATCCAGGTCTGAGGTGAAGCCGGCCGCTTCCATCTCGGCCCTGATCGCCTCCCGCGCGGATGCGTCAGCTACTGAGAATGTGACGTTCCACACCCGTTCCGGCGGCTCCCCGGCGGCGAACGCACTGGTCACCTCACCGTCGATGAGCGGTACCTCGCCGGGGAAGTCGTCGGGCACAGTCGTGCCTCCGATGTCGACGTTTCCACCGGTCGCCTGCTCGATCGCGGACTCAACCGGGTTGAACGAGCACGCGCTCACGGCGGGGGCGATGAGCAGGCAGGCTGCGATTGCAGCGGCCGACAGGGGCCGCCGGGTTGCGAGTGAGGTGGCGTCTGGGGTTCGAGGTGTCACGATGGCTCCGATCGTCAATGCCCGTGTGTGTGGGTCACACTCTAGCGACGATCAACGGTCCCGAGAAAGTCGACGAAAACGCGATGGGGCGTGGCTGCTGGCCGCGCCCCTTCGCTGAGCGGGTGTTGCTAGGCGTTCTGTTTCTTCAGGCGCGAGGTCTTGCGAGCTCGTGCGTTGGCATCCAACTCCACCTTGCGGATGCGGATGAACTCCGGGGTCACCTCGACGCACTCGTCCTCACGAGCGAACTCCAGGCACTCCTCGAGGGTCAGCCTGCGGGACGGCGTCATCCGTTCGAAGGAGTCCGACGTCGACTGGCGCATGTTGGTCAGCTGCTTCTCCTTGGTGATGTTGACGTCCATGTCGTCGGCGCGGGAGTTCTCGCCGACGACCATGCCTTCGTAGACCTCCTGGGTCGGCTCGACGAAGAACGACATGCGCTCCTGTAGGGCGACCATGGCGAACGGCGTCGCCGAGCCTGCGCGGTCTGCGACGATCGAACCGTTGGTGCGGGTGACGATCTCACCGGCCCAGGGCTCGTAGCCGTGCGAGACGGCGTTGGCGATGCCGGCGCCGCGGGTGATGGTGAGGAATTCGGTGCGGAAGCCGATCAACCCGCGGGACGGCACGATGAACTCCATGCGCACCCATCCGGTGCCGTGGTTGCTCATGCCCTCCATGCGGCCCTTGCGGGCGGCGAGAAGCTGCGTGATCGCGCCGAGGTATTCCTCCGGGGCGTCGATCGTCAGGTTCTCGAACGGTTCGTGAACCTTGCCGTTGACCTGCTTGACGACCACCTGCGGTTTGCCGACAGTGAGTTCGAATCCCTCCCGACGCATCTGCTCGACCAGAATGGCCAGTGCCAGCTCGCCACGGCCCTGGATCTCCCAGGCATCCGGGCGGCCGATGTCGACCAGCTTGATGGAGACGTTACCGATGAGCTCGCGGTCGAGGCGGTCCTTGACCATTCGCGCGGTGAGCTTGTGGCCCTTGACCTTGCCGATCAGCGGTGACGTGTTGGTGCCGATCGTCATCGAGATGGCCGGATCGTCGACCGTGATGGTCGGCAGCGGCCGGACGTCGTTGGGGTCGGCGAGGGTCTCGCCGATGGTGATGTCCTCGAAGCCGGCGACGGCGACGATGTCGCCTGGGCTGGCGCTTTCGGTCGGGTAGCGGTCCAGCGCCCTGGTGATGAGCAGCTCGGTCACGCGCACATTGCTGACGCTGCCGTCGTGCTTGACCCAGGCGACGGTCTGGCCCTTCTTGATGGTGCCGTTGAAGACGCGCAGCAGAGCGAGACGGCCGAGGAACGGCGACGCGTCCAGGTTGGTGACGTGGGCCTGCAGCGGGTGCTCGTCGTCGTAGGTGGGTGCCGGGATGTGCTTGAGGATGGCATCGAAGAGCGGCTCGAGGTCGCCGTTGTCCGGCAACTCGCCGTTCTCCGGCTTGTTCCAGCTGGATGCACCGTTGCGGCCGGATGCGTAGACCACCGGGACGTCCAGAACCAGGTCGAGGTCGAGGTCTGGCACATCGTCGGCCATATCGCTGGCGAGGCCAAGCAGGAGGTCCTGGCTCTCCGTGACGACCTCGTCGATACGGGCGTCCGGGCGGTCGGTCTTGTTGACCAGGAGGATTACCGGAAGCTTCGCCTCCAGCGCCTTGCGCAGCACGAAGCGGGTCTGCGGCAGGGGGCCCTCGCTGGCGTCGACCAGGAGCACGACACCGTCGACCATGCTGAGGCCGCGTTCCACCTCACCACCGAAGTCGGCGTGGCCCG
Source organism: Homoserinimonas sp. (assembly GCA_040904805.1). Classification (GTDB taxonomy): domain Bacteria; phylum Actinomycetota; class Actinomycetes; order Actinomycetales; family Microbacteriaceae; genus RYN-87. Next base: position 78,290 of record JBBDSS010000002.1, on the reverse strand, counting down.
GGGTGTCGATCACGTTGATGGTGATCGGGCTGCCTGCCGCGTGGATGCCGTTGTACGAGACCGCCGTGTTCTTGGCGAGAATCGTTATGCCTTTCTCCCGCTCGAGGTCGTTCGAGTCCATGGCGCGCTCTTCGAGATGCTCGTGCGCGCTGAACGAGTTCGTCTGGCGGAGCATGGCGTCGACCAGAGTGGTCTTTCCATGGTCAACGTGGGCGACGATAGCCACATTACGAAGGTCATTACGGGTGGCAATTGCCATAGGGATAGTGTCCTTGCACAGAATGGGGAGGTGTGAGAAAGGTCACGTCTATGGTGCCCTTACACGTCAAGTGTACTCGTGGAAGCAACCCAACCCGTTCAGGTGCCTCAACATCGTGGGGTGAGGAGGCCCGGTCAGTCTGCGGTGACCGGTTTCCAGCGCCACGGATTCCACAGCACGGTTCGGGCGAACGGCGATTGCGCGACACCGGTCACCTGGCCGCTCGTGACGGTGATGGCGGGGAACTGGTAGAGCGGAATTCCGACAGCGTCGCCCCAGAGCTGTTCATCGAGTCCGGCCAGCAGTTCGCGTCGTTCCGCGGCGCTGGCAGGGGCCAGGGCATCCGCCACCAGCGCATCGGCTGCCGGGCTCGAGTATCGGGCGTGGTTGTTGAGTTCGGAGTCGCTGGCGAACGAGGCCCGGACAGCGGAGACGGCGAGGTTGGTCTCCCGGAGGGCGTACAACGCTGCGTCGTAGCTGTTCGGCGTGCCGAGGAGGTTCCGCCAATCCGGGCTCGAACAGTTGGTCACCGAGATGCCGGCCTTGGCCGCGGAATCTGTGATGAGCTGGAATTCGGCCACCCTCCTCGGATTGGCCGGGTCGAAGAGCAGGCACACAGTAGGTGTGCCCAGGTTCGGTGACCCCTGCGCTGCCTCGGCCAGCAGGCGCTTCGCCTCGGCGATGTCGACCTGGGCGTAGTCGCGCGACCCGTTCGCCTTCACCGACCCGCCGTAGCCCTCGGCTCCGGGGAGGAAGACATGCGAGTCACGAACCTCTGCCTCCGGGCTGATCGGGTGGATGAGCGAAGACAGAATGTCCTGGCGCGGCACCGTGTGCAGGAACGCCCGCCGCACCAGTTCGTCCTCGACGAAGCCACTCTTGCTGTCGACGAACTGGAGGTCCAGCCGCTCCCAGGTTCCCGAGAAAGCGTGGTCCACCTCGGCGTCGCCCTGGCCGTCGAGCGCCGCGATGACGTCCTCCGTCGCCTGCGGGGCGATGATGTCGACCTCGCCGGCGTCGAGGGCGGCCACCGCCTGCAACGGGTCGCTGATGATTCGCACGACGACCTCCTCGAAGTAGGGAAGCTGTTCCCCGCGATACTCCGGGTTGACCGTGAGGGTCACCTGTTCCCCCGGTGTCACAGCACTGACGACGTACGGCCCGCTCCCCACCAGCAGGCCGGGGTCGATGCCCTCGTCGCCGAGGTTGAATCCGGTGTTCCAGAACTGCGATATCGCCGCGAGGGCGCGGTTGTCGCCGTCTTCGATCGCAGCGACCAGAGCATCCTTGGCTTCCTGCGGTTCGGTGATCCGGAGGGCCTCCCCGGCCACCACGTGCGCGGGCAGCCCGATATCGAAGACCAGTTCCCAGTCGGCGAAGTACTCATCGAATGTCATCGTGATGGAGCGGCCGTCGTCACCGATCGCCGGTGTCTGACTGACCAGCTGCAGGCCGTTTCCGGTGAAGCCGTCGAAGTAGGCCACGTCACTCGGAAAATCGTTGGTGAATTTTCCGGTGGCCTCGTCGATGAACTCGGTCGGGTCGAATTCGGGCTCGTTCAGGCTCGTCGAGTTCGCCGCCCAGGCCAGCAGCAGGTCGGCGGCGTCGATCGGGGTGCCATCGGACCAGCGGATGCCGTCACGCACTGTGTAGGTGACCACCAGCGGTTGTGTGCTCACTACCTCGTAGCTGCCGAACGACTCGTTCTGCACCAGCGACGGGGTCTCGTCATACGATGCGAACGACGAGTTCGTCGCCGCGAAGATGCTGGCGTTGGATGGGGTCGCGCTGCCGAACGCCGTGTCCGGATTGTACGAGGTCATGCCGTGACTGACGGCGACAGTCACCGATGTCCCCTCCATCACTTTGGATGGAGCGGTACAGCCGGCCAATGCGAGCACGGCCGCCACCGCGACGACCAGGCCGGAGCGGATACGACGGGACGCAGTGCTCAGAACGACGACCTACCGTCCAAAAACGAAGTTTCCGCCTGGGATGGCCTCGAGCAACTCCTGCGTGTACCGCTCGCGGGGGTTGTCGAAGACTTCATCCGTCGTTGCGGCCTCGACGATCTTGCCCCTCTGCATAACGCAGACGTTGTCTGCGACCAGCCGCACGACCGCCAGGTCGTGGGTGATGAACAGGTAGGTGAGGTCGAGTTCGGTCTGCAGTTCGGTCAGCAGGTTCAGGATCTGCCCCTGAACCAGCACGTCGAGAGCGGACACCGCCTCGTCGAGCACGAGCACGTCCGGCTTGAGTGCCAGGGCGCGCGCGATGGCGATGCGCTGGCGCTGTCCGCCGGAAAGCTCACTCGGGTAGCGATATCGGGTGGCTGAGGGCAACGACACCTGGTCGAGCAGCTCGGTGACCCGGTCGAGCCGCTCTTTGGCGGTGCCCACTCCGTGGGCGATCAGGGGCTCGGCGATGGTATTGCCGACGCTGTACTGCGGGTCGAGCGACCCGTACGGGTCCTGGAACACCGGCTGCACGCGGCGGCGGAACTTCAGCAGCTCAGCGCCCTTCAGTCCGGCGACGTCCTGGCCGTCGAACGCGATCGAACCGCCGGTGAGGGACTCCAGCTGCAGGATCAGCTTCGCCACCGTCGACTTGCCGGAGCCCGACTCGCCCACCAGCGCGGTGGTCGTGCCCTTCTTGACGTCGAACGAGATGTCGTTGACGGCCAGCAGCTCGTTGTACTTGAATCCCTGCTTGCGAATCCGGTACATCTTGCTGATGTTCTTCACCGAGATGAGGTCGGAGGTTTTGGCAGACTCCCGGCTGGCTGCCCGCGACAGCAGCGCGTCATCGATCGATCCACCGGAGTAGATCTGCCCACCATCCTTGGCCGTCGCGGACTTTGCCGCTTGAATACGGCGCGATGCCAGGCTCGGTGCGGCGGCCACAAGGCGCTGGGTGTACGGATGCTGCGGGTTGGCCAGGATCTCCTGCGATGGCCCTGACTCCACTACTTTTCCCTTATACATGACGACCAGTTGCTCCGCGCGCTCGGCCGCGAGGCCGAGGTCGTGGGTGATGAACAGCACCGAAGTACCGTAGTCACGAGTCAGCGTTGCCAGATGGTCGAGGATGGTGCGCTGCACTGTCACGTCCAGGGCAGAGGTCGGTTCGTCGGCGATCAGCAGCTTCGGCCTGGCCGATAGTCCGATGCCGATGAGCACCCGCTGGCGCATGCCGCCGGAGAACTGGTGGGGGAACTGCCTGAGGCGGTCCTCGGCGTCGCTGAGTCCGGCCTCCTGCAGTACCTGGATGGTGCGCTTGCGCGCGTCCTTGCCCTGGGCGATGTTGTTGGCCTTGATGGCCTCCTCGACCTGGAAGCCGATGCTCCACACCGGGTTGAGGTTGGACATCGGGTCCTGCGGCACGTAGCCAATCAGGTTGCCGCGGACGTCCTGGATCGCCTTGTCCGACAGCTTGGTCAGGTCGCGACCCTCGAACAGGACCTCCCCGCCGGTGACCTTGCCGTTTCCGGGGAGCAGGTCGATGACGGCTTGCGCGGTCGTCGTCTTCCCCGAGCCGGACTCGCCGACGATGGCGAGCGTCTGGCCGGCATACAGCGTCAGGTCGATGCCGCGCACCGCGGGCACCACCCCGCGCTGGGTCTCGAATCCGACCTCGAGGTTTCGGATCTGCAGCAGTGGTGCGTTCTCGTCCACGGTGTTCTGGTTCACGGTCTCCGTTTTCGCCTGGCTCATCGACGTGCCCTCGATTCCGGATCAAGGGCATCACGCACGACGTCGCCGAGCATGAGGAACGACAGCACGGTGATCGACAGCGCCGCCGAGGGGTAGAGCAACACCTGGGCTTCAGTGCGCAGCGAAGTACGCGCCTGACTGATGTCGTTGCCCCAGGACATCACGTTGGTCGGAAGCCCGATTCCCAAGAACGACAGGGTGGCCTCGGCCACGATGAAGATTCCCAGCGAAACCGTGGCGATGACGATCACCGGGGCGATCGCATTCGGGATGACGTGGCGAACCAGGATCTTGAACTTGGATACGCCGAGCGCTATCGAGGCCGTCACATAGTCGGAGTTGCGTGCCGTCAGCACGGCCCCGCGCATGATCCTGGCGATCTGCGGCCAGGCGAACAGGGCGAGTACCAGGGCGACGGTCGCAGCACCGCGAACCGGGATCACCGACATGAGCACGATGGCGCCGAGCACGGTGGGAATCGCGAAGAAGATGTCGCCGACGCGCGAGACGATGGCGTCGAAGAACCCGCCATAGAAACCGGCGAGGGCACCGACGATGCCACCGAACAGGGACACCAGCACCGTGGTCAGCAGGCCGACGGTGACGGATGCCTGGGCCCCGAAGATGACCCGTGAGTAGATGTCGCAGCCCTGACGAGTGAAACCGAGCGGATGCCCGGCCTGGGGCCCGCCGTTGCTGTTCTGCAGGAAGCACTCGGAGTTCGGCGGCGCCCAGGCGAACCAGGAGGGGAAGGCGGCGACAGTGAGGATGATCACGATCAGGATCGACGAAATCCAGAACATCGGGCGGCGGCGCATGGCCTCCCAGGCATCCGCCCAGGTGCTGCGCGCCTTGCCGCTCTCGTCGAGCTTGTCGATCTCCACTACCGGAGTGTCTTCCAGCGGGGCAATGTAATGCTCCTGGCCGACGCGCGCGCGCGCGGTTGTCTTGTTATTTGGCATAGCGAATCCTTGGGTCGAGCGCGGCGTAGAGCAGGTCGACGAGCAGGTTGGCCAACACGAAGATGATGACCATCACGGCGACGAACGAGACGACGGTCGGGCCTTCGCCGAGCAGGATCGCCCGGTAGACCGTTCCGCCGACGCCGTTGATGTTGAAAATGCCTTCTGTGACGATGGCGCCGACCATGAGCGCTCCGACATCGACACCCAGGTAGGTCACCACGGGTACGAGGGAGTTCCGCAGTACGTGCACGGTGACGACTCGGCGACGCGACAGCCCCTTTGCTGTTGCTGTACGCACGAAATCGGCGTTCATATTGTCGGCGACGCTCGCGCGGGTCAGCCGCACGATGTACGCGAACGAGACGGATGCCAGCACCAGGGCGGGAAGGATCAGCTCGTTCCACGGGGCGGCACCACTCACAGTTGTCCGTGCCCAGCCGAGTTGGACACCGAAGACGAGTTGCAGCACGAAACCGACGACGAAAGTCGGAACCGAGATCAGCAGCAGGCTGACGACCAGGGCGCTGGTGTCGAAGAACTTGCCTTTGCGGAGACCGGCGATGAGGCCGACCAGGATGCCGGCGATGGCTTCGAAGGCGAGCGCCAGCATGGCCAGGCGGAAGGTGATCGGGAAGGCCTGGGTCATCACGTCGGCGACCGGGCGGCCGGAGTATGTGGTTCCGAAGTCGCCCTGGAACAGCCCGGCGATGTAGAGGAGGTACTGGACGATGAACGGCTTGTCGAGGTTGTACTCCGCCCGGATGAGTTCGATGACGCCGGGGGCCGGAGGACGGTCGCCGTAGAGGGCGGCGATGGGGTCTCCCGGTAGGGCGAACACCATGGCGTAGATCAGGAATGTCGCCCCGAAGAACACGGGGATCATCTGGAGGACGCGCCTGCCTGTGTACCAAAGCATCAGGCTGTTCCCTCATTGGAACGTATAAGCATAGAAATCTCAATCACTAAGTGTGCCTACTCAGTGTAATGTCCGGGGCATTTCCATGCCCCGGACATCACACACTGAGACTAATCTTCCGGTTAGTCGCTAACGACTACTCCTTGGTGATCTCGTGGTACAGCGGGACGGAGTCCCAACCGAACACGACGTTCTCAACCGTCTCGGCCGACACACCAGTCACGTTGGAGTACCAGAGCGGAATCGACGGGAGGTCCTGAAGCAGGACTTCCTGTGCTTCCTGGTACTTAGCGGTAGCTTCCTCAACGGTGGCCGCGCTGGCGCCCTCCGCGAGAAGTGCCTCGAACTCTTCGCTGGCGTAGCCTTCCTTATTGGAACCGGCACCCTCAACGTAGAGCGGGCCGAGGAAGTTGTACAGCGACGGGTAGTCCGCCTGCCATCCGGCGCGAACTCCACCGGTCAGCACCTGGTTGTCGCGGTCGTCGAGCGATGCGGCGAACGTCGGGTACGACTTGCCTACTGCTTCGATTCCCAGCGTGTTGGAGATGCTGTTCACCACAGCGTCGACCCAGGCCTGGTGGCCTCCGTCAGCGTTGTATGCGAGGTCGAAGACGGTGTCGCCGTAAGGCGAGATCGCGTCGGCCTCAGCCCACAGTGCGACGGCTTCCTCCGGGTTGAAGTCGAGGACTTCTGAGCCCTCGAGGTCCTCCGAGTGACCCGCGATAACCGGCGACGTGAAGTCGGTTGCCGGGGTGCGAGTGCCCTGGAAGATCGTGTCAGTGATCAGCTGGCGGTCGATCGACATCGAGAGGGCGGCCCGACGCAGTTCGCCTTCCTCACCGCTCCAGTGCTCGAGGTAGTACGGCATGTTGAACGCCTGGAAGATGGCGGCCGGCTGGTTCACAGCACGGTCACCGAAATCGTCCTCGAAGGTCTCGAACGCGGAGTCCGGGACAGCGTCGAGGACGTCAAGGTTTCCACCCTGGACGTCAGCGTACGCAGCATCCTGGGTCGCGTAGAAGATGATCTCCAGTCCACCGTTCTGCGGCGTGCGGTTGCCGTCGTAGTCCGGGTTGGTGACGAGGCTGATCGACTGGTCGTGTACCCAGGCATCTTCGCCGTCCAGCATGTACGGGCCGTTGCCGATCGGGGCCTCGCCGAAGGCCTCCAGGTCTTCCCAGGCGACCTCGGGCAGCGGCATGAATGCCGTGTAGCCGAGACGCAGCGGGAAGTCCGCCTCTGGCGTCTTGAGCGCAACCGTGAAGGTGCGCTCGTCGACGACCTCAAGGCCGGTCAGCTCAGACTCTTCGTCGTAGCTGAAGCCCTCGATGTTGTCGAAGAAGTACGACGAGCTCTGAGCGTTGCTCAGCAGGCCGCCATACTGCCACGCCTTGACGAATGACTCGGAGGTGACGGGCTCCCCGTTGGTGAACTCCCAGCCCTCTTCGAGGGTGATGGTCCAGTTCTGGGCGTCGTCGCTCTCCATAGACTCGGCGACCTCGTTGTGGATCTCGCCCTCGCCGTCGTAGGACACAAGCCCTGCGAAGATCGAGGTGAGGATCTTTCCACCACCGGTCTCGGTCGTGTTGGTCGGAATCAGCGGGTTCTGTGGCTCGCTGCCGTTGGCGGTGATGATAGCGGAGCTGTCGCCGCCAGCCGGCTCGTCAGCACCCGGCGCGCAGCCGGTCAGCGCGAGCGCGCTGGCCGACACGAGCGCGAGGGCACCAATGCCAATGCGTGATCTCTTCAATTTTCCTCCTGTGCAAGTGGAATACATGGCGGAACCGGATTGAGTCCCGTCATGCGTGTATCTGTACCCTAAACAGGGCTCAACCCGCACACCAAACCAATTGGCCGAATAGTTACCTAGCGGCAACAAAAACGGCCGAATGTTTGTGCGAAACTGCGTAATCGTGCGCTGCAGGCGTGCGGCCGCAACTATGCGCCGCGATGGTCGGGACTGCCCACCAGCAATTCTCGTATCTGCGCCTAGCATGGAGGCGTGATTCGTGCCCCGGAACTGTCGAACAACCGCCGCAGCATCCGGATCGAGATGGCGATCGTGCTCGGGTTGTCATTCGGGGCATCCGCCGTCTATTCCCTGGTCGCCATCGCGAACCGGCTGACGCGGGCGGAATCGCTCAGGGACCAGACGGCAACACTCAACCCCTCCCTGAGCGAGCGACCGGTCTTCGACCTGATCTACCAGTTTCTCGCGATCTTCTTCGACCTGGTCCCGGTGGCGCTGGTCGTCTTTCTGCTGTGGGGTGCCGCGCGGCCGCACCTCGCGCGGCTCGGCATCGACCTCCGCCGGCCGGGGCGGGACATCACCTGGGGGCTGACTCTCGCCCTGGTGATCGGCCTGCCCGGCCTGGCCATCTACTTCGGCGGTCGGGCCATCGGCGTGACCGTCAACGTCGTTCCCGCCGCCCTCGACGCCGCCTGGTGGACGATTCCCATCCTGCTGCTCTCGGCCATGCGGGCCGGTGTCACCGAAGAAGTGATCGTCGTCGGGTACCTGTTCGCGCGATTGCGCGACCTCGGCTGGGGTCGCTGGCAGATCATCCTGACGGCAGCAGCACTCCGCGGCACTTATCACCTGTATCAGGGGTTCGGCGCATTCGTCGGGAACATCGCCATGGGCATCCTCTTCGGCTGGCTGTACGACCGCTACGGCAGGCTGCTGCCGCTGGTCATTGCGCACGTGCTGATCGACGCGGTCGTCTTCGTCGGCTACCCGTGGGCCTACGCGGCGTTCCCCAGCCTCTTCGCCTAACTGCACGACCAGCGAAAGGCAAGCTACTCGAACGCCTCCGGGGGCGGGCAGGCGCAGACCAGGTTGCGATCACCGAACGCGTTGTCAATACGGCGAACCGGCGGCCAGTACTTGTTCCGCAGCACTCCAGGCAACGGGTAGACGGCCTGCTCACGGGGGTATGCGTGCTCCCACTCCCCCTGGATCACCGAGCGGGCGGTGTGCGGGGCGCCCCGCAGCGGGTTGTCGTCGGCCGGCCAGTCGCCTGCAGCCACGGCATCCGCCTCGGCCCTGATCGCGATCATCGCCTCGATGAACCGGTCGATCTCGCCCAGGTCTTCGCTCTCGGTCGGCTCCACCATCAGGGTGCCGACCACCGGGAAACTCATTGTCGGCGCGTGGAACCCGTAGTCGATCAGGCGCTTGGCCACGTCGTCGACGGTGACACCGGTGGCCGCGGTCAGCGGCCTGAGGTCGAGGATGCACTCGTGGGCTACCAGTCCGTTGTCGCCAGAGTAGAGAACCGGGAAGTGGTCGCGCAGCCGTACGGCGACGTAATTCGCGGCAAGCACGGCGGCTCCGGTGGCCTCCTTCAGCCCGGCGGAGCCCATCATGCGGATGTAGGCCCAGGTGATCGGCAGGATGCTGGGGCTGCCGTAGGGCGCAGCAGAGACGGCGTTCCGATGCGCCGGCCCGCGGGCGGTCCCTGAGCTGGTCGAGGGGTCGAAGAGCTCGGCGAGCATGGTCGGGCGCTGCGCGAGCGGATGGCCGGGAAGGTAGGGCGCGAGGTGCGTCTTGGCTGCCACCGGCCCGACACCAGGGCCGCCACCGCCGTGCGGGATGCAGAAGGTCTTGTGCAGGTTCAGGTGCGACACGTCGCCGCCGAACTCTCCAAAGCGGGCAAAGCCGAGCAGGGCGTTCAGGTTCGCACCGTCGACGTAGACCTGGCCGCCGGCGTCGTGCACCGCCTGGCAGATCTGCTTCACCTCATGCTCGTAAACACCGTGCGTCGACGGATAGGTGATCATCAGGGCGGCGAGCTGGTCGCCATGCTCGGCGACCTTCGCGTGCAGGTCGTCGAGGTCAACGTTGCCCCGCTCATCGCAGGCGACGACGACGACGCGCATCCCGGCCAGCACGGCGCTGGCCGCGTTGGTGCCGTGCGCACTCGAGGGGATGAGGCAGACGGTTCGGGCGTCAGCACCGTTCGCGAGGTGATAGCCCCGGATGGCGAGGAGGCCGGCCAGCTCGCCCTGGCTCCCGGCGTTCGGCTGCAGGGACACCGTGTCGTATCCGGTGACCTCGGCCAGCCAGGTTTGCAGTTGTTCGATCAGGTCCAGGTAGCCGACCACATCCGCCTCCGGCGCGAACGGGTGCAGCCCCGCGAACTCGGGCCAGCTGACAGCCTCCATCTCGGTGGCCGCGTTGAGTTTCATGGTGCATGAACCGAGCGGGATCATGCCGCGGTCGAGCGCATAGTCCTTGTCGGCGAGGTACTTGAGGTACCGCATCATGCTGGTCTCAGAACGGTGCGTGTTGAACACCGGATGCGTCAGATAGTCGGAGGTGCGGAGCATCCGCTCGGGAATCCAGGCCGGGATGCCCTCGCGGGCCGGGTACTCCCGCTCGGCGCCGAGAACCTTCGCGATCGCGGCCAGGTCGTCGTCGCTGGTGGTCTCGTCGACGGAGAACTGCACGTGGTCCTCGTCCACCTTGTGCATCAGGTAGCCGGCCTGGTACGCCATTCGCACCAGGCGGTCGGCGTCCCGGTCGGTCTCCAGGGTGATGGTGTCGAAGTAGTTGCCGCTGACCACTGTGTGGCCACCGTCGGTTGCGGCCTCGGCGAGGTAGCGGGCACGGCGGGTGACCTGTTCAGCGATCCGCTTCAGGCCGTCCGGTCCGTGGTAGACGGCGTACATGCCGGCCATCACGGCTAACAGCACCTGAGCGGTACAGATGTTGCTGGTGGCCTTCTCCCGGCGGATGTGCTGCTCCCGGACCTGCAGCGTGAGGCGGTAGGCGGCATGACCGTCGGCATCCTTCGATACGCCGACGAGGCGACCAGGAAGCTGGCGTTCGAGCCCCTTGCGCACCGCCATATACCCGGCGTGCGGTCCGCCGAAGCCCATCGGCACGCCGAAGCGCTGGCTGGTGCCGACGGCGACATCCGCCCCCAACTCGCCTGGGCTCTTGATGAGGGTGAGGGCGAGGAGGTCAGCGGCGACGACGGCAATGCCGCCGGCTTCTTTCGCTGCAGAGATGACCTCGGACGGGTCCCAGATGTGTCCGGATGACCCGGGGTACTGAACGAAGATACCGAAGGCTGGCGGGAGACCGCCTTCGGCGGCCGAGACGTCAGCCAGCGGAAGCTCCACCAGCTCGATGCCGACCGCTTCGGCGCGGTTCTGCAGCAGGGCCCTGGTCTGCGGCAGCGAGTCGGCGTCGACGATGAACACATTCGACTCCGACGTGGATGCGCGGCGTGCCAGCAGCATCCCCTCGACCACCGCGGTGCCCTCGTCGAGCATGGACGCGTTCGCCGTGGCCAGTCCGGTCAGGTCGGAGACCATGGTCTGGAAGTTGATCAGAGCTTCGAGGCGGCCCTGCGAGATTTCCGGCTGGTACGGCGTGTATGCGGTGTACCAGCTCGGATTCTCCAGCACATTGCGCTTGATCACGGCGGGGGTGATGGTGTCGTAGTAGCCGAGGCCGATCAGCGAACGGTTGACCGTGTTCTGATCGGCGAACAGGCGAAGTTCAGCGAGCGCCTCACGCTCGGTGGCCGCAGGGGGCAGCGACGAGTCGGCCAGCTTCCGGGCCCGGATCGCGCTCGGTACCGCCGCCTCGACCAGCTTCTCGGTGGTGTCATAGCCGATCGCATCGAGCATCGCCCGCTGGGCATCCGCACCGGTGCCGATGTGGCGGCTCGCGAACGACGACGTGTCGAACAGCGGCGGGGTCTTCGAGGATGAGTCGCTGGTCATTACTCGCCGATCAGGGAGTTGTAAGCATCGAGGGTCAGGAACTCGTCGCCGTCGAGGATTACCGGATCGGCGACCTCCACCCTGAACAGCCAGCCCTTCTCGAGTGGGGAATCGTTGATGAAGTCCGGGCTGTCGACGACCTCATCATTGACCTCGATGATGGTTCCGGAGACGGGGGCGAACACCTCGCCGACCGATTTGGTCGACTCGATCTCCGCGACGACCTTCCCGGCTTCGACGCTCGAGCCGACCGCCGGAAGTTCGGCATAGACGATCTCGCCCAGCTTGTCGGCGGCGTATGAGGTGATACCCACGGTCAACTCGTTGCCGTCGGCGCGGATCCACTCATGCTCTGCGGTGTATTTGAGGTCGGTCATTCTGAGGCCTTTCGCTTGTAGAAGGGGAGAGCGGTGACGGAAGCCGGAATTCGCTTTCCGCGTACGTCGATGAATAGCTGGGTGTCAGTTTCCGCGAACTGCGGGTCAACGTAGGCCATGGCGATGGGGTGGCCGAGGGTGGGGCTGAGGGCGCCACTGGTGACGACCCCAACCTCGAAGTCGCCCCCTCCCTCGCCGGCGAGGATCGGGTAGCCGGCTCGTCCGGCCCGTCGCCCTTCTGAGGTGAGTCCGACGAGCACTCGCGCATCCGCCGGCGGCCCGGCCTCATTGGCGGCGCGACCGACGAAGTCGTCCTCCTTGCTCAAAACGACGACGCGGGCGAGGCCGGCCTGGGCGGGGAGGATGTCGAGCGACAGCTCGTGCCCGTACAGCGGCATGCCGGCCTCCAGACGGAGGGTGTCCCGGCAGGCGAGCCCGGCAGGAACCAGTCCATGGTCGGTACCCACGACCATCAGGTTCTTCCACAGCGACTCGGCATGATCGGCGACGACATACAGTTCGAAGCCATCTTCACCGGTGTAACCGGTGCGGGCGACCATGATCTCCTCGCCCTGATACGTTCCGAGAATGCTGCGGTAGTACTTCAGCTCGGCGAGATCCTCGGTCAGCTCAAGCTGGGGCAGGGCTTCCAGGATGGCCCGCGAACTCGGCCCCTGCACCGCAACCAGGGCGACCGAGTCGCTCTCGTCGATCACGGTGGTGTCGAAGTTCGCCGCCCGGCTGGCGAGAGCCCCGGCCGCCTGGAATCGGTTGCCTGCGTTGGCGACGACCAGATAGCGGTTCTCGTGGGTGCGGTAGACGATGACGTCGTCGATGATCCCGCCGTCGTCGGACAGCAGCAGGCTGTACTTCGCCTGGGCGATCGCGATGGCCGAGAGCTTGCCGCAGAGTGCGTAGTCGAGGAAGGCCGCGGATTCGTTCCCGGTGACGATGATCTCCGCCATATGGGAGAGGTCGAAGAGCCCGGCAGCGTTGCGCACGGCGTGGTGTTCCTCCAGCTCGCTGCCGTAGCGGACCGGCATCTGCCAGCCGGCGAAGTCGGTGAAGCCGGCACCGGCATCCGCGTGCACCTGGTGCAGCGGACTGAAGGTGGGGGGTACGGCGTTGTCGGTCAAGAGTTCTCCAATGGGCGTCGTCGACGCGGGAACTCTCCCTCTGTCATGGAGCCTGAGAGTTTCGTCGACCGGTGGGTCGGCTTTCACCATGGGCGGAATCGCTATGCGATTCTCTTTTCAGAGTGGCCTCGTCGATGCGGTACACGTACCTGAGAGATTGGTGGAGAGAATTGCTCCTTCGGTGCCGAACTGTGATCGCCCGGCTCTCCCGCATCGCTTCTGCGGCCGTATTCGGTTATGCCCACAGCCTAGCAACTCAGTCGTCGCGGTGGTCCCGGAAGTAGCGCACCGCCTGCCAGACGATGACCACGAACACGGTGATGGCCGCGATCCCGAAGATCACGTTGATCCAGGGCGGGGTGCCCTCGGGAGCCGGAATGGGGAATAGCGGTGCGCGGATCATCGACCGTCCTCTCCCGCACGCCATTCGGAGGCGAGCATCGCATAGACCACTTCAGTCCCCCATTGTCCATCGCGCAGGTCGCTCTCGACCAGCCGGGCTTCCTGCCTCGGCGACACTGAACGCTCGCAGGACAAGCCGTTCAGTCTCGATCGGGAGGGTGAGTTCAGCCATGGTCAGGCCAGTCTCGCAAACCTGCGGCGTTGCACCATCATCCACAACAAAACCCTGATCATCCGCCGCCTCTGCTGAGGTTCGGGACAACCGCCTTCCAGCCCGGAAAGGCCGGCGGCTACGCTGGCGAACGTGACTGACTACCGACCTCCCATGAGTGACATCCTGTTCTCCCTCGAGCATGTCGTCGACTATTCCGGCGTCGCGAACCTTCCCGGTTTCGAGCATGCCGACCTCGACACCGTGCGCGAAGTGCTCGCCGAATGCGCCGGCTTCATGTCAGAAGCCGTCGCCCCGACCAACCGCGACGGCGACAGAGTCGGCGCGCGCCGCCAGCCTGACGGCACCGTGACGACGCCGGAGTCGTTCAAGCGTGCCTATCAGGGCTATGTTGACGCAGGCTGGGGTGGCGTTCCGCTTCCTGAGGCCTTCGGTGGAGGGGGGTTCCCTCGCACTGTCGGCCTCATCATCCAGGAGATGATGACATCCGCCAATATGGCCTTCGCTCTGTGCCCACTGCTCACCCAGGGCGCCATCGAAGCGCTCCTCCACTACGGCGATGAGGAGCAGAAGCAGCGCTACCTGCCGAAGATGGTCACCGGCGAGTGGACCGGAACCATGAACCTCACCGAGCCGCAGGCCGGGTCGGATGTCGGCGCGCTCACCACACGCGCCGTTCCGCAGGACGACGGCAGTTACAAAATCACCGGCCAGAAGATCTTCATCACCTTCGGTGAGCACGACCTGAGCCAGCAGATCGTGCACCTCGTGCTGGCACGCACCCCCGGCGCCCCGGCCGGCACCAGGGGCATCTCCATCTTCATCGTGCCCAAGCGCCTGGTGAACGACGACGGTTCGCTGGGTGAGCAGAACACCGTCGAATGCCTCTCCATCGAAGAGAAGCTCGGCATCCACGGCTCCCCCACCTGCGTGATGAACTACGACGAGGCCACCGGCTACCTGATCGGCGAAGAGAACAAGGGAATGCGCATCATGTTCGTCATGATGAACAGCGCCCGGCTCTCGGTCGGCATGCAGGGCCTCGCAGTCGGCGAGCGCGCCTACCAGCAGTCGCTCGCCTACGCGCAGGAACGGCGGCAGGGGCAGGCGATCGGTGCCGGGGGCAAGGACTCGGCGATCGTCGACCACCCGGATGTCCGCCGCATGCTGATGACGCAGAAGGCGCACCTCGCAGCACTCCGCCACCTGATGCTGCTCAACGCCATCTACGTAGACCACAGCACCAACGCGGCCGACGAGGCGGAGCGCATTCGTGCGGACGAGATCGTCGGCCTGCTGACCCCGATCTGCAAGGCGTTCGGAACCGACCTCGGCAACGAGCTCACCTCCATCGCGCTGCAGGTCCACGGCGGCATGGGCTTCGTCGAGGAGACCGGCGCCGCGCAGCATTACCGCGACGTGCGGATCGCCGCCATCTACGAGGGCACCAACGGGATCCAGGCGGCAGACCTGGTCGGCCGCAAACTGGGAGTGCGCGCCGGCGCATCCGTCACCGAGTTCCTCGCCCAGATGCGCGAGATCGACGGCGCATTGGCGGATGCCGGCGACGAGTTCGCCTCGATCCGGGCAGAGCTGGCGACCCAGTTCGACGCGCTCGAGAAGGCGACCACCTGGATGCTGCGCACCGGCATGCAGGACCCGGACGCGATGCTGTCCGGCTCGACACCGTACCTGCGGATGTGGGGCCTGTGCCTGGGCGGCTGGCTCCTGGCCAAAGCGGCGCTGGTCGGTTCCGCGCACGGCGATGCCACTGTCGCCGAAGACAAGCTGGTGACTGCACGGTTCTACGCCGAGCAGCTGCTTCCGGCGAGTGCCGGTTTGCTCGGCGCGGCAACGGCCGGTTCGAGGGACCTGTTCGCGCTGGATTCGGCGGCGCTGGCGTAACCGGCTGCGTTCTGCGCGGCTCACACGTGGCAACATCCGTGATCGCGGCTTCGCGAGTCAACAGCCCACGGGCCTAGGTCCGAGCTTGGCTTTGCTGCGGCCCGACGTCACTCCTGTCTACATGCATGGGTCAGTCGATGGTGCCTTGCTGCACGAGTCAGCACGGAATGCCAAGGGCGGCGAAGGCCTGCGCGGCTGCAGGCTCGCCGATCAGGTGCAGGCTCCGGGCTTGCTGGTACGGGCAGCCTGGAACGTCGACATACGGATGCTCGCCTTCGTAGAGTGCCTGCGCGCGTTCGCTCAGAAGCCGGGCCACCGGGTTGGTCTGGCAGCTTTGTTGGGCGAATTCGACGCGAGATCCGGCGTCGGACGAACCGGCGAGGACAGCGGCTTCGGCGGCGAGCGCCGCACGCCAGGAGGTGAACACGGGATGGAGCCAAGATGGGTCGTCGTCTTGGTCGAGCAGGACGAGCGCTGCAAGCGGCTCGTCACGGTGCAGATGGAGGAGTGCGGCGAAGACGCGCGCGTAAGTGACGTCGCTGGCCTGGGCGATCGGCACCCCCCGGACGGCGGCCAGGACCTCGAGCCAGCCTTCGCGCTCCGCTGAGCCCTGCAGCCCGAGCACGAGGGCGATCGCGGCGGGCGCCATGCCTCGCCCCGGTGCAACCAGCCTGCCGGACTGTTCCCAGCCGGTGCGGAAAGCCTGCGCCCTCTCCGGCAGATCAACCCAATCACCGGACAGGGCTGCGCAGGCGAAGGACTCTTCCACTGCGAGGTCGCTTTCCTCTCGGTAGTAAGGCAGCGCGGCGTTGCGTGCGGCGAGGTCACGGCTGAGGGTGAGTTCACCCGCCCCGACGGCGAGGATGGCCGCAGTGTGCAGCGCGTCCTTGAGCTCCAACCCGGAGATCGGGTCGGAAGACAGCGGTTCAAGAGGGCCAATTCGCTGCAGGCTGGCCTGCAGCGCTTCCGCCAGGTCGGTCGTCGAGAGGCCGGCGGTGACGATCGCGTCGAGCACCGAGCTCGTCAGCACCGGGTCGCCGTCGGTCGCCGCGAACGTGACGTCGAGGTTGGTGCTGCTGCCCAAGTGGGCGCGGGCCACCAGGACGGACGCGGACTCGCCGCCAAGGGAACGAGCCCGGTTGAGCAGGGCGAGCAGTTCGCCCTTCGCCACAGGCTCGGGGTGCATGCCAGCGAAACGTCGCGCGTGCTCGACCGCCCGCGCCAGCACCCGAGCCGCACCGTCCGGGTTGTCGATCCCGGCGTAGCCGTCGGCGGCTTCCTGAAACAGCGTGTGCGCTTCTCCCCCCGAGCCCCGGCACTCGGCGACAGCCGCCGCGCGCTCCAGGTCCCACGGTGTCCCGGCCCGGGTGAACGCGTGCTGGGCATCACGCAATCTGCCGCGCCGGAACAGCAGTCCGCCCAGGCGCTCCCACAGCGCCATGTCCTCGTGGGCGTCGGCGGCGACGCGCACCTCTGGCGCGATGGCGTCGAGTCTCGCGCACCAGACGTCGCCGTCCCCCAGCTGCACCGCGAGCTCTTCCACCACGGTGATGCACCAGCGGTGATGGCGGGCGCTCACAGCTGCGGTCACTGCCGGGTCCTGCGCCCGGGCAGCGAACTGCCGCACCGGTTCGAGGGCACGGTATCGGGTCGGGTCACCGGGTACCGCGCCGAGCAGACTGTGCTCGCAGAGAACGCCGAGCTCGGCCGAGACAGACGCGACGTCGGCGACGAATCCGGCCGCTGCCGCGTCGAACGGACCGGTGAAGACGGACACGGCGTGGAACAACGTCTGCTCCGCTGCGGTGAGCAGCTGGCTACTCCAGCCCAGCAGGTCGTCAAGTGAGCGATGCCGCGCGGCGACCCGGGAACCGCCGAGGAGCAATGTTGTCTGATTGGCCAGTGCCATCTCCACACCGTCCAGGCCGAGCATAGGTAGCCTGGCCGCGGCAAGCTCGACCGCGAGGGGCAGCCCGCCCAAGGCAGCGCACACCCTCGAGACCCGGTCGCGATCCAGGTCCGGTGTGCCGCTGCGGGCCAGGAACAGGTCCACCGCGTCGGTTTGCGGGTCGAGTCCCGGCACCTCGTAGACCCGTTCGTGCGGCAGGACCAGACGAGACCGACTGGTCAGCAGCACTCGCAACCGAGGACACTGGGCCAGGAGTTGCTCTACGAGCCGCGCCACCGCATCGAGCTGATGCTCACAGTTGTCCAACAAAAGGAGCACCTGCCGGGATCCGATGACCGCGACGAGCGTGTCGACGGTGCTCCCGCTGTTTGCCGGAGCGACCACCCGAGCCACCGCGGCTGGCACCTCGGCCGGATCACCGACCGGGACCAGGTCGATGTAGAAGGTGCCGTCGGGATAGCCGGTGACCAAGCCCGCCGCTACCTCCTGCGCTAGCCGAGTCTTGCCCACACCACCCGGCCCGACCGCGTTGACCAGCCGAGCCCCGGCCAGCGCCTGCGCCAGCTCGATCCGCTCCGTTTCGCGCCCGATGAACGATGAGAGCGGCGCCGGCAGGGTTGCGCCGCGTGCGGCGGTGGCGAGGCGGACCAGCTCGCGACGATCACGTGCGCCGAGCTGGCGACGCAGCGACTCCACGTGCGTCTCGACCGTACGCGCGGAGATGAAGAGTCGTGCACCGATCTCGGCGTAGGTGAGCTGCTCGGTCAACAGCGCCAGCACCTGCGCCTCCCGTGGGGTCATCACCAGAGTCTGGCACGACTATCCGGGATCGTCCCGGATACCACAAGACCCACGTCGCTGCAACGCTGAAAAGCACAACGACGAACAGAGGAGCATGCAAT
Source organism: Homoserinimonas sp. (assembly GCA_040904805.1). Classification (GTDB taxonomy): domain Bacteria; phylum Actinomycetota; class Actinomycetes; order Actinomycetales; family Microbacteriaceae; genus RYN-87. The sequence goes on along the minus strand of JBBDSS010000002.1, from coordinate 59,895 downwards.
GGGATCAGCGACAGCGCAAGGCGAACTGTGGGGCCGGCACGCGCAAACCTGGGCCGACGGCATGGAACGGCGCATGCATCCGCTCTTCCAGGCCACCCAGCAGGCGCTTGGACCCTGGCCCGGCATCCGCTACCTCGACGCCGGCTGCGGCTCCGGTCTCGCGCTGGAGCTCGCCGCCGCGCAGGGGGCCATTGTCACCGGGCTGGATGCCTCCGCGCCGCTGCTTGACGTCGCGCGCATCCGCGTTCCCGGGGCCGACCTGCCGCTGGGCGACCTTGAGGCCCTTCCCTTCGACACCGCCAGCTTCGATGTGGTCACCGCGTTCAACGCAGTTCAGTACGCCCTCGACCCCGCCGCCGCCGCCGCCGAGCTGGCGCGGGTCACCCGCTCCGGCGGCAAAGTCGCGATCGGCGTGTGGGGAGAACCGGCTCGCTGCCAGACCGAGGCGCTCTTCGCCCGGCTCCGCTCCCTCGCCCCGCCGCCGCCCGGCACCCCCGCGCCGCTCGGAATCAGCGACGCCGGCGTCGTGGAAGGGCTCCTCGAAAAGGCCGGGCTCGATGTGTTGGGCGGGGCCGAGGTGCCGATCCCCCTCACTTTCGCCGACCACGACGAGGCGTGGCGCGATCACACAGCCGCCGGCCCCCCGCAGAAGGTCATCGACATCGCTGGCGTCGACGCGGTGCGTCGGGTACTCCGCGAGGTCTTGGAGTCCGACCGCAAACCCGACGGAGCGTTGCGTCAGGACAACGTGATGCGCTACGTCGTTGCAGTCAAACCTTGACCGGCGCCAGCCAACCTCATCGACAAACAGACAAGCGATGCGCAGCGGGCAGCCCTCGGAGCCTGTACCCGCTCGGCGGCGAAGACGCCCGAGATGCTCGATCAGAAGTTCCAGCGGGCGTGGCGCCTGGGCGTCTCCCAGGGCGGTCACGAGCGTGCGGGCGTGAACTCTGTCATCTCTCCGTCACAGTACCAGTGCCCGTCAATCGGCGGTGTCTGCCGCGAGCCTCGCCAGGTCCTTGGAGACCTGGCGCATCCGCCTGGCCCGCTCCCGCAGGTAGATTTCGTCGACGACGATAGTCGAGCGGTCCAGCGACTCCCCGACCGCGCGGGCGATGTCGCTCCAGGCATCCTGCCGCGCCGCCTCGACCATTCCGAGCAGGTATTCCCTGTCGTCTCGGCGGGCGCGGAGGGCGTCGACCACCGAATGCAGCACCGCCTCCCGATGGCGCAGGTTGGCTGCGTCGCCCGAGCGGTAGTCGTGCGCGTGCAGGGCACTCCCCCGCAGATTCTCGATCGCACGGAGTTCCCCCTCCATCCGGTCGGCGGCGGAATCGAACTCGGAGGCGAGATTCTCGAGGGCCCCGGCGGCGTCGTCGATGTAGTCGTCGGAGGCGTACGACCCCCTCCGGGTGAGCACTCCGACGATAATGGCGTTCTTCACCCGCATCCGGCTGGCGTACTCGGCGAGCATCAGTCCTTCAGCGGTGGACTCTTCGACGCTAGCTGCCGCCGATCTGGGCAGCGTCGACTCATCGAACGGCGTCATCCTGCGCCGCCGCTGTGTGCGACGAAAGAACTTCACTCTGCGCTCACGGACTCCTCGGCAGTGGCCGGTGCACGACGTTGCACGTGCACCCATTCGAGCCTAGCGGGGGGCGGCCACATCGGAGCAGGCTTGTGCTGACCGCCCAACAGCGCGGTAGTTTGTCATCACCGCGGGCTATTAAATCCCAGCGCTGTCAACAAGCGCCCGCGGCGACAGGAGACGAGGCACCGCATGACCAGCCTGGCAGACACCCTCGATGCCGAGTACATTGCGCTGACCACGCTTCAGGCGGATGCCCTGATCACCCTCAATACCGAGCTGGCGACGCAGGCACAGGCAGTGGTGACGGTGGCGCCGATCGGCGAGCTGCACCGGGACAACTGAGGAGTCGATGATGCCGATCGAGGTCAGGCCCGCCCACGACTTCAGGGACATGGCGACGATGTTCGCTCCGAAGAATCCGGAGTCATCGGTGTGCTGGTGCTTGTCCTGGAGGTTGGGTTCGAAGGAGAACCGGGAGCTCAAGGGAGTTGGGCGAGCGGAAAAGGTGCGTCAGCTGTGCTCGCGAGAGCTCGCTCCCGGCGTGATCGCCCACAGGGACGGGGAAGTCGTCGGCTGGGCGGGCGTCGCCCCGCGCTCTGAGCTTCACCCTTTCGCCAATTCGAGGAAGATCCCGCACATCGACGACCTCCCGGTCTGGACGATCTGGTGCCTTCGCGTGCGCCCGGGCTACCGCAAACAGGGAGTCACCAGCGCGCTGATCGATGGTGCGATCGAGTACGCCCGAGCATCCGGAGCGCCGGCCGTCGAAAGCTACCCCGTCGACAACGGCGACCAGCGGGTGGACCTCACGATGGCGTTCGTCGGAACACGCAGCATGTTCGAACGAGCCGGCTTCGTGAAGGCCGCAGATACCGATTCCGTATCCGGTGGCATCCAGCGCATCCTGATGCGCCTGCCGCTCGACTGAGTGCCGCTAGCCTCGACGGGTGCCAGACAATTCCGGGAGCAGCACGACAATCCAGCCGCTCAGCGCCGACAGCTTCGCCGAACTCCTCCAGTTCGAGCGGGAGAACCGTGCGTATTTCGCCGAGTGGATCGCTGATCGCGGTGACGACTACTTCACCGACTTCGCCCGCCGGAATCAGGCCCTCCTGGAGGAGCAGGCGACCGGAGACTCCTACTTCTTCCTCATCCGCGACGCCGAGAACCGCCTGGTCGGCAGGGTGAACCTGGTCGATGTCGCCGATCACTCGGCGACCCTCGGATACCGTGTCGCGCAGGCGGCGGCCGGACTCGGTCACGCTGGCCGGGCGGTGTCCCTGGCGTGCGGGTTCGCTCGCGACCGCGGATTGCACACCATCACGGCGATGACCTCAGCCAACAACCATGGGTCACGGAAGGTGCTCGAGCGGGCGAGGTTCGCCCGGGTCGATCTGGGCCCGTCCACGATGCTTCACAACGGCAGCGAGCTCGAGCTCGTGCACTACTCACTCGCCCTGCCGTCCAGCTAGGGACGGCGGCGTCTCAGTCGCCGTCTAAGCCCGCCGCAGCGTCGCCTGCCTCGGCTGCGGACGGATCCGGTTCTTCAGCCACGGTCGCGGTTGTCGAGCCCAGCGAATCGCCCGCGCGAAGTTTCGCCGCTTCGAGGGCGCGCTGGATGGCAAGGTCGGTCTCGGGTTCGATCCCCCGGTCGTTGATGGTCATGCGGCCTCCATAGCCCCTGTTGAGCCAACAATAGAGCGACGCTGTGCGGCCGGTCCAGACCCGTCGACATGGGCTTATCAGGCGAATCGGAACAGCGGCGGGAGCGCCAGCACCACCAACACCACCCAGCCGGCGAACACCGGGAGATATCCGGTCTGCCAGCGCTCCAGGCGGATGGCCGGGGAGCGCCTGGCGAGCAGGCGCACGATGAGCCACACCGTCACGGCGAGGTTCACCAGGAGGAGGAGGTTGACCCCCAGCGCCGCCACCCGGTTGGCGGTGAAGCCGAACTCACTGATCCTCGCCAGCATCGAGACCAGGACTAGTGCGTCGAGGACGATGGCCGCGCCGACCGCGGTCAGCCGGAGGACATCCGCGAGCCCGGCTTTGCCGGTCGAGTTCCGCGCTGAGATCCCGTAGAGGACGAGCCCGAGCACGACCAGGAGGAGAATGTCGAAAACGATCAGCAGATCGCGATCGAATTCGCGGCCCACTCCGGTGATCGCGTAACCGATTGCCGCGACCAGCAGCATGACGGCAAAAAGCGGTGTGAAGATCGCGGTGAGAACCGGCGCGATGTTCTCGATGACGTTCTTTTTCGCCTCGACCAGCCAGGCGGCAACGATCACGGCGCCGGCCGCGCCGGACGGCAGCACCCACTCGAACACCTCGTCGGTCCCGCCGGGCGCGATCGGTTCGAGCACCAGCGCGGTCAACCCGAGCAGCACCGCGCCACCGAGGGCGATGAGCGCGTAGTAAATCAGCCATTCCCCGGTAAAACGGATGAAGTTCATCCGTGCCGCGGACGATCGGAGGTCACCGCCGACATACGCGACCCCGACAACGAACCAGAGCACGATCGGGAGGTGGATGGCGACAAGCAGGTTGGTACTCGCGCCTGGAGCGAACGGGAACAGGTTAACCGCAAGTGCCAGCACGGCGACAATGCTGCCGAGCACCACCGCCCACACCCAGGGGATGCGCCGGAGCACGGCGAAGTAGGCTGCGAGAACCGGGAGGACGAACAGGCTCACGTCCCGCAGGAACCAGGCGCTCTCGATCTGGGTAACCCCGGCCAGCAGCCGTGCCACCTGGATGAGTACGGCCGTGAGCGCGGCGAAGCCGAGCATGGTCAGCAGCGGCCGGCGTGACTCGTCGGCCGGATGGGAGATCACCAATTGCTTCCACAACCGGTCGCTGTGCTCGCGGGCGAACTCGGCAGTGATGAGATCCACCTGTCCGAGGCGGCGAACCGCGATCAGGAATGCTTCATCGGCGGCAAGGCCGCTCGACTCGAGGTCGGAGATCTGCTCCCGCAGATGCCCCTCGAGCTCCTCGGCATCCGTGGCATCCACCCCGCCGCCGCGCAGGATCGCGGCACGCCACTCCCCGATCTGGTCTTCCAGGGAATTCATGCTGATGCTCCTGCCGGGGTTGGTGCGGCTAGTTCCCACAGCCCGCCGAGCGTTCGGTTGGCTGTGGCCCATTGCTTGCGCTGGTCTGCCAGTTGGGCGCGGCCGTCATCGGTCACCTCGTAGTACTTGCGCCGCCGCCCTTCCGGGGACACTCCCCACTCGGCGCGGACGTACCCCAGCCGCTCCAGGCGATGCAAGAGCGGATAGAGCATGCCATCGGTCCACTCGACCTCTCCGCCGGAGAGCTCGCGCACCCGCTTGAGGATCGCATAGCCGTAGCTGGTGCCTTCGACCAGGATCGCGAGAACGAGCGGGGTCGCCATCGCGGCGACCAGGTCTTTGTCGATGTTCATGGCGCCTCCTCTGCGAATCAGCTTATACCTTGTAGCTCTAGGTACATAGGGCTGCACGGCATCATCCACAAAGGGAGGGCAGTGGTCAGGTTCAGGCAAGCCAGAGCGGTCCCCCGCCGAGCACCTCGGTGAGCGTTCTAGTCGCTGGGTGAGAAATGCCGTCCGACAGCCGTGCCGGGAAACGACTCGCTGGGCCCGCCTCTTCACGAAGCGGGCCCAGCGGGGCGATCAGCTTGCGGCTAGCGCAGAATGCCGCAGGCGGCAGGGTCGGTCGCCTCAGCCGGCAGGTTGGGGTCGAGATCGCTCGCCCCCTCCGCGCTGAGGTTGTAGGCCCCGTTGCCGTCGTAGTCGAGCCCGTGGATCACCAGCACACCCTCGCCGTCGCGAATCGCATCCGCAATCTGCTCAGCGGTGCCGAGACCATCAGCGCCGTAACCGGTGCCGGCCACATCGGTGAACTTGATGTTGTCCCGGCTGTAGTTGATCACACCGTTGTCAGCCACTGGGAACCGGTCCACGGCGAGCAGGCTGGCCGGGCTGGTGTCTCCCGACGTCGTCAACGACACCACGACGGGGCCGTAGGCTGGCAGGCCCTCAAGGGTATTGAGCCGCCCGTCGCCGTTACTGTCCAGCTCCAGGGTGGGGCACTCGTTCAAGGCGTCGTCGCCATAGTGGATGTGTTGAGCGTGCGGAGCATCCGGGCTTAGTCCTTCGGCATGCACCTCGATGTGCTTGATCTTCTTGTTGTGCACCACAGCACTCGCGCTGCCCGACACACCGGAGTTGTTCAACTCGGTGAGGCTGGCGTTGAGTGTCACCGTCTTGCCTCGCGCCTCCGTGGTCCCCGGATTGTGGGCTTGAGCGGAGCTCACGCCGAGTGTTGCGGTTACCACCAGGGCGGCACCGAGGGCACTGAGGCGAAGAGCAGAGTTCTTTCTCATGATTGTTCACTCCAATATCGATTGCGGCGAGCGAGTCTCGCTGCTGACAAGGAGTTCGTTCCAGAACGGCGAGGCGATGGGTCGGATTAGCCCGTTCACAGCAAGTTCCCATGTGCTGATGACGGCACCTGCGTCGAGGTGGAGATCGAACCCCTGACGGCCATGGGCACCGGCTCGTTTCGAGCGCCTCTTTTATTTCCTTGGCCCCCGCCACGCGGACTCGCGCGAACAATCGAGCGCGAGTCTCGGGCGTGGCTTCGTCAGTGCGAGCCGTTCGACGAACGCCACGGTCGCGGCTGCGGTGCGTCGCATTCCCGTGTCGGCGCGCGGGTGAGGGTCAAGCGCCACGATGCTGGCGGTAGAGGGTCGTCGTTGATCGTCTGCGCTGCTGTCAGGATGCTCCCGGCGGACCGCTGAGCACCGTCGGTAGATACTCGAGCAGCTGCAGACGCCCGTCGAACGTCCGGCTCTCCACGAGGTCGAGAGCGACATCCGGATAGTCGTCGTAGATGCGCTCACTTCCGGTGCTGCCGGCGATCACCGGGAAGCGGACCACCCGGAACCGGTGCACCAGGCCCGCAACCATCAGCGATCGGCACAGGCTGAGGCTGCCGATCGTGCGCAGGGGGTTGGTGCCGGTAGGTTTTCGCCCCCATCAGGATCGTGTAGTCCTTCTCCGGCTGCTCGCCGAGCCAGCGCAGGTATTCTGGGCCCTCAAGTCCCCACCAGCCGGGCCAGCCTTCCGCGGATGCATATCCGCCCAGGGAGACGATGAAATCCACCAGCAGTCCCTGGGTTGATGAATCATCGGGGTGTTCGCGTATGTCGATCCTCCGTGCTGCTGAGTGAAGTCGAGAGGCTGTTGCGAACCCAGCCGACGATCGACGCGCGGGCATTGCCCAGTCCAGCACCAGCGTCGTGGCTTCGCCCGAATTACGCGTACACGTGAGTCCGCGAGAAGAACTCGATGAGCGCCTCTGCAAGCGCCTCAGGGTGCGTCAGCGGGGCAGCGTGCCCGGCACCGGGGATCTGCTGGATCTGTGCGTTCGCAACGTTGTCGACCACATGCTCCGCGCTGATGAGGAAGAAAGGCTTGGACTCCGATCCGAGGAGCACCGTCACCGGCACCGAAATCGCGCCGAGCGGCGCAGCCGGGTCACCGGCGGGCGGGGACTGGACCGCCTGCTGGATGAAGTTGAGCATGTTCGGAACGTAGCGCCCGGCCGCAGCGAAGTAGCCGGCCGCCTCGGCCGCTTCAAGCTCCTTCTCGTTGAAGGGCCAACCGGCGAACGCCCGGGCTGCCTCAGGCAGCATGCCATCGGCTGCCAACGCGCCCGTACTGGCGAGTGCGCCGCCCAGGGCCGCCTGCTCCGGCTCATCCAACAAGTACAGCATCCCCGGTTCAAAGGGCGCGACTGCGCACACCGAATCGGATAGCGCGGCGACGTAAAGCGCCCAGGAGCCACCGCCCGACCAGCCCACCAGACCGGTCGGCTCCCCGATGCTCTCCACGTAGGCGACGAAGTCGGCAACAAGGCGATCCATGCTGAGGTCGGAGTGATCGCCACTGAGACCCCGACCCCGCATGCTCGGCAGATGGCAGGTGAAGCGGTCGGTGAGGTGTTCGACCGTGGGTTGCCAGTCGAGGTCAGAGTCGCCGATGATCCCCTGCAGGAACACCAGTGCAGGTCCCTTGCCGCGCACGGTGCCGCCGATGGTGACTCCATCGGTCGTGGTCACGTAGTGGGTCCGCTGATTGCTCATGGCTGCCTCCCGGCCTGTTGTGTGATTGTGCAACCCACCATGACACCGGGGCGGCTGGAGAAAGTCACCCGGCCGGGTATGTTCGGCCGGGAAGCGGGTAGTACGTCGCTGTGGTGCGAGGACGGCTGCCGCGCTACTACAAGCCCCGGCGGGCGACCTGTCCGGCGAGGTCGGCGCGTCCGTCGACCGCCACCTTTTCGTAGACGTGGGACAGGTGCTTCTTGACCGTGTTGACGGAGATGAACAGACGTCGGCCGATCTCGGCGTTGGCGTGGCCGTCAGCGACCAGGCGTGCGACGTCACACTCGACAGGAGTCAGTGATCCCCATCCGGTGTTCGGGCGGCGACGCTCGCCTCGTCCACGGCGGGCGTACGAGACCGCGTCGGCCAGCGACAACTCCTTACCGGCATCCCAGCACGCACCGGCTTCGGGAAGACCCAGGGCCATTTTCGCCGCGTCGCAGGCGCGATCAAAGCAGTCGGCCTCGAAGGGGAAACGGACGATGCCGGACTCTTCATGGAACCGTTGCGAGGCAGCGAGCAGGCGAAGTCCGCGCTCTGGGTCACCGAGGGCAGTGGCCAAGCCTGCGAGTTGCTCCAGGGCAGCGGCGGTTCCGACGCGGTCGCCGTAGTCGTCGAGGATTGCCAGGCAATCCTGGGCCAGCTCCCACGCCTCCTCGAGGTGATCGTCGAACTGGGCCAGAGTGGCCAGGCCCAGCAACGACCGGCCCAGCGGAAACGGAAGCGCCGGGCCGGTCGACAGTGCGCGACTGGCCTGAAGGTGCACCCGTGCGTCGTCCCTGTCGCCCTGGACGAGTGCGACCAGTCCCAGCAGCCACTCGCCAAGCGCCTCATTCCACCGGCTGCCCCAATCACGGGCGATCCGCACGATCGTCGCAGCGGTGGCATGCGCACCTTCCAGATCGCCCGATGCATAGGCGGACAGCGCCAGCCACGGATGGACGAATTCGTCCCGGTACGGACTCCCTTCCTGTCCAGGTGCTCGCAGAACCGCCTGCGCCTTGGCCAGGTGGTCATGAGCTTCCTCATGGTCGCCCTGGAGGATGTCGCCGGCGCCGAGACCGGCCAGCGCGACCGCCCCATACGCGGGACGCCCGACCTGATCTGCCAGTTCCCATCCGCGCCGCGCATGATGGCGGGCCCGGTCGAGCTCTCCGGACAACGTCGGCCACAATCCGAGGATCGCGTGGGCGGCGGGAAGGTGGAAGGGGAAATCGGAGGCCTCGCAAACTTCGATCGCCCGCTCGAGCGGGCGGCGGGCCGAGTCGATCGTGCCGCTGTGCAGCAAGGTCCAGCCGGCCATCACCAGCGCATAGACCTGGGTCGGAGGGTCACCGCACTTTTCGGCGTTCGTAATCGCCTCGGCGACATCAGCGTCCACTTGTTCAGTGGTCGACAACCCCGACACCGACCCTGCCTGCGCGCGGACGCTCAGAGCCAGCGCCAGCGAATCGTCGAGTCTGGCCGCGCGCGCCGCGTCGACGGCCAGGCCCGACGACCGATGGGCATCCTTCGGCCTGCCGCCGGCCAGGGCGAGGAGAGAAGCAGTCGTGAGCCCCCGTGCCTTCTCGCGGTCACCTGCTTCGGGGCCTATGGCGGCATCGTGCAACCGGCGGTACACATCCGTGAACCCGGCGCGATCGAACCAGAACCGGTGAATCGGTTCGATGAGGCCAACGAGCGCTGGCAGATCGCCTGACTCGGCCGCCCAGTCCATCGCTGCACGCAGGTCATCCACATCCGCTGTAAGACGCGCCACCCACGGTTCGGGCCTCCCGCCGGTGAGGCCCGCCTTCGCTTGCCCGGCCAGCCCGACATGGAACTCGAGGTGGCGACTACGCGCCAGGTCGGGCTCATCCAGTTCCGGCAGTCGCTGTCGCGCATACACCCGAACCGATTCCAACAGCCGGTAGCGAGCCCTCCCCTGGCGTTCGACAACCTCCAGCAGTGACTGCTCGATCAGACCGGCGACCAGGTCGAGGCCGTCGCCTCGATCGATCCCCTCCCCGGCCATCACCGCCTCGGCGGCATCCAGTTCGAACGACCCGGCGAACACTGACAGCCGCGCCAACGCCAGCCGGTGCACCTCGTCGAGCAGGTCGTAACTCCAGTCCAGTGACGCCTCCAGCGTTCGCTGCCGTGCCGGAGCTCCTCGCAGCCCGCTGGTCAGCAGGCGGAACCGGTCACACAGCCCAGCCGCGATCTGGCTCGGCGTGAGCACCCTCACACGCGCCGCCGCCAGTTCGATCGCCAGCGGAACCCCGTCCAAACTCCGACAGATCTCGGCCACCGCACGAGCATTGCCATCGCCGATCCGAAACTCAGAATCCACCAGCCTGGCCCGCACCTCGAACAGCCGGGCCGCCTCCGCCGAAGCAACCGCCGAACTGGAGCGAGCGTCCGGGGCAGGCACCGGCAGGGGCGCCACCTCGAAAGACGCCTCGCCCTCGACGACGAGCGGCACCCGACTGGTCGCCAGAAGGTGCAGCTGGGGACAGGTCGCCAAAAGGTTGCCGACCAGCTCGGAGCACGCCTGGACCAGATGCTCGCAATTGTCCAGCACGATAAGCAGGTTTTGCCCCTGGAGCTGCTCGACGAGCGTGTCTGCCAACGCCTGCCCTGGTCGTTCGCCGATGTCCACCGCCTCGGCGACCGCTGAGGCCACGCGCCCGGGTTCGCCCACAGCCTGCAGGTCAACCCAACAGGCCCCGTCGGTAAAACGTGCCGCTACGTCCCCGGTGACCTCCATTGCCAGCCGCGTCTTGCCGCAACCACCCGAACCGGTCAACGTGACCACCCGGGTCTCCGTGAGCAGTTCTGCCACTTTGGCACGCTCACCGGCGCGACCGATGAACGCCGCGACACCGACAGGTGCTCCGCGCTGCATCAGCATCGACTCGATCCCGGCCCGGCTACGCGAGCCCGTCCTCACTCTGGCACATACCACTTCGTTTCGTACTTTTTCGATCGCCGGCGATCCTCGGCCCACGGGCGAGCCCGTCTTTGGCCGAGCAAGGTCTACGGCTGTGGCTCGGCGCCGATTTCTCGTCGTGTTGCTCCCCAATTGAGCTTGACCTCCAGCTCCTCGACGAGGGTGAGGATCTCGACCTCGGTCAGGTCGCCGCGACGTCCATTCGACTCTTCAACAGTCAGTAACACGTCCAAGCCTTCCACCGCCTCCGCCGGCGCAGCGGAGTAGCTCACTGTTGAAACTCCTTCGTCACCCGCCGCCATTCGGCCGTCGTAAGCAGTCCTTCCGCTCGCGTCTGTTTGATGGCCACCAAGAGGCGCTCGTTCTCGATACGCCCACGACACTCAAGAAGAGCATCAGCGACGGTCTGTGACTCGAGCCCCTCGTAGAGCGTCGTATGCACATCGCTTCGCACCTGCGTCAGCTCGACGAATGCCGGCAGGTTCGGTCGCGCGCGCCTGAACAGCCACCTTGATCTGTCGAGGGTTCACTTCGGCGAGCCCGAACAATGCCAACACCGACTCGCCGTGGAGGTATGCGCCATAGCCAACCCCGCAGGAGGGCCACAGCGAACTGGTCATATCGAGTAGGGGGGACATCCGGTACGCGGTAGAGCCCGTAAGCGACGTGCTCCAAGCCCTGCCGGGCGGCCAGTTTGGGGAGTTCAACGGCCGGAACGCCTGCCTCGACCGCGCCCCTCGTGGTGACGTAGCCGTAGTGATCGAGCGCTATCTTGCGGACGATGTCGCGGTATTTGACCTCGGAAGCCATGTCACAACTTCACCGAAAACGGTAGCACTGCGACATATAGCCACTGAAGTTGCCGGAGAGCCTAGATTCCCGTTTGTGGCTGACCGTTGATCTGCGCCTGAAGCACTCGAATGACCGCCCCCAATATCCCGCGGGAAAGCAGGCCGAACTCCACCGCGTTCCGGCACAGACCGACGTCACTGTGGCGAAAGCATCCGCCTACCCGTTCGAGCATCGGCTGCTGAGGCTCCTGCTCTACTCGTTCATCGGCCAGACCTCGACGACACCATGTGCGACCGCGCACGGAGTATCCGCCAGCAAAGCGATCGCATGGTCGAGGTTGTCCGCCTCAAGAACGGTGAATCCGGCGACGGGGAGCTGGGACGTCATGAAGGCGCTGTGCTCGTGACTGGTCCCTGCCCCTTCGGGGTTCCGAACCTGGACTGGCGTTCCGGACGTCCACATCCGCGCGCCGCTCCTGCGCAGTTCCGCATCGTGCGCATGCGCACGGTCACGGACCGCGAGATCCGTCTTCTCGTAACCGGCAACATCCCCGTATCCGATGGCGATGAACGTGGGCATGAGCTCCCTCTCGTCGGGCATTTACGGCTACCGGGCACGCGGAGCACTCCCACTCCACGGCTGGATTCGACCGCATCTCGGCCTGCCCCTCAGCGTACGTAATCGCTCCGGCTGAGTCCACCGGCAGACCATGGACGTACGAACCGGCGTCCAGTGCGCGCCTCAAACGTTGAAACGGAACTCCACCACGTTCCGTAGCCGAATAACCTCCACTCCGTCACGTCCCCGGCAGAGCCCGGGGAATGACGGCGGGCGATCGGTGGCGCAGGATGGTCCCTGGCATTGGCGATCTAACCTGGAAAACGCGTTGGTCGTTGTTGACTGAGGTCGACCGTTGTACGTGGTCCTGCTAGGCCCGGCGAACGCTCAGCCGGCTGCTGCGATGCGGTGTACGAAGTCGTTGACCCAAACGACAGCTTCTTCGATGGTCGGCGATGTCCAGGCCTTCTACTGCTTCCGCGTAGAGAGTGTCCCAATCCTTACCCGAACTCAATAGTCGTTTGGTGAGTGCTGCTCGTTAAAGATGGACGCGCGAGATGCCGTGTCCGATGAGTACTTCATAATGACTCTATTCGAGCATGAAAAGGAAAGAGGTTGCTCGTGGAAGAGGAGGACACTGCGCTGCGACGAGTTCGCTTTTTCAGCGCTCACGATCTGTCGATCGGGTTTTATGTGCCACGTGTTGCCGAACTCGTGCAGCAGTTCGATCCGAAGAACACAGCCGCAAGCATCGAGGACATCCTCGAACTCCACAACGTTCAGAAGTTCCTCGAACACGGGTTCCTTCCGAGCACTCATAGCAACGCTCAACGTGGCCAAGCCCTGGCACGCATCCCTCAAATTCAGAGTGCGGTAGCCCGCTTCTTCTCAGCGATCGACGAATCCAACTTCATGGCCTCAATCGTCGGAGTCAGCCCTGGCAGTCATAGGGACTTGGTCGATCTTCTCGGCCGGAATGGGGTGTATGAGCGCTGCGCAAGCGCAGTCGTCCTCCCCGCGCTCGAAGGGTGTGGTGTGCACCTGTCAGTCATGCTGACAAGCAAGAAGCTTGTTAACGCCTACGATGCGGAGTTGCGACTGGGGTTGCGAAACTCCCCGATGGGTGCGGAACTACTCATTAGAAGACACCTGCAAGCCGACTCGAGGGACGACATCCACCTTCCGCCGAGTCTCACGCCGATCGACGCTCGCCAGATACTGGAAGAGTACATCGACTGGCAAGATGCGAACCCGAACTACATAGACCTAATCGCGGCAGCCAAGGACGCTGCACAGCTCGGGATCGATGCCAAGCTCAGGCTGCAAGCGAGACGTCGGAGCGACGACCTTACGACGCAATTTTTCAAGACCAACGCCGGCTTCAAGACCGGGTGCGAGGTCAGCATCTCCGACACCCAAGTGGATCCGCACCTATTCGAGACGGACGAATCAGAGGGATTCATCCACCGATATACCTACAGCCGAAGCTGGCTTGAGGCAACGCGCGACAATGCGAGCATCCTCAACAACTTTGTGCATTTATTCGGCTTCGTCGATCACCAGGGGTTACTTGTCTTCCCGTCCTACCCCGCACAACTCAGCGTCTTGGAAAGCATTATGGGTGTCACGGGAAAGACGGCATACAAGGTTGGCATCGCGTTTCACTCCATCGACGCGAGCAGTTTGCTACAGACGCGCCTGTACCAGTTCTTCCTCGAGTCGAACGACATCGATCTAGAACAAGTGATCGCGTGGTTCTTCGAGACATATCTCGCCGACGAGTTCAATGCGTTGAACTTCTCATACTCCCCGTCCGATCGAGCCGCACCATACTTGCAGAGGGTGAGGCACCTCTTCGCCGAGATGGAGAGCGTCGCTAGCCAGTTCTCTTTGTTCGTTCACGACGGTGAGATTGACCGGGATCTACTGACCATGGGTTCCGGCCAAGTCCGATATAAGGAAATCCCGAGCCTCCTCGATGGCAAGTACGTCTATGCGACCGACCACGAAGAGATCACCGGCGTTCTCCATCTCTTGTTCTCCGATCAGTCCCGACTCACCTACATACGCGACGACTTACGCGGAGACGACCTAGTGCAGCTTCTCATCCAGAACCGGGTCACCTACAAGGACTTCGAGGAGTACCAAAGGCCTGCCGTTGATCACCTGATCAAGCTGGGGATCCTCTCCGACAGCGGCAGCCGAGTGCAGATCGCCAACTCAGAACAGCTCCGAATCCTTCACGCACTGTTCAATACCGAAGCGGCTAATTACTTCTTCCTCAGCGACGCTGGCCGCCGCGAGGCGGAGGCCATGGTCGCGAAGGGGTGGGTGACCCGCGAGTCCTCCCTGCTGACCGAGGCGGAAGGCAGCTACTTCAACTATTTCCTCAATGCAGTGGACCACAGCAACGGACCGCAGTTGCGGAACAAGTACACCCATGGCGCACAGAAGAATGTGGACGGCGAAGCTGCGCATTTCCAGACCTACATCACGGCTCTTCGCCTTTTGGTGGCGCTCGTCATCAAGATCAACGACGACTTCTGCCTTTCACCAAGGTCGCATGGTCACGAAGTTGGCGAGTAGGCGGCGCGTCCTAGAGCGCGAATCTAAACTCGACGGCGTTGCGATGCGGAGCAACCTTTCATCGCTCCGGCTCCGTCGCTTCGGACGCACAGAGCCGGGCCGCGAATCCCGGCCCCCCCTCGCCTGCGGACCTGGAATGAGAGAGCGGAGCTGTGATGATGCCGGTTTAGATGCGTATGTGGCGGATCGATGGCCGCGTAGGTCGGCAGCTCGGGCGGCGTAGCTCTGTCGGTCCCTCCGTGCTACGATTCAACCATCACGATCAGCCCGTCGCCGCAAGGCGCGGGCTGATTTTCTTTGCGGGAGGCTCATGGTCGAGTACAGCAAGCCGTGGCTGTCCGTGGACAAGCAGGTTGATCGGCTGGCGGAGCACGGGCTCGATGTCGGCGACAGAGGACATGCCAGCGCGATCCTGCAAGCGATCGGCTACTACCGCCTCACCGGCTATCTCTACCCATTCCGCGAGTCCGAGGAGTACGTCGACGACGAGGACCGCAATCGCATTCGAGTCCTCAGCGACTTTCGGCCGGGTACGAGTCTGGACCAAGCCGAGAAGATCATCGACTTCGACCGGCGACTGCGCATGCTCGTCTTGGACGGCCTCGAGCGCATCGAAGTCGCAGTCCGCATGCGCATCGGGTACGTGCTCGGGCGCACCTCGGCCTTCGCCCACGAGGACCCTTCCTGCTTCATGCAGGCGTTCACGGCGGAGATCACTGACACTCGAGAACCCGCACCGAGCAAACATGTGCAGTGGCTCCAGCGGGTCAACTCACGTAAAGCCAGCTCCGACGAGCAGTTCGTCGAGCACTTCCGGGAGAAGTACGACGACCGGATGCCCGTTTGGGCGCTCACCGAGATCCTCGAGCTCGGGCACCTGTCCGTCTTATACCGAGGTATGAATCAGAAGGACGCCGAGGAGATCGCAATAGCCTTCGGAGTTCCGACGAAAAAGCTCATGTCCAGCTGGCTCGCCAGTCTGAACTACATGCGGAACGTCGCCGCGCACCACGCACGACTGTTCAACAGGAAGCTCCAGAACGCGCCGTCGAGGCCCAAGGCCGGGCAGGTCCCTATTCTCGATCACCTGCGCAGCACTGAGAACGCCAAGAGCGTCTTCGGCACTTACAACGGCCTCGCGGTGATCGCGTACATGCTCCCATCAATCGACGCCGACACCGACTGGTCCAGAAGGCTTGTCGCGCTGTTGTGTGAGTTCCCGACCTCCGACACGCTCACAATCGAGTCCTTGGGCGCGCCGGAGCACTGGGAGAAGCTCGATCTCTGGCGCCCCTGAGCCCTAGGCCTCAAGAGACCAGCCGCGCGGGGGCAACCTCCTCCCGGCTTAGCTCTGTCGCCGTTCTTTGAGCGGGAGAATCGTGCTCGGCTGGCTTAACGCCCGCTTGACACAAACATGAGACGACAGGCGGTTTCGCTGCCGCCAACGCAATTGCTGTGCTGGAACGATTCCGTGCAACTATGCGGCTCTAGACGTTGAAGCGGAACTCCACCACCACGTTCCGTAGCCAATCAACATCGCGTCACAGGAGCCTACGCGTAGTAAACGAGCTGACTACTGTGGCTACATGGCCGAAATCCGAGGGCTTGACGCGCTCCTGACCGCACTGAATGCCGGGGAGACGATCCCCGGCGGTTCACCGCACCACGAGGCGATGCACGCGGCGAGCCAAGAGTCGATGCGCATCACTGCTGAGCTCAACGGGCGCTACCACTCCCCGGATGAGGTGCGTGCCCTGATAAGTGAGCTGACCGGGCGCGAGATTCCCGAGTCCTTCCAGCTCTTCCCGCCGCTCACCGCAGACTTCGGTAAAAACATCCGCTTCGGCGAGAACGTATTCGTCAACAGCGGGTGCCGGTTCCAGGACCAGGGCGGCATCGACATCGGTGGTGGATCCCTCATCGGCCACAACGCCGTCATCACAACGTTGAACCACGACATGCTGCCGAGTCGACGGGCCGACATGCACCCGGCCCGCGTCGTGATCGGTCGGGGCGTATGGTTCGGAGCAAACCTTTCCCATCATGCAAACCGAAGGCCGAGCGCTTCGTAAGCCTGAAATGGCTGCACGCATGCGACGCCGACTGCCGCCGCGGCATCCGGCAGTTTTACACGCTTCTTCGAATCCGGGCTCGCCACTTCGCGAGTGATGATGGTCGCACCCAATCCCCTCGCCTGCGCGACGAGTCCGAGGTCTGCCGAGGCCATGAACTCATCGACCGCTGGCTGCGTGAACTGCCTGGTGGGACCAACGGCCCACGCCGCTAGGTCACTTATTGCGGCTATGGAACCATCGTCCTCGGGTAGCCAAAACTCGAGAGGAGTGTTCTTACGGACCCATTCGCTGAGAGCATCCTCGCCATCCGCGATCTCGTCGTAGACGGCCTGGATCGAACCGATCGTGCCGGCAACGCTCTGTTCATAAAGCCAGTTCCAGTATTGCGGAGCCAAGTTGAACGAGTAGTAGTGCCGGCTGGCCTCGATGAAGGCGTTGGCATCGATTAGATACATTCAGCCACGCACCATTCCCAAGTAGCTCGCGTAGGAGTCGAAATTCTTCATGGACTTGAACGACATCAGGCGAGCCGCATCCGTGAAGCGCGTACGCCCCGCCATCGCATCGCTGATCAGCGCCCGCGACAGTCGCGTGCCGATTCGGAACGGCTGGTTGTAGATGAACTGCCCTCCCGGGCCGTCGTTCTTCTTACTCAGAGCCTTCAGTCGCGCAACTTCTGCGTCGTACTCCGCCTCGTAGTCTTCGAAGTCGCGCAGCCCTGTTCGCCGGAGTGCTTGAAGAACGACCAACGTCCCGCAGCGATAAGCCGCTGCCAAGCGTTCGAGCTGATCCGTAAGCTTCAGAGAAGCGACCGCGCCGTAACGCTGGCGTAGATCCGGAGGGGGCACCAGGAACTCGGAGGCGACGTTGTTACACCAACGCTCTATCTCCCCCTGCGGATCAACCCGCAGGCTCTCATCGCTTACACCGCCGACACCCTTCCAGACATGAGCAAACTCGTGCGCCAATGTAAACAGTTGGCCGTTGATGGTTTGTCGCGCGTTGACGAATACGAGAGGTGCCATGTCGTCGACGAGACTGAAACCGCGGAACTCCTCGTCGTCGAGCAGTCGATGTGTGTTGTTCTCGACCATGGAGGTCACAACCGTAAGCCCGCCCAGGGCTTCAAACTCAGCCAGCAATCGTTTTCGCTGATCGTCCCAGCTGCCAACACGCTGCTGGATTTCGTAATTTAGCGCCGCCCGCATGTCTGCGGCTGCCTCTGCGACAGACATCTCAACGCCCCGCCCGACGACGGCAACTTCGGCGAAGCCATTCTCAATCGCGTAGTCGCGGTACCATTCCTGCCGGCGCAGGCTTTGATGCAACACAGCGAGTAGGTTCACGGACGGGTTGCGGTAGCGCTGCCCGCCAAAGCCCTCACGGAAGTCTTTGATAGGTATCTCGAGTGCGGGCGGCGTGGACAGAAAGAAGTAGCCGTAAGCCGTGCCGGTGCGCGAAGCGAAGTCATGCAGCTGTTTAACCGTGGGTTCAGAATCGCCTGAAACCCATCGTTCAACGCTTGGGAAAGCTGTCGCGATGGCGTCAGGGTCAGCCGAGCGGTCCAGTGCCCAGAGAAGTACGTCAGGAGACACCGGCACCCGTACGGTCATCAATTCCCCCCGGCAAGTTCCTCGCATTTACGACGCGGCTGATGCTGATCATGACATATGCGGCGCGTTTGGTGCGAACCGCGCGCACTCCCTCCGCAGGTTTCACCTGCGGGGAACATCCAGCGCCCGAAGACGCCGAGCGCTCGGCAACGCGGCGGGGAGGCGACGCGCCGGGGAGGTTGGTGCTGAAGCCCACTCCAACGATCACCGTGATGTCACCGTCTCACTTGACCCGTAGGCGCTGGAACCCTGCGAGTAGCCGGGGCCGCTCGTCAGCCAGCCCGCTTACGGACACCCTCAGGAACGTCTAGTTCCTGGGGCCAACCAATTGACCCGACTCGAGCCTCACCTGCCAAGTGTCGAGGATGAACTCGGCCACCGTGACGGTCGCGTTGAGCGCCATCCTGGCGTGCCGCGCCAGCGCGGCGCTACGTTCGGACTTGCCATGATCGATACCTAGTTCGTTGCGTAGTTCAGCAAGCGTTCCTACGGTCGTCACGAGCGTTCGCAGGATCTTCTGCGACGACTCGCTCCCGCGAGCTGACGCGGGAACCGCTTCAGCACTCAGCGCAAGCAAACCCGCGACCTTCCGGTAGAGCTGCGGCACATCATCGCTCTTTGGATAGGCGACTGAACTCTGATCGAGAATGATTCTGAACAGGCTCTCCAGAAGACTCTTGCAGGCAGAGATCGATGCGGCAGGGTCGGCTACGAGTCCATTCCGGATGCGAGTGAGATGCTCCTGCAACACGACAGGATTCGTAAGCGGACGCTCGTGAAGCCTGAGCTCCGGCGATGCTCCGTGAAATGAATCGATTCGTCGCCAGCCGTAAACCGCGTGCCCACTGATCCAGTCGATCGGGTGCAGTTCGTAACCATCGACCCGCAACATCTCGTTGAGACTCGCTAGAACTTCTGCGACTTCCGCTTCGTCGGGTCGCACGATCGGATGAACCATCTCGGCGAGCATCGTGAGGAACTCGGCGTCGTCGACATGGAGCAGGTTGAAGCGCGGATCGGTGAAGACCCATCCGTCTCCGCAGTCATAGTTCCTCACTTGGTGCTGATAGATGTCGTCATACGCGTTGGTGTACCGGGGGTCCGTACTTCGCATGCCTCGAAGGTCGTAGATCCGAGCAAGAAAATCCGGCTCATCGAGAGTGCCACACCAGGAGAACGGGGCAAGGGCAATCGAATCCGCGATCTTGCGACGCGTTACCTGTGAGATCCGATGCTGGAGCGTCGCCATACGACAGATGATATGCGTGTTGGGCGGACCGACCTTACGCGCCGATACGGTCACTCGAGAGGCATCAAGCGCGGATTCGCGTCTGCTGACCGTTCCAAGTCAAAGCCGAACGTCAAATCAGCCTCTCGATCACTGAGGGCGGGAGCCGAGATTTCGCCAGAGGTTAGAGCGCGAACCTAAATTCCACCACATCGCCGTCCTGCATGATGTAGTCCTTGCCCTCGACGCGTGCCTTGCCCTTGGCACGCGCCTCGGCGATGGAGCCGGTTTCGACCAGGTCGTCGAACCCGATGACCTCCGCCTTGATGAAGCCCTTCTCGAAGTCGGTGTGGATGACGCCAGCCGCCTGCGGAGCCTTCGCACCCTTCGGGATGGTCCAGGCGCGTGACTCCTTCGGACCGGCGGTCAGGTAGGTCTGCAGGCCGAGGGTGTCGAAACCGATGTGGGCGAGCTGGTCGAGTCCGCTCTCCTCCTGGCCGGTGGAGGCCAGTAACTCCGCAGCATCCGCCTCGTCCAGCTCGATCAGCTCAGACTCGAGTTTTGCATCGAGGAACACGGCCTTCGCCGGGGAGACCAGGGCGGCGAGCGCCGCGAGCTTGGTGGAGTTGCCGAGCACTTCCTCATCCACGTTGAACACGTAGATGAACGGCTTCGCGGTCAGAAGGCCCAGTTCGCGGATCGGCTCCAGGTCGAGCTTGGTGTCACTCGACAACGGCTTGCCGTCGTTCAGCCACGCGGCGGCAGCCTTCGCGGTCTCGAGCACGATCGGCTCGGACCGCTTGGTCTTGACCTCTTTCTCGTACCGCTCGACAGCCTTTTCAAGGGTCTGCAGGTCGGCAAGGATGAGCTCCGTGTTGATGGTCTCCATGTCGCTGGCCGGGTTGACCTCGCCATCGACGTGCACGACATCCGAATCGCTGAAACCGCGGATGACCTGGGCGATCGCATCCGCCTCACGAATGTTCGCCAGGAACTTGTTGCCCAGGCCCTCACCCTCACTCGCGCCCTTCACAATGCCGGCGATGTCGACGAATGAAACCGGAGCCGGCAGGATGCGCTCACTCCCGAAGATCTCGGCCAGCTTGGCCAGGCGAGGGTCGGGCAGGTTCACCACACCCACGTTCGGTTCAATCGTGGCGAACGGGTAGTTCGCGGCGAGAACCGAGTTCTTGGTGAGGGCGTTGAAAAGGGTGGACTTGCCCACGTTGGGGAGTCCGACGATTGCGATAGTGAGAGCCACGAGGATCAAGGGTACCGTGCGCGGTGGAGCGGATCGCTCGACGCGACTACTTCGGGACGTACTCGAGGACGTACAGGTTCGGGGTGAGTTCGATCATGCTCTCGGTGATTTCGATCGGCGGTGTGTCGATATAGAGACGCACCGTGGGGAAGCCGCGACCGGAGACTCTAAGCTCCTCGCTGCCGCATCCCGCCATTGACCCGTCGACGTCACCGCCCTCGACCATGATCACGCAGGTTCCATCGGCAGACCGGGCGGCATAGAAGTCAAAGCCGTCGCGCTCGGCAAGCCAGCGAATCGACTCCGGGTCGAATGCGGCATCGTCGAAGTACCTTGAGGGAAGGTCGAGCTTGTCCGAGCCAAGCTGCTCGCGGTCGAACTCCGCTATTCCTGAGGAGGTGCACCCGGTCAGGAGGAAGGCAACTCCCAGTACGAACCCTGTGGCAAGTGTGCGCACCTGTTTCCCCTTTCGACGATGCCTCACGGTATCGCGATCGCTCGGGAATGCAACAGACCGGCCGCGTTCAGCATGGGCGTCGGAGGAGCGTGAGACGATGCAGGGCATGGCACTCAACTTCACCGCGATCGACTTCGAGACCGCCAACTCCTCCAGCGCGTCGGCGTGCTCGGTCGGCCTGGTGAAGGTGCGGGACGGGGTCGTCGTCGACAAAGCGGGCTGGTTGATCAAGCCACCGCTCGGCCACGACGCCTTCACCGAATGGAACACCCGCATCCACGGCATCATGGCAGCGGATGTCGCGGACGCCCTGCTCTGGAGCGAACAGCTGGCAGACCTGGTCGCCTTCGCAGACGGCGACCACCTGGTCGCCCACAACGCGGGGTTCGACATGGGCGTCATCTCCGGCGCCTGTGCGGCGAGCTTCGTGGAGACGCCGAACTTCACCTACCTGTGCAGCCTGCAGGTGGCCCGCAAGACCTACAACCTGGACTCCTACCGGCTGCCGGTCGCCGCCACCGCCGCCGGTTTCGAAGACTTCAACCACCACGACGCCCTGGCCGACTCCGAAGCCTGCGCGGCGATCATGGTGCACGCCGCCAAGCGCAACGAGGCAGACTCGCTGGAGCACCTCGCCACCGCGCTTGGCCTGCGCGTCGGAGCGATCGGGGCTGCTGCGGCGGATGCCCGCGCCATGGCCCTCGGCTAGCAGTCACTCCCAGCCGCGAACTGGCCGTGTTCGAGCGGATGCGATCCGTAAGCGGCGCGTACGGCCGGCCATGTCGGCGGCCGCTGCCACACTGGACGCATGGACCCGTTCATCGCCTTGCTCATCGGCCTTCTGATCGGTGTCGCCCTCGGCGGCATCATCGGAGTGCTCGTCGCCCGTGGCCGCAGGAGTGCGGCAGCAGGGGCTGACCCGGCAGTGCTCGAAGCCCGCCATCAGGTCGCTCTCAGTGAGGTGCGCGCCCTCGAACAGGCAGCGAAATCGCAGCTATCCGCAGAACTCGCGGCCGTCCAGGCAACGGCCAACGCGCTCAAGGAACAGGTCACCGGGCTGCAAGACCAGCACCGCGAACTCCTCGAGCGCCAGCGCGCCGAACAGGTCGCACTGGCCGAACGAGACCGCGCCGAAAGCAAAGTACTCCAGGCACTCACCCCGGTGCAGGAGAGCCTGCGCACCATGCAGCACAAGGTGACAGAACTCGAGACGCAGCGCGCCACTCAGTACGGCTCCATTGCCGAACAATTGACGCAGACACGGTTGTCGGGGGAGCAGATTCGCGCGACTGCCGAGTCACTTGCAGCGGCACTTCGCAACAACGGAACCCGAGGGGTGTGGGGAGAGGCACAACTTCGCAATGTCGTGGAAGCCGCAGGGCTCACGAATCGCGTCGATTTCGATCTCCAGACCACTGTCAGCACCGATACCGGGCGCGGCCGACCGGACATGATTGTGAGGCTTCCCGGAGGCAAGGCCATAGCGGTGGACGCGAAAGTTCCATTCGATTCGTACCTTGAGGCCAACGCCATCCCGCTCACCTCCTCCGACCTTGAGCTGGCGCGCCGGAAGAGCCTGCTCGACAAGCACGTCAAAGCGGTTCGTGCCCACATCGATGCCCTCGCAGCGAAGAAGTATTGGGATGGACTCGACTCCAGTCCGGAGTTTGTTGTTGCGTTCATCCCCAGCGAGTCGTTGCTCGCCGCCGCGCTCGAATTCGATGCCACGCTCCTCGACTACTCATTCCGCAAGCGCGTCGCTCTCGCGTCACCAGTCAACCTGTGGGCGGTGCTGAAGACAGTTGCCCTGACCTGGCAACAAGACGTACTGACAGAAGACGCCCTCAAGCTCTACGACCTCAGCCAGAATCTTTATGAGCGGATCAAGACCATGGCTGGCCACGCGGAATCCATGCGCACTGCCCTCGAGCGCACGGTCAAGTCATACAACGACTTCGCAAGCTCATTGGAGAGCAGAGTTCTCGTCACCGCACGCAAAATCAACCGCATGGACCAAACCAAGATCATTGGCGAGGCAGCCCTCATCGATTCGGCGCCAAAAGCCATCACGGCGCCTGAGCTAGTCGAAGACACCGACGGAACCGAGCTGCCGAAAGACGCCGCCTGATCTCGACAAGCTCGACCCGGATCGACCCACCCAAGCGCCCGACTCGTCAATCGTCCAGCCACTTCTCCACGAGGTGATCGGCCGAGACTCGACGGATCGTTCCAGAACGTGACCGCAGCACAATGCTCTCAGTGCGGATGATCGGACCCTTGCGCCGCACACCGGCAACCATCTCACCATCCGTCACCCCGGTCGCGACGAAGAACGTGTTGTCCCCACTCACCAGGTCGTCAGCCTCATACACGTGGTCGAACTTGAGCCCGGCGTCGATCCCCCGCTGTCGCTCCTCATCCGAGCCGGGCGCGAGCCTGCCCTGGAAATGGCCGCCCAAAGCCTTCAACGCTGCCGCCGTGGCAACACCCTCCGGGCTCCCGCCGATGCCGACACACATGTCGATGCGGCTGCCGTAGCGGGCAGCATTGATACCGCCGGCAACATCGCCGTCAAGCATCAGCCTGGTGCCAGCCCCTGCCTCCCGGATGTCTTTGATCAGCTGGGAGTGGCGAGGACGGTCCAACACCGCCACGCGCAACTCGGTGACGTCCTTGCCCAGGGCCTTCGCCAGCGCGCGCAGGTTCTCACCGATCGGCTTGCGGATGTCGACCACACCGACCCCCTCCGCCCCGGTCGCGATCTTGTCCATGTAGAACACCGATGAGGCGTCCAGCATCGAGCCGCGGTCGGAAACCGAGATCATCGAGATGGCGTTCTGCCGCCCCGCCGCAGTGAGGGAAGTGCCGTCGATCGGGTCCACGGCGATATCGCAGCTGGGCCCATTCCCGTTACCGACATGCTCGCCGTTGTAGAGCATCGGCGCTTCGTCCTTCTCGCCCTCGCCGATCACGATGACGCCGTCGAAGTCGACGGTTCCGAGGAACTTGCGCATGGCATCCACCGCCGCTTTGTCGGCGGCATTCTTGTCACCCCGTCCGATGAAGGGGTAGGCGCGGATGGCGGCAGCCTCGGTGGCCCGCACCAACTCCATCGCCAGGTTGCGGTCGGGATGCGTGAAGATGGATGCGGTGTCAGTGGCGACCACAGTGAGTCCTTCGTTGGAGTGTTGGCCAGGCGGAGATGCTGTCGCGAACGCGGGGCGAGCGAGGCATCCGCAGACAATCCTATCGGCGTCAACCTACGGGCACACCGGTCGGACCGCTCGGTAGACTGACCCTCAAGCCCCGTACGAAGCACGAGAAGATCCGCCAGAGGAGACGACATGCCCATCGCAACCCCCGAGCAGTACGCCGAAATGCTGGACAAGGCGAAGACCCAGGGATTCGCCTACCCCGCCATCAACGTGTCGTCGTCCCAGACAGTCAACGCTGTGCTGCAGGGGCTCGCCGAGGCGGGGTCCGACGGCATCATCCAGGTTTCCACTGGCGGCGCCGACTATTTCGCCGGCCAGAGCGTCAAGGCCCGGGCATCCGGCGCCCTCGCCTTCGCGGCCTTCGCCACCCAGGCGGCCAAGAGCTACGGCGTCACGGTGGCCCTGCACACCGACCACTGCCCGAAGGATGCCCTCGACGGATTCGTCATCCCGCTCATCGAAGCCTCCGAAGCCGAGGTGAGGGCCGGCCGCGGTCCCATCTTCCAGTCCCACATGTGGGACGGCTCAGCCGTGCCCCTGGACGAGAACCTGGAGATCGCGAAGACACTGCTCCCCCGCATGAAGAACATCAACTCGATCCTCGAAGTCGAGATCGGCGTTGTCGGCGGCGAAGAAGACGGGGTCAGCCACGACATCAACGAGCACCTGTACACGACGCTGGACGACGCCATCGCCACCGTCGAGGCCCTGGGCCTGGGCGAGAACGGCCGGTACATGGCTGCACTCACCTTCGGCAACGTGCACGGCGTCTACAAGCCGGGCAATGTGAAACTGCGCCCCGAACTGCTCAAGGAGATCCAGGACGGCCTGGCCAGCAAGTACGGCACCGACCCCCACCCCCTCGACCTGGTCTTCCACGGCGGGTCAGGCTCCAGCGACGAAGAGATCGCCACGGCGGTCGCCAACGGCGTCATCAAGATGAACGTCGACACCGACACGCAGTACGCGTTCACCCGCAACATCGCCGACACCATGCTCAAGAACTACGACTCGGTGCTGAAAGTCGACGGTGAGGTCGGGAACAAGAAGGTCTACGACCCGCGCTCCTGGGGTAAGAAAGCGGAAACCGCGATGGCCGCCCGAGTCGTCGAAGCGACGGAACGCCTGGGCTCGGCCGGCAAGTCGATCGGCTAGCCGCATCCGCTAGTCCGCCCGGCCGCCCGGTGCCGGAATGCGGAACCTCATGCTCAATTGCTCCTGGCCATCCCAGACGAGGTCATCCACAACCGCGCGCAGCGTCAAGTAATACGGCGCGAGCAACATTATTCGCTTCCCCTCGGGGAGGTCGATACGCATAGTGAGAGCGACGGCGACGTCACCATCGGAGCTATCCCGAAGCTCGATGGACAGGGTGTCCGGCACCAACGCCTCACTGTCGAGAGCAGCGACGATGAGACTGCGTACGGCCCCCCGCTGGTCGAGCGTCAGGCGAATCGCACGATTGTCAGGGTCGACCACCCGAAGCCCGCGGTCGAGCGCGAGCGAGTCCAGCCAACTTCGATCGACCGTCTTCAGGAGGGCGTCGCGCACCTCGGTGGCCAGCTCAGCCGCGATGGTGCGGTCGCGCATGCTGACGAAGCCCTCATTTGTCACCCGATCGAGAAACGGCAGCACACGGTCGCTGAGGAGCTTCAAGTCCCCGCTCTGGGAGTTCCATTGTGCAAAGTCGAGGGACCGACCGTCCGCCAGCGCTCCCGGGATGGGAAGCGCGGACCAGCGGAGCACACGGTCGACAACGAACCCGCTGAACACGGCTGTCGCAACCGTCGCCTGGAGGGGGATCACCGCAGCAGTGACGATGGCCGTCAGTTGTGGCCAGCCACCCGCCGCTGGAACGTCGAAGGCCACAATCGCCACGACGGAGCACACCACAGTGCTGAGCAGCCCGAAGCAGACGAGCCGGACGGCGGAGTTGAACGGTGCCAGCGCCGCCAGCACCAGCGCCACTCCCAAGGGTGTCCACCAACGGCTGATGTCACCCTCACTCGGGCTGGCACTGACCCCGGAGACCGCCACGCCAAGCCAAGCCAGCAGGAGTGGTAGAACGGCGTGCCGCACCAGGAACGGCTTCAGTCGCGGCTTCGCCGGGCGATGAATTGCCAAACAGGCGAGTACGAAGCACACCAGGGCGACGAACTGGTGCCCCGGATTGTCGAGATCCCGCTGCGTGCAGGCAATGAAACCCACTCCGGCGATTGCCATTGCGATGGCAAAGGTCACCGGCAGAAAAGGCCCGATGAACCAGCTGAGCGGCTCAACAGAATGCGGCGACCTGGTGATCGACCTGAGCAGGAGCGGCTCAGCCGGCATGAGGGCCTCCAGCTGTTTTCGGCAGGGACAGCACCACGGATGTTCCGACTCCCGGTTGCGACCAGAGCGCTGCCCGACCACCGCAGTCCTCGATGCGATTGACGATAGACAGTCTCAGCCCCAGGCGGTCTTCGCCCACCGAATCCGGTGTGAAGCCCTTCCCCTGGTCGACCACCATCACCATTACCTCGCCGGGGCTCTCATCGATGAACAGCTCGGCTGATGTGGTTTCCGCATGCACCAATACGTTCTCGAGCGCGGCACTGATCGCGTTGAGGGCGGCGGCACGCGTCGGGCCGCCGACCAGCGCCAGCGCCGATCCCGCACCACTGATCTCCACGGACAGCCCGCGCCACTGCAGGTCGCTCACCACTGCCAGCAGGTCGAGATCAACGCGCCCGGACGAGGTCGGTTCTGACATTTCGGCCATGGCCGATTTGAGGCGTTGCATGTTGCCACGCAGATGCTGGCGATCGTGCTCTGTCAGCATCACCCGGCCATGGACGATCGCGGCCAGGTCGCTCAGTACGGTGTCGTGCACGACCGCTGCCGCCCTGGCTTCGGCTTCGCGCACGTCTTCGAGTCTTCTGATCTCTTCATCGACGCTGTGGGCGTCGGGCAACGATGTTGGCTGGTTCGTTTCCATTCGGCGCATCCAGAGCATCAGTATGACGATGAGCAGGTAGGCGAGGACGGGGCCGGCCCCCAGCTCGATCTTGCGGTCGAGCGCGAAATGCACGACCACGCTCGTGAACTCACCGACGAGTATCGCAGCGGTTGACCACTGGATGCCCCCGATCGTTCGATCGTTCACGGCACCGAGAGCGCACAGAGCGACGATGGGCCGGTTCACCAGGTACTGGGAGCTCTCACCGATCGAGGGGTCGACAGTGAACAGTACGAGCTGGAAGCCGGCAATGCTGATCACACTGATCGCCATGAAGATGATTGCGGTACGAGCACCCGGCCGCAGGTATAGCAGTATCAGCGCAGCCAACTGGGCGAGCAGGCAGGCGACCGGTAACAGCGAGGCCTGGGCCAACCCCCGGTCGCCCAGGACATCCACCACCATGACAGCGGTGGCCAGCAGCAGCACACCGGCCGCCGTCCAGCCGGTACGGGTGATGGCGCGCAAGATGACCAGCGACGCGACGTCGCGGGGCGGAATATGCATGCACACGTATTGAGGCTAGGGGAAGCTGGTGGCCGCCCACCGAGCCACGCGGCGAGCGGTGGTCAGAACGACGGCTACGGCAGGTTCTGCGGCGCCACGTTGTCGATGAATCCGGGGTCGGCGAACAAGGCGATCGACACGATCACCATCGAGGCGATGAACGACAGCACTCCGCCGAGGAGCGCAATCCACCA
This sequence comes from Homoserinimonas sp., assembly GCA_040904805.1. Lineage (GTDB taxonomy): Bacteria > Actinomycetota > Actinomycetes > Actinomycetales > Microbacteriaceae > RYN-87. The sequence goes on along the minus strand of JBBDSS010000002.1, from coordinate 31,729 downwards.
GGCCAGACGGCCGCGCTTCATGGCGAACCAGGCGGATGCCGCGGTGGCGATCCAGATGAGACCCTGCACCACCAGCGCGGTCACCCCGAGGCTGGTAGCGGTCTCGGTGGCCGGGAAGGTGCCCGCACCCAATTGGTCGTAGACCATCTGCAGCGCATCGGGCAGGGCCAGATACCCGGGGATGCCGTTCAGGAACAGGAACAGTCCGACGGCGAGGAGCACTATGGTCACCACGCGGTCGACCGGATGCGTCGCCTTGGGCTTGCCTGCCGCCGGCGGCTGGGCGGCACTCGGCTGCGACGGCATCGGCTCGGCATCACCCTGCCGCGACGGCTCGGCGGCTGGCCGCGGGGCGGAGTCGGCGGCATCGGGAGCCGGGGTATCGGACTTCTCGGGAAGGCCGCGGGCACGCTGCTGCTCTTCCGGTGTCGCGTACTCGCCATACTGAGCGCGTGGTCGGGGTATTTCGGAGTCGCTCATTCAGCCCTGCCAGTCGAGTTTTCGGTTGCGCCCGCCGAGAGCGCGTTCGTCTTGATTGCCATTCAGATCCTTGCGCAGCTCCTTGGGCAGCGAGAACATGAGGTCCTCCTCGGCGGTGACCACGGGCGCGACATCGGTGTAGCCGGCATCGGCCAGGTCATCGAGCACTTCCTGCACCAGCACCTCCGGAACGGATGCTCCAGAGCTCACGCCCACCGTGACGACACCCTCGAGCCACTCCTGCTGGATCTCACTCGCATAATCCACCCGGTAGGCGGCCTTCGCGCCGTTCTCCAGCGCGACATCCACCAGCCGAACGGTGTTCGAGCTGTTGGCCGAACCGACCACGATGACCAGCTCGGCTTCTCCGGCCACCTTTTTGATCGCCACCTGACGGTTCTGGGTGGCGTAGCAGATGTCGTCGCTCGGCGGATCCTGCAGATTGGGAAAACGTTCGCGCAGGCGGCGCACCGTCTCCATGGTCTCGTCGACGCTCAGCGTGGTCTGGGAGAGCCAGACCAGGTTGTCTGGATCCTTCACCTGGATGGTGGGGACATCATCCGGGCTGTTGACCAGGGTGGTGCGGTCGGGGGCGTGGCCCATCGTGCCTTCCACTTCTTCGTGTCCGGCGTGGCCGATCAGCAGGATCTGGTAGTCGTTCCTGGCGAATCGGGTAGCCTCGCGGTGCACCTTGGTCACCAGCGGGCAGGTGGCGTCGATCGCCTGCAGGTCACGGTTGGCAGCACCCTGCACAACCGCGGGTGACACCCCGTGGGCGGAGAAGACGATGTGGGCGCCACGCGGCACCTCATCGACGTCATCGACGAAGATGGCGCCCTTCTTCTCCAGCGTCGACACGACATGGATGTTGTGAACAATCTGCTTGCGTACGTACACCGGTGAGCCGTAGCGGTCGAGTGCCTTTTCGACGGCGATGACGGCCCGGTCCACTCCTGCACAGTAGCCTCGGGGCGCGGCCAACAGCACACGCTTGTGCCCGGCAACGGGGGTATCCGTTAGCCTGTTTCGCACGGCCGGAATTCGGGGCGTCTCGACGTGCACTGCGAGAGCGCCGTTGGTGATGTTGCTCACAGGCTCAATTCTAGGCCGGTGCGACTGATTGGGCGCTGGGCACCGATTTCGACAGGGCAGGGAGGTCAGCTGATGACGAACACGGATGCTGCACCCACGATTGACTCCCCGTGGCCCGTCGCGCTGCTGTCGAGCAAGATCAAGGGCTGGATCGACCGTCTCGGCTCGGTGTGGGTCGAGGGCGAGATCACCCAGTGGGGGGCCTCCGGCGGCAACGTCTACGGCAAGCTCAAGGACCTCGAAGCGGATGCCACCGTCGGCTTCACCGTGTGGTCGTCGGTTCGTGCCAAGTTGCCGGCCGACCTGAAGCAGGGCGATCACGTTGTCGCCCTGGTGAAGCCCAACTACTGGGTCAAGGGCGGAACCCTCACCATGCAGGTGTTCGAGATGCGCCATGTGGGCCTCGGTGACCTGCTCGAGCGGCTGGAACGGCTTCGGCAGAAGCTTCGGGCCGAAGGGCTGTTCGATGTCGGCCGCAAGCGTGCCCTCCCCTTCCTCCCCGCGGTCATCGGACTGGTCACCGGCAAGGATTCGGACGCGGAGAAAGACGTGCTCCGCAATGCCCAGCTGCGCTGGCCCGCGGTCGAGTTCCGGGTGGCGCACGCATCAGTTCAGGGCGATCGTGCCGCCGGAGAGGTGATCAGCGCCATCCGCCGCCTCGACGCAGATCCGGAGGTCGAGGTCATCATCGTCGCCCGGGGTGGCGGCGACTTCCAGAACCTGTTGGTCTTCAGCGACGAGGCGCTGGTTCGCGCGGCCGCCGAGATCACCACCCCGCTGGTGAGCGCGATCGGGCACGAAGCTGACCGGCCGTTGCTCGACGATGTCGCCGACCTGCGGGCATCCACTCCGACGGATGCGGCCAAGCGGGTGGTGCCCGATGTCGCCGAAGAGCTGAACAACGTGCGCCAGGCGAGGGCGAGAATCGGGTCGCGGTTGACCGCGCAGGTCTCCACCGAGATCGACCGCCTGGGGCAGTTGCGGTCCCGGCCGGTGCTTGCCGGGTCCGACTGGCTGGTCGACTCGCGGGCTGAGGAGCTATCGCGCTACGTCGGGCGGGGGCAGGAGCTCATCGACCTGATGATCGAACGGTCGGTGGCCAGGATCACCGACCTGAGATCTCAACTGAGGGCGCTGTCGCCGCAGGGCACGTTGAGCCGCGGCTACGCGATCGCCCAGCTGCCCGACGGCGCTGTGCTGAGGAGGGAAGCGGATGCCCCGGCCGGCACCCGGATACTCCTCACCCTCGCCGACGGCTCGGTGCATTCCACTGTGGAGCCGCAAACCGAATCCGCCTGAGGCAGCGCGGTACAGTGGACGAGTGGCAACGAACCCGGTCGAAGACGTAGAAGCCCTCAGTTACGAGCAGGCGCGAGACGAACTCGTGCGCGTCGTGGCGGAGCTGGAGCAGGGGTCATCGACCCTCGAGCAGTCACTCGCCCTCTGGGAACGCGGGGAAGCCCTCGCGAAGCGCTGTGAGGAGTGGCTCATCGGGGCCAAGGCCCGGCTGGATGCGGCACGCAGCGCCGCCAGCGGACAGTAATGGCCCGCCCGAACGATCCGCGCCCCGAGCGGCCGATAGTCGCGGAGCTGGGTCGGCCGGAGACCCCGGAAGAGACCGCCGCCCGCAAAGCCGATACCTCCCGGCGGCACCGTTCCAACCAGACGGCACTCAACCTGGTCGCCGCCCTCATCGTCTGCCTCGTCGTCGTGCTGCTGGCGGTACTGGTGGTAGTGCGCCCGGATCCGGTACCACGCGAAGCCGTCGACTTCGCGGCGGTGGCGGAGGACGCCCAGCAGACCGTGGACACCGCGCTGGTCAGCCCGGAGCTGCCGGGTGACTGGTCGGCCAATGCGGCCGGTCTGGAGACGGAATCCGGTGTCACCAGTTGGTACATCGGCCTGATCACGCCGAGTACGCAGTTCATCGGCGTCAGGCAGGGTATCGAGGCGAATGAGACCTGGCTGGCATCCCAAATCGGCTTCTCGCGCCCGGACGGTGCCGTGACGATCGACGGAATCGCCTGGCAGCTCTATGACAATCGTGATTCTGGCGAAGACGCCGGCAACCTCGCCTACGCCATGGTCGCGGAATACGATGCCAGCACCGTGGTGCTGTTCGGAACCGCGCCAGACTCCGAGTTCGAGCTCCTGGCCGAATCCGTCTCCACTGACCTGACGAAAGCCGGCCCATGACCGAACCCCGCATCGAGCAGCGCACCACTCCGGCGAAAGCCTGGCAGGAGATGGTAGATGGGAACCAGCGATTCATCACTGGTGAGCCGCTGCATCCGCGCCAGGACGTCGAGCACCGGGGCAGGCTGGTCGGCAACCAGTTCCCGCACGCCGCCCTCTTCGGCTGCAGCGACTCGAGACTGGCCGCCGAGATCATCTTCGACAAGGGCCTCGGCGACCTGTTCGTCATTCGCAACGCCGGCCAGATCATCTCCGACTCAGTGCTCGGATCCCTTGAGTACGCGGTCGAGATCCTGCAGGTTCCATTGATCGTGGTGCTCGGCCATGACGAGTGCGGAGCGGTCGCCGCCGCCATCGACATGGTGCAGCCGGATGCTGCGCCACTGCCCCCGCATATCCGCAACCTGGTGCAGAACATCGTGCCGGCCGTCACCCGGGTGCGGGCGGGAGCCGGGCCCGACGAGGCCGTCGATCCACTGGAAGTGGGCCGCGAGCACCTGCGCGAAACCGTCGCCGACATGCTCGAGGGTTCCGAGTTGATCAGCGCCGCCGTGGCCGCGGGTACGCTGGCTATCGTGGGGGCGAATTACCGCCTGCTCGAAGGCGCAGCGATTCCCGACGTCGTCGTCGGCACCGTCTGAATCGTGACCCCTCCACATCATTGACAGAAGCAGCATTTACACATTTACAGAAGAGAGCGCAGCGCCGTGAGCACTCAGGCCGAATACCGCATCGAACACGACACCATGGGCGAAGTGCGGGTACCCGCTAGCGCCCTGTACAGCGCGCAGACCCAGCGTGCGGTAGAGAATTTCCCGATCTCGGGTGCCGGCCTGGAGCCGGCCCAGATCGTGGCGCTCGCACGGATCAAGCGCTCGGCCGCGATCGCGAACGCCGAGCTGGGAATCCTGGAACAGAAACTGGCGGATGCCATCGTGGCCGCCGCAGACACCATCATCTCCGGCGAACACCACGACCAGTTCCCGATCGACGTCTACCAGACCGGTAGCGGCACATCGTCGAATATGAACATGAACGAGGTGCTGTCCACTCTCGCCACGCGCATCGCCGGCGCCACGGTTCACCCGAACGACCACGTCAATGCGTCCCAGTCGTCGAACGACGTGTTCCCGACCTCCGTGCACCTGGCGGTGACCGGCGCCCTGCTGGGCGACCTGGTTCCCGCACTCGACCACCTGGCCGGCGAACTCGAAGCCAAGGCCGAGGAGTGGAAGGCCGTCGTCAAGTCCGGCCGCACCCACCTGATGGATGCCACCCCGGTCACGCTCGGCCAGGAGTTCGCAGGCTACGCGGCGCAGGTACGTTACGGCATCGAGCGCGTGCAGTCCGCGATCCCCCGCGTTGCCGAGGTTCCACTCGGCGGAACCGCTGTCGGCACCGGGATCAACACTCCGGCCGGATTCTCGCAGCGGGTCATCGCGCTTCTCGCCGAAGACTCCGGGCTGCCAATCACCGAGGCACGGGACCACTTCGAGGCACAGGGCGCGCGTGACGGCCTGGTGGAGGCATCCGGTGCTCTCCGCGTGCTCGCTGTGAGCCTCACCAAGATTGTCAACGACCTGCGCTGGATGGGCTCCGGCCCGAACACCGGACTAGCCGAGATCGCAATCCCCGACCTGCAGCCGGGCTCCTCGATCATGCCGGGCAAGGTGAACCCGGTCGTGCCGGAAGCCGTCGCCATGGTGTGTGCCCGCGTCATCGGCAACGACGCCACCATCGCGTGGGGCGGAGCATCCGGCTCATTCGAGCTGAACGTCGCCATCCCGGTCATGGGAACGGCCCTGCTCGAGTCGACCCGCCTGCTGGCCAACTCGTCACGAGTACTGGCCGACAAGACCGTCACCGGTCTGGTGGCCAACGTCGATCGAGCCAGAGCCCTGGCGGAATCCTCCCCATCGATCGTGACGCCGCTCAACCGCGTCATCGGTTACGAGGCCGCGGCCAAGGTCGCGAAGAACGCGGTCGCCCAGGGCATCACGATTCGCGAGTCCGTCGTCGACCTCGGCTTTGTCGAGCGCGGCGAAGTCACCGAGGAGCAGCTCGACAGCGCGCTGGACGTACTCAGCATGACGGTTCCGCCGAAGGCGTAGCGAAAGCGCTGGGCGGGGAGCCTACTTGCGGATTTCCGGTACCAGGGGAATCGGTTCGCCTTCGAGGGTCTGCAGCTGCCGGCCCTCGACCGGGGCTTTCAGGTTGATCGGCACGAGCAGGGAGCTTTGCACGAAGGCCGGTCGGCCACAACTGAGGTGGTCGACCGGAATGTCGTCCTGCCGGTTCGGCATGCCGGCATAAAAACCGATCTGCACCGTCGCCTCCGTCTCGATCACGACCGCCTGGCGGGGGATGCACTCGCCCCAGGTGCGCACATTGACCACAAGTTCCGCACTGTCCAGGGCGGGGAAATCCTCGGCCGGCTTCACCCCGACCAGGCCACTGCGATCCACGTCGCCCGGTTCGAACCTGTCCAGCAGGTGCAGGTACCTCGGTCGGTGCTCCGCGTTGTCCACCAGCTGGTAGCCGTCGACCTGCACCTCGACCAGTCCGGTCGGAATCACATCCTGCGGGTTCACGACACGGTTGACGACCTGCGGCTCCGGCGAAACACCCCACATCTGCTGCAGGACGGTGAGGTTCGGGGCCGGGGGCGGCAGTTCGGAAATGTAATGCACGAGTCCGGTTGCGCCCACAGCTCCGAAGAAGACGACTCCGATTCCGGAGATCACGCGGACCACCGCGAACGCGAACGAGCTCGGTTCGTCGGCCTGGGGCTTACGGTAACTCCAGGCGGCAAGCACCTTCCACTGGCTGCGTGGCGAGAAGAGCCCCCACAGGAACATGAGCACCACGCTCGCAATGACCACTGCCCAAAACTCCACACATCGACCCTAGGCCGTGCCGCAGGGCACGGCATGCCGCGCGCGACATTTTGGTGCTAATCGGTCAGGCTAATTCATTGGATTCCAGCATCTCGGTCACCAGGGCGGCGATGGCGCTGCGCTCCGACCTGGTCAGGGTGACGTGACCGAACAGGGAGTGCCCCTTCAGGGTCTCGATAACGGAGGCGACACCGTCGTGACGCCCGACCCGGAGGTTGTCCCGTTGGGCGACATCGTGGGTGAGCACCACCCTCGAGTTCTGCCCGATCCGGCTGAGCACGGTGAGGAGCACGTTGCGCTCCAGCGACTGCGCCTCATCGACGATCACGAAGGCGTCGTGCAGGGACCGGCCACGGATGTGGGTGAGCGGCAGCACTTCGAGCAGACCCCGGTCGATCACCTCGTCCAACACGTTCTGGGACACCACAGAACCGAGGGTGTCGAACACCGCCTGTGCCCACGGATTCATTTTCTCCGCGGCGTCGCCGGGAAGGAACCCGAGTTCCTGCCCGCCGACCGCGTACAGCGGACGAAACACCATGATCTTCCGGTGCTGCTGCCGCTCCAGGACGGCGTCCAGTCCGGCGCAGAGCGCCAACGCCGACTTTCCGGTCCCGGCCCGTCCACCGAGGGAGATGATGCCGAGCTCCGGGTCGAGCAGAAGGTCGATGGCGAGGCGCTGCTCTGCCGAGCGTCCGTGCAGTCCGAAGATGTCCCGGTCACCGCGCACCAGGCGAAGCTCACCCCGCCCGGTGACACGGCCGAGCGCCGAACCCCGGTCGGAGTGGATGACCAGGCCGGTGTTGATCGGCAGGTCCCCGACGGCGCGGGTGCTGAGCTTCTCGTCGTCGTAGAGGGTGGCCATCTGGTCTGAGCCGAGGTCGATCTCGGCCATGCCCGACCATCCGGAATCCGGCGACTGCTCCGCCTTGTACTCTTCAGCGGCCAGGCCGATCGACGCCGCCTTCACCCGGAGCGGAAGGTCCTTCGACACCACGGTGACGTCGAGACCGTCGTTGGACAAGTTGAGGGCCACCGCGAGGATGCGAGAATCGTTGTCCCCCAGCTGCAGTCCGGAGGGAAGTGCCGCCATGCTGGAGTGGTTCAGTTCGACCCGGAGGGAACCACCACTGCCGACGACTATCGGGAAGTCCAGGCGTTCGTGCTCCACCCGAAGGTCGTCGAGGTTGCGCAGTGCCTGCCTGGCGAAGTAGCCGAGCTCCGGGTCGTGGCGCTTCGCCTCCAGCTCACTGATCACCACCACCGGCAGAACAACCGCGTGTTCGGCGAAGCGGAAGATCGCACGCGGATCGGAAAGCAGAACGGAGGTGTCCAGCACATATGTGCGCTCGGCCTGTTTGGCCGCTGACACCGTTCCGGGCGACTTCTGCTTCTGGGTTGCTGACTCGGTCACGTGCACTCCATCCCCGAGGCGCAGGCTCTCGGTAACAGTTTGCGAAGGGCCACAATCAACGCGAAACGAGCTTATGTGGCCGTTTCGACCAGGCGCCATACCTGATGGAATTGACGCTACGGCTCGGGTGCAGGGAGCTCAGCAGCGACACGCCAAAACCACCGACCGTTCCCCTTGCGGCCCGCTCAGATGGTCGTGGCACTCCGGTAACTCGCGAACGCGCCGCGCAGCATCTTTAGGGTCTCGGCCCCGGTGCAGGCGTGGACGCTCACCCGCACGGCCCCGGCGCGGGAGGTAACCGTGACACCGTGATTGAACAAGGAGGCCGTCAGCACCGTGCTCTGGTCGGCTGGCGGCGACAAGACGACGATGCCGGCCCTCTCGCCGGCGTCTCGTGGCGAGGTGACCGGAATCGCGAACTCGTCGACCAGGGTGATCACCTGGTCCACCTGCTCCGCCACGGCGGCGGCGATGGCACCCACCCCGACCGCCGCGATCTCTTCCAGCGCCGCGGCGAAGCAGGCCTGATCCCGGGGGCTCGGATGGGTGATGCGGAACGCGGCGGCACCGCGCACGACGCCCCTCACCTCGTCAAGCGGTATCTCACCGTCATCGGCGATCCAGCCGGAGAGCACCGGCTCGAGTCGTTCCGCTGCGCGGTCGCTCAGCGCCAGGAAGCCGGTGCCGTGACCGGCGCGCGCCCACTTCTGTCCGCCTGACACGATCACATCCGCCACCGCCCACGGCGCCTCAGTGACGGTGAAACCCTGCACGGCGTCGACGATCAGCATTCGGTCGCCGATCACCTGGCGGATGCCTTCAAGGTCGGCAACGTACCCGGTCCGAAAGTCGACCAGGCTCACCGCTACCGCCGTGATGTCGTCGCTCAACTGGTCGCGCACGGTTCCCGGCGTGACGCGGCCATACTCGGTTTCCAGCCAGCGGACGTCGAGCCGCCCGAGGGCGTCGGAGGCGCGGGTGGCGGCGTAGGGAAGGCTCGGGAACTCGGTCGGGGACATCGCCACCACGCCGCCCAGCCCGAACATGACATGCATGAGCCCGACGCTGGTGTTGGGCTGGAACGAGATCTGGTCGTCGCGAAAGCCGATCAGGCCGGCCACCGCTCGCCGGGCGCGCAACTCCTGGTCGAATGCGACTCCCAGGCTTCCGAACCGCGCTCGGGCGAGTGCCTCCGTCTGCGCGTTCTGCTCCGCGAGGACGGCGCTGCCAGGCGGCCCGAAACGTGCAAAGTCCAGGTAACCCGGCTCGTCCGAGAACCCGGCGACGAGGCTCTCGATCGCGATGCGCCTGGTCATCCGCCGAACCGTCGTTCCCGAGTGGCGTATGCCCGCAGGGCACGCAGGAAATCGACCTCACGCAGGTCGGGGCCGAGCGCCTCGACGAAGTAGAACTCGCTGTGGGCGCTCTGCCAGAGCATGAAGTCGCTCAGCCTCTGCTCGCCCGAGGTGCGGATGACCAGGTCAGGGTCCGGCTGCCCAACAGTGTAGAGGTGCTCAGCGATCTTCTCCGGGGTGAGCACCTCGGCCAGGGAGTCCAGGGTTCCCCCGTGCTGCTCGTGGTGCTTCACGATGCTGCGCATCGCATCCGCGATCTCCCGGCGCCCGCCGTAGCCGACGGCCAGGTTCACGTGCAGGCCCTTGTTGCCTGCGGTGCGCTTTTGCGCCGACTCGAGCACGTGAATGAGCGGCTCCGGCAACCCCTCGGTCGACCCGACGTGCTGCACCTTCCAGTCGCGGTAGTGCGAGAGGTCCTCGGCGAGGTCGGCGATGATCTCGAACAAACCGTCGAGCTCAGCACTCCCCCGGCCAGTGAGGTTGTCGGTGGACAGGAGGTACAGTGTGGCGACTGAGATGTCCAGGTCATCGCACCAGACCAGGAACTCGCGGAATTTCGCCGCACCGGCACGATGACCGTGCGCGGCGGTGTCCAGGGAGCGCTGCCTGGCCCATCGACGGTTGCCGTCGAGAATCATCGCCACATGCCTGGGCAATTCCTGCTTGCTCAGCCAGCGACGGATCCGGCTCTGATAGAGGCCATAGAGGATGCCACGGCCCGTAGGCACTTCCTGCTTTCGCACGTGCCTACGCTAGTCCAATCCCGGGCCGACCGACCCCAGTGAATTCCCCGCCGCGCTGGAATAGGATCTCATCCATGGCAGACGGGGAGACCAGGGGAACCAAGCACGACTCGATCAGCACTGAGCCGGGAAGCGGCCTTCCGAACGTTCCGCTCATCGAAGACGAGGTGGCGCATCCGGAACCCAAACCCAGCTGGCGAGGCTGGATCCACGCCGGCACCTTCCCGGTGGCCATCGCGCTCGGCATCGTTCTCCTCGCGCTTGCCGACGGCACAGCGGCCCAGGTGAGTTCGGCAGTCTTCGTCGCATCCTCGCTGCTGCTGTTCGGCGTCTCAGCCCTCTACCACCGCCTCAACTGGGGTGCCACGGCCAGGCGAGTGCTGAAGCGGCTGGACCACGCCAACATCTTCCTGCTGATCGCCGGCTCCTATACGCCGATCACCGTGCTCAGCCTGCCGCAGGAGAAGGCCACGCTGCTGCTAATCCTGGTCTGGAGCGGCGCGCTGCTCGGCATCGGCTTCCGGGTGTTCTGGATCGGCGCGCCGCGGTGGCTTTACGTTCCGCTGTATCTGCTGCTCGGCTGGGCCGCGATCATGTTCATGGTCGACTTCTTCAACGCCAACCCGCTGATGATGACCCTGATCATCGCCGGCGGGCTGTTCTACACGGTGGGCGCCGTCTTCTACGCCCTCAAGCGCCCCAACCCGTTTCCCGGAAAGTTCGGGTTCCACGAGATCTTCCACACGCTGACGCTTCTCGCGTTCCTCTGCCACTGGACGGCGATCTTCCTGGTCGCCACCGCCCCGCCGCTGCTGGTCTGAATCCGACCACAACGCCGAGCTCTTTCGTCATCGATGAGAAACTCCGTCATCGCTCAGGTACGTCGCCCCTCGATCCGTCAGCGCGACCCTCGTCCTTGCGTCGTTCCTCCTCGGTCAGCGCGGCGGCTTCGGCGTCCAGTCTCTGGTTGACTTCGGCACGGTACTGGGTGCGGCGAATCCGGCGGACCATGTCGGTCACCAGCAGGACGACGACGATGATGACCAGGAAGGTCGCCACGAAGCCGATCACCCCGGGGGTCACCGAATTCGGGTCGAACATCGGTTCGTTCTCTGCCCGAACAGGGAGCGCCAGGACGGTGAAATTGCTGAGCAGGGTCATCCCGTGCACTCCTTAAGAATCGGTGATCCCGGCGAAGAGATCGCTCTCGGGTGTTGGTGATTCGACCAGCGACGTCACCAGCTGGTAGTCCTCGTACGGCCAGGCCTTGCGTTGCAGGTCGTTCGGCCAGAAGAAGAACGAGCTGTCCGGCGGAACCTGGCTGGCGTGGGCCTGAAGCGCCCGGTCGCGATGCTCGAAGAAGTCGCCGCAGGGAATCTGGGTGGTCGCCAGATAGGGTCGCTCGCGCATCCACTCGCGCATCTCGTCGAACTTGGCGATCAACGGTGACGCCGGATCGTGCGCGACCAGCGTCTCGTACATCGCCTCGACGCGGCGTGAACTGAAAATGCGGTCGTAGTACAGCTTCGACACCTGCCACGGCTCCCCGGCGTCCGGATATTTGGAGGGGTCGGCCGCCGCCGCGAGGGCCTCCACCGACACCTCGTGAGTGCGGATGTGGTCGGGGTGCGGATAGCCGCCGTTCTCATCGTAGGTCACCAGGACCTGCGGCCGGAACTCGCGAATCACCTTCACCAGTGGCGCAGCCGAATACTCGAGGGGAATCAGGGCGAAGCAGTCGGTTGGCATCGGATCCCCCTCATCGGGAAGCCCGGAATCCAGGTAGCCCAGCCACCGGTGCTGGATGCCCATGGCATCCTGTGCCCGCGCCATCTCGCCGCGACGGTACCCGCCCATGTCACGGTCGGCTCCGGCGCGATCGGTCAAGGCCTCATTCAGCACATCTCCGCGCTCGCCACCGGTGCAGCTGACCACCATCACCTCGACACCGCGATCAACGTAATAGGCGTTGGTCGCAGCACCCTTGCTCGACTCATCATCGGGGTGTGCGTGAACAGCAAGCAGACGCAGTGTCACCTGGTTCCCTTCAATACGAATAGCCTTGTGAACAACAATAAAGGGATGAGACGACAGTGACGGGCCACAGCACGACACCCAGCCAGTCGGATGCCGGTAACAAGCAGCGGCTGGACGCGCGTTACGGCCGCACCCGGAAGACGGGCAGCCGCGATCGGCTCATCATCTGGATCGGGGCTATCGCACTCGCCATCGTGCTCGCCGCCTGGGTGATCTGGGTCGCCTTCGACGGCACTGACGACACTGTCGCCTCGCGTGACATCGGCCACAAGGTGGTCGACGACCGCACCGTGCGCATCAGCTACGACGTCAGCATGCCGCCAGGCACCAGCGCGAAGTGTGCGCTCCAGGTGCAGAACGATACGCACAACATCGTTGGCTGGAAGGTTGTCGATATTCCCTCGTCGGATAGCTACACGCAGGCATTCACTGACACGGTACGCACCACCCAGCTGGGCGTCACAGGCTTGATCTACCGGTGTTGGCTGCCGTAGACTGATGTATTCGATCCGGAGATCGGCCAGTGGGCCGGTCTCATTTGTTTATCCCGTGGACCGTACCGCGAAAGCGCAGACGGTCCCTTCCTTTAGGAGTGCACCATGTCTCAAGAGCTCACCGAAACCTGGTTGACCACCGAGGCCTTCGAACGTCGCACTGCCGAGTTGGAGCACCTCACCGGCGAAGGTCGTTCCGAGATCGCGAAGAAGATAGAAACGGCTCGCGAAGAGGGTGACCTGAAGGAGAACGGTGGCTACCACGCCGCCAAGGAGGAGCAGGGCAAGATCGAGGCCCGCATCCGCGTACTGACTGACCTGCTTCGCCACGCCAAGGTGGGCGACGCGCCGGACGACACCAACGTCGTCGCGTCCGGCACCGTCATCACCGCCAAGATCCAGGGCGATGAAGAGGTATTCCTGATCGGCAGCCGGGAGATCGTCGACGACGACCACGACCTGGACGTCTGGAGCGAGGGAAGTCCGCTCGGCGAGGCCATCATGGGGATGAAGGTCGGAGACACGGCCACCTACACCGCGCCGAATGGCAAGGAGATCAAGGTCGAGATCGTCGCGGTCAAGCCTTACCGCGTCTAGGCCAGACCCCGGCGGTGCCGGGGGGCCTAACTGTCGACACGCGGGTCGTAGCCGGCCTCTTGAAGCCTCTCCAGCACTCGTTGGGCGTGCTCCGACCCGCGCGTTTCGACGCTTAACTCGATTTCCACCTGGCTGATCAGGGAGTTGCGGCCCCGACGAGTGTGCAGCACCTCGACCACGTTGGCGTTCGCCTCTGACACCAGCTCGGCGACGCGGGCCAACTGCCCGGGGCGGTCAGGCAGCTTGATCTTGATCTTCAGGTGGCGGTCGGATGCCGCCAGCCCGAGTGAGATCACCCGTTCCATCATCTGCGGGTCGATGTTTCCCCCGCTCAGGATCACCACGGTGTCGCCATCCACCTTGACCTGCCTGGTGAGGATCGCCGCGACGCTGGCCGCGCCAGCCGGCTCCACCACCAGCTTGGCACGCTCCAGCAGGATGAGCAGGGCCCTGGCAATGTCGTCGTCGCTGACCGTGACCACCTCATCGACGGTGTCCCGGATGATGTCGAAGTTCAGGACGCCCGGCTTGGCCACGGCGATGCCGTCAGCGATGGTGGGGCGCAGTTTGACCTCGGTGGGAACACCGCTGGCGAGGGACGACGGGTAGGGAGCCGCTCCTTCCGCCTGCACGCCGACGATCCTGACCGTGCGCCCGGTTCCGGCGAGTTTCTGCCTGACGGCGCTGGCGACACCCGAGAGCAGGCCACCGCCCCCGATCGGAACTACCAGCGTCTTCATGGTCGGAAGCTGGTCGAGAATCTCGAGCCCGAGCGTTCCCTGGCCGGTCACCACGTCGGCGTGGTCGAACGGCGGGATGAGCACCGCGCCGCTGGACTGGGCGAACTCCGCAGCCGCGCGCAGCGGCTCGGAGACACTATGCCCGCGCAGCACCACCTCGGCGCCGTAGTGCCTGGTCGCCTGCAGCTTCGGCAGGGCGACGCCCACCGGCATGAAGATGGTCGCCTTGATTCCGAGTTCGCGGGCGGCCAGGGCGACGCCCTGGGCGTGGTTGCCGGCTGATGCGGCGACGACTCCCCGCTCACGCTCCTCGCTGGTCAACTGGGAGATCCGGTTGTACGCGCCACGGATCTTGTACGAGCCGGTCCGCTGGAGATTCTCGCATTTGAGGAACACCGGGACCCCGGCCACCTCGGAGAGGAACTGCGAACTCTCCAGCGGGGTGACCTTGGCTACCTTCGACACTCGCTCGCGAGCCGCCTCGAACTCGGCGAGCGTCGGACCGACCGTTCCGCGGACCACCTGCGACTCAGACATTCGTCCTGCCGTCCTTCGCCGCCGTGGTATCCGCGAACGGCGCGTCCGTTCGCCAGGTCCCTCGCGCCACGTAGAGAACCATGGCGTTGAGGGTGGCCACGAACGGCACGGCGAACAGCGCCCCCGGGATACCGGCGATGTAGCTGCCGGCGGCGACCGCCACCACGACGGCAACCGGATGCACCTTCACGGCGCTTCCCATGATCAACGGCTGCAGCACGTGGCTTTCCAGCTGCTGCACGCCGAGCACGACGATCAGCATGATGACGGCGATGAAGAGGTCCTTGTAGATGAGGGCGACGAACACCGCCAGCGCGCCGGTGAGGACAGCACCGACGATCGGGATGAAGGAGCCGAGGAAGACCGCAATCGCGATCGGGATGACCAGCGGGAGGCCGAGGAAGAACGCCCCGAGGCCGATCCCGACGGCATCCACCGCCGCGACGAATATCTGCACTTTCACGAAACGGGCGAGAGTGCCCCAGCCGGCTCGCCCTGAGCCGTCGACCGCGGGTCGCGCCGTGCGGGGGAACAGCCGAACCAGCCAGGACCAGATGCGCCCTCCGTCAATCAGCATGAAGAGGGTGATGAACAGCACGAGGAGCACACCGGCCAGCACGTGGCCGGCTGTCGAGCCGACCGAGAGGGCGCCACTGACCCAGACCTCACTGTCGCGTTGCGCCGCGGACCAGAGCCGGTCACCGAACTCGTTGAGCTGATCACCGGTCAGATGCAGCGGCGACTCCAGCAGGAACTCCTTGAACTCTTCCCACGCGACCAGCGATTGATCGACGAGGTCGGGGATGCCGGTGCGAACCTGCCAGATGACCAGGTAGACGAGGCCGGTGACAATGCCGATGATCCCGACTTCCGCCACCGTGACGGCAAGCCATTTCGGCCAGTGGTGGCGTTGCAGGAACTGCACCAGTGGCACCAGGAGCGCGGCCAGCAGCAGTGACACCAGCAGCGGGATCAGGATGAGTCGCAACTCGATCACCAGGTACACGAAGAGCGCTGCCACACCGGCGAGCGCAAGGATCCGCCACGACCAGGCCCCGGCGATACGCATCCCCCGAGGAACCAGCTCTTGGGGCGCAGGCTGGCGCTCGGCACGAGCCTCGCTCTTCCTTCTGCCTATCCGCACCGGATCAGTCTAAACGGGACCGGCATACCGGTGCGGGCATATGCCTTATTTGGAATGGCGGTCAGGCCTCAACTGAGGCAGTCCCTGGCGATGGCCGGACCGCTTGTGCGACCCGCTGCTGGAGCTGGTGGGCGAGGCTGGGAAGCGCCGGGGACTTTCGGTGTGTGCGGATGCACGCTCTGTCGTCGGCAGTCACTATTGTCGAAGCAATGCCCGAGAGACTTTCACCAGCACAGGCGAGACGCATCGCCCTGGCCGCCCAAGGCCTGGGGCGGCCGCGCCCGGCACAAGCGGGAACCCGGCAACTGAACGGCCTGATCGGGCGGCTGGGACTTCTGCAGCTCGACTCGGTCAACGTCTTCGAACGCAGCCACTACCTCCCGGGGTTCGCACGGCTCGGCGCCTACGACAAGGCCGCGCTCGACCGGCTGACGTTCGCGAAGAAAGGGCCGTACATCGAGTATTGGGCCCACGAGGCCGCGGTGATCCCGGTCGATGACTGGCCCCTCATGCGCTGGCGGATGGACAACTACCGCCGGCGGATCGCCGACGACGACAACCACTGGGCGCACGATAACGCTCAGATGATCGCCTGGCTCAAAGCCGAACTGGCAGACAAGGGGCCGTTGCCGGCCAGCGCGATCGAACACGACGCCAACAAGCGCAGCGGGCCCTGGTGGGGCTGGTCTGATGTGAAGCGCGGCCTGGAGGTGCTCTTTGCCTGGGGCGAACTGGTCAGCGGTGGTCGCAACCGTTTCGAGCGCACCTACGCGTTGCCGGAGCAGGTGCTACCGGAGAGGGTGCTGAATGCCGAAGTACCCCAGGCGGATGCGGTCAGGCGGCTGGTCGAGCAGGCGGCGCGCGCGCATGGGGTTGGCACTGCGACCGACTTCGCCGACTACTACCGGCTGAAAGCGCAGGAGGCCGCGCCGGCCCTGCAGGAACTGGAGGAGGCGGGCATCCTGCTGCCGGTCACCGTTCCCGGCTGGGAGAAGGCCGGCCGGCCGCAGCGCGTCTGGCTGCACCGCGACGCGCGCATTCCTCGCCGCA
This sequence comes from Homoserinimonas sp., assembly GCA_040904805.1. Lineage (GTDB taxonomy): Bacteria > Actinomycetota > Actinomycetes > Actinomycetales > Microbacteriaceae > RYN-87. The sequence goes on along the minus strand of JBBDSS010000002.1, from coordinate 14,953 downwards.
TCGCGGCGACCGCCCTCCTCTCGCCGTTCGACCCGGTGGTGTGGGAACGCGCCAGGACTGAGCGGATGTTCGGCTTCCGCTACCGGATCGAGATCTATACGCCCCAACCCAAGCGTGTCTACGGCTACTACGTGCTTCCGTTGCTGATCGACGACCGCTTGGTCGGTCGCATCGACCTCAAGAGCGATCGCCAGAACGGCGTGCTGCGCGTGCAGGCGTCCTGGACGGAACCGGATGCCCCCGCCGACACCGCGGCCCGCCTCGCCCCGCTGCTGCATGACATCGCCGCCTGGCAGGGCCTCGAGCGGGTGGAGGTGATGGCGCGCGGCGACCTCGCGGTCGCGGTCGCTGCCGAACTCGGTCAGCGCGTGGTGCGGCCCCTCCCGGACAGTTAGAACTTGGTGGCGTTGTCGAGCAGGCGACGGATGCGGTCGGGCAGCGGCGGGTGCGTGCTGAACATCTTGTCGATGATGCCCGGCCTGGTCGGGTCGCTGATCCACATGTGCGCCATGGTGGAGTTCTGGCGCTTCATCGGGCGGCCGTGCTCCCCGAGCTTGTGCAGGGCGCTGGCCAGCGCGTCCGGGTGCCTGGTGGTCAGGGCTCCAGTCGCATCCGCCAGGTATTCGCGCTCGCGCGACACGGCGGCCTGCACCGCGGTGGCCACCAGTGGCGAGATGAGCATCGCCGCGATGCCCAGGACGAGCATGATCGGGTTGCCACCGCTGTTGTTCCGGTTTCCGCCGCCGAACCACATCATCCGCAACAGGATGTCGGCGATGAAGCCGATGGCCACCACCAGCCCGAAGACGATCATTGTGACGCGAATGTCGTAGTTCTTGACGTGGCCCATCTCGTGGGCCATGACGCCTTCCAGCTCCGAGTCGGTCATCATGTCGAGCAGGCCGGTGGTGGCGGCCACGATGGCGTGGTCGGGGTCGCGGCCGGTGGCGAACGCGTTCGGCGCCGGGTCGTTGATGATGTAGACCTTCGGCATCGGCATGCCGGTGGTGATGGCCAGGTTCTCGACGGTGCGATAGAGGCGCGGGTTGTCCGACTTCTGGATCTGCCTGGCACCGCTCATCGCCACGGCCTGGCGGCCCGCCGCGAAGTACTGGATGAGCGCGTAGACGCCGGCACCGATGACGGTACCGATCACGATGCCCCAGTTGCCGTCGAACCAGATCATCGACGCAACGAAACCGAGCGCCGCGATGATCACCACGAAGAACAGGATGATGATGACAGTGTTGCGCTTGTTCCTGGCTATGGCGCTATACATCTAGGCCCCTGTAATCCGATTGAGGGTCTCGACAAGCTCGACCAGCGACGTCAGCGAGATCAGAACTGCACGCGGGGCGGCTCGGCGATGGCCGCGGAGTCGGAGACCTCGAAAAACTCGCGCTCAGTGAAGCCGAGACCACGCACGAACAGGGTGTTCGGGAACACCTTGATCTTGGTGTTGAGTTCGCGGACTCCGCCGTTGTAGAACCGGCGCGACGCCTGGATCTTGTCTTCGGTGTCGACCAGCTCGCCCTGCAGCTGCAGGTAGTTCTGGCTGGCCTGGAGCTGCGGGTACGCCTCGGCGACGGCGAAAATGCTCTTCAGGGCAGACTGCATGTGGTTCTCGGCGACGCCTGCCTCAGCGGGCGTTCCGGCGCTGAGCGACTCGGCCCGTGCCTGGGTGACGGCCTCGAAGACGCCCCGCTCGTGCGCGGCGTAGCCCTTCACCGTTTCGATGAGGTTCGGAAGCAGGTCGGCCCGTCGCTTCAGTTGCACCGTGATGTCGCTCCACGCCTCGTCGACGCGCACATTCAGCGTCACCAGCCCGTTGTACGTGGTCCACAAGTAGATTCCGACGATAACGATCAGCAGGACGATGATGCCTACGACGATTAGTAGTTCCATGACTGAAAAGCTCCTCTGTGCTGCGTTCCCCGTGCGCTGCACGGTCCTGCCTCGGGTGGGGCGCGCATCCCTGCACGCTTCACTAACTATAACTATCCGGACCCGCTAGTCCACTGTGAAATCCTTGCCTGCGGGCACGAGTTCCGGCACACTGGCCGGTTGGCCTACAGTCGGGCCATCGGCCTGCTGCGCACGGCCCTGGGGCACGACTTCGCTGCCACCATGCTGCGGCAGTACGGTTTTCCCGTTGACAAGCCGGGTGCCCACGCAGAAGAGTTCGTCACATGATGAATTCCATGGATGCGGCTATCGACATCCAGGGGCTTCGCGTACGCCGCGGACAGCAGGAGGTGCTGCACAGTGTCGACGTGCGCGTCCCGCGCGGCAGCCTGGTCGGGCTGCTGGGGCCGAGCGGATCCGGGAAGAGCACCCTGATGCGATCCATCGTCGGAGTGCAGCGCGGGGTGAACGGCCGGGTGACAGTGCTCGGCACCGCAGCCGGAGAACCGTCGCTCAGGCATCGCGTGGGGTACATGACCCAGCAGGTCAGCCTCTACGACGACCTGACAGTTCGCCAGAATATCGCCTACCTCCGGTCGATACTCGGGGCGGACCGCACAGATATCGACCGCGTCATGGAAGAGACAGACCTGACACCGCAGGCCAACCAGTTGGTGGGGTCGCTCTCCGGGGGCCAGCGCAGCCGGGCGTCCCTTGCCGGCGCGCTGCTTGGCTCCCCCGAGCTTCTCGTGCTCGACGAGCCGACAGTGGGACTGGATCCGGTGCTGCGAGCTGAGCTGTGGACCATCTTCCATCGTCTGACCGAGCAGGGCACGACACTTCTGGTCTCCAGCCACGTGATGGATGAGGCGGCCCGCTGCGACCGGCTGCTGCTGATGCGCGACGGCGACATCCTCGCCGACGACACCCTTCAGGGATTGCGTGCCGCCACCGGCGCCGATGATGCCGAGGGGGCATTCATCGCCCTGATCGCCGGGCGGCCTGAACCAGCGCATCCGCAGCATCCAAAGCATTCCCGAGACCGGGACGCATCATGAACACCGCACGCACGCTCGCCACCGCCGGCCGAGTACTCGGTCAGATTCGGCACGACCCGCGCACCATCGTGCTGCTGCTGGTCGTGCCCAGCCTGCTGATCGGCCTGATCGCCTGGCTGTTTGATGACACCCCGGTGTTCGCCCAGGTCGGCCCGGCCATGCTCGCCCTGTTCCCGTTCATCATCATGTTCCTGATCACCAGCATCTCGACCCTGCGCGAACGGCGCAGCGGCACGCTGGAACGACTGCTCACCCTGCCGCTCGGCAAGCTCGACTTCATCCTCGGGTACACGCTGGCGTTCGGCCTGCTCGCGATCCTGCAGGCGTCGATCGCCGTAGCTTTCGCCGTCTGGGTCTGCGGGCTGGAGATCGAGGGCTCGATCTGGCTCCTGCTGACCGTTGCGCTGGCGGATGCCGTGCTCGGCACCACGCTCGGACTCCTGGCAAGTGCGTTCGCCCAGACCGAGTTCCAGGTGGTGCAGTTCATGCCGGCGCTGGTGTTCCCGCAGGTGCTGCTGGGCGGCATCTTCCTCCCCCGCAACCAGATGCCGGATGTGCTGCACGCGACCTCCGACTGGTTACCGCTCTCCCATGCGATCGACGCGCTCAACGCGGTCTCCCGCGACAGTGAGGATGCGGCCTACGTCGGCGGGAAGCTGCTCATCATTGCGGCGTTCGCGGTGGGCGCGGTCGTGCTCGGGTCGATCACTCTGCGTCGCCGCACGCCCTAGCCCGCTGAAGTGCCCGTTCCGGCGAATAGTGCCCGGTAGAACGGGCACTATTCGCCGGAACGGGCACTGTGGCTACGATTCCTCATCCTTTAGACGGATATTCGCCGTCAGAGGCTTCAATCGCTGGCTCATGCCGTCAGCGCTCATTAGATTGAATGACAGTGCCCGTACACACATTCGACCTACTCACGCGTCCCGTTTGCCGCCGCAGACGCCACGCCGCGCGTCGAAGACCCCGAATGCTTTCGGCAATGATGCTGCTCGCCGGGGTCATGCTCGGGACCGGGACCGCGGCGGCCTCCGCAGACGAGACGCCTCCCCCGCCCGCGCCGTCCGCAACGCCGACTCCGACTCCGACTCCGACACCATCGCCATCCGAGTCGCGGCCCGGGTCCAGCCTGGTGATCACGTCTCCCGCCGCCGGGTTCTCGCCGAGCAAGTCGGTCACTGTCGGCGGCACCATGGCGGCCGGCAGCGGTGTCGCCGTCACGGCAAGCGGGTCGTCCGGATGTGTTGCCGCGGCCACCGACCCGTCGAGCGTCGAGTGGAGCTGTACCGCAACGCTGCCGAACGGTCCAGGGCTCGTCATCACCGCCACCGAGACTCTGGCCGATGGCACCGCCGGCGGTCAGGACACCGTGACGGTCGGCGTGCTCGGCGCGCCGACCATCGACAAGGTGCCGCCGCAGAAGTCACCCGGTGTCGCTTCCGGAACCGGGTACCGAGGATCCTCAATCACACTCTTCGTGAACGGCGTGTCCCAGGCGTGCAATGCACCGGTGACCGATAGCGGAAAATGGCTCTGCACGATCGCGGGCGGCTCAGGAAACTATTCGGTGCGGGCGACGCAAACGGTCCCATCGATGGGAACCTCCAATCCCAGTGCTGCGCGGCAGCTGATGGTGAACCCGACACCGACCAAACCGCCCGCCCCGGTGACACCCCCCACCAGTCCAGAGCCGTCTCCGGTGCTGCCGCCTGCTCCGGCCGTCCCTGACGAGACTCCCGAGAGGACACCGACCCCGTCGCCTACCCCCAGCGAGCGGGCGGATGCCGGAACTCTCCCCTGGCTCGAGCGACCCATCTTCCCTGGGCACAGCGGAGCAGGCCCGACCATCGGCGAAGCGCTGACGAACTGGGGCACCCCCACCGGTTTCGGCGCCCAGCTGCCCACGCCGGGCGAGACCGCGGCGGGCGGCAGCTGGCTGTGGGCACCACTGTTCGCCCTCGCCTTCATCTCGCTGATCGCGATGCCGCTGCGCCTGCTGGCATCCGCCCTGCGCGGTCGGTTCAGTTTCCGCAAGCCCCAGCTGGCCGGCCGCAACCGCAGAAACACTGCATCCGGTGAGCCTGTGCCGCGGAACCCGTGGCTGATGGGCGCAGTACCGCTGGCGGCAACTGCGGGACTGGTCGTGCTCGCCGAAGGACTCAACGGCGAGGTGCGCTACGTCCGGCTGCTCTTCGCCGTCGGCGCCGGGCTGGCGATCCTCAACGTCGTCGGGGTGGCCATCACCAGCAAGCTCGCTTCAGACCGTCTCGGCGTGATCGGACGGCTGCGATTCGTACCGATACTGCTGATCATCGCCGCGATCGCCACCATGATCGCCCGGCTCACCGGGATGGAACCGCCCCTGGTCGGGGGTGCTCTCATCGGCGTCGGGTTCGCTCTCACGGTGCCGGTCCGACCGCGAGCCCTGGTCAACCTCGCCGGCGTGGGCGGCGTCCTGCTGCTGGCCGTTCTCGCCTGGGTGGCGCATGGCCTGGTCGGACCGGTCGACGGATTCTGGGCATCCGTCTTCAGCGAACTGCTGGCGACAGTGTGCCTGGCCGGGGTCGGCTCCGCGCTCATCCTCATGCTGCCGATCGGGGCGTTGCCCGGCCGCGTCGTGCTCGAATGGTCGCGCCGAGCCTGGTTCACCACCACTCTGGCCGTAGGAACGCTGGCAGCGGCCGTCCTGCTGCCCGGCGTACAACCAGGGATCACGATGCTCACTGCGCTGCTGGTGGTCACCGGGTTTGCGGCCATCTGCGTCGCCGTCTGGGCCTGGTCCAACTACATCGAGGTAGCTCGAGCATGAGTTCATCCACCCATGTCGGTGGCTGTTGGCAGAATTGAAAGAATGACAATGGACAGAACTCTTGTTGATGCTCTCAGGTCGGCGCTCACCGGCCCTGTGCTGTTACCCGGCGATGACGGTTACGAAGCGGCGAGCACTGTCGCCGTCGACACTGGCAGCCCCGCCGCTGTCGTGCTTCCGGCCACCGCGGGCGACGTCGCCCAGGCAGTGAGATTCGCCGCATTCGAACAGTTGTTGCTCTCAGTGCGAAGCGGCGGCCACAGCGCCTCCGGCCACGGAACCAATGCGGGCGGCCTCGTCATCAACCTGACATCGCTGGCCTCAGTGACGGTCGAACCGGACGGGCTGGTGGCGGTCGGCGGCGGCGCTGTGTGGGGCGACATCGCCGCAGCACTCTCCGAGCACGGGCTCGCGATCTCCTCTGGTGACACCATCTCGGTCGGGGTCGGCGGCCTCACGCTGGGCGGCGGCATCGGCTGGCTGGTGCGAACGCACGGACTGGCCCTCGACCATCTGGTGGCGGCCGAAGTGGTGACCGCTGCCGGCGACATCGTCACCGCCGACGCGAGTACGCACCCCGACCTGTTCTGGGCAATCCGCGGTGGTGGTGGCAACTTCGGAATCGTCACCAGCTTCACCTTCCAGGCGCATCCCATCGGCAAGGTCGTCGGCGGGTCGATCAGCTTCGGGATGGACGCGCTCGAGAGTACGCTGACCGGCTGGCGAAACGCCATGCGCTCGGCGCCGGAAGAGCTGAATACAACCCTGGTGGCGATGCCCGCCTTCGGGCCGTTCCCCGCCGGAGTCCAGCTCCTCGTCTGCTACGCCGGCGACGATGAGGAGGAAGCTGCTGCTGCCGTGGCGCCGCTGCTCGCGCTTCCCGGAGTCGCAAGTCACGAACTGAAGCCGATGGCTTATGCGGAGATGCTGGACGAAGCGCACCCGCCGGCCGGGCCCATAGCCATGGTGGACAACAACGGTTTCTCCCCGGAGCTGACGGACGCCGCGATCGACGAGCTGGCCGGCTACTTCAGGAGCCTGGATGCCTCAGTCCTGATGGTCCGCAGCCTCGGTGGAGCATTCAACCGCGTTCCTGCGGATGCCACCGCTTTCGCCCATCGCGGCAGTGAGGCCCTGATCATCTCGGTCGCTTTCCTCGCCGAAGACGCCGAAGACGAGGCGGTGCAGGGCGTGCACGACCGCTGGCTCCCCGTGGCCGCCCACCTGTCGGGAACCTATGCGAACTTCCGGAGCGGCACCGACGAATCGGTCGTGGCGCAGATGTACCCGCCGTCGACGCGTGAGCGGCTGGCGGCGATCAAGCACCGGTACGACCCGGAAAATCTGTTCAACCAGAACCTCAACGTCCGGCCGGTAGCCGGCTGAGGCGGCAAGCGCTCAGCTGCGGAACCACCAGACAGCGAACCCCTTGCGGGCGCCTCGCAAGGTGCCCCCAAAGGGATTCGAACCCTTACTTGGACGATTTTAAGTCGTCTGCCTCTGCCAGTTGGGCTATGGGGGCCCGGCTACCAGCCTGCCCGGGCAGACTAACGCAGGCAGCCTAGTGCAGGGAATCGAACCCGACTACTTGTCCGCCGAAACTTTCTCTTTGACGGGGGCCTTGGCCGAAGCCTTCTTCGCCGGTGCTGCAGACTTCGGGCGCGCGGCGAACTCTTCGAACGACGCCCGCGGGTACGCACGGGCCTCCAGGGAGACGATGTCGCGCCGGAGGAAGAAGTTGAGGAACCAGTTCGCGAAGACCCGGATCTTGCGCTCCCAGGTCGGGATCGCCAGGCCGTGGTAACCGCGGTGCATGAACCAGGCGATCAGGCCCTTAATCGACAGCCTGCCAGCCTGGAACACTCCCTCGCCGATACCGATACCGGCAACCGCACCCATGTTCTTGTGGAAGTACTCTTTCGGCTCGTCGCCGCGCAAGGTTGCCACGATGTTCTTGGCCATGAGCTTGCCCTGGCGCACAGCGTGCTGGGCGTTCGGGACGCAGTAGCCGCCGACACCGCCGCCGGTCAGGTCGGGCACGGCGCTGACATCGCCGGCACCCCAGGCATCCGGAACGATACTGCCCTCTTCGGTGACGATGCGCAGGTCAGCGCCGACGCGCAGCCGCCCCCGCTCTTCAACCGGAAGGTCGGTGCTTCGCACGACCGGGTTCGCCATGACGCCGGCAGTCCAGACGATGGTGTCCGACTCGAACGACTCACCGGTCGACAGCTCGATGACGCCGCCGACGGCGGAGGTGAGCTGCGTCTCAAGATGCACTTCTGCACCACGCGACTCGAGGTTCTTGATGACCCAGTGGCTGGTCTTCAGCGACACCTCGGGCATAATGCGTTCCATCGCCTCAATAAGGTGGAAGTGGGTGTCTTCGAACGACAGGGTCGGGTAGTAGCGCAGCAGCGAACTGGCCAGGCTGCGCATCTCGCCGAACGCCTCGATGCCGGCGAAACCGCCGCCGACCACCACGAAGGTGAGCAGTCGGTCGCGCTCCGGGCCGGCGGGAAGGTTGGACGCCTTCTGGAAGTTGGTGAGGATGCGATCGCGGACGTCCACGGCCTCCTCGATGCTCTTGAGGCCGATCGCCTCGTCGGCAACACCCGGGATCGGGAAGGTACGGCTGACCGCACCTGCGGTGACCACGATGATGTCGTAGGCCATCTGCCACGGCTCGCCCACCTCCGGCGTGATGGTCGCCGTCTTGCTCGCGTGGTCGATGGCCGTCACCTTCGCGGTGATGATCTCGGCCGACTTCGCGAGGTGCCTGCGCAGCGAGACCACGGCGTGACGGGGCTCGATCGAGCCGGCAGCGACCTCGGGGAGGAACGGCTGGTAGGTCATGTACGGCAGCGGGTCAACCACGGTCACTTCGGCCTCACCACGGCGAAGCCACTTGTCGAGCTTCAGGGCAGTGTAGAAACCGGCATAACCGCCGCCAACAATGAGGATTTTAGGCACGACCAATAGCTTACCGCCTGTCGCGAAGCCGCCTGAACGAGCGGACTGCGGCCACTGCCGTGCCGGCCAGCAGCCCGGTGAACCCGGTGTAGACCAGCAACGGAACGCCCACGTTCCTCAGCGAATCGACTGTCGGCAGCACCGTGCCGAGGGGATTCTCGGGCCCGGGGGCCGGGGCAGGAACCGGCTGCGGCGTCGGCTTTGGAGTCGCGCTCGGGGGCTCGGTCGGCTGCGACTCGGCACGCCGGTAGAGGCGGATCCACTCCGTGAGCTCGTCTGCCGGATCGCTGGCCACGCTGGGAACATCGCTGAGCACCGCGGCGGCGGCGTTGATACGACCATGCCCGTAGATCGCGCTCACCTCCTCGTTGCCGACTCGGGATGCGGTGGCGGTGATTCGGTTGATGACATTGCCTGCGTCCAGTTCCGGGTGCGCCGAGCGCACCAATGCGACCAGGCCGGCCACCAGTGGCGTTGCGCCGCTGGTGCCATCCCATTGGGCGTAACCGCCGCCCGGGAGGGCTCCAACCAGTTCCTCGCTGGGGGCGGCGACCGAGATGGTGATGCCTTGCGAAGATGCGTCGAAGCTGGCCGAGCCGCTGCGGTCGACACCGGCAACCGTCAATACTCCTGGCATGGTCGCCGGAGCGCCGACCTGGGTTGTGCCGCTGCCGCGGTTGCCCGCCGCCGCGACGATCACCACGTCGTGCTGCATGGCATAGAGGAAGGCGTCATCCCAGGACTCCGGCCACTCCAGCGTGTTGCGGGTGAGTGACATGTTGATGACATCAGCGCCATTGTCGACCGCCCAGCGAACCGCAGTGGCGATCTGGTCGTCGGAGCTGACAGTGCCGGCGCCGAAACCCATCGACACGGCCAGCAGCTTCGCGTCCGGTGCGACGCCGATGACGCCGTCGCCGTTGCCGTGGCCACGCCCGGCGAGCAGGGACGCCACCATAGTGCCGTGTCCGCTGGAGTCACCGACCGGGGTCTGGCCGTTCGCTGCGCCGACGCCGGATACATCCGTTCCGGCGATAACTTGTCCGGCCAGGTCGGGGTGGCTCCCGTCGATCCCGGTGTCGATGACGGCAACGGTCACGCCCGCGCCCCTGGTCGTGTTCCATGCCTGACTGATGCCGTACTGGTTCAGCCAGTACTGACGGTCGCGGATGGAGTCTGCCTCCGCCGGAGAGGCGACGACCAGCACTGACGTGAAAACCACTGAGACGAGGACTCCGGCCGTCACGAGTGCCGCCAGTGCGCGCCTCACCCGGTGCTGCCGTCTGGCCCGGTTGCCGTGTAGTCGGCGCATTCGCACACGCTTGGGGACCAGCTGCATCGCGCCAGGGCGAGATCGCCGATCGGGTTGACTCCGGGCCCGGCGGCGAGGGAATGGCCGACCAGGGCGTGCAGGCACTTGACCCGCGTCGGCATTCCCCCGGCGGAGATTCCGGCGACCTCCGGTACGTCTTCGACGCTGGCGCGGTCGGCGAGGTAGGCCTGATGGGCCGCCAGGTAGGCGGCGGCCACCTCGCCCTCGAGTAGTGCCGCCAGTTCCGGCATGACACCGGTGGCTTCCAGGGTCGACACGGCCGCGGTCGCGGCCGGGTGGCTCAGGTAGTACAGGGTCGGGAACGGGGTTCCGTCATCGAGGCGGGGTTTAGTGGAGACGACGGTCGGCGCCCCGCACACACAGCGCGCCGCAATGCCGATGACGTTCCGCGCCGGACGACCCAACTGAAGGGACACCGTGGCGATATCTGCATCGGTCGGGGCATCGAAGGGTGGAGTGGTCACGAAAAGTCCTTGTCTCACGGTGCGGGCTTGCTGGCTGTCATCGGGCGCCCTGGATGACCGGGGCGATGATCTCATCCGGTGCAGCGTCGGTCAGCCCGGCGGTCAGCACCGACGACAGCATGGTTTTCACCCAGTCCACCTCGGTGGTCTGCAGTTCGTCGCTGATTGGTGCGCCGCCCGGCGTGGTGACGGTGGCGCCGTCGTCGATCACCAGGTAGCTGAATTCGCCCGGCTTCACATAGTAGAGGCGCTCTCGAGCCTGGGTCTCGACATAGTTGGGGTCGTCCCAGCGCGCGCGTTCGTGTTCAAGGTTGTCAAGCTCGTCATTCGCGGCTGCCACCTCCGCTTCGAGCGCCGCGATCTCCTGGCGTTGCTCCACCCAGATGCGCAGTGATGGCGCCAGCACCACGATGAAGAGCACGATGATGGCGAGCGTCATGATCGTGAACCCGGACAGGCGGATGCCGCGGAGCCAGTTGGCGCTCGCGCCAGGCGCAGGCATGGCGACAGCAACCTTCTGGATGCGCTGCCGTTTATTCATGCCAGAAGCTTAACCGGCACCGGCTGCAAGGCGAGCCTGACCCGCGCGGCACTCCCGGGGTAAGCCCGTCAGCCCTGGAAGCGCGGGAACGCCCCGCGACCCGCGTAGACGGCGGCACCGTCGAGCTCCTCCTCGATGCGCAGCAGCTGGTTGTACTTGGCGACGCGCTCGGAGCGGGCCGGGGCACCAGTCTTGATCTGGCCACAGTCGGTCGCCACCGCGAGGTCGGCGATCGTAGTGTCTTCGGTCTCGCCGGAGCGGTGGGACAGGACCGCGGTGTAGCCGCTGCGCTGGGCCAGGCGAACGGCATCCAACGTCTCGGTGAGGGTTCCGATCTGGTTCACCTTGACCAGGATCGAGTTGGCCGCAGCCTTCTCGATTCCGGTGGCGAGTCGTTCCGGGTTGGTGACGAAGAGGTCGTCGCCGACGATCTGGGTCTTGTCGCCGAGTTCGCTGGTCAGCTGCGCCCAACCCTCCCAGTCGTCTTCGGCCAGCGGGTCCTCGATTGACACGAGCGGGTAGGAGGAGACCAGGTCGGCGTAGTACGCGCTCAAGTCGCCCGCGGTGATTTTCTTTCCTTCGAAGTTGTATTTGCCTTTTTCGAAGAACTCGGTGGCCGCGACGTCGAGGCCGAGCGCGATGTCGGTGCCGACCTTGAAGCCGGCCTTGTTGATGGCCTCGACCAGCAGGTCGAGTGCGTCGCGGTTGCTGCCCAGGTTCGGGGCGAAGCCGCCCTCGTCGCCCAGGCCGGTGCTCAGGCCCTTACCGTGCAGGATGCTCTTGAGCGCGTGGTAGGTCTCGACACCCCAGCGGAGGCCCTCGCTGAAGGTCTCGGCGCCGATGGGCAGGATCATGAACTCCTGGATGTCGACGTTGCTGTCAGCGTGGGATCCGCCGTTGATGACGTTCAGCATCGGCACCGGAAGGGTGTGGGCGTTCGGCCCGCCCAGGTAGCGGAACAGCGGGAGGTCTGCGGAGTCGGCTGCCGCCTTTGCGACTGCGAGGCTGACGCCGAGGATGGCGTTGGCTCCGAGGGTCTTCTTGTTGTCTGTGCCGTCCAGCTCGATGAGAGCGGAGTCGACCAGGCGCTGGTCGGCGGCGTCGAATCCTTCAATCTCCGGGCCGATGATGTCGATGACAGCATCGACGGCCTTCTGCACACCCTTGCCGAGGTAGCGCTTCTTGTCACCGTCGCGCAGCTCGTAGGCTTCGAACGCGCCGGTGGATGCGCCGGAGGGGACGGCGGCGCGGGATACCGTGCCGTCTTCGAGGAGTACCTCGACTTCGACTGTCGGGTTGCCCCGGGAGTCCAGGATTTCGCGGGCTTCGACGGCCTCAATCAACGACACGGCAATTCTCCTTCAACGCGGTGGGGGTGTGGTTGCAATCCTACCCACGCCAAAATGCCCGTTCCGGTGAATAGTGCCTGTTCTGCGGGGCACTATTCACCGGAACGGGCACTATGAGGCGAGGGGCTTGAGTTCCAGGGTGTCGGGGGTGGTCGCATCCGTGACGGTGGCGAAGTGGGTGTAGCCGGATGCTGCCAGCTGGTCGAGCAGCACCCGCAGGTTCTTGACGCGGGGCTCCAGACGCACACGCTTGCCGGCGGCGATCAACGATGCCTTCAGGGCGACGAGGGCTGCCGGGTCGGCGTCGCGGTCGTGAAGGAGGGCGATCGAGGCGAGCTCGTCTGCAGCGTCGAGCGTGACCAGGTCGACCAGACGCTCGAAGCCGAGCGAGAACCCGGTGGCCGGAACATCCGTTCCCAGGAAGCGTCCGATCATCCCGTCGTACCTGCCGCCTCCGCCAAGAGAGTAGCCGAGCGACGGGTGGGCCACCTCGAAGATGGTGCCGGTGTAGTAGCCCATCCCACGTACCAGGGTGGGGTCGAATTCGAGCGTCGCGGTGGGGACGGCGGCTCGGAGGTCGAGCATCTCCCGGTACGCCACGCGGTCGAGCCAATCGGGTGCGCTCTCCAGCAGGCCCCAGCCCTTCACCTGGAGGGCATCGGCAAGACCGTCGGTCGCGATACCGAGTTCGGCCAGTTCGCCGGCCACGCCTGCTGCGCCGATCTTGTCTAGCTTGTCGATGGTGATCAGTGCGCGTTCCTGCTGTTCCGCCGGCACCCCCCAGTGGGAGAGCAGCCCGGTGAGGATGCGACGGTCGTTGATGCGGATGCTGCACTCGCCGAGGCCGAGGGCAGCCAGTGCCGCCTGGGTTGCGGTGATCAGCTCGATCTCGGCCAGTGGGCCGGCCTCACCGATCACGTCGATGTCGCACTGCACGAACTGCCGGAACCGGCCCTTCTGCGGACGCTCGGCACGCCAGACCGAGCCGATCTGGATGGCGCGGAAGACGCTCGGCAGTTCCGCGCGGTGCGTGGCGTAGAACCGGGCGAGCGGCACGGTGAGGTCGAACCGCAGGCCGAGATCGGCCAGCTGCAGGGCATCCGTCGCCGCCTGGAAGTCGCCGGTGGTGAGTCCACGCTTCAGCACGCCGAACGCCAGCTTCTCGTTGTCTCCTCCGAGGCCCGCGTGTAGTCGGGCAGAGTCCTCCATGACCGGGGTCTCGATCTCGTCGAAACCGTGGATACGGTAGACGTCGCGGATGACGCCGAGCACCCGCTCCCGTCGCTGCTTGTCTGCTGGCAGGAAGTCGCGCATGCCGCGGGGCGGATTTACCGGGGAAGCCATCCAGCTATTCTGGCAGGGATCGCTCGACGCAAGATTGTTGCTCCGATCATCACTTTTTCGCGCGATCGGATCCCTATGATCAGCGGTGTGATTACCCGCGATCCTGCGGCGTTCCTTGAGTTCGCGCGCACCCTCAACCCCGACTTCGGCCCGGCTACCGCGCGTGCCGCTTTCCTGGTCTCCCCCGACGGTTTCGTGCGCACGGACGAGTCGGCCGAGGACAATCGCTACATGGCTGAGGCGGATGCCTACGACTCTGCCAGGGCTGCACGCCAGCATCGCGAGCTTCACCGGGCGTTGACCGCGGTGATTCCGACCATCACGTTCGCCGGCGACCCGGAGGCGCCGGATGCGGTGTTCCCGAACAACGTGTTCGCGACCACGGCAGCCGGCCGTTACCTGATTGGCAGAATGCATCACCCGGTTCGCCGGATCGAGGCCGGGCGCACCGATATCCGCCACTTCTTCGGTGATGTGCTCGGATACGAGGAGGTGGACCTGTCGGAGCAGCCTCACGCCTGCGAGCTGACCGGCGCCCTGGTCGTGGACCGTGCGCGCGGTATCGGTTTCGTCGGGTTGTCGGAGCGCTGTGATGAGGATGGTGCCCGCCTCATGCACGAGGCCCTGGGGCTGCGAGCGACCTTGATGTTCGACCTGACCCCGGACGAGTATCACACCAATGTGGTGCTCGCCGTCCTGGCTGGTCGTGCCGTGGTCATCGGTCCGCACGCGTTCGCCGACCCGGCAGTGGTGGATGCGATTGTGTCGCTGTACGCACCGCACACCATCCTGCTGGGGCCGGAGGAGCACCTGGCCTTCGTCGGCAATTCGATCGCGTTGAGTGACGATGTGGTCTGGATGAGCGCTGGCGCGGATGCCGCCCTGACGGATGATCACCGCGCAGAGTTGGCGGACGCCGGTTTCCGGGTGGAGTCGGTCGAGTTGGACGGCATCGAGGTGGCCGGTGGGTCGCTGCGCTGCTGCGTGGCAGAGATTTTCTAGCTCCTGGTTGAGCGCCGGAGCCCCCGCTGGGTAGCCGGCTTCGCTGGTTGAGCTCATCAAAACCGGCCTGCGGGTGCTTGTCGTGTGGGCAGAGTCCTACCCCGTGCGCTGACGGTCTCTTCGGTGTTCTCGTCGGTGTTCTTGTTGGAGGTCGTTGAGGGCGGCGGATTTGTGG
>JBBDSS010000001.1:0-1614 GCA_040904805.1 Homoserinimonas sp. | reverse complement strand
GGGAGCGGGCCGAGGCGGGCGTCGGAGGGGCCCATAGTACCGAGGAAGCCGGGTAACGCCGGTGGAGGGAAGGGGCCCTGGTTCTGGGCGCTTCGATCGGAGCCGAGGAGAGGAGATTGGCCGTGGGCCTGTCAACTCCAGAAAAGATCCGGACGCTTCAGAAGAAGCTGTACGTCAAGGCCAAGGGTGAGCCGGAGTTCCGGTTCTACCTCCTGTACGACAAGGTGTGGCGGGCGGACATCTTGGACCACGCGTACCGACTCTGCCGGCAGAAGGGTGGGGCGGCAGGCGTGGACGGGGTGACGTTCGAGAGCATCGAGGCGTCGGAGGGGGGGCTGGAGGGCTGGCTGCGCACCCTGGCGGCAGAACTTCGGGAGGAGAGGTACCGGCCCCAGGCAGTACGGCGGGTGATGATACCGAAGCCGGATGGGGGCGAGCGGCCGCTCGGGATCCCGACGATCCGGGACCGAGTGGTGCAGCGAGCCGCGAAGCTGGTGGTGGAGCCGATCTTCGAGGCGGATTTCGAGCCGAACGCGTACGGGTACCGCCCCAGGCGTGGAGCGCTCGATGCGGTGAAGGAGGTTCGCGCGTCTGTGCTGCGCGGCGAGAGCCAAGTAGTGGATGCCGACCTGTCGAAGTACTTCGACACGATACCGCATGGTGAGCTTCTGAAGTCGGTGGCCCGCCGGATCAGCGACCGGAAGATGCTGCGTCTGATCAAGATGTGGCTGAAGGCGCCGGTCGAGGAGACGGACGCGGAAGGACGGCGGAGCCTCAAGGGAGGCAAGGGCTCGAAGGCGGGCACCCCGCAGGGTGGGGTGATCTCGCCGTTGTTGGCGAACCTCTACATCCACAGGCTGTTGAAGGCGTGGAAGAAGTTCGGCCTCGAGTCGAAGCTGCGGGCCAGGGTCATCAACTACGCGGACGATCTCGTGATCGTGAGTCGCGACGGGGCGGAGGAAGCCCTGACGTGGCTGAAGTGGATCACGGAGCGGTTGGGTCTCAGCCTGAACGAGGCGAAGACCTGCGTTCGCGACGCCAAACGGGAGTCGTTCGATTTCCTGGGCTACACGTTCGGCCCCATGATCTATCGGAGGACGGGGCAGACGTACCTCGGGGTCGCTCCCTCGAAGAAGCGGGTGAAGCGGCTCAAGCAGTCGCTCGGGGCGGTGTTACACGCGGGGAACCACGCCCCTCTGGACGAGGTGGTGACAGAGGTGAACCGCAAACTGCGCGGGTGGGGCCAGTACTTCAGCATCGGGACGCTGGAGCCCGCCTACCGGAGCCTGGACCGCTACACCACGGATCTGCTGCGCAAGCTTCTGGTGCGACGACACAAGGTCCCCGGGCGGGGGACCCGGCAGTTCAGCTACCGGTACCTGTACGAGGACCTGGGCCTCGTAAGATTGCAGGACCGCCGGCAAGTGCCGCGCTCGCATGCCTTGACGTGAAACCAGTCCGAAAGCCGGATGCGGGAAAACCGCACGTCCGGTTTGATGAGCGGGTCCGAGAAACCGGGTCATGGTCGCGCTACTGAGGCACTCCCAGAGGAAACGGGGAGCTACGGATCGAAGCATGACCTGCCACCGCGGCGCCCGGGCTCGACTCTACCGC